>NZ_CP139979.1:1210000-1815000 GCF_034424525.1 Sphingobium yanoikuyae
CGATTATCTGGTGCGCAATCCCGATGTCGCCGCGCGTGTGCTGGCCGACCTGTCGGTGCGCGATGCGATGCGGGCGCTGGCGGAGCGCGACGAGCAGCCTGTGCCGCAACGCCTGCACGACAGCGCCCGCAAGGTGGAGGGGGCGCTGCACCGCAGCCGCCTGTTTCGCCGGTTGAGCGGCGGGCTGGCGATGGCGGCGGGCATCGTCGCCGCGGTGGCGCTGGGCGTCGGCAAGCTGAACATGGGCGTCGCGCCGACGGCGCAGGCGATGCCGGTCTTCATCGAGGAGGCCTTGATGTCGCACAAGACCGCGCTGGTGCGGTCGCACATGAAGTCGCAGCCCGAAATCCCGCATTTCGACCCGGCCGATGTCCGGTCCGCCACCCATATCAACGTGCCGGTGCTGCCGGCCGGCTGGCGGGTGCTGGACGTGCAGCTCTTCCCGTCGGACTATGGGCCGAGCCTGCAACTGGTAATCGACGCGGGCGAAAAGGCGCCGGTGTCGCTGTTCGCGGCGCGGGCCGTCACCGGCCTGCCGGAAACGCCGCGCACCCAGGTCGTCGACGGCGAGACCATCGCCTACTGGGCCCGCAAGGGCACCGTCTATGTGCTGACCGGCGTGGAATCCCAGGATTTCCTGCAGAAGCACGCGGCCGATCTGGCCAATAATCAGGACGCATGAATGAGCATTGATCTCTCGCAACAGACCGGCGCGCTGCGCCGGCGGGCAGATGTCTGCGTCATCGGCGCGGGCGCGGCCGGCATCACCACCGCGCGCCAGCTGCTGGCGGCCGGGCATCAGGTGCTGCTGCTGGAAAGCGGCGGGCTGGACTATGAGCGGGAAACCGCCGACCTCAACGCCGGCAGGAATGTCGGCCAGGCCTATTATGATCTGGACGATGCGCGGCTGCGCTTCTTTGGCGGCACGACGGCGATCTGGGGCGGGCGCTGCGCCACGCTGGATCCGATCGACCTGCAGCGCCGCGACTGGGTGGCGGGGTCAGGCTGGCCGCTGTCCTGGGACGAACTGCAGGATTATTATGGGCAGGCGCGCGGCATTTTCGAGATTGGCGACGAGCCGGCGAGCGCCGAGGCGCTGAGCGCCCATGGCGTGCCGCTGCCCGGCTTCGACCGGTCGGAACTGCACATGCCGGTGTGGAATTTCGACCCGCGCTTCAACCGCTTCACCTTCGACGCGTGCCAGGATCTGCGCGACCATCCGCGCTGCGAGATCATCACCCATGCCAGCGTCACGCGGATCGTGACGAAGGATGGCGCGATCAGCCGGATTGAGGCGAAGGCGCTGGCCGGCGCGCATCTGCATGTCGAGGCGCGCGCCTTCGTGCTGGCGGCGGGCGGGATCGAGAATGCCCGGCTGCTGCTGGCATCGAACATCGGCAATGAGCGCGATCAGGTCGGCCGCCACTTCATGGAACATCCCCATGCGCGCGGCGGGCGGATCGTCGATGCCAAGGCTTGGCCGCTGCTCAAGGCGTTCGGCCGGCGGCACCGGATCGGCGGCCATGACATGGCGGCGCTCATCACGCCGTCTGCCGATCTGCAGCGGCGCGAGGGGCTGCTCAACAGTTCGCTGACCATCGTCGGGCGGCAACCGGCGCGGGCGTCGCAATTCTGGGGTATGCGGGCCTATGGCTCGCTCAAGCACGACATGTCGCCGACGCGCAGTGGCCGGCGGATGTGGATGATGACCAAGAAGGCGGCGACCTGGGCCCAGCGCCATGTCGATCCGCTGCGCCCCTGGCTGTTGCACAAGGCGGGCAAGCTGGAGATCGCGCTGCTGGTGCGGGCCGAACAGGCGCCCAATCCCGACAGCCGGGTGCTGCTGACCAAGGAACGCGACGCGCTGGGCGTGCCGCGCGTGGCGCTGGACTGGCGGCTGTCGGCGATCGACAAGCATAGCGTGACGGGACTGGTCGATGGCCTGGGCCGCGAACTCAAGCGGCTGGGCATGGGCCGGGTCGAGCGTGCCGATTGGCTGGACGAGCCGGGCGAGCTGTGGCGCAACGATCCGCTCATCTCCTCCCACGCGATCGGCGGCTATCATCATATGGGCACGACCCGCATGGCGACCGATCCGCGCCAGGGCGTGGTCGACGCCGATGGCCGCGTGCATGGCCAGGCCAATCTCTATGTCGTGGGGTCTTCGACCTTCCCGACATCGAGCTGGGCCAATCCGACCCTGACCATCGCTGCGCTGGCGCTGCGCACGGCGGATCGGCTGTCGGTCGCGCTCAACCGGCCAGTGGCGCAGCCGGTGCGGGTGCCGGGACTGGCGAAGGCGTCGTAGCGCTTGCTTTGAGGTTCGCCGAACGGCGGTGATGGGGGGTAACAAGACATAGCCCCTCCCTTCCAGGGAGGAGTTGGGGTGGGTTGCGAGCGTAGCGAGTTTCTGCCCTATCGACCGTAGACCGCCGCTACGCGGCGCACCCACCCCCGGCCCCTCCCTTTCAAGGGAGGGGAGTAGGGAACGTCAGCTTCTGGTTGCTTTCAAACCGTCCGAATTTGTCCGTATGACCTGATGCAGGCGCTCAGGAGGAACTTGGCCGAGAAACGGCCGGCGCGGTTTTCTCGTTTCTCGACAGTTCGAGACGAACGGATGTGGGGCGTGCGGGCTTGGGGCGTCAGTCGACCGGGCCGTGGAATTCGGCTTCGACGATGCCCAGATGCCAGCCGGGCGGGACGGCGTCGGCGCCGGTGTCGCCGGCCTGGCGGGCGCTGGCGAGTTCCACCACCTTGCCGAAGGCGTCCTTGTCCTGCACCGGGCCGGTCTGGCGGATGCGTAATGTCTGGCCGGTCGTGGCGGGGAAGCGCAGCGTGGTGTAGCCGAGCTGCCGTTCGGTCTCGCCGCGCCAGACGCTCTTGCCGTCGATCGTCAGTTCGAGCGGATAGGCGCGCGAGCGCCAGCCGACCAGTTTCAGGTCGATTTCGCTGAGGCGCACCGGCGTGGCGAAGCGATATTCGATCCAGCCATTGTCCGGCTTGCCGTCGCTCGCCCAGCGGGTGAGTTCATTGTCGTCGACGGTGGCGCCGGCATCGGCCTGTCCCGACCCGGCGCGGATGTCCTGCGCAACGAAGGTTGTGCGGTGCTGCGTGAAGCTGGGGGTGGCGGGTGTCGGCCCGCGCACCAGGCTGCCGGGCTGGAAGGCGTCGGCGAAGTCGGTCGACAGACCGCCCCTGGTGGCGGCGGGCAGCTTGGTCTGGATCGACAGGCTGGCGGCTTTGAGGCCCGGCGCGGTAGCGGTGAGCGACACCGTGCCCGCCTTGGTGCCTGCGCGGATCAGGACGCGGTTGACGCCGCCTTCCAGCGGCAGGTCGGGCGAGAGGATATAATTATCCTCCTCGCGTGCGGTGCCGGCATAGGAGGTGGTGCCGTCCGCGCCATGCGCCTTGGTCACCACCGCTTCGCCTTCGGTCTGGCCGGCGCGGACCTTGCCCTGGCTGTCGCCCTGGGCAATGCCGCCGCGCCAGAGCGCCGGCCCCTTGAGATCGAAATGGACCTTGCTGGCGTCGACCGGCACGCGGCGGCCCTGGGCATCGACCGCCTCGACATCGACCAGCGCGATGTCGGCGCCGTCCATGACGAAGCCGCGCGGCGAGACATGGGGGGTGAGTTTGAGCGCGACCGCCGGGCCGGTGGTGGCGAGGCTATATTCCGACGTCTTGCCATCGGCGTGGGTGGCGACGGCGCGCAGCGTGCCGGGCGCGAAGGCGATAGCCTTCCAGCTGAAGAGGAAACTATCGCTGCGCTGGCCCTTGCCGAGCGAGCGGCCGTTGAGGAACAGTTCGACGCTATCTCCATTGGACACGACGCTCATGTCCTTGACCGTGCCGGGCGCATAGTTCCAGTGGCCGATGATGTGGGTGGCGGGGGTGACGCTGTCGACCCAGTCGTTCCACATCACCTGATGCGCGAAAAAGCCCTGCTTGGGGATACGCACGGCGTCGACCTCGCCCGAGCGGCGATAATTATTGTCGCCGCGAAAATGGGTGTTGCTGTCCGACCAGATGATGTTGACGCCGCCCGAACTGACGCGGGTGCCGGTGCCCGGCCGCATGACATAATAGTCGTTCCAGCGCTTCACATCCTCGATGGCGTGGCTGTCCTGGTTGCGATTATAGGCGGGCGCATCCTTGTGGAAGGGCGGGGTGAAATTGTCCTGATAGGCGCGGGCGGCTTCGTCGCGGCTATATTCCATCGACCACATCGGATGCTTCGCGCTCTTGTTGATATACATCATCTCGCCGCCATATTCGGCGATGCGGCTGTCCAGCATCTCGCGCGATCCGATGGCGCGGCCGCCATGGGGATCGTATTGATCGCGGATCGCCTTCATCTCCGCCATATGCGCTTCGCTGATATTCTCGTTCCCGCTTTCGTAGAAGAGGATCGAGGGATTGTTGCGATTATAGATGATCGCGTCGCGCATCACTTCCTTGCGCTGGTCCCAGCGGCGGCCGGTGACGTCGCTTTCGGCGTCGCCCGCCGGCATCGCCTGCATCAGGCCGACGCGGTCGGCGGATTCGATGTCCTGCTTGGATGGGGTGACGTGCATCCAGCGGACGAGGTTGCCGCCGCTTTCCACCATCAGCGCGTTGGAAAAGTCGCTGATCCAGGGCGGGATGGAGGTGCCGACGGCGGGCCATTCGTTGGAGGTGCGCTGGGCATAGCCATGGACCATGATGGTGCGGCCGTTGAGGTCGACCTTGCCATCGCCGAAGCGGGTCTGGCGGAAGCCGGTCTTCGTGTCGACGCTGTCGATCACTTTGTCCTTGTCCATCAGGCTGGTCGTCACCGTGTAGAGATAGCCATAGCCCCAGCTCCAATAATGGAGGTCGGCCACCGGCGCGGCGGCGGCGAGGGCGGCGGTCTGGCCGGGCGCGATCGAGGTGGCGGCGCTGTCGAACCGGGCGATGCGGCGGCCGGCGGGATCGCGGATTTCGACGCGGAGCGACAAGGCGCGGGCGGCGGCGCTGTCGTTGCGGACCTGGCTTTCGGCATGGATGGTCGCGCGGCGGCCGGCGATGTCGAAACCGTCGGCCCAGACATATTGGCCGGTGGTACCGAGCGACGAATAGAGCGGCAGCGTCTGATAGACCGGGCCGGTCAGGTGGAGCCGGACATTCTTGGTAATGCCGCCATAATTGACGTTGAAATTGTCATTGTTCCACTGGAAGCCGCTGCCGGTGGCGCGTTCCTTATATTTCCAGTCATTGTCGACGCGCACGGCGATGACATTGTCGCCGGGCTTGAGCGCAGCCGTAAGATCGGCGCCAAAGGCCATCACGCCATGTTCGGACAGGGCAACCGAGCGGCCATTGACCCAGATCTCGGCGGCCTGGCGCACGCCTTCAAATTCCAGGAAGGCCCTGCCGCGTGTCGCATCGGCGGGAAGGCTGATATGCTTGCGATACCAGATGATGCCGGTGGACAGCGCCTTGATATCGCGGGCGAAGGCCTGCGTCTCGTTGAAAGCATTGGGCAGGGTGACGCTCTGCCAGCCCTTGTCGTCAAAGCCGGGTTGCTGTGCGCCGGCCTGATCGCCGGTGGTCATCAGCCAGCCGGGATTGAGATTATAGCTCTGGCGCGGCGAGGCGGTGACGGTGGAGGCGTCATGGGCGGCGGCGGGGAGAGCGGGCAGGAGCGGCGCCAGCGCCAGCAGGGCCAGGCCACCCCGCAACTGACGCATCCGCGCGCCGACAGCCGATTTCCGCTTCATGCCCTTGCCCTCTCCGAATATTGGTCAGGCCACTTTGGGCGATGCCGGACGAGGGGTCAATAGATATCCCTAAAAATGGATATGTGATCCATATATTGGTCAGTCAGGTGGGCGGCGTTTGTGGCGCCGCCCACCCGATCGAGAGTCAGCGTTCGCCCTGCTTGCCGGCGCCCAGATAGAAGCTGGTGTGCGGCGGCTGGTTATAGGCGGTGTTCTGCCAGGCGACGCCGAGGCGATAGACCGGATCCTGCATCAGCGTGACGAAGCGGTGCGTGGTCGGATAGGGGGTGGTGTAGATGCGCAGTTCGCGATTGTCGGCGCTGCGCCACACCACTTCCTCGCGCCAGTCGCCGATCAGGTCCGCCTGCAGCGCCGGTGTCGCCTTGGTGCCATTGTTGGACGACAGGCCCTCGGGCGAGAGCAGGGGGATTTCTCTGCCATTTTCCCAGTCCCATTTGGAAATGGTCGTCTTGTCGAGCAGTTCGCGCAGCAGGTCGCCATCCCACCAGATGGCGAAGTTCATCTGGCGCGGGCGCGGGCCGATCGGCTTGCCGGCGACGTCGAACAGTTCGGCCGAACTGGAGTTCCAGAACTCGGCGCCCCAGTGGCGCGGATCGATATCGGCGGCGACGCCGCGACCGGTGTCCTTTTCGGCCGGGGTGGACCAGAGCATCTGGCCGGTGCGCGCGTCGAGCAGGGCGGAGCCGATCATGCCATTCTGGCGCTGATCCTCGAACACGCCGAATTTTTCGAGGCCGGGACGGGCGGGGTCGAGATCGCTGACATGCATGGTGTCGCCGTGGAAGAGCGGCTGGGTCCACAGCCCCTTGCCATCGTCATCGACCGCCATCGATCCGTAGATCACCTCGTCGCGGCCGTCGCCATCGACATCGGCGACCGAAAGCTGGTGATTGCCGCGCCCGGCATAGTCGCCCTTGCCTGGCTGGCTGCTGTCGAACAGCCAGCGCTGGGTCAGCTTGCCGTCGCGCCAGTCCCAGGCGGCGATCGCGGTGCGGGCATAATAGCCGCGGCCAAAGACCATCGAGGGCAGATGCCCGTCGAGATAGGCGACGCCGGCCAGGAACCGGTCGGACCGGTTGGCATAGCCATCGCCCCAGCTTTCGGTCAGTTGCTCGGTCGTGGGATTGCCGCCGGGATAGCGCGGCGGATCATAGGGGGCGGTGGCCAGTGCCTTGCCGGTGAGGCCGTCGAAGACGGTCAGATATTCCGGCCCCTTGACGATGCGGCCCTGCATCGGCGCGACCTTGGTGCCGTCCGGCAGCACCTTGGCGCCGGTGCGGTCGCGCTGCGGCACTTCGCCATCATGGCCGCGCCAGTCGGCCTTGGCGTCGCCGATCACCGTGCCGATGCCGTCGACCGTGCCGTCGGCGGTCTTCATCGCCACTTCGGCGCGGCCGTCGCCGTCGAAGTCGAAGGCCAGGAACTGGGTATAATGGGCGCCGGCGCGGATGTTGCGGCCAAGGTCGATGCGCCACAGTCGCGTGCCGTCGAGCCGATAGGCGTCGAGCAGCACCGGTCCGCTATAGCCGCCCTGGCTGTTGTCATGGCTGTTGGTCGGATCCCATTTCAGGATGATCTCGTAACGGCCGTCGCCGTCCAGATCGGCCGCGCTGGCATCATTGGCGGTGTAGCTGAACGACTCGCCGGCCGGGGTGACGCCGTCGGCGGGGGGCGTGAGGGGGATGGAGAGATAGGATTTGTCCCACATCATGGCGGGGGAGGGGGCGCCCTTGTCGCCGATCCGCTGCACCGCATAGCGGCTGGTGGCGCTGCCTTTCCTGTCGACGAAGGCAGTGGCTTCGCCGACGCGGCTGTCATGGATCGGCTTGCCATCGCGCAGCAGACGGAAGCGAATGGTGGCGGGATCATCGGCCAGTAGACGCCATGTAATGAGCATGCCGCCGCCCTGCGCTGGTAGCGCTACCGCACCGCGATCAAGTCGTTCGGCCGCTATTCGGGCGGTGGGGCCAGTTGCCAATGCCATGGTCGAAGTCGCCAGCCCGAGCATCATGGTAAAGGCCCGAATAGTGGTGCGCATTTGCATCAATCTCCCCTCCGGATCACTACTGATCCAAATATTAGAATTGCATCCCACATATAGGTTCAGTAACTCTCCGTCTAGAAACTGATTCGACGACCGTGGGGAAACGGAGTCGGTCATGGGGTGTCTGGGAGAGAGGGGATCGGCTATGCGCGAGCATACCACTGAAAGTGCACGCAATTTTTCAAACATCGCAATGGTTCGCCGGACGCTGAAGGGCGCCTCTGCCCTGACCATGGCGGGCATCATGCTGATGTCGGATTCGGCCATTGCTCAGACAAATGATGAAGGCAAAAAGAAGGAAGGCGCCGTTTCGGCCGCCGATATCGTTGTCGTCGGTACCCGCGCCTCGCTCCAGTCGGCCATCAATCGCAAGAAGATCGCCAACACCGTCGTCGACTCGATCGTCGCCGACGACATTGCCAGCTTCCCCGACAAGAATATCGGTGACTCGCTCGCCCGCATCACCGGCGTCCAGTTGAGCCGCGACTTTGGCGAAGGCACGCAGATCTCGATCCGCGGTGTCGAGCCCGATCTCAACCGCGTCGAGATCAACGGCGTCAGCCAGGTCAGCGCCACCGGCACCCGCGCTGGCGACTTCCGTGAAATCGCGGCCGAACTGGTCAAGTCGATCGACGTCTACAAGGGCTATGCCGTCGACCTGACCGAAGGCGGCATTGGCGGCACCGTGCGCGTCGAAACGCGCAAGCCGCTGGAACTGAAGGATCCGCTCTTTTCGCTGACGGCGGCGGGGCAGAATCAGGAACTGACCGAAACCTGGAAGCCGCGCCTGACCTTCTTTGCCGGCGCGCCCAAATTCCTGATCGATGGCCTGGGTATCCTGGTCAACGCCACCTATAGCGACGTCGACACGCGCCAGGATTATATCAGCAATACCAACTGGTCGCGCCTCGCTGATTTCGATCATTCGACCGAAAAGACGGTCGCCGATCCGCTTTATGCCAATTACAACACATATGAGAGCTGCGCCGGCGTCGGCGGCACCTCGACGGCCAACGCGACCGCACGCCGACTGGCCTGCGAAACCCAGTTCTTCGACTGGGCGCCGACCGTGCCGCGCTATCGCCAGTGGGTCCGCAACGACAAGCGCATTTCGGGCGATGTGACGCTGCAGTATCAGGTTGCTCCCAGTTTCCGGGCCTATGCCAATGCGCAGATCAACCTGCGCAACCAGCGTCTTCAGGACACCAATTATTCGATCGACCTGGGTCGTATCGAGCGCTTCAATCTCGATCCCGCTCTGGCGGCTGGCACCAATGGCGGTACGTCGCGCCCGCGCGTGCAACTGGGCACGTCGACGGTGAATGAAAATCATGTCGTCACCAGCCTGACCACGGCGGTCAATGCGGTGAATGTCGGCACGGCTGCGGCTCCCAACTGGAATGGCGCGGCCAATATCGTCGGCGTCCAGCGCCGCGACTTCAGCTATGACCAGAACAGCAAATATTTCTCGGGTGGCTTCACCTGGGACGTGGGCAGCCGGCTGAAGATCGACGCGATGGGGTCGCATGCGACCGCGCATACCGAGCAGGAAACCAACCTGATCTCGATCGGCACCAGCGTTGCTGGCATCAGCATCGACCGCAGCAATGATCAGGGGGTGCCGGTCTTCACCTTCCCGTCAAGCTTCGATCCGGCGGATCCCAACGTCTATACCGATTATTCGCGTGTGGGCGCCAATGGCCAGCCGCTGCCCGTTTATGGGCCGGCGCTGCAATATCGTCCGGGCCAGCTGAACAACACCGAAGACCAGCTGAAGTTCGATGCGGATTGGGAAATCGACCATCCGATCGTCAGCAAGATCGAGTTCGGTGGCCAGTGGCGCCGGCAAAAGTTCCTCAACTATGCTGGCGGCGGCTCGCGCCTGCTCGATCCTACGACGATGACCTATCAGTCGAGCGCCAACGTGTCCTACACGACCAATATCGTCGAGAACCCGACGCAGACCCGCAACGGCAATACCTGGTACATGACCCCCGCCCAATATCAGGCGATGGTGAGCGCGCTGGGTGGCGTTACCGGCGGCGCACCGCTCTTTTCGGGCCTGAAGGGCGCGCCTTCGGGCATTCCGAGCGCGATCGCCTTCCCGAATTTCGATGCCAGCGTGCTGTCGCAATTCTATGACCTGTCGGGCTTCGACCAGGATCTGGTGCTGGAGGCCAATGGCCTGCCGCAGATTCCGAGCGCGCGCATCGACGAGAAAATCTATGCCGGCTATGTCATGGCCGATATTGATACCGAGATCTTCGGTATGCGCCTTACCGGCAATGCAGGCCTGCGCTGGACCCATACCAAGGATACCGGCGTCGGTACGAACATCAGCCGCGTGACGCGGGTCAATGCGACCGGCGGCACCGAAACGGTGACGATTGCTGCGCAGGAAGCCCTGATTTCCAACAGCTACACGGATTTCCTGCCGGCGTTCAACGCGAACCTGGAACTGACCCGCGACCTGTTCCTGCGCGCCAACTGGGCCAAGAACCTGGCCCGTCCCAAGCCGGCCGACCTGGTGCCGAACATCAACTGTCTGGATGACCAGACCCTCATCGGGACCGATGATGTCTGCACCGCCGGCAACCCGGACCTCAAGCCCTATCGCGCTGACCAGTGGGAAGCCAACCTGGCCTGGTATCCCAATGCCGACACGATGCTGAGCCTTGGCTATTACAAGAAATATGAGTCGAGCTTCGTCATTCCCAACGTGACGCGCAGCGGTGTCGACCTGTTCCATGACGGCACCAGCTATACCGTGCGTCAGCCGGTCAACGGCTATGGCGCGCTGCTCGACGGTATCGAGGCGAGCGCCCAGACCGCCTTCACCTTCCTGCCCAAGCCGTTCGACGGGTTCGGTGCCAGCGGCAACTTCACCTATGCCCGCGCCATCCGCACCAATCTGACCAACAGCGCGACCGGTGCGGAGCTGAAGGAATATCCCGGCCTTTCCAAATATACCTACAATGCCAGCTTCTTCTACGACAAGGACTGGCTGAACTTCCGGGTGAGCTACAATTATCGGTCCAAGTGGCTGGATACGGTGATCAGCGCGACCAATGGCAACAACCCGCTCTATCGCAAGGGCGAAGGCTATCTGGACGGCAAGATCACGCTGCGCTTCCCGGAATATCATTTCAGCGTCTTCCTGGAGGGGCAGAACCTCAACAAGGAATATTCCAAGGTCTATATCAACAAGGATATGCCGGTGGATCTCTATTATCCTGGCCGTCGCTTCTTCGTCGGTATCCAGGGCAAGTTCTGATCCCATTCCCTTGGGGGAGGGCAAAGACGCGGTTCCGGGCATGTTCCGGGGCCGCGTTTTCTTTTGCGGGTGGGCGCGACGGGCTAGGTCGGGTCATGGAAAGGTGACGCGCCCGCCTTTCGAAAACCGCGGTGTGCGCCCCGGATCTTGGCAGCGAGCGCGTCGCCCGCTCGATATCATCCGGACCCGTCCTGTCCTGTCGTTTGTCGGCGCGACAGTTGTGCGCCGTGCGCAGAAATGGCGTGGATGCGCGCGCTCGATCGGCAAGGTTGCGCCGGGATCGGTTTCTATCGCGATGTCTGGGGTGGTGAGTCCAGCTGGGTTCGAACCAGCGACCTACTGATTAAAAGTGTCAAAGTTGTGGCGCATTGTTGCTTAATATCAGGTACTTAGCTGCACTCTTGCATGGTCTAAGCCTCAATGCGTCACAATTAGCTCAGGCGTTATCCAAGTGCGCACTGCGCGAATCAGGACACAGTGTGTTGACTGCTGTCGAAAATCGATTTCGGTGTGCCGGTGATCTCATTAACAATTCCCCCTGGTCGAATACGCCTTGGCTTTGACGAGCGGGTGAGGATGACGCGGATCAGGGCGTGCCGGCGAGCTGATGGCGCTCTTGAGGATTCGATCGGACGCCTGGAGCGCTGTTGGCTAATTTCTTTCCGTTCCTAATCGCGATCGAACCGGAACGGGATGCTGAGAACCTGCCGGTTCTGCCGGTCAGCCTCGAAATGCGCCAGCGCAGGGTCCTGGCTGGCAATCGCGTCGATGATACGCAGGCGGCCCTCGCGCCAGATCGAGAGATTGAATGTACCTGTTGCAGCATCGTCCCGTTCGGCATCGCGCGCGCTTCCGAGCGCGACGCGTGTCAGCAATTCGAACAGCGGCTGGTTCACCATCTGGAATAATATCTCCTGCAACCGGCTTTCTAGGTCGCCCAGATCGTCCATGCTGAAGCATCGCGCGATCCGTGTGCGCAGCTGCTGCAACTGGCTGTGCAACACCTCATCATGAGAGCGGGCCGCAGCGGCGCAGAGCCGGTTGAACAGCAGCGAGGTTATGTCGAGTATCTCGCGCCAGGAGCCAGGCGCGCCGCACAGATAGGCGCCCAGCATCCGTTCCATGTCGGCCATTTGCGGCCGCTTGCCATAATAGCCGCCGCCAGGACCGCGCCTGACCTCCAGCAAGCCTTCATGCTCGAGGATGCGCGCTGCTTGCTGGATCGTGACAATCCCCACTTCGAGGTCGCGGGCAAGCTCGGGTAGCGAGCCGATCTGCTCGCCCGCCGGGCTGGCGAGAATGCGCTGTCGCAGGGCGCTGGTCGTCTTCTGGACGAGCTGGCTCCTGCCAATGGTGGGCTTGGTGGCAATCGGCTCGGGAAAATTCTGCATCATGTCCTGTAAATGGGCATGTTGGAGTATATTTCGCAAGGGCGATATCCGCAATCATCGCCTTGATGATGCAATAATGTGCATATTAATCTCTGCTCACAGAATCGCCGGCGAATGGTCGAGCGGCACCAGGCAGGGCTATTCCTGCCGCGAGAGGAGAGAGCCATGGCGTTCAGGGATCCCGTGATCGACGCATTGCCGCGTCACCCCATCATCATCGGCGGGCAGCGCCAAGTGCCGACCGGCCCGGCGCGCCACGCCCATGTCTATCCCGGCACCGGCAAGGTGACGCAGCAACTGGCGTTAGCAGATGCAGAGGATGTCGACCGGGCCACGGCCGCCGCGCGCAAGGCTTTCCCCGCATGGCGTGCGATGCCCGGCGACAAGAGGCGCGACCTCATGTTCCGCATCGCCGCGCTGCTGGAGGCGAAGTCGGCGGATTTCGCGCCGAGCCTGATCGCCGAAAATGGATCGGTGGCGATGGTGGCACCCTATATGGGCTATGATGCCGCCCAGAAATTCCGCTATTTCGGCGGCTGGTGCGACAAGCTGCACGGGCGCACCATCCCGATGTGGGGCGCCCCTGCCCATGATTATGTCAGCTATGATCCTTATGGTGTGATCGGCATCATCGTGCCGTGGAACGGACCGCTGTTCGCTGCGACCATGGTGCTGGCGCCGGTGCTGGCAGCGGGCAATTGCGTGGTGATCAAGGCACCGGAACTTGCCCCCTACAGCGTCATGCAACTGGTCGAATTGCTGCATGAGGCGGGCCTGCCCGATGGCGTCGTCAACCTGGTCACGGGCGGCGCCGATGTCGGGGCGGCGATGGTCAGCCATCCCGGCATCGACAAGATCGAATTCATCGGATCGGGCGCGACCGCGCGCCAGGTGCTGGCCAATGCGGCCCAGTCGCTCAAGCCCGTCGGCCTGGAACTGGGCGGCAAGTCGGCCGTGGTCGTGTTCGATGATGCCGACCTGATGCTCGCCGCGAAGAAGGGGCTGACCGGGGCGATTTCCTCCAATGGGCAGGGCTGCATCAACGGCACGCGGCTGCTGGTCCAGCGCGGCATTTACGACCGCTATCTCGACCTGATCGGGGCGATGGCGGGCCATGTCCAGTCGGGCGACCCGTTCGATCCCGCAACGGTGCTGGGGCCGGTGATCAGCCAGAATGCGCTCGACCGGATCAGCGGCATGGTGGCGCGCGGCGTCGCCGATGGCGGCCGCATCATCGCGGGCGGCCAGCGGCTGGACGGCGATTTTGCCGATGGCTTCTACCTGCCGGTGACGATCCTGGCGGACGTGCCGGACCAGTGCGAGATCGCCCAGAATGAGGTGTTCGGCCCTGTCCTGGTTGTGACGCCGTTCGATGATGAGGAAGAGGCGATCGCACTGGCCAACGGCACCGACTATGGTCTGGGCGCTTATGTCCACACGCAGAATTTGCGCCGCGCCCATCATCTGGCGCGTGAGCTGCAGGCCGGCATGATCCATGTGAACGGTTCGGGTGAGGCGATGCAGCCCAATTGCCCGTTCGGCGGCTTCAAGAAGAGCGGCCATGGCCGGCTGGGCGGGGTCGAGGGGCTGCATGAGTTTCTCCAGCCCAAGAATGTCTGGATGAGCATGGCCGCGCCGGAGGGCGGGCAATGAGCCTGTGTGATCCCGCAGCGCGCAGCGCGTTGGGCAGCAGCCTTCAGGCCGAACTGACCGGGCGGGATGGCGCTGCGCCGCGATCGCCGGTGGCGGAAAGCTGGCGCGATTTCATCTATGCCGAAATCTGGTCGCGGCCGGGGCTCGATCGACGCGCGCGCTTCCTGATCGCGCTGGCTTCGGCGGCCGGCGCCGATGCGCCCGCCGACCGGCTGGACGGCTATGTCCGTGGGGCACTGGCGACCGGCGCGCTGACCCAGGCCGAATTGCGCGAGGCGGCGCTGCATGTCGCGGTCTATTCCGGCTGGGATAAAGGGGGCGCGATCGATGCGGCGATCGATCGGGTCGAGGCAGAGCAGGGGCTGGCGCCGGTTCTGCTGGCGCCAATCCGGGCCGAACCCTGGGATGCGCAGCAGCGCATGGAGCAGGGCTTTGCTGAATTTCGTGCGGTGATGACTTTTGACGGCCCGCGCGTCGGCAATGGCCTCCCCTATCTGCAGGATGGCATATTGAACTTCGTGTTCGGCGAAATGTGGTGCCGGCCAGGCATCGATCAGCGGTCGCGCCGCTTCCTCACGCTGGTGGGCGTCGCAGATTCCGCGGCCACCGTGCCGATCGCCAGCCATTTCCACGCAGCCATGGCGAGCGGCAATTGCACCGCCGCCGAACTCAACGAATTCGTCCTCCAATATGCGGTCCATGCCGGCTGGCCCAAGGCGTCGGTGATCCAGGGCGTGGTGCTGGAAATGGCCGGGAAGGTCGCCAAGGGCCTGGCCTGGAACGAAAAAGAGGGGGGCAAGCAATGAGCATCGCGATCGACATGCACGGCAAGGTGGCGCTGGTGACCGGGGCAGCTTCGGGCCTTGGCCGCGCGACGGCGGTGAAGCTGGCCCAGGCCGGAGCAGGGCTGTGGCTGGTGGACGTCAATGCGGAAGGGGTGGCCGAAACCCTGAGCCTGCTCCCTGAGGGCGAGCATCAGACGGCGGTTGTCGATCTGGCCGATGCTGACGCTTGCCATGCTGCGGTAGATGCCGCCGTCACCCATTTCGGCCAGCTCGATGCGCTATGCAATGTCGCCGGCCTTATCTATCTCGCCAATTCGCCCGACATGTCCCGGCTGCTGTGGGACAAGACGCTGGCAGTCAACCTGACCGCGCCCTTCCTGTTGTCGCAGGCGGCAATCCCGCATCTGCTGAAGGTGAATGGCGCGATCGTGAATGTCGTCTCCTCGGCCGCCTTCATCGGCGAGGCCTATGCCGCCGCTTATTGCGCGTCGAAAGCCGGCCTCCTCAATCTCACCAAGGCGATAGCGATGGAGTATCAGAAGCATCCGATCCGCATCAACGCCGTCGCGCCTGGTGGGATGATCACCAACATCGCCACCAATTTCCGGCCGCCCGAAGGCTGCGACTTTGAACTGCTCAAGCGCTTTTCCGGGATGCGCGGGACGGTCGAGGTAGAGGATGTCGCCGACATGGTCGCGCTGCTCGCCTCGCCGGCCGGGCGTGGCTATCATGGCAATTGCATCTCGATCGATGCCGGGATCACCGCAGGATGAGCGGGATGGAACGGATCGGCTTCATCGGCCTTGGCAGCCAGGGTGGCCCGATGGCCGAACGGATCGCTGCCGCCGGCTATCCGCTCATGCTTTGGGCTCGACGCGCGGATGCGCTGGCGCCCTTCCTCGAAAAGGGCGCCACAGCAGCGCCGGACATCGCGACATTGGGAGCGACCTGCGATCATGTCGGCATCTGCGTCGTCGATGATGCCGGCGTGGCGGAAATCGTCGATCAATTATTGCCGGCGATGCGATCGGGTAGCCGGATCGTCATCCATTCGACGATATTGCCCGAACATTGCGTGGCGCTGGCCGAACGATGCGCGGAACGGGGCATCGCCTTCCTCGATGCGCCGGTCAGCGGCGGTGGCCCCGCTGCCGCGGCCGGCACCTTGACCGTAATGTGCGGTGGAGCGGTCGATGTTTTCGAGGCCGCCCGGCCGGTGCTGGAAAGCTTTGGTGGCCTGATCGTGCGGATGGGCGAAGTCGGTGCCGGGCAGCGCGCCAAGATCGTCAACAATGCGCTGATGGCGGCCAATATGGGGCTGGCCCATGCCGCGATGGAGGCGGGCAGGGCGCTGGACCTGGATGGGGCAGCCCTGTGCGGCCTCATCAAGGCGAGCAGCGGCCGCAGCTTCGGTTTCGAGGTTTATGCCCGCCTGCCGACGCCCGGCGCCTTTGCCCATGGCGCGCCGCTGCTGCGCAAGGATGTCGGGCTGCTGATGACCAGCCTGCCCGATGATGCCGGTGCCGAAGCCCTGTCCCGCGCCGCGATGCCCTTCCTATCCGCCGCCTGCGGCGACTGACCTTTTCAGGAGATCCAATCATGTCCTTCACCCTCGACCAGTTCCGCCTCGACGGCAAAGTCGCGATCGTCACGGGTGCCGGCGGGCGCGGCAACTCCATCGGCCGGGCCTATGCCCTGGGGCTGGCGGCGGCTGGCGCGGCTGTCGTCGTCGCCGACCTCAATGGCGAAGGCGCGCAGGCGGTGGCCGACGAGATCGTCGCCGGTGGCGGACGCGCCATTGCCGTCCAGGTCGATGTGGCTGACGAGGCATCGACGCTGGCCATGGCGACGGCGGCCAGTGATGCCTTTGGTGGTGTCGATATCCTCATCAACAATGCCGCGCTGATGGTCGACATCAGTTACGACAATATCGAAGCCGTCAGCCTCAACGCCTGGAACCGGGCCTTTGCCGTCAATTTGAACGGCGCGCTGCTGTGTGCCCGCGCGGTGATCCCTTCGATGCGGGCGCGCGGTGGCGGACGGATCATCAACCAGACGTCGGGCGGGGCCTTCCCCGCAACCGGCCTCTACGGCATTTCCAAGCTGGCGCTGGTTGGCCTCACCACCACGCTTGCCAAGCAGTTGGGCAAGGACAATATCACCTGCAACGCGATCGCGCCGGGCAATGTCACGTCGGATGCCGGCAAGATGCTGGTGCCCGACGATTCCCCGTTCATCCAGTTCCTGCAGATGAGTTGCGCCCTGCGCCCGCGCGGCGAGCCCGACGAACTGGTCGGCACGGCGCTGCTGCTCTGCTCGGATGCTGGGCGCTGGATCACTGGCCAGACGATCCATGTCGATGGCGGCTGGGTGCTGCGTCCCTAAACAGGTCAAGTCGCGAATGCATCGCGCGCCCGATCGGCCCGTGCTTGGGCAGGCAAAGGCAGGCGGCGCTCCGGGCGCGCCTGCCTTTGTTGCGTGATCGACATGCGAACATCCCTCTTGACTGACCTCGCTGCAATCGAGCCGGTTCTATGCCCAGGAGGAGAAAGATGGTCGTCATTCAGCCTGTCCGGGAGACGCTTGACCTGTTGGCGCAATACCATCTATGCGATTGTGTGTCGCATAGATGGTATTGCGCGCCGGAGCGACGTGCGAACCGGATATGGCGGCTGCACATCATGCGGCCAGGAGCCGCACCATGAGAGGATAATGAAAATGGCAATACCCGACCTGTCTTCGCTGCCCCTGGCCAGCCTCTATTCGCTCGCCGGACGATCGGCGGTGGTGACTGGCGCGGCATGGGGGCTGGGCAAGGCCACGGCGCGTCGCCTGGCCGAAGCGGGGGCCTCTGTGCTGATTGCCGATATCGATGCTGAGGCGGCTGCGGCGACTGCGGCGGAACTGGCAGAGACGTTTGGCGTGACCGTCCTCTCTGTGCGCATGGATGCAAGCGATCCGGCCGCCATTTCGGCAACGGCCGATCTGGCCGTCTCTTCGTTCGGCAAGATCGACATCTGGGTCAATAATGCGGGCATTCCCTCTTTCGTGCCCTTGCTCGATCTGGACGATGCGGCATTTGACGAGGTCATCGCGGTGAACCTGCGCGGAAGCTTCGTGGGCGCCAGGGAAGCGGCCCGCCGTATGATCGAGGCAGGCCAGGGCGGCGTGATCGTCAATGTCGCGTCGCTGGCGGGAGTCATGGGCATCTCGCAGGGCCAGGCAGCCTATTGCGCCTCCAAGCACGGCGTTGTCGGGCTGACCCGCCAGCTGTCGATCGAGCTGGCACCCGAGGGAATTCGCGTGCTTGGCGTCGCGCCAGGTTTCTCGCTCACGGAAAAGACCATGTTCCTGGCCGAACTCGACGACGAGGCGCTCAGCCAGATCCCAATTCCCGGCATCGGCGGCAGCCGCTTGGGACGCGTGGGGGTGTCCGATGACATTGCGCGGGCGATCCTGTTCTGCGCCTCGGACATGGCCCTGTTCATGACCGGAAGCACCTTGTTGCTGGATGGCGGTGTGGCGGCTTGAAGCCCGAGCCGGGCGAACAGGTACTGGCCTTCGGGCCGGGGCCTGCCCGGCCGGCCAGGATAGACGCAGGCAATCTGTGCCTGATGGCAGCCCGGCCCACCTCAGGTCAGGCCAGATGGGCGATCACCTGCGGTAATTCGGCCGTCGTGAGAATGCCGGCACGCGCCGCCACGATCGCCTCGATCGCGTTTACGGGGCGATGGGCGGTGAGATTGGGCAGAATATCTGCCCGTTGTTCAGGCGCGATCGGAAAGCGTATGCTGACCTCGAGCGGCGTGTCACCATCGACGGTGATATGCCAGCCATCGGCACGGATCGGCCAGGGCGGATCCAGCGCGTCGGTCACGAACCAGGTGCATCGGAAGCCCATGACCGGATTCCCGTCGCGATAGCCCGTCGTGACCATTCTCTGTCCGGCGACGGAACCTGCCGGAATGACGGAGCGGTGAAGAGGAGTGGCCTCCCGGGCCAGGGCGATCTCGCTGACCGTTTCGAAATGATCGATCGCAATGCCAAGCCCCTGGCCCAGGGCTGCGAGCGAGTGGCCGAACACTTGGTCCCGTTCGGGAAAAGTGCGTGCCTGGAAATCCTGCGGGGCCGCGCCAAAGCCCATGATGTCGACCAGCATCTCCTCCGAGCAGCCGTCGATGCAGTTGGCAAATTCCTCGATCATGAGCAGATCAAGCCGGCGGCTCAAGGAAAGCAGAACAAGGGGCAGCGCCTCGGTGATGAAGCCAGGGCTGCTGCCGCTGCTGTGGATGCTGCTGTTTCCCCTGGCGCACGCCGCTTCGAGGCGTTGGCGAAGAGGGGCGGGGATAGTGTCCGGATTGAAGAATTCGGCGCGCGTGGAGGAAATGCTGATGCCATTTTCAAGCAGTGTGCAGACATCGTCCCAGTCGGTACTCTCGGGCATGTAGAGCACGCAGTCAGGCTTGAGCGCCAATATGGCCGACAGGTCGGAAGTGGCGAGAACGCCCGTGTCGGGGCGACCGCATAGCGCGCCCGCGTCACGCCCCTCCTTTTCGGCCGCATAGACCTTCACTCCGACCAGATCGAGGCGGGGATGATCGAGGACAGCACGCATGGCGGCCTTGCCGACCGTCCCGCTCGCCCACTGCACGACACGGATGGGCTTAATTGCATCTTGCCCGTCTCTGGCCGCGATGTCGCGCATGTCCCTCTCCTCGACCTATGCTAACTGAGAATGGCCGGACGGGCCGGTCAGCCGATGAACATGCCGCCATTGACCGCCAGCACCTGCCCGGTCACATAGCTGGCTCCATCCGACGCCAGATATTCACAGGCCGCTGCGATATCGTCGGGGGTTCCCGGACGCGGGATCGGAATATGCTGGGCGATGATCTCGAGCGGCGGAAATGTTCCAGCAGCAATGCCCTGATCGGCCATGGGCGTTGCGACCACCGAGGGAGGTATGGTGTTGACCGTGATGCCGTGGGCCGCGAGTTCCCGGGCAAGCGACCGGGTGAGACCGATGACCCCGCTCTTGGCCGCAGCATAATGGGCCCGGTCCATGGCGCCCGACTGGGCGGCCTGGGACGAGATGGTTATGATCCGGCCCCAGCCGGCCTGCCGCATGTCCGGCAGCGCGGCCTGGACAGTGTGGAAGACGCCGGTCAGGTTGATGTCGATCATCCGCTGCCAGATGTCGACCGTGATATCATCAAAGCCTATGCTTTCGGAGATGCCGGCATTGGCGACGACGATGGCGATGGGGCCAAGCTCCGCGCGGACCTTCGCATAGGCATCATCGATGCTGGTGCGATCGGCGACGTTGACGACGAGGGGCAATATGATGGCACCTTGGCCACGCAGGACGGCGGCTTCCTTTTCAAGAAGCGCCTCCTGAACGTCGAGCATGGCGACGCGGTGCCCTTGTTGCACGAACCGCTTCACGATTCCGAGACCTATGCCCGATGCGCCGCCCGTGACGACGACAACCTTGCTGCTGCTCATCTTCCTCTCCCTTGAACCGGATTATTCTATTGTGCTGCAGCCCTCAGATCGCCGCGAGATCTGCGTCGACGGCATCAAGCGCGGCGTCGCTGAACTGGCCCGGGGCAAATTTCTGAACCGAACGCAGCGTCATCCCCTTGGCCATGGCGAGCCTTTTGTCCTGGCTCATGCCCGGAAAATGGCGGTCGAGCACCGCGAGCGTCATGGGGTTGGCGAGCAGTTCGCCGATCCTGGTCTTGGCCGTCGAATAGTCGCTCGCCGTCTTTTCCTGGGGCTTGACGGCTGGTTCGGCTGACGCAGGCGTCAGATCGACTCCGGCCGCCGGGCTGAGCTTAACATGCAGTTCCGACAGGCCGCGAATGATGAAGCTGGGCTCGAAGTCGAGGACGCGATCGCCACGCGGGCCATGGACCGCTTCATCGAGGTCGATATTGGAGGTATAGGCCAGCATCTTTTCAAGGATGATCCGCACTTCGACGCGCGCGAGCGGGGCACCCGCGCAGACATGCTTGCCCCGGCCAAAGGCGACATGCTCCTTGATTTTGGGCCGATCGAGTTCGAACGCGCCCGGATTGTCCCAGCGTGCCGGGTCGCGGTTGGCAGCGGCGAGTGCAACCAGGATCCTGGTGCCGGCCGGGACGGGGAGGTCACCGATCTTCGTGTCCCGGCGCGCAAGGCGCGCGGTCTGCTTGGTCGATCCTTCCAGGCGCAGCACTTCCTCCAGCAACTGGGGAATGAGCGAGGGGTCTGCCCGCAGGCGATCTTGGAGCCCAGGCTGATCGGTGATGAAGCGGATCGAATTTCCCAGCAGCTTGGCGCTGGTGTCCTGGCCCGCTCCAAAGAGGAACGTCGCCATCTTCACCAGCTCGATCGTGTCCGGCACGCTGCCGTCTGGGAAGGTGGAACGAGCAAATTCGGTGAGAATGTCGTCCTGCGGATTGTCCCGGCGGTCCTGGATGTAATTGGCGAAATAGCCGCCCATGACGACCAAGGGATGATCCGGCGAGCTATAGTCATTCTCCCCCGTGTCGAGGCTCCCGGGCGGAGGTGCGGCCTCGATCACGTCCATGAACATCTGGCGGTCGGCAGCAGGCACTCCCAGCAGATCGGCGATCACCAGGGTCACGAACGGGGTCGCGACCTCCTTGATCAGTTCGCACCCGCCCTTGGCGGTGATCGTCCGGGCGATTTCGTCCGAATAGGACTGGATAAAGGCTTCATTGGCCTTGAGACGCGAGGGTGTGAACAGCTTGTTGAGCAGCGAGCGCATCCGGGTGTGCAGGTCATCGTCATAATTGACGAGCAGGTCTCCGCCCAAGATCTGGTCGCGATGCGCCTCGATCTGCGCCGTGATGTCCGACCCCTGCGGCTCGAAGGGAAGCGGCGCGGAGGCGCCCTGGAGACCGATGATCGCGGAGAAATCGGCATTGTTCTTGAGCACTTCGAGCGCTTCGTCAAAGCCGGTGACGATCAGATAATCCCTGCCGGGCGGCTGGTAGACCGGGCCATGGGCGCGCACCGCCTCGAAAAAGGAATAAGGATCCTTGAGGATCTCGTGATCGGTAAAATAGTCGCGCTCTTCCAGTGCCGTCATGTGCCCACTCCCTGTTTCGCCCTTGGTGGCGAATCTATGCGATTGATTGTCGCATAAGTTCGTCCGTCCGTGTCGTCAAGCTGCTCACATCCACGCGTTTCCGCACCTCGTTCATTATGGCCGCCTTGGAATGGCCCGCAATAGAAGCCGGATTGACGAGATGATATCTATGCGATTATGAGTCGCATAGATTGTCGATTGGCTGGTTTCCCGGTTTGGAAATGGCCGGTCTTCCGCCTCCAAGGTCATGGATTTTGCGTGCAGCCTTCCCAAAAGTGCGCGCAGGACTGCGGCGCGCCCATTCTCTCCGGGCGCGCCGTTTTTTTATCCATCGAGGTTAGGCCACGGGCAGGGCGATCGAAAAAAAGCTGCTTGGACCTTATCTCTCAGCGCGGCCCGGGCCGGGGTGCGATAACCGCGGACTCCACAAGTTCGTCCAGCATCACCGCTATCTGGTCAGAGGAATAGGCGGCTTCCTCCTGCGTCAGCCACCAGGAGAGTGTCTCGACGATGAGTGTCGTGCTGCAGATGATCGAAAGCTCCTGAGGCAGCCAACTGCGATACTCCTGAAACAGGCCTGCCAGATTCTTGGAGAGGCGCATAAGTTCCTCGCGCATGGCGCCACCCGCACCGCCCGTCAGCAATGCTCTCCACAAACCGCGGTGAGAATGCACATAGTCGCACAAGGCGCGATAGCCTTCCAATCTGTGGCCAGCAGGGAGGGAGAAGGCGACGAGGCGATCGATCTCTTCCTTGGCGACATGATCGAGCATGCCTTCCTTGTCGTTGTGATGGCGAAAGAATGTCGCATAATGGACATGGGCGGTTTCGCAGATTTCCCGGATCGTGATTTGGTCGAATGATTTGACCGCCAGCAACTGCAGCAGAGCCTGGCGCAACGCCTGAGCGCTGCGTACCTGTCGCGGATCGGTGCGGCTTGACGAGCGCCTGCCTTGAAAACTATGCGACTCTGTGTCGCTTAGTTTGCGCGATCGTGAGTCGCTTGCCGCGGGGCTTTCCTGAAGGGTCTTCTTGCCTGCCACGAAACTGCCTCCTGCATCCGACGATCTTTTTTGAAGGAACAGTTCTGCCCGTCCGTCAATCAAAAAGATGAGGGAGCCTCGTAAGAGGGGTGTTGAAGCAATGCCAGCCTGAAATGAGGCTCCGCAGCAGGGCCCTGCTCGGTGACATCGGGAATGCAGGCGGATGGAGCCAGGCGTGAAATGCGAAACAAACTTGTGAAAGGAAGAGGGGAAATGCCTGAGATTCTGGTTACGGATCGTAGCGGCGTGCAGCAGGCCGTCGGGGCAGAGGTGGACCGCAGCGTCATGGAAATCGTGCGCGATGCCGGGTTCGACGATATGGTGGCCCTGTGCGGCGGTTGCTGTGCCTGTGCGACATGTCATGTCTATGTCGACCCGGAATTTGTCGATCGCATGCCTCCGATCAGTGAGGATGAAAGCGATCTGCTCGATACGTCGCAGCATCGGACGGAGCACTCGCGCCTGGCCTGTCAGGTACAGTTCACCGCTGCGCTCGAAGGCTTGCGGATCACCATCGCACCTGAGGATTGAGCTTTTCGTAAAGGCGGCAGGCGGACTAACGAGAGGAGATCCGCCTGTCGACCGGATTCCACGACGCCTGGACTGCAGGACATGGGGGCGATCATCACTGTGGTGGTTCGCGCCTTATGTCCTGCAGCATCTTTATGCACAGGCGTATCTCTTGCGGGCTGTAACGAGCCCATCTTTCCTGGATCATCCCTGCCATCGCAAGGCGCAGATGCGTGCAGATTTCCTGCCCCTGCGCCGACAGGGTCAGTTCCGTGCGGCGCTGGTCGCGCGGCGCCTTGCGCATCACCAGCAGGCCGGCCTTTTCCAGGCGAACCAGTTCTGCCGTCACCAGGCTGCGCCCGATCTGGAGGGTGGCGGCAATATCGAGCGGGTGCAACGTGCCACTCGATATCATGAGCAGGATCCAGCTGCCGCGCGGGCCCAGATCATGGCGCTCGTTAATGTCGTGGGTCAGCGCTCGCAGGGGGCGAGAGGCGAAGGCGAGGCCTTCATAGATCAGCCCGATTTCTTCCCACGCGAGCGCCATCTTTTCGGGAGGTGACGTCATCGTCCCATCATCACGGGGCGATGATCCGATGGCAACCCCGGCCGCCTCTCATTTGGGAGTGGGCAATTTGGCCAGGTCCAGCTGGATCGCCGCCAATGCCTTGTCCGTCACCATGTCGGGCGCATATTGCTGTACGGCCTTGAGGGTCATGCCGCGCGCCATGTCGATCTGGGCATTGGCCGAGAAGCCGGGAAGATGCTTGTCGACAACGGCCTTGGCCGCCGCATCGTCGAGCAGCGTGCCGATGTCGGTGGTATCGACATTGTAGGCAGAAGCGGGCGAGGAGGAAGTTGCGGGCTGGGCATGGGCCGGAGACAGCGGCGCTGTTCCTGCAAGGGCCATGCTCATGGCGATGACGATCGATTTCATGCTGTGTTCCTTTCAATGAGGGCTGTGCCTCGTTCCTCTCGATCAAAGGCTATGACCGCCCAGCAAGGCTTGCAAGAAAATAATTCAACTTTTGAATTATATGTCGCGGCGATTTCTACGCGCCCAAATTTAGATCGGTGCTCAGCCCTGCAATTCGAGCAGGGCGACCCCTTCCGGAGGCAGGGAGAGGGTCAGCCTGCCCTGCCGATCAAGGCGCATTTTTTGCGCTGGTGCGATATCGGCCCGCTCCCGCAGCGTGTCGATTTGCTGGCGGCTGGGATATTGTGGCGAGCCCATTTCGCGCCAGGTTGGCATCGGCGATCCGCGCTCCTGGTCGACATAGCGGACCGATACGCTTTGTCCCGGACGGGCGCCGGCGATATCCACAAGAAGCGATTTTGCCTCGCCGCGGACGCTGCGGCTGTGGCTGAGGCCTGGAATGCCCGAGGGCTGCGTCACATCCGCAAGGTTCCAGACCAGTGCCGCGATCATGCCGTCTTCGCGCCGGGAAGCCAGCACGGGGCCGTCCGCTTCGAGGCGTTCAGGACCCAGGGCGTTGAGGAGCTTATAGGTGTTGAAGGATGGCTTGGCTATTCCGGCGCTGATCATTCCCCAGCCGCTGTCACCCTCCTTAAGGATATAGTCGGCAATGCCCAGTTCCTCATATTCGCAGCTCATCACCCAAGGGGACATGGCTTGGCAATAGGGAAGGCTTTCCTTGATGACATGGGTTATCATGGCCGGGCTGTCGGAGGACCATTCGGTGATCCAGAGCGGCTTGCCCGCAAAGGGACTGGCATCGATCTGCCCACGCGCCTGGCGGATCGCGCGCGGAATGACGTCATTCTGCGAAGAGCGCGCCGTGCCCTTGCCGAACAGCTTGTCCTGGGAGTCGCCAGCATAGACATGGGTGGTGAAGAAATCGACCGGGGTGTTGGAGGTCGCGCAATAGCTGGCAAAGTCGGCAATCCATTCGACCGAGGCCGTCGATGGGCCACCGACCTGGATCTGGCTGTCGATCGACTTGATCGCGAGCGCCGTCACCCGGTAGAATTCGAAATATTGTTCCTTGGTGCCGGTCCAGAAGACGCTGAGATTGGGTTCGTTCCAGACCTCGAAGGGCCATTGGCGCACTTCGGCAAGGCCATAGCGCGCGACCAGATGGGTGACGAAGGCCTTGATGAAGTCGGCCCATGCGTCATTCGCCTTGGGTGGCGTGATGATGCCGCCATAGAAGAAGAAGCTGGTCGTTCCTGCAGCCAGGCCCTTTGGCATGAAGGAGAGTTCTACAAAGGGCTTCACATTGTTGGCGAGAAGCCCGTCATAGACCTGATCCACGCGCTGAAAATTCGGCGTTACCTTGCCGCGACTGAGGATGGTCGGCGTCATGACCGCCATCTCATCGGCAAAGATGCCATGGAAACGTACGCGCTGCGTACCCGCCTCGTTGGTCCAGCGTCGCAGGTCATTACGCCAAGTTTCGCGCAGCGTGATCGCGGCGCGATCGGAGCCCACGCACTCTTTCCAGATATGGGGGAGGGGGCCGGTCTTGTGACGGATGTCAATGCGCACGGGAACGAGATTATCCTGTGCCATTACCGCAGGCGCAACGGCGGCGCCAAGGGCTGCAATGGATCCGCCGCCAAGGATCGCTCTGCGGCTCAGCCCATCTTCGTTCATGTCTCTCTCCTGATATCATTCGTCATGAAGGCAAGCGCAGTGCCGCCGATGTCAACGCGGCGTGACCGCAATCGCCGCTACCACGGCGCGACCCTGGTTGCCGGCAAAGTCGAGCTGCAGCATGCCGTCCTTCACGACCGCGTCGAAGGATTTTGCAAGGCCGCGCATGGGGCCGCCGGCCTCATGCGCCACATCGAAGGGCGAGAGCGCCTCTCTGCCATTTGCCCTGACCGTCATGAGCACCGGCTCGCTTAGCGACTTGCGCGGCTCGAAACTGTAGATCGTGACCGTCCAGCGGCCATTGGGGACAGGAATTCTGTAGCTGAAATTCTCGCCCTCGCGCCAATAGTCATAGAGGCCGGGAATATCGGTCGCGACTGAGCGCGGCGCCATCATGCGCTGTCCGGCAAAGCCGCCCATATTTAGCACTGCCGCGATCCCGCCCGTCACGAAGTCATCGGACCCATATCTGTGTCCGGCAATGGTCGCGCTGCCCATATCGCCTGCGTTGACGTAGATGCCTTTGGCCGGATCAGGGCCGTCCAGCGTCATTGCGTCAGTGAGCGGCATGCCCTTGAGGCTGGCGCTCGCCGTGATCTGGTTGGGGCCAGGCTGCAGGCCGATGCCAGGCCAGAGACATATCCCCCCCGGGCACGGCACTGAACCCTGAGCGCGGCCGTTGAGGATGAGATCGGCGCTTGCCGCATTGGTATAGGCCTTGATCGTCACGACCCGGTAGGCCCGTTCCACATAGCGCTTGCCGGTGAGATGGAGCATGGGCTTGGAGGACCATTGCGCCTGATAATAATAGTAGGCGTCCTTGCGCGTGCGGCGATCGGCCGTAACCAGCCCCTTGTTGTTGAGGTCGATGGAATCGCCCTCGCGGCGCAGGTCGCTCGCAAAATCGAAAAGGTTCCACACCCAGCTGGCAAAGACGAAGGGACGTTCCTGGATCGCTGGCCAGTTCTGCTCATGATACCAGGCCTGATATTCTTCGGGATGGGGCGTTCCGGTGAAGTTGAGGAACGCGTCGGCGATATTGTCGGAATGCTGGGAGACTGCGCCGCCTGCTCCATATTCGGAAAGCGATAGCGGCAGGGCCGGATGCTTGGCGTGGAAATGATCAAGCTGTGCACCCAGCTGCGCGCGTGCCTTGAGAGGCTGGGGATAATACCAGCCATAATAGCGATTATAGCCAATGAGATCGGTCGTGCCGGCGAGCTTTTCTCCCGCCGTCTTGACGAGGGTGAGATCCTCGCAGCAATCGGCGAAGATGGTCGGGCGATAGGGATCTTCCTGCTTGGCGATGGCATTCATCCGCTCGAGCAGAGCCAGAGGCCGCATCATGGCCTTGCCCACGGCAAAGCCCTTGGCTGAATCCACCTCATTGCCCACCGACCACATCATGATCGAGGGGTGGTTGTAATTCTGGCGGATGAGCTCGCGCAGCTGCTGTTCGGCATTTGCCCAGGTCTCGGGGCTGCCTTCACCGCCCGTGATGCTCGGCGAGGTGACATAGGGCAACTCGGCCCATGTCACCATGCCGGCCCGGTCGGCCTCGTCGCTCCATTCATCGGCCTGCTGATAATGGGCCTGGCGAATGCTGTTCGCGCCCATCTCCCTTGCTATGGCCATGTCCTGTGCATGATCCTTCGGTGTCAGCGCCCAGCCGACATCGGGGCGATCCTGATGGCGCGAGACGCCATGCAGGGCTAGATGGGCGCCGTTGAGAAAGAAGCCCTTGTCGGCATCGACGCGGAAGCTGCGGACGCCGAGCGGTTGGGATACGCTGTCAAGGATCTGCCTGCCATCATGCAGATCCGAGCGGATCCGATAGAGATAGGGGTCTGCTGTGCCGTTCCACAGATGCGGGGAGGGCAAGTCGATCGCGATCTGCTGCTCGCTCTGTCCGTGTGGCAGGTCGATCCGGCGATCAGCCTCTGCCACCACTTGCCCTGACGCGTCGATGATGCGGGTTTTCCATTGCAGGGCGCGATGGGGACGATCCTGATTGCGCAGGCGGGCAAGGATCGCGATCCGGGCGGAAGCGGAGCCGACCGACATGGTGCGCGCATAGAGGCCTGGTCCGCCATAGTCGAGTGGATCGAAACTGGTGGCCGGCAGGGACAGCAGGGATACGGCGCGGTAGATGCCGCCATGGACGAAGAAATCGCCGGCCAGTGGCAGGATTTGTGCCGTGGCACTGCCATCTACCGGCTTGGAATTGTCGGCCCGAACGGCGATGACATTGTCTTCACCGGGCTTCCAGTGATCACTGACATCGATCCGGAAGCGGGCGAACGCGCCCTTATGGGTCCCGACATGGACACCGTTGACCCAGACGTCGGCAATCTTGCTGACAGCGCCGAAGTCGAGATAGAAGCGACGGCGTGCTTCTGCGCGCGGCGCGTGCAGTTTCAGCCTGTACCAGCCGATGCCCTGCCGATTGTCCGTCCGGGGCGAGCGCGTGTCGCCATAGCTCCCCAACCGGTTCCAGCTATGCGGGAGTTGCACCTTCTCCCATTGGCTGTCTGCAAAGTCCGATGCGGCAGGGGCGTCGTCTGTTTCGCCGAAAGAAAAGCGCCATCCGCTATCGAGCGCGTGCGTTTCTCGGCCACCGCTCTCCTGGTGCGCGGCCTGTCCAGCACCTGCGACTTTCGCGGTGGCCGGCGGCGATACTGCCCCTGCCAGACCGGCAAGAAGAAGGGTGGACGCGATGATCATGTAATGGCCTCTTGTAAAATGCCTGCATGCACCGCCTCTTCAGTCAGCCCATGCAGGCATTATTGTCCGGAATTCTAGCGGGTACCGAAGGCGAAGCGGAAATTGACGCCGAACTCCCTGGGGGGTGTCAGGCTGCCGCCGGTGTAGGTGCTGGTTGCCGATGCCCCGGTGGGGCCGGTGAAGACCGGTGCGCCGTTGCTGAAGCCGCCGAACCCCAATTGCTGATAGGAGGTGAAATAGGGATTGGTCCGCGAAATCACCTTCGTCGTGTCGAAGAGATTCTTGGCGAAGAAGGAGAGTTCCCAGTTTCCGTCCGTACCACGGACGCCGGCGTAGAGATTGAGAAGGCCATAGTCGGACACATTGTCGAATGGATTGGTGGGGTCGCCCTGCGACTTGCCATTGTAGGAGAAGATGCCGCGCACATAGCTGTCGGTCGCGCGCGATATCGGGATGCGATACTCGCCCTGGAGCGATGCGCTGAACGGCGGCAGGAAGGCCGACCGCTGATTGCTGCGGCAGGTCGCCAGATTGTCGGCGCCGACGGCCGCCTGCAGGTCGGCAAGACTGGGGGTGCCCGTTGTTACATCGGGAATGCCGTCGCCATTTATGTCATTGCAGGCGACCACGCCATTCTTGATCTTGCCGAGCGAATAGCTGCCATTGACGCCGATATTGAGGCGGCTGCCAACGGCAAGGTTGAAATCGGCCTCCACGCCGTTGACCTCAACCGGCACGGGCGAGACGAAATTGAACTGACCGACCTGTTGACTGACCCCCGTGACCGTTCCTGATGCATTGGTGACCGCAACGGTGTTGACGTAGAAGATCCCGGTTGGCGAGCGGTAAGGAAAATTCTTGAATTTTTGGTGATAGGCCGTGACGTTGAACTGCGCCCGCCCGCCCAGCAATGTGCTCTTGAAGCCAAGCTCGTAGGATTTGGAGCTTTCCGGCGGTACGTTGACGAAGGATTTTTCGAGCGCGGATGGCGCCAGGTTGAAATCGCCGATAGCGGTCAGGCCCGGGCGCCAGGAACTGCCGGTGCTGGCATAGACCATGAAGTCGGGCGAGAAGTTGTGCTTTACCGAAGCATTATAGATGAGCTTGCCTTCGTCGCGATCCTGCGCATCGATGACCCGGCCGCCAACGCTGAAATTGCCGACAAAGCTGTAGTCGATCCGCCGCAGGCCGCCCGAGATTTCCGTGTCCTTCCCGATATGGGCGGTAAGGTTGCCGAAGAAGGACTGTTCATGCTCGTTGGTCGGCCGGGCGATCGGCGTATTGACGATCTGGGCGACCCCGCCGCCAAAGAGCAGGGGCAGGCGGACGACCGTGGGTGTCGTAAGATTGGTTCGAGACGCATTCTTATAGTCGAAGAAGCCGATCACATAGTCGAGAAAATCGAAGACCCGTTCTTCATTCTGCAAACGGACTTCATGCGAGGTGGCCTTGGCCCGGGTGTTGGTCACCTGGTCGACGATCTGGCCAGGGAAAAATATCGCGTCGTCGAAATTGTCCGCAGAGTAGAGCTTCTGGGTATAATGCTGCCCCTGATAGATCAGCTTCTGCCCCATTTGGGCGGCTTCCGCACGCCAATTATAGATTTCGAAACGTTGATGGATCGGACGCGGCCGTTCCTGGAGGGAGAGCCGATCCTCGGCCGTGATCAGGACAGGGCTGGGGGCCGCATCGGGGTTGGCTTCGCTGAAGGAAATGGCCTGATCGTAGCTTTGCGCGTTGCGCTTGAGATATTGATAGGTGCCCTCGAAGCTGAGCCAGTCGAGCGGCTTGGCAATTGCGCTCAGACGGCCGCTGGTAGTTGTCGAACGCGGATCGGGATTGTTTGCGGCGCGAACCCGGTCTCCCTCATTCTCGTCCCATACCCCGGCCGCGCGCAAAGCCAATATGCCTTCGATCACGGGAATATTGACGGCCCCTTTCGCGTTCATCGTCCCGATATCGTTCGCAGTGAGATCGACATAGGCGCCATAGCCGTAAAGGTCGGGCTTCTTCGCGCTCACGGTGATCGAACCCGATGGCGAAGCACGCCCACGCAAGGTGCCCTGTGGGCCACGCTGCACCTCGATCTGGCCGATATCATACATCTGCTGGATGATGGCGCCTGCGGTGATGGGCGCGTCATTAAAATAAAATTCTACGGTCGGATTATTGCCGCTCGCGTTGACGTCGAAATTGATGCCGCGCAGCTTTGCATTGGCGCCGATGCCATTGGCGTTGGAGGACAGTTCGAGACCCGGGACGAGCGCTTGGACGTCGTTGAAGCTGCGCAGGTTGAGCTTGTCGATCTGCGCGCTGGTGACCGCGTCGATCACGGCAGGGACGTCCTGGACATCCTCCTCCCGTCGCCGGGCCTGCACGATGATGTCGGTGATCGCCGAAGCGCCGGGGGCCGCCTGCTCCGCTGGCGCTGTCTGCGCGAGCAGGGGCGTTGCCATCAGCACGGCGCCCAAACTGACACCCCAATGAACGGCATGAAATGCTTTCATGGAAAAATCCCCTCCTTTTGTCGACGGACTATCCCTGTCCGTTCCTGGTCGCCGCATATCCCGACTCAAGCTGCCGGGCCGATCTTGAACTATGCGACATACAATCGCATAAGTGGGAGATGGCAGGCTTGTCAAGCAATGTCCCGGTGCATGCGCCGGAGCGGCAACCAAGCGCAGGAACCGCTGTTCGCAGGCGCTTGCATCTCGTAATATCGGCCCGTCAAACCATACTTGACCGGAGCAGATGCATCCATCTATGCGATAGATTGTCGCATAAAATGCGGAGAGGGACATGTGGTTATTTGCGCCTGAAAAGAGCCGATTGCGGCACCGGTCGGTCGGGTTGGGCGCTCTTGCGATGGTGCTGGTCGGGCTCGGCACGACTGCCATGAAGGCGGAGCCTTCGGCGCTCGACACGCTGCGTGAAGGATTTGAAACGCCGCCGCCCGAGGCAAGGCCGCGCCTCTGGTGGCACTGGATGGGCGGGAATATCTCCGCCGAGGGCGCGCGGCTTGACCTGGAATGGATGCAGCGTATCGGTATTGGCGGCGTGCATGCCTTTTCAGGCGGCAAGCTGCCAACGCCGGCCGTGGTGAAGCCTGCCATCCCCTTCATGTCGGATCAGTGGCAGGCAATTTTCAACCAGTCGCTTCGTCAGGCGCATGATGCCGGCTTCGAGTTTGGCATTGCCGGCTCGCCGGGCTGGAGCGAGACGGGCGGTCCCTGGGTCGTCCCCGCCGATGGCATGAAGAAATATGTCTGGAGCGAAACCCGTGTCGTGGGCGGCAGGCCCTTTCGTGGCCGGCTCGCACTGCCACCGCAGGTGACCGGGCCCTTCCAGGAGATCGAGGAGGGCAGGAGCGCAAGCCAGGCCTATGGCGATACGGCTGTCATCGCCTTTCCAACGCCGCGTGACGAACAGGACGCCATCCCCGCGCGCATCGAGCATGTCGGTATGTCCGGGCGGTCCCCGCTCACTCTGCCCGTTCCAGCTGACCGGCCGCTCAAGCTCGGCTTCGAAGGGGCGGGAGGCGTCCAGATCGAAATCTCCTATCGTCGGCCCGTTCGGCTCGGCGCCTTCACGATCGGCCTGCGCGAGGATGCGCAGGCCCTGCTTGAGGCACAGGCGGGGGATGGTCGCTGGATAGCCGTCGCGCAAGCGAGCATAGAAGCCGCGGGTGATCAGCTTATCCACCCTGCGCCGCAGGAAACAACGGCTTTCACGCCGGTGGCCGCGACCCGGTTCCGGCTGAAATTGACACCCCAGACATTGGAGGTCCGCTCGGCGCTTGGCGAGATTCTGCCCAAAAAGCCTGTTGGCAGCTTCACGATCACGCGCCTTGCCTTTCTCACCGGTGGCCGTGTCAACGGGTTCGAGGCCAAGGCCGGTTTCCAGTCGACCATCAGCGAAGAGGCGTCCCGGCCGGCGCCGATCGCCCGGGGGGACGCCGTCTCGCTGGGCAAGGTGGTCTGGCTCACCGATCGTCTGCGGGCCGATGGCTCGCTCGACTGGACGCCGCCGGCTGGCCGCTGGACCATAGTCCGTATGGGATGGTCGCTCACCGGCGCGGTCAATGCGCCGGCAGAGCCCGGTGCGACTGGCCTTGAAGTCGATAAGCTCGATCGGGCGGCGGTGACGCGCTATCTCGATCATTATCTGGGCCTTTATGAGCATGCGAGCGGTGGGCGCCTGGGGCCGGCGGGCATAGGTTCGATGCTGACCGACAGCTGGGAAGCAGGGGTGCAGAACTGGACCCCTGCCATGCTGGCAGAGTTTCGTACTCGGCAAGGCTATGACCCCGTGCCCTACCTGCCCGTGCTGACCGGCCGAGTGGTGGGTAATGTTGCGCTTTCGGAGGCATTTCTTTTCGATTTTCGCAAGAACCTCAAGGAAATGGTGGCCGAAAATCATCATGCTGTCCTTGCCCGGTCACTCCACGCCCGGGGCATGACCTATTATTCCGAAGCGCAGGGCGATTTCCCCAGAGCCATTGTCGATGGCATGGCGCTCAAGGCCCGCTCGGACATTCCGACCGCAGAATATTGGTATCGCCCTTTCTCCACCGGACCGGGACAGCCGACATTGCGGGCGGATCTGAAGGAAAGCGCATCGGTCGCCCATGTCTATGGTAAGAAGCTGGCTGCAGCCGAGGCGTTGACCGTCGCGGCGATCCAGGATCCCTGGTCCTTTTCCCCTGCAATGCTTCGGCCGGTGGCAGACCGGATTTTTGCGAGCGGTATCAATCGGCTGCTATTGCATGAATCGCATCATCAGCCGCTTGTCGACGCAAAGCCGGGTTTGTCCCTCTTCATCTTCGGCCAATATTTCAACCGCAACGAAAGCTGGGCGGAGCTGGCGGGCCCCTGGATCACCTATCTCGGCCGGACCTCCCACATGCTCCAGCAGGGGCAGCCGATAGCCGACATCGCCTATTTCTATGGCGAGGAGCGCAGCCTTTCGGAGCAATATGTCGATCGGCTCGAAACCGACATTCCGGCAGGCCATGATTATGATTATGTCGGTCCCGAGGCGTTGCTCACATTGTTATCCGTGCGCGACGGGAAGATCGTGACCCCGAGCGGGATGCGCTATCGTTTTCTGTATGTCCCCGATAGGATACGGCGCTTCACCCTGCCTGCCCTGCAGAAGATCGAGGCGCTCGTGCGCTCGGGCGGGATCGTCGTGGCGCAGCGACCGCTGGGCGGCCTCGGGGTGATGAGTCCCGACGCCGAGATCGAAAGGATCGCTGCACGACTTTGGGGGAGAAAGGCGCGCGGCAGCGCCAGCGATGGGCAAGGGGCAGCACAGGTCTACGCCACTATCGCCCAGGCGATCGATGCAGCGCGCCTCACGCCCGATATCGCCTTTGCCACGCCAGAGGATGCCCAATCCATCCTCTGGCAGCATCGCCGGAACGGACAGACCGATATCTATTTCCTGAGCAATCAGCAGAAAGTGGCGCGCGACATGTCGCTTCGCTTCCGCGTCACGGGCCGTGCGCCTGAATTGTGGAAGGCCGACAGTGGCAGCATGACACCGCTGAGCTATCGCCAGCAGCCCGATGGCGTGGATGTCTCGGTTAGGCTGGCCCCGGAGGAATCCGCCTTTGTCGTGTTTCCCAGCGCTACGCGATTGACGGACTGGACGGCACCCAGGTCTATAGAGACAGCGCTGATGCAAGTAGAGGGCCCCTGGATGCTCGCGTTCGAGCCCGGCCGCGGCGCGCCGCCAACCGCGCGGTTCGACAGGCTTATATCCTGGCCGCAGACGACAGATCCCGGCATTCGCTATTTTTCCGGCAATGTGCGCTATATCAAGGAGGTCGATCTTGCTGCGGGCATGTTGCGGACTGGCCGTCGCATCGAACTGGATCTGGGCACGGTCCATGAGATTGCCAGCGTCAAGGTTAACGGCATGGCCTTCCCGCCGCAATGGCATTCGCCCTATCGACTGGATGTCACCCATGCGCTCAGGCCAGGCCGCAACCGGCTGGAAATTAGCGTCGTCAATCTCTGGCCCAACCGCCTGATCGGTGACAAGCAGCCTGGGGTCAGGCCCGTCGCCTTTGCGCCTTCATCGCCCTATCGCGCAAATTCGCCTCTGCTGCCTTCCGGACTGCTCGGACCGGTCAGGCTCGTGGGGGTGGAGCAGGAGAATTGACCGGTCTGCCACGCTGACGCTGTCGCCGTGCCGCTGGAGTGCCTCAGGTGGTATTTCGATTTCATTCGCTAATCGATGGGATGACGCTTTGGCCGGGCGCAGATGATGGGGCAATCCGGCCGGAAGGCAGGTCATGCCCGATAGATCGGCGGCAACAACAGGTCCGCCATCACCATCATTGCTTCGCACTTTTGGCTCGACAACAATTCACGAGCGACGCTTTCAGGAGGCTTTTTGTGAGGATGTTGAAGGCGCTGACACTGCATTTATTTTTACTCTCCGTAAATGCCGCCCATGCGCTGCCTTCCCGTTCGGGTACGGCAGCTACTCCAGTGCCCGCGGTTCAGCTGGGAATCGAGACTTACCGCCTCTGGGACGGTCGGGCATCGGAGGCTTCCAGCGACAGTGAGGAGGAAGTGCCAACACTTACGCTGTTCAAGCCCCATATCGGCACGGCCGTAGGTAGTGCAGTGATCATCGCGCCGGGCGGGGCCTACGTTTCTCTTGCAACGAAGTTGGAGGGGCGCCCCGTTGCCGACTGGTTCGCCTCGCGCGGGGTCACCGCCTTTGTGCTCTCATACAGGGTCGGCGCCAAGGCGCACTTGCCCACGCCGCTCCTCGATGGAGCAAGAGCCGTGCGATATGTTCGCGCTAACGCGCAGCGTTTCGGGATCAATCCCGAACGGATAGGGATGGTCGGATTTTCTGCTGGCGGACATTTGGCGGCTACAACGGCCGTGGAGGCCAATGCTGGCGACTTAGCATCCGCCGATCCAGTCGAACGCAACAGTAGCAAGCCCAACTTCGTAGTCCTTGCCTATCCTTGGCTGGAAGGCATGGCGATCGGCGCAGACGGGCAATCGTCCTACTGTAAATTCGTGCGGACATCGTGCGTGCCGAAGGATTATGCTCGATATCGCCCGATAGAGCAGGTCGGTGCAGGCTTCCCGCCGACATTCATCTATCATACGACTACGGACAATCTGGTCCCAGCTGATGGAATCATTCGCTTTTACCAAAAGCTGGTGGCAGCAAAGGTGCCGGTCGAAATGCACATTTTGGTCGTGTCCCACGGGGTGGTGTAGGAAGGTTTCTCTGAGAGGGTGGCCACCGTCGATCTTCTGGTAGGGTTCGGATGCGAACTCGAACCTGGAGAAGAAGACGATGACCGACGACAGAATGGCCCTTGTTGAGCTGATTGAGCAAGGGGCAGACAGCGATTTGGTGCGCGATATGCTGGCATTTGCCGCCGAGCGCATGATGGATCTGGAGATTGAGGCCAGAACGGGTGCGGCTGCGGGCAGTCGCAGCCCGGCGCGGCTCAACCACCGCAACGGCTATCGCGAACGGGGCTGGGACACTCGGGCCGGCCGGATCGAGCTGGCGATCCCCAAGCTCAGGAAGGGCAGTTACTTCCCGAGCTTCCTTGAGCCACGCCGCACGGCTGAGAAGGCGTTGGCGGCGGTGATCCAGGAAGCCTACGTCCACGGTGTCTCGACTCGCTCGGTCGACGATCTGGTCAAGGCGATGGGCGCCAGCGGCGTCTCGAAGAGCCAGGTGAGCCGTCTGGTGGCCGAGATCGACGAACGGGTGAACGCCTTCCTGCAGCGGCCGATCGAGGGCGAGTGGCCCTACCTGTGGATCGACGCCACCTACCTCAAGGTCCGCGAGGGCGGGCGGATCGTCTCGACGGCGGCGATAATCGCCGTCGGCGTCAACACCGATGGTCGGCGCGAGGTTCTGGGCGTTGCCACCGGCCCTTCAGAAGCGGAACCCTTCTGGAAAGCCTTCCTGCGCTCGCTCGCCGACCGGGGACTTCGCGGGGTAAAGCTGGTCATCGCGGACGACCACAAGGGGTTGCGCGCCGCCGCCAGCAAGGTGTTCGCCGCGAGCCAGCAACGCTGCCGGGTCCACTGGATGCGCAATGCGCTGGCACATGCCGCGCCCAAGCAGCGACCGGCAGTCATCGCCATGATCAAGACGATCTTTGCGCAGGAAACGGCTGAAGCGGCTCACCAGCAATGGGAACAGGTCGCCGATGCCCTGCGCGAGAAGTTCCCGAAGCTGGCCGACATGATGGCCGGATCGCGCGAGGACGTGCTTGCCTACATGACCTTCCCGAAGGAGCACTGGGCGCAGATCGCGTCGACCAACCCGCTGGAAAGGGTGAACAAGGAGATCAAGCGAAGGGCCGATGTCATCGGCATCTTTCCGAATGACGCCGCCGTCGTCCGCCTCGTCGGAGCACTCATGCTGGAACAGAATGATGAGTGGGCGGTGTCACGCCGTTACATGACGCTGGAAACCCTCGGCTCGGTAAGCCATAACCCCATTGTCAGCCTGCCAGCTCTGGCTGCCTGACCCGAACCTGATCCTACTGCGGATCGACGGTTCCTACACCACCCCGTGGGACACGACCCACATTTTCGCAAATGGTCAGCATGGAACCGGGTTCGGCGGCGCAGACCCCGCGCTCTCCCATTGGCCCGAACTGCTTCAGGAATGGCTGCGCGCCCAAGGTCTACTGAACAGGCTGCCGCGCCCGTGATGAGACTATCTTCTGGCCTCAGCGCGCTACCCCTTGCCTTTCTAAGCGGCTGCGCCGCGACGAACCATTCGGGTCGTTTCGCGACCTTGCCGCCTGGCGCTCACTATGTCGCGATGGGTAGCTCGTTCGCGGCGGGGGCCGGTATCGGCCCAACTAAGCCGAACACGCCAACGCGCTGTCAGCGTACGTCGATCAACTATGCGTCGCTCTTGGTAAACAAGCTTGCCCTCGACCTCACAGATGTTACCTGCGGCGGCGCGACGACGGCGCATCTGCTCGGCCCATGGAACGAGCTTCTGCCGCAGATCGCTGCGGTTCGCTCCGACACGCGTCTCGTTACCGTCACCATCGGCGGCAACGATATCGGCTATGTCGCCGGGCTGATGACGGCGAGTTGTCGGGCAGGCGTGTCATTCCGCGGCCGGCCCTGTCCGCCTGGAACTGCGCCACGGGAAGCTGACTACCGTGAGCTTGAAGACCGCATGCGCGCATTTGCTAAACAGGTCTCAGCGACGGCCCCTAGGGCAAAGCTCGTATTCGTGCAGTATGTTACTTTGGTGCCAAACGTCCCATGCTATGCTGCGCCGCTCCGCCCCGATGACGCGAGGGTAAGCCGGGCTCTCGGGCTGCGCCTTGCCCAGATCACCTCGCGCGTTGCGCGAGAATCTGGCGCGGTGGTGCTCTCGGCTGATAAATTGTCTCGTGATCACACACCCTGCTCTGCCGTTCCTTGGAGCGAGGGCCTGAGCTTGCGTTCAACCGGAGCGGGTGCGCCGTGGCATCCAAATGCTTTCGGGCACGCAGCGATTGCCCATGCCCTTTCAGGAAGGCTAGGAGGTGGGGAGCGCCCTTAGTCAGCCTCGTCAATTACGCGCAGTCTCAGTTCACATCGCTGTCGAAAAGCATTGGGAGCGGTTCTTCGCGGATGGCCTGCCCAATAGAAAGCCTAGTCAAATACCTGCTGGGCTCGACTGGCGGCCACGTTAAAGGGTGACGTGCTGCTGGATGCAGCATGTTCGCAAGACCCTAAGAAGGTTGTTGCAGGCTTGCGGCGGGGCGAAAGATTGCATGGGGCACTTCCGTAGCATGGCTTGTCACGCTGATGCGATTGGTTACACTCTGGCTGCGCCGAGTGGAAACGGCGCAGAGGCGTGAGAACCTCCCCATCCTCCCCACCGGTTTTCTGCCGGGTGGCCGGTGCGCATGTCCAAGCCGCTTGCGGCCAAAGGCATCGGCGCATGCTTGGGCATGTTCTCAACACTCTCTAGCTGAGGTCCCTGCGGCAGGGCGGGACGTTGGTATTTCCTACTTCATCATGCTTCGCCTTTTCTGGCAATGGTCACGTCGGCATGTCGATCGACCCGGGGTGCAACAGTCTCTCCGGGGTCATGCGACGGCTGTTGTGATGCAGCCTTTCTCATAGTCGCATGCCGCAATGGGGTCGGTTCGTATCGAAGGGTGGCGCTTCAACAACCGTAGCTCGGGGTCATTGCTGCCCCAATGTTAGAATCGAAGTCACCGGCCCTCCGCCTCCCGGGAGGATCATACCGTCCGACGGGACGGATAGCGTAATCACATCATGCGCGGGCGGCCTGCATCATCTGTCGATGCGGCTCGACGGTTTCCGACTTGAACTGGAAGTGGGTACCATCGCGCCACATGCCGAACAGAATGACGGCCAGCTTGCGGGCGACCGCGACCTTCGCCTTGTTGAACCCGACCTTCTTTGCCAGCCTGACACCCCAGTCTTTCAAGGATGAGAAGGTCTTGGTGGCCGACAGCAATACCGTGGCGGCATTGACCATGTGGGTGCGTGTCAGTCGGTTGCCCATCTTGCTGATCTTGCCGTGGGTCAGGCTTTCGCCTGATTGGTACACGCGCGGTGTGAGGCCCAGATAGGCGGCGACATCATCAGCCCGTCGGAAGCGCGATGGCTCCTCGATCGCAGTGAAGAAGGACAGTGCCGTGATCGCACCAATGCCAGGCACCGCCATGAACCGTCGACAAATCGGGTTGGCGGCTGCCAGCGCTTCCAGTTCGGTCTCGATCCGTTCGGCATCCACCTGAAGCCGCTCACATAGATCGAGCACCGGCAGGATGCGCGGACGCAGGTTAAGGCCCTCATGATCCTGTATGATGAGCAATTGCTCAACGACCCGCTCCCTGTAGGTGGCGGAAGATTTGGCGCCGGGTTCAACCCGCCCACCGTAAACACGGAGCAGGCCACGGATCATGTTCTCGTTGGCCAGGCGCTGCTGGACGAGCCGATGGCGCATGATGAGTTGCGCGCGCACCTCGTAACAGGCAGCACTCTTCACATAGACCTCGGTCAGATAATCACGGCCGGTCCGCGTGATCTCGGCGATGCCCCGCGCGTCATTGGTATCGGTCTTATTGCGCTTGAGCGACAGGACGCGGTGGACCTGCAAGGCATCCATTACGGCAACCTGATAGCCCTGTCGGCGCAGACCGTCGGCGAGATGCGCTGACATCGCGCCGGTCTCCATGCCGACGACAGCGACGTTGGAGGCGAAGTTCTTCGCGAGATAGCGCCCGATCTCGGTCGGGTGCGTCTTCATCGAAACCTGGTGGACGACCTTGCCGTCGCGATCCAGCACGCACACCGACGTCGATTTTAAGCCAACATCCAGCCCGACCCAGACGCGGCCACATGCAGGGTCCACATCCGCCGCTGCCCGGATCGCCAGTATCTCGGGGTTCGTGATCTTCTTCGTCATCGTGTCATCTCCCTTCATCGTGCAGCACCATCGTGCGCCTGTTTGCAGGAGAGAAAAGACCTCAGCTAAACCACAACCGGTTTGGACCGGCTGTGCCTTTTGGAAAGGAGGTGCGGCAGGAACATGTGCAGGAAGACCATATCGGAGGCGGGACTCTCTGCCGGCGCACGTTGGCTGAGGGGAGCGATGTTATGCGCCTGATCGTCAATGCCTTGCGCGCCATCGGCGACACACGCCTTGCAGACGAAGATCCCTTGCCGCCGAGCGATCGGCTGATCGTCGGTTCATCCCTTGCCCTTGAAGATCTGTATCGCAGCCAGTCGGGGCGGCTGCAGCGCTATTTCGCCAGCAACCAGGCCCGTCAGGACGCAGCCGACCTCGTTCAGGAAAGTTTCGCGCGCCTTGCTGAAGCCGGACGGGATCCGGCGCGCAGGATCGAAGAGCCCGAGGCCTATCTGGGCCGGGTAGCGACTAACCTGTTGCGCAATCGCGCCCGTTCAGCCCTCCAGCGATCGCTGGCCCAGCAGATACAAGCAGAGGAAGCAGGGCTCACCGCACCTGACATGATCGCTGCGCTCGAAGCCCGCGACATGCTGGCGCGGCTGCAGGCGGCGCTGGAAAAGCTCAAACCCAGAACTCGGGAGATATTTCTTGCCCATCGCGTCGATGGTATGAGCTATCGGGATATCGCGGCTGCGCAGGGGCTCAGCATCAAGGGGGTGGAATGGCATATGCGCAAGGCAATCGCGCAGCTTGACCGGGCGCTGCGGGCGCGCTGACCGGGATGACATCATCCAATAGCGATCCGCTCGAGCAGATTCGGGCGCAGGCCGTGGCCTGGCTCGCCCGTTTGCGCGGTCCGACCGGTGCGGTCGATCACGCCGCATTCGAAGACTGGTATTGCGCCGATCCGCGGCACGCCGACATCTATGATGCGCTGCTCGACAGTTGGGACGCCACGGAACAACTGCCTCCCTCCAGATCGGATGATGATCGCAGTCGAGGCAGCGCGACACGTGCTGTTCTGGTTGGCCTTCTGGCTGCCAGCCTGATCGCCATCATCGGTGCAGGCGTCTGGACGCAGTATCTTGATCGCGATCAGAGAAGCGCGTCGCCCCAATTGGCATCGCGGTACCCCGGGGAACGGCGCGAGACGGCGCCGGGCCATATCGAGACAATCCGTCTGCCCGATGGCTCACGCGTGACGTTGGATACCGCAAGCCGGATCGACCTTGCCTTTTCGGGCACGGAACGGCGCATTCATCTGATCTCGGGCCGTGCCCGCTTTGCGGTCGCGCATGGCGATCCGCGGCCTTTCATCGTCACGGCCGGTGCGCAGGACGTGGTCGCCCATGGCACGCTCTTCGACATATTCCTGCAGGATGAAAGAGCCGCGATCGCCCTGATCGAAGGAAAGATCGAGGTGCGCCGGACAGATCATGATGGGGCGTCCCGATTTCTTGCGCCCGGCGAGGTCATGAGGGTTGAGAGGTCCGGGCCCTTGCCCAGGCCCGAACCGGACCGGTCGGCAATCCAGGACTGGCCGAGCGGCATGCAGCGTTTCACAGATGCGTCGCTCGAAAGCGTGGCTGCGGCCTGTAATCGTTATGCCGCGCATGGGCCGATCATCGTGACTGGGGCACTTGCCAGCAAGCGGTTCAGCGGCACGCTCGACGTGCGTGATACCAGGGCTGCCGCGCAATTGCTGGCCAGCGCCATGGGCGCGAAGATCGAGGTCGCGGCGGATGGCGCGATCCGTCTGATAGAGCAGTAGAAAAAAAACTGCCAGGGTAGAGGCAAGGTCATCTGTCCTTCCCCTTGAGCCGGCCCGAAAATGGGGTCGGCGGGGGAGAAGAATATGAGATCGTCCAATGCCCGTCGCCTGACCTTCCTGCTATGCCTTGCGACGGCTTCGTCGCTTACGCCGGCGATCAGCCGTGCCCAGAATCTGCCTCGGCAGGATTATGATCTGCCCGCCCAGTCGCTCGAAGATGCGCTTGATGCGGTATCCACTCGTTCGGGACGGTCGATAGGCGCGCCCTCCGCGATTCTGCAGTGGCGGTCCGCACCGGCGCTCAAGGGAAGCTTATCAGCCGAGGAAGCCGTGGCGACATTGCTTGCGCAAAGCGGCCTGAGTTATCGGCTCGAGGGCAGCGCCATCATCATCGAAGGTCCGGACAAGCTGTCTCCGGCACAGAGGGAAGAGGCCGATCCACTGCTGGTCGTCACCGGGAGCCGCATTCGCGGTGCGCCGATCGCCTCGCCCGTGATCCGCCTGGAACGCGACAATCTCGTGCGCAGCGGCCAGACCAGCCTTGCCGATGTGGTGCGGAATATCCCGCAAAATTACAGCGGCGGGCTCAACCATGGCGTGGGGTTCAACACGGGCAGCAACAATATCGATACCGGTGGCGCAAGCACGATCAACCTGCGCGGGCTTGGCAGCGACGCGACCCTGACCCTGCTCAATGGGCATCGGCTGGCCTATAATGGCTCGCGCCAGGGGATCGACGTGTCGGCCATTCCCCTTGGCGCGGTCGAACGCATCGAGATTGTCGCGGACGGGGCGTCGGCCCTCTATGGTTCGGATGCAGTCGCGGGCGTCGCCAATATCATATTGCGGCGCGACTATGACGGGTTGCGCTTTGATCTTGAGGGCGGACTTGCCACGCAGGGCGGCTATTCGCGCCAGCGTTATGGCGCGACCACCGGGCAGCGCTGGGAGGGCGGTGGCTTCATGGCCTCCTTCGAATATGCCCGCTCCAGCCTTCTCATGTCGGATGAACGGGATTTTGCCGACAGTCGCCCCGGCGTCAGCATCCTCCCGCCACTCGAGCATCATGCTGTGGCTGTCGCTGGCCATCAGGACCTTACGAGCAACCTCCATTTTTCCGCCGACCTTCTCTACGACCGTCGCACCACCCACACAGTCCAGCCCGGCAATCCGGCGGGGGACCTGTCGATCAGCCGTTACATCCAGCCGTCGGTCACGCGCTCCTTCGCCATTGCGCCGGCCCTGACACTCGACCTGCCAGGCCAGTGGCATGTCGGGCTGTCGGGCGTCTATGGCGATGAAAAGCTCACCAGCCGCAATACCTATTATGTAGGCGACACGCCGGTCGCATCCGCCCAGCTCTGCTATTGCAATGAAGGCCAATCGGTCGAACTGGCGGCCGACGGTGACCTCTTCCATCTCCCCGCCGGTGCCGTGCGGGTGGCGCTGGGCACCGGCTTTCGCCGCAATCTGCTCGACGGCAATCAGGGCCCGGGCAATGTCGCCAATGTCTATGCCGTGCAGAAAAGCTATTATGGATATGGCGAACTGAGCCTGCCCTTCGTCTCGCCCGCCATGGAGTGGGCCGGCATCCATCGCCTGAGCGCCAGCGCCGCACTTCGCTATGAAGATTATCCCGGCATTGGCGACGTGCTGACCCCGAAACTGGGCCTCATCTATGCGCCCAGCCGGGCGATCGAGGTCAAGGCGAGCTGGGGACGGTCCTTCCGCGCGCCGACCCTCATGCAGCAGCATCAGGCCCAGACCGCTTCACTCGCGGCCATCAGCGCCTTTGGCGGAACCGGCTATGGCGCCGATGCTACCGGCCTGCTGCTGAGCGGCGGCAATCCCGAGGTGACGCCGGAAAAGGCCCGCAGCTGGACGCTGGGCGTGGATATTCATCCTCCCGAGCTTGCCGGGTTGCGGCTGCAGCTCAGCTATTTCAACACCCGCTATCAGGATCGGATCGTCACGCCGATCGCGCTCAGCTCCCAATCTTTGCGCGATCCGGTCTATGCCGATTTCATCACCTATGATCCGGCCGATGCGGCCGTCTCTGCGCTCATTGCGCAGGCGGCGACCTTCACCAACCGGACCGGATCGCCCGTCGATCCGGCCAAGGTGGTCGCGATCGTCAATAATCGCTACACCAATGCCAGCAGCCAGGCGATCGAGGGCGTCGACATGCTGGCCGACTATGCCCGCCCGCTCGGCAGCGGCACGCTCAATGCGTCCCTTAACCTGAGCTATCTCCATTTCGACCAGCGCTTCCTGCCCGGCCAGCCGGTGCTGCCGCGGTCGGGGCAATTATTCACGCCGCCCCATTGGCGCGGCCGGGCGAGCCTGGGATGGCTGGACAAGGAGCTCAGTCTCAACGCCTCCCTGAGCTATATCGGCAGCGTCAAGGACCGTCGCACCAACAATGTCGTGACGGTCGACGGCATGCGCTCGCTCGATCTCACAGCCCGCTACACATTGTCGCGCGGCGCGCTTGCAGGCCTGGAACTGGGGCTCTCGGTCAACAATGCGCTCGACGACCGGCCAACGGAAATCGCCAGCACATCCTATATCGACAGCACCTATGACTCGACCAATTATGCCCCGATCGGGCGACTGATCACGCTTTCGCTGGGGATGGCCTGGTGAGCGGCGGGCGGACCATGCGCGCTTGCGCTGCCTTGCTGCTGGGCGCCAGCCTGCTTGCCTTCTGCCCGGATGCCCGGGCTGAGGCATCATGCGCGGATCTCCTGCCTGGCCGGGTCGCAGCGGATGCACCGCGCCGGCTGATCAATGCCGACGATCTTGTACGCCTGCGCGATATCGGCCGGCCCGAGGGATCCGCCTTCAGCGCGCCGACGCCGCTCGGCGCATCACCCGATGGACAGGAAGTCGCCTTCATCCTGCGGCGCGCCGATCCGGGCTCGAACAGTTACTGCCTGGGTCTGGTCGTGGTGAGCCGCGACGGCGCAGTTCGGCTGCTCGATCAGGGGGGCGAACTGGCGACAGCCAGTCTGGACGGGGAAGGAGGGCGCATGCCGACCGGTGTCCCCGAAGTCTGGGCTCCAAGCTGGTCGCCCGATGGCAGGCAGATCGCCTTTTTGCGCCGTGACAGCGGCGTCACCCAGCTCTGGATCGTTCCGGCGGCTGGTGGCAAGGCCCGGGCCATCACCCAGGGCAAGGTCGATATCGAGGCTTTTGCCTGGTCGGCTGATGGCAGGTCCCTGCTGGTCGCCGCGCGCCCGGCAATCCTGACCGACAGGGCCAGGGTCGACGCCGAGGGGCTGGGGGGCTGGCTTTATGATCGGCGCGTCGCACCCAATATCGGTGCCCGGCCACGCCCGCCCGTGGGGCTCGCCGTCGAAGTGAGGCTGATCGATATCGCAACCGGCGCGGAACGCACGGCGACGCAGGCGGAGGCTGAACAACTTGCAGAAAGCCGGAAAAACGAGCCCTTCGCGCGAGGAAAAGATGGCCAGCGCGCCTCGCTCTCGCCTGAAAGCGCTGCCCCGCTTAGCCCCGAGCGGATCCATGTGCGTGACCGCGCCGGTCGGGACATTGCCTGTCCGTCGCCGCTCTGCCTTGGCGATGTTCAGGGCGTCTGGTGGGATGCGCAGGGGCATCTCTATTTTCTGCGGCGCGAAGGGTGGGCCAAGGAGGATATGGTCCTTTACGCCTGGAACGTCGACGACAGCACTCCGCGGCCCGTCCTGCGCACGCGTGACGTCCTGCTGGGATGTGTGCAGGGCGGCGGCGCGCTCTACTGCCTGCGCGAAAATGCGACCACGCCGCGCTATCTGGCCCGCATTGCCCTGACCGATGGCAGGGCTGAGAGCCTGTTCGTTCCCAATCCGGAATTTGCCCATATTCGTCTGGGATCGGTCGAACGGCTGCGCTGGCGCAATGACCGGGGGCTGGCCGCCTGGGGCGATCTGGTCCTGCCGCCCGATGCGCGGCCGGGACAGAAATTTCCGCTCGTGGTGGTCCAATATCATAGCGACGGCTTCCTGCGTGGGGGGACGGGGGATGAATATCCGATCCAGCTGTTCGCGGCGCGCGGCATGGCGGTTCTCAGTCTCGAGCGTCCGGCCTTCGTCGCCACCGGCCAGACCGGCCTCAGGACGATGGAGGACTTCAATCGGGCAATGCAGGCCGGTTGGGCCGAGCGCTGGAGCCTTCTCTCCTCGCTCATGACCGGGATCGACGCAGTGAAGGCGCGCGGCATCGTCGATCCCGACCGGATCGGTATCACGGGATTGAGCGATGGCAGTTCGACCGTTCGCTTCGCGCTCATCAATCGGCCGATCTTTGCGGCCGCTTCGATCAGCAATTGCTGCTTTGACGCGAACATGGTCATGATGCAGGCCGGCATTGCCTTTGCCGACAAGCAGCGAGCCTATGGTCTGCCCCCGCTGACGAGGCCGGATCCCGATCTGTGGCGTCCCTATTCGGTTGCGATGAACGCCGGAAAACTGAACCGGCCACTGCTCATGCAATTGTCGGACGACGAATATATCCATAGCCTTGAAGGCTTCACGGCCCTGCGCGAATATGGCCAGCCGGTAGAGATGCATGTCTTTCCCGGCGAACATCATATCAAATGGCAGCCCGCCCATCGCCGCGCCGCCTATCTGCGCAATCTCGACTGGTTTGCCTACTGGCTTCAGGGCGCGCGCGATCCTGACCCAGCCAAGCAGGATCAATATGCGCGCTGGGACGCGATGCGGTCGCATGAGGCTACGCCGATATCGGGGGACAGGCCATGATGGACTTCATTCATGGCGTCCCGGTGCCGAGCGCAACCAGGCTTCGACATCGACCAGCCGCAACAGGCTGCCAATATCGGGTGGCGCCATCGGCACAGAGCTCGAAAAGACCCGGGTCAGCCGGGGCAGGTCGATCAGACCCTGATCGGCAAGGGCACCGCCCAGCAGCATGTCCCGCAAGGTGGCATGATGATGTTCGAATATCTCTCCCTGGAAGGAATCGGGTGTGCCCTTCGACCGCCGCTCGACGATCGCGCGTGGAAGATGGGGCGCAAAGGCCCGACGCGCCAGCGCCCGGTTCCTTCCCTTTTCGAACCACAGCCAACTGGGGACGGCAAGACAGGCTTCGACCACGGGCTGAGCGAGCAGGGGTAGGATGGTCGGGATGGTCGCCGCGGGATCCCGACCCTCACTGAAGCTCTGCGCCAGAGCAAGGAGCCGGATATGCCCGGCAAGGCCGGGCAAGGGCCGGGTCGGGGGCGTCAGCCAGGGATGGGCCGGCGGGCTTGCGCCTGCGCGCGCTTTGGCTTCTTCGCTCAGATAGGCATGATCGGGTCGGGCGATGCTCCTGCGTGCCCAGGGCATCGACTTCGCAAGGGTGGAACGCAGGACCGTCGCCATCGGCGCGGAGGCGAGCGTGCTGATTTCGCGCGCGGTGCCGAGCATGCCCGGGCCGGGACCTTCGACCAGCAGCCGGTCGGCGACCGGCGCTGCCGACTGGAGGGCGCAGAAGACATTGTCGCCACCGCCGCCCGTCATCAGCGCTGCGGCGCCATGGGCGGCTGCGGCAATGTCGACATGCCGCATCGTTTCCTGTTCGAACAGGCGCCGCGCCGGCCAGGGGAGGCCAGCAGCTGCAGAACGGAGCGGATGGATTTCGCTCACCTCTCGCCGCGCCTCGATGAGCGGCTTGCCGATATGGTCGGCGACCTGCGCGGCATAGGCGCGTTCGTCGCCGATCGGGTCGCGGGTGTAGAGGGTGAGCAGATCTGCATCATGGCGGGCGAGCGTTGCCGCGAGGACCGAGCTGTCGAGCCCGCCGGACAGAAGCAGGATCGGACGGCCCCAATGACCTGCCAGGGTCGCGACGCTGTTGGTCACTGCGCGCGATATCCGCTCGACATGCTCGTCGCGGGTGAGACATTGTGTATGATCGGCGAACGACCAGGGTGACCAGAGCGGCGCCATATATAGGCGCGCATTGCGGGACTGCAGCTTATGGCCCGAAGGCAGCGCCATCACCTTTTCAAGGCAGGTCCAGCTCCCCCGCAGATAGGGCCAGGCGAGATGCTGCGCGATCATGCCCCAGTCCGTTGCGAAGGGGGCCATACCCGTCCGCTTGAGCAGAGCGATATCGGACGCCACCCATGTGCGCGGCGCCTGATGCATGAACAGGCAGGCCAGGTCGCCCAGCGGCGCGCGCAGCAGGTCAATTCCTTCATCGGTGCGCAGAAAGGCGACATAGCCGCCCCAGAAAGTCTCGATCAGATGGTGTCCCTGGCTTGCCCTGATCTTCGCCTGATCCTCTGGTGCGAGCGTATCCACCGGCCCAGGATGACGGCGGTCAAATAATGGGCCGACAATCAGGCCGGCATCGATCGCCATCGGTGGCTCGCCCAGCACCAGCAGCGCGAAATCCTTTTCAAGATGGATCTGCACCTCATGGCCTTCATGGACCAGCCGATCGCCGATCCGGCGCATGCGCTCGGGTGCATCCTCGGACGGCCCAAGCAGCGCAAGATAGCGTTGCAGCGTCACAGGATCAGGATCGGCTGATAGCTGTCGACATGCGCGGCACGGTCATTGGCGATGAGGCCGTCATGCTCGACCCAGCAATGGGCTGCGAACGGCCTCAGCCGAACCGCCAGGAACAGATCGGCCGCAAGACCCGCTCGAATGAAGGCATGGGCCAGGGCAAGGGAGCGTGGCAGGCACTGGTCATGAGATCGCAGCACCCGGGCGCTGGCGGCGAAGGCGGCAATGATCGCCAGAGCCTCGTCGGGCGCATGCCGCCAATTGCGCACGGCGCTCTTGCTGCGTCGCAGCCGCGCAAAAATGCTCGAAAGGCTGCGCACGCGCAATTGGGCGCGGATGGATGTTATGTGGAGGCTGGCGGCGATCGTCGCGGCGGCGCTCGACCTGTGGTCGCTGGCCTCCAGCCGATCGAGAAGGCTCTCTCCACCGCTTGCGCGCGCTGGACAGGGCATGGGCGCCGCCGGCGCATCCATCTCGAGCAGCTGCGCATGGCCGATCAGCGCCATGACAGAAGATGCGGGGTCTGGAGAGGCGGGATCAGGGGAGGCGGGGGCATCAGAAGCGGGGGCAGGCGATGCCGGGTCGGCCAGGAGGCGCCGGAAACTCTGCTCCGCCGCGGGCGAAAGCCCGAAATAGCGATCCGCCTCGATGTCGAGAAACACCAATTGTCCCTCGACGTCGCAAAAGCTGATACTGGACTTGAGGCCGATGGCCATGGCTGACCTTTCCGATGAGAGGAAGGACGCCCGGCGCGATCGCCGGGCGTCCCCCTGGATCAGTCGTCGGCCAGGCCGACCCGGTCCTGCTGGAGGAATTCGTCCCCATCGATGCCGCCCGGGCCCTGGGTCTGCTCGGTTGCCGCACCAAGGTCGATGCGCATGATTTCCTCTTCGCGTTCCATCAGCTTCACTCCTCTGCTGCGCCACCAGGATGGTGACAGGCTCGAGTGTATGGCGCGCGGCGCGCTATCTGCATCTTATACGGATTTAATATCGCGATTATTGCCTCGAGCGTGCGATGCTGGCCAGGCGACGCGCTCAGTGGGGGCGATAGAGGGCACGCAATATGGCGCCGGCAGCCCGGCCGCGCCGGCGATGATAGGCGCCGACAAGCGAGAGAAAGTGGCGCCTGTCGGGATGAACCAGCCCCTCTTCGAGGCTTCCAAGCTCCTCGTCCACGCCCGGCAAGGCATGTGGTTCGACATGCCGGACCGCATGGAGACGCGCTGCCACCTGCTGCATGGCGCGACGATGCTCGCCATTGTCCGATCCCCGCGCAATCCGGTCGAAAAGCGCGTCCGTGCGATCGGTCAATGTCGGTGACGGCGCCGGCTCGGAAGGTTCGGGCGTCCAGTGCCGCATCGCCAGCAGGCTGAGTTCATGCGACCAGCGATAGAGATCGATCAGCGACAATTCGTCCAGAAGCGGCAAGTGAAAGCCGCTCCCCGTCCGGGCTTCGACAAGGCCTTCTCCCATCAGTCGATGCAGCGCGTCGCGCACGGGCGTCATGCTGGCGGCCAGATCCTTTGCCAGCTGTGCCGGATCCAGCCTTGTGCCAGGAAGATAGGCCCGATCGAGAATTTGCGCGCGTATCGCGTCATAGACGCGCTCGGCGGTCAGCCCGGAGTTCATCCTGGCACCTGTTGCGCCCGGCAATAGGCTTCGACCATCTCGGCCTGCTCGGGCAGCAGGGCATCGCGGGGCCCCGTCATCAGCTCTGGCCCGGCGGTCAGCAATGTCGAGGGACATTGCCCTTCGAAATTGCCAAGGTTGGGACGGTGCTGGACATAGCCTGCAAGCTTTGCGAGCTCTGGGGAGAAGTGGCGTGCGATCAGAGGCGGATAGGCAAGCCAGGGATTTTCATAGGGCTTGAGCCAGCCAAGGCTATAGCCGATCACCACTGCGCGCCGGACCGATCCGCTGCGATTGGCGCCGGCGCCATGCAGCGTCGAGCCCAGGAACAGGAGGGCTGAACCGGGCGCAAGCACCGGCGCAACCGCCTGTTCTTCTCGGACCTCGCTTCCTTCGATCGCGGCGTAGCCATGGCTGCCGGGCCAGAGCCGGGTCGCGCCATTGTCGGGATGAAAGGGCGTCAGCGGCCAGATCACGTTGAGAAGATATTCCAACTCGCCCTTGGGCCCGTGAAACATGTCCTGGTCGCGGTGGGGGGCCTGGGCCGGCGCGCCGGGATCGATGGCAATGGCCTGGGTCGTGTTGAGCTGGACATGATCGCACCAGCGCCCCAGAAACTGCTGCACGATCTCCAATATCCGGGCATGGCAGATGAGCGCTTCGCTATGGACAGAGCGCAGCGGCAGGCGGCCCAGCCGCTTGGTCGTCTCGCCATAAAAGGGCCCGTTGCAATAGGGCGCCTGATCGAACCCCTCTGCAAGATCCTCGTCGAGCCGGGTGATGTGCTGAGCCGTTAGCGCATCGGGCATGATGCACCAGCCGTCCCGGGCAAGCTGGTCGACATAGGGCTCGAGGGCGTGATCGCAAGCGTCCGCGGCGCGTGTTTGGATCTGGGACATGATGGGTTCCTTTCAGGCGCTCGGCAGGGCTGCGACGAGCAGCGAACGGGAAGGGCGGATGCCCGCTGTCGCAAGCCGATCGGGTGTGGTCGCATCGATCCGGATGGAAAGCGCGCCCAGCATCTGGCCATCGATCATCTGCGGCAGGCCGAGCAGATGGCATTCCCAGCCAAAGGCCAGAATCTGCGAAAGCCAGCTCATTTCGGCGATCGCCACATATTGGCGCATATTCCGGGCAAGCCCGTGGTCGACAAGGGCGCAGATGAGGCTGTGGCGGGCCTGGCGCCGCTCGCTGGCACTCAGCCGGCGATCGAGGCAGAAGCGGGTAATCTCGAAAATATCCGGTCCTTGTGGCGGTTCCTGCTCGCACAGGCATTCGTAAAAGCTGCCAAGAATGTGCGGATGCAGGGTCGGCAAGAGCCGTGCCGAGGCCAGATGGGCGCCATCCCGATCCGCCAGGATCAGATATTGGGCGCGCGGATCGTCGAACTGATCCACCTCATAACGACCGGCAAGGACCGGCACGTCCCATTTGAGCAGATCGACGAAGACCGACTTTCTGGCCGCGAACATGGCGCGCAGCAATGTGTCTTCGGCAAACCCCAGGCCGCCGGCGTCCGGTCCGCTCCTGGCCTGCGACGCATCATGGATATGCAACATGGCTCGACTCCCTCTTGAAATGGGAGCCGAACATCATCGCGCTGGCGTGCCGCCGCTACGTACCGAAAGATGTATCGCGATAGCCGTAGATTTCCGTGATGCTGAAGGTTCCGTCCAACAATGTCGGGGCCAGAAGCATGATCCGCTTGTTGACCCGATAGCGTGCACAGGCGTTCAGGATATGGCGTTTGACCGTTCCTTCGGTGACCTTGAGGATCTGGCTGATCTCCCAGTCGCTCTTGCCGCGAAAGGCCCACAAAAGGCAGTCGCGCTGGCGGCGGGTCAGGATGCGGCCGAGCATCGGCAGTCGCAACGCCTGTCTTCCGATCAGCCGGCGCGCGCCGTCAAAGGCGAAACGGCCCGCAATCTCGGCCAAGGCGAGCCATGCGCTGTCGAGCGGGCGGCCCGAACGCATGGCAAAGGTGCAGGAGCCGGGCATTTCGCCTTCGATACGGATCGGGATGGTGAACCCGTCGCCGATCCCCTGGCTCGCGCCCAGGCGCAGCATATGGCGATCGCGCGCGGTCAGATCGATATAGTCGCCTATGCGTGCCCAGGGAAAACCGCCCGGTGCGACATGGCTTGCCCGGTGGATCGGATCGCAGATGCCCAGCGCATGCCGGGCATAATAATCGGCCCATTGCGCGGGATAATTGTGCAGATGCACCGCCTCTTCGCCCGCGCTGCGCGGATCGACATGATGGGTAAGGGCGAAATAATCGAAATTGAGGCCCTGCGTCAGAGCCGCCATGGCCTCACGGTAATCCTCGAGCGTTGCGGCGTCCTGAACCTGCCGGGTCAGCTGTTGCAGCAGAAAATAGTCTGGCTCCATAGTCAAATGGCGGCGCGAGCGGCGTCTTGGGATGCCGGCGACCCCGCACCCAACCCCTTTCCGATGTACAAGCCGGCGACAGGGGTCTCATGCCTCCCGCAGGCGACCAAAACTGTCACGAAAATGTCATATGTTGCGACGCAGCGCAAAGTCTCATTGTCGGGGGATGGACAGGCCATGAGGCGGTCATGGCTATGCCCGCCATGCCGTAGCGTATTTCTTGCATGAGCCCGATCGGCGCCTGGCGCGACGGGCGGATTTATGCCCGCCTCATGGGAATCGATCGGGCGGGACTCATGTGGGAATGGCTGCGGCGCGACAGTGGCTATATCGCCTGGTACGCCGGAGCGCGCGCCAGCACGCATGGGCCTTCCGATCCTGACCAATGGGGGCTGCATTTTCGCCGAACATCCCGACGTCCCGGCCCCGGACGCGCGGATCTTATGGCATGCCGATCGCGATCCTGAAATATTGCGTCTGTCCTTGCTGCCGGCGGGGAAGGGCGATGGTGACGGCCTCGACCCGGCCGCATGGAGGGAGTTTCTGACCGTCGGGGAAGGTCCGAAGGGATGTGAGCCTCTGCTTCTTTCCGATGGTTGGCGCCGGATCCGTCTCGATATTGTCGAGGGCAGTCTCGCCATGGCGCCGCCACTGCGCCCCTTGTTCCACATCGAGGGCGTTTCCTCCGCACGCGGTCCGCTCCGCGCGCTCAATCGCTTCCTCGATTTCCTGTCGCACCGCCGCTTGCGGCCCGCGCTCTATCCCGCCGAGCCGCGCATGGCGCGCTGGCTCCTCTTGCTGCGCGTCCAGGACGCGCTGCAAGAGGGGGCGTCGCATCGTGATATCGGCATTGCCCTGTTCGGTGCCGATCGCGTCGCGATCCAGTGGGATGGTCCGACCGATGCGTTGCGATCGCGTGTCCGCCGGCTCGTACGCGACGCGCAGCATATGGCCAGCGGTGGGTATCGGCAATTGTTGGGGCGCGATCCGGACTGAGAGGCGAAGCGCCCGTCGAACGGCAGGGCGATTTCGACGCCCGAAGCGGGCCCTGCGATCGCTGATAATCTGTCGAACTGGTACCTCTGTCGCAGGGGCAAGCACTTTGCGCTGCAATGGCATGGCAGGGATCGCGCCATGTGCCAGGGAGAAGACACGGCTGGCGCCTTGCGGGCGCGATGCGCCCGCAACCCCGCTCTTGCGCGGCGCGTCGTGACGCGCCGCTGCCGAGCCCGCCGGCGGTCTCGGCCATGCGGCGGCGATCGGGTGGCGCAGGGCGCGGCGCGCGCGCCGCACGCAGCGGTCGCGGCGCACGCGCCGCGGCGTTTTCGGGGATGGTCCTCCCTTTCAAGCGGGCCATGGGCTCCTCCGCCCTGCTAGGCCAGGGCCGGCCGCAGACAAGCCTTCGGCTCCTCCACTTTCGTTCCGGCCCTGCGGGTGCATGCGGCCGGCCCCGGCCTCACGCCGTGCGTCCTGTCGCCCATCCCCCGCTTTCCGGGGGATCCATGATGAGGAGTGGGCGGTGTCAGGAGGCTTGGCATGACCTTTGTCCACAAACGGCGCGGCCGGACCACGCGCGAGACAGCGCAGGGGGATGACCTCTATGCGCAGGTGACCCGCAAGATCATCGGCGAACTGGAGGCCGGACGCCTGCCATGGGTGCAGCCCTGGGGCAGTGCAGGCGGACCGTCTCCGGCCCTGCCGCGCAATGCGCTCTCGGGACGCTGCTATTCGGGAATCAATATCCTCATGCTCTGGGGCGCCGTGATCGAGGGCGGTTGGCCTAGCCAGAAGTGGATTACCTACAAGCAGGCCATCGCGGCGGGTGGCTGTGTGCGCAAGGGCGAGCATGGCACGATGGTCGTCTATGCCGACCGGTTCGTGCCTGCCGAAGCCGGGGCGCATGGATCGGAGCCGCTGGGGTCGGCAGGGTCTGGCGAGACCGGACCCAGGGAAAGGGACGGGACGCCGCGCGCCATTCCCTTTCTCAAGCGCTTTACCCTTTTCAACGTCGCCCAGTGCGAGGGCCTGCGGTCCGACATCGCGGGCGATCCCGCGCCGCTGCCCGAACGGGAGATCGTGCCCGAGGGCGAGGCGCTGATCGCGGCCAGCGGCGTTCCCTTCTCCATGGGCGGTGACCGGGCCTTTTACGCGCCCGCACTTGATCGGGTGCAGGTGCCGCCGCAACCGGCTTTCTTTGATCAGGTCAATTTCTATCGGACCTGTTTTCACGAACTCTGCCACGCGACCGGCCATCCCGCCCGGCTGGCCCGCGATCTTGCCCATCCCTTCGGCAGCAAGGGCTATGCCCGCGAGGAACTGATCGCCGAAATGGGCGCCGCCTTCCTGTGCGCGAGCCTCGGCATCGCCCCGACCGTGCGCCACGCCGACTATATCGGCGGCTGGCTCGAACTGCTGCGCGATGATCTGAGCGATGATCCCCATGTGCGCGGCGCGGGAAGCCCGCGCGGGCGCGCGATATTCCGCGCGGCCAGTGCCGCCGGGAAGGCCGCCGACTGGCTGCTTGCCCGCTATCATGACGCGCGGACCGGACAGGCGGCGTGAGGGGCATCGACGCCTCGACCCGGCCCGGCCCCCCTGTCAACCCGCCCGCCCGGCTGGCCATCCGACCGTGGATGCGACAGGCCGGGCGGTCGGCGCCCATCCGCGCGGCTGTGCCGCCGTCCGGCTACGCCCCGCCCGCAACCTGTCGCCGGATCGCCGATGTCCGGTTGCGGGCGGGGCATGTTCGCGCGCGCGGTCCGCCCGACACATGCGCGCGCCCGGGTAGCTGAAACTGCGACGAGGTCGCGGTCATCTGCCCTCTGCGCTCTGGCTTCATGCATCCCGGCATGCGTCCGGGCCCGCGATACGCCGAGCAGGTCCGCAATTTTCCGCAGGCGGTCCGGGGAATGAAGAAAATCGACATGGCGTCGGCGGCCATAAGCGCGCCCGAAAGGGGGCGGAGCGGTCCGACGCTCAACAAGGATATTGACCCATGAAACTCCAATTTCTGCCTCTCGAAAGCCTGTGCGTCAGCCGCCTCAACATGCGGCATGGGCGCAAGCAGCCCGACCTTGCCAATCTTCTTCCGAGCATTCGCAAGCGGGGCATTCTCCAGCCGCTCCTTGTTCGCCCGCTATGCGTCGGCGCAAGTCCGGCGCCGGGACAGGGCAGCAACAGTGCCGGGACCGGCCGCCCGCCGGACGCGAGCAGTGCGCCGCTTGCGCCCACCCATGAAATCCTTGCCGGGCGCCGCCGCTATCATGCTGCCTGCCTGATAGCGGCGGAAGAGCGGGACGCTACGAGCGAGGATCGCGCCATTCCCTGCGCGATCCTCGAGGAAGGCGACGACGCTGCCGCGCTCGAGGCTTCGCTGCTCGAGAATGCGGCGCGGCTCGATCCCGACGAAGTGACCCAATGGGAGAGCTTCGTGCGGCTGGTGAAGGCAGGGCGGGACATACCGGCCATTGCCGACATGTTCGCGCTTCCGCCGCTTGCCGTGCGGCGCATTCTGGCGCTGGGCAATCTCCTGCCGCGCATCCGGACCCTCTATGCCCGCGACGAGATCGACCGGGCGACGATCCGGCATCTCACTCTCGCGACCAAGCGGCAGCAACGCGAATGGCTGGACCTGCGCGAGGCCCCTGGCCAGCATGCGCCCACGGGGCACATGCTGCGGCAATGGCTGATGGGCGGGGCCGCGATCCCCGTGCGCCACGCATTGTTCGACGTGCCATCAAGCGGCCTTGAAACACGCGCCGACCTGTTCGGCGAGGATGCCTATTTCCTCGATCCCGAGGCCTTCTGGGCCGCCCAGAATGCGGTCATCGCGAACCGTCGCGAGGCGTGGCTGGCATCTGGCTGGCGCGAGGTCGTCATCGTGCCGCCCGACAGCCATTTTGCGCTTTGGGAACATGAGAAATGCCCCAAGCGCAAGGGCGGGCGTATCTATGTCGATGTTCGTGCGTCGGGCGAGACGGTCATCCACGAAGCCTATGTGCGGCGCGGCGAGACACGGAAGAGCGGCCGGGATGAGGACGGGCCTGATGGCTCTGGCGCCCAGCGTTCGCTTCGCCCCGAAATGACCAGCAGCCTTGCCGCCTATGTCGATCTGCATCGCCATGCCGCGCTGCGCGTCGAACTGCTCGAACGGCCCGATATTGCCCTTCGCCTGATGCTCGCCCATGCCATGGCAGGCGCGCTGCACTGGCATGTCCATGCCGACCCCCAGCAGGCCCGCCGCGCCGATATCGCACAAAGTCTGGCGACCGCCCCGGCACAGATGGAATTTGCCGCCCGGCGCGCGGCCCTGCTGGCGACAATCGGCCTCGCTGAGGACGAGCCGTCGCTGTGCGACATGCGGGGCGGGGAGGCCCGCCTCCTCCGCCTGTTCCAGCGGCTCCTCGATCTGCCCGACAAGAGCTGTCTCGACGTCGTCGCCATGCTGATGGCCGAGAGCCTCGCCTGTGGCAGCGCGACCCTTGCCCATCTGGGGCCATTGCTCGGGGTCGATATGGGCAAATGGTGGCGCGGCGATACGGTTCTTCCTGCCCTCGTCCGCGATCGCGAACTGCTGCTCGCACTCCTGGCCGACGTCGCGGGCGAAAGCGTCGCCCGGGCGAACGGCGCGACCAGAAGCACAACGTTGCGCATGATGCTGGGCGACCACCTGACCCATGGCAATGGCCGCGCGGCGCCTGAGGGATGGGTGCCGCGCTGGATGGCGTTCCCGCCGGGCGCCTACAGCGCGCGCGGCGGCGTACCGATGATCGACGCGGACCAGCGCGCCGGCGAAGCACTGGCCGGCAATGAGGGAGCCGGGCTGACAAAAGGGGATCACGAGCATGAAGCAAGGCCCGCTGTCAGCGCCGTGGGCCCCGGTGCGGCGATCGATGCAACCGGGCCCGACTGCGACGAGCGTGACAGTTGGTACTCGGGCCCTATGGGACCGGACGCATTGGTACCGGAGGGCGGGACAGTATCTGGCGCGCCTGTGGCCGCCATATCGGCGCAAGACGAGGCGGTCGGCGACTGCGCTGCCCCGGCCAAGGACATGCCGGGAGCGCAGCAGGCGGCGGGGGATGTCGGTGTGCCTGCGTCCGATATGCCCGGGTCGAGAGAGGCAAGGGCTGCCTGATGAAAGGAGCGGGCGCCCTGGCGCCCGCTCCCGATCGCGCGTGGCTTGCAAGGCGCATGGGCGGAAACTGGCCGCGCACGGGCACGAAAGAAGAGGGCATATGCGAGGGGGGGCGGTCTGAAAATCCGGCGGTCTGCAGGGCCGTTTGTAGCTGACCGAAAAATTCGCCGCCGCCCGCGCCGCTGCGCAGCGCGGGCGGCGGCGAAGCACGGATGGGACCGAAGGCCTGCGCGGCTTGCTCCGCGCTGTCCTGCCGACCGTGGGACGATCCGGGTGCCGATCGGGAAAAGGCGGCCCCGGCGGCGGACCCTGACCCGGGATCGGCGGCGCTGCGCCGGGCCGCAAGGCGCATGCTCTCGATCCTGCTGTGCCGGGGGTTCCGAAACATGGTGCCGGAGGGCGGCCCGCGCTGGGGCGGCGCACCCTTCTGTCCCCTGCGGCCAACGGTCCCGCCGCCTATGTCTCCCGCCCAGCTCCTTGAGCCGGCGATAACGCCCCCCGGGGCGGAACCAGGAAGCGGCGTTTGCGAATGCAAATCTGTCGGATCGAAAGCAGGAATATGCGGCGCTTTGCCGCTGGCAAATCATGTCTGGCATCCTGTGCGGGCATCGCTCGTCCGCCTGCCGTACGGCACGAACCTTCCGGCGCCATCCACGTCGACCTGGTCCGGCCACCACCCGCCTGCAACCGGCCTTGCTGCCTTATTTCCCCGCCCATCGCGATGGGCTCCTCGCGGCGCTTCGCTCCAAATAAGGCGCGCGCCCGGTCCTGCGCTCCCGCTTCGGCCCTGCGGGTGCAGGCGGCCGGCTGGGGCCGGTCCGCTGGTCTGTGTGTCGCCCGGGATGGTCCGGGACGCACAGCCAAGGAGACTGAAAATGCCCGCAATCGGTTTTGTCACCCGCGATGGCCACGGCTTCAAGGGCCAGCTTCGCACCCTCTCGATCCGCACCGATATCGAGATCATTCCCAACAGCCGCAAGACCAGTGAGGTCCAGCCCGATTTCAGGGTCGTTGCCGCCGGCGCGGATGTCGGGGCGGGATGGCTGCGGCGCGGCGAAATGTCCGGCAAGGACTATGTGTCGCTGAGCCTGGCTGCCCCCGAGTTCGGGCCCCGCCGCCTCTATGCCAATCTCGGCCGTGCCGCGGGCCAGGATGATGACGACGCCTTCGCCATCATCTGGAACCCGAACGACTAGCCCTTCGGGGCCGGCCCCCGCGCTCCAGCAGAGCGTGGGGGCCGATGGCCCGAACGGGCTTGGCGGGACGGTCGAATTCAGATGGCCCCGATTGCGACCCTGCCGATGCATCGACCCGGACGGCAAAGCCCTGCCGAACGGACCATGTCGGTCCGCGCAAGAAGGGCAAATCCCATGGACGATAGCGACAAGCGCGCCCGCGTCGCGCGACAGACCAATCCCTTTCTCACGATGAAACAGGCCGCCTTTCATCTCGGGCTTTCGCTGCGCAGTTTCCAGCGTCTCCAGGCCGCCGGAACGGGCCCTCGCGGGCGCCGCCACGGGCGCAGCTGGCGCTTCCATATCGATGATATCGAGGCCTGGTCGCGGGGCGGTGCCACAGGCGGCGATCATGACTGATCCCCGCCTTGCCGCCGTGATGGCTTGGGGGAAGGCGCTGCGAGCGCAGAAACTGGCCCGGCTGCGATTGCGCCGCCGCTGCTGTCTAGGCCTTGGCGCACTGGTGCTGTCACTGGGGGCAAGCATCGTCTTTCCGCCGCGTCCGCGTCTTGTCTGGAATGCGAGCGCCAGCGCTCCGATCGGCCTCTATCGCGTCATGCCGGGCGCGCATCTGGCGCGCGGCGACATGGTCATCGCCTGGGCCCCATATCCTGCCCGTCTGCTGGCCGCGCGCCGGAACTATCTCCCCTTCAACGTGCCGCTGGTCAAGACCGTGGTGGGCGTGCCGGGCGATATCATCTGCGCCCGCGATGGCGCCATCCTCGTCAATGGCCGGCTTGTCGCCCAGCGCCAGGCGCGCGACGGCGCGGGGCGACCGCTGCCGCGCTGGCGGGGCTGCGAGGGCCTCGGCCCGACCCGCTTCCTCCTCCTGATGGAGGCTGCCCCAAGCTCATTTGACGGTCGCTATTTCGGCAGTTCCGAGCGCGCCGACATCATCGGCCGCGCGACCCTGCTCTGGGGAGGATCAGGGACATGATCGGGGCCTGGTCCGTCCCGATCGCGGCCGCTGCCTTTCTCCTGGCCGGTCTGGCCGGCGAGGATCGCGCCATTGCAGTGCCACCCGGCTTCGATGCGCGCATCGATCCGCATATTGATCCAGGCTTCGATCCGGGCCCCGACGGGCGGCTGTCGCGCTGGGCCCTTCCGGTCAATGACGCCGCGCGCCGGTTCGGCCTGCCCGCCCGCTGGATCTTGGCCGTCATGCAGATCGAGAGCGGCGGCCAGACCATGCGGCAAGGCCGGCCGATCCGCAGTGTGGCAGGCGCCATGGGTTTGATGCAGCTGATGCCGGGCACCTGGGCGGCGATGCGGCTGCGCCATGGGCTGGGTGACGATCCCGACGCGCCGATCGACAATATCCTGGCGGGCACCGCCTATCTCGCCCAGATGCATGCGCGCTTTGGCTATCCCGGTCTGTTCGCCGCCTATCATGCCGGCCCCGGCCGCTATGCCCAATATCTGGGCGGGCGCGCACTCCCCCTCGAAACGCGGCTCTATGTGGCGCGGATACGGGCGCTGCTGGAATCCGGGCGCCCGGTCTTGGGCGATGTAATCATGATGGCCGGCGCGGCCCAGGATCGCCGTCCCGAACCCTCGGGACTGTTCGTCCTGGGCGGGCCCCTTTCGGCGGCCCGGGCGGATGAGGGGCCGGCGGTGCGGGCGCCGGCGATGGCCACCGATCGCGACGATGCCGATGCGTATGCGTTTCTGCCCGGCATCGACCGCGCGCGCGATCGTCTGTTTGCAATCCAGACCCGTCCCTGACGGAAGCATTCGCCTGCTCGGGACGTGACATCGCTATTGCCCGGATAGGGGCATATGCCCTGGGGCGAGGTCAGCGCATGCAGGAGAGGGAGAGAAGCTCATCTCGGCAAGGCCCAGCATGACGGCCGGCGGCGGGGCTGATCAAGGCCGGCGGCCCCTCCAATTTTGCCGGGAAGAAGGAGCGCGCTGCGCGCGCGCGTCTTTTTGATGGCAGCCCGACAAAATCGGTTCCTCCGCCGCCGCTGGCGCGGCGCTGCGCGGCCCTGACAGCCCCGCCACCGCCCGTCGATCGAGGACTGTTCTCGAAGAGAGAGGACAGGCAATTGATGGAGGATATCATGCATCTGGATTTCGAGGCCCGGACCGGCGCACGCAAGGCAGTGACGCTGATGTGGACACGCGCGGCAGGAGGGCAGGCGTTCGCCAGGCCCAGCGGGCAGGGCAGCGCACAGGCGAGCGGCAGTGGCGCAGCGGCCCATGGCATGGACGCGGAAGAGGATAGCCTGTGGGACGCACGGATCGCGGAGCGCTGGCTCGGCGCCTATGAAGGCGAGGTCGAGGACGGGGAGGAATGGGATTTGGTCGCGATCCTGGGGCAGGTGGCAGGGGTCTGGTTCGCCGCGACGATGCTGGTCGACGGAGAAGGCGCCCCGCGGCAAGTGGGGGCGCGCCGAAATCTGCCGAGCAAATGGGCGGCGTTGCGGGCATTCCGGCAATGGCGCTGACCAGAGGAACGGCATTTTCGAAGGCCCGGTTCACGACATCGATCGATGTCGGGACCGGGTCTTTTTTCGCGCGGATCGCCGGCGCTGCAATCGCGGGTGCTGCAAGCGATGGTGGTGCAATCGCGAGTTCTGGGGCGCCGTCATGCGAACAAGAGGCGTCGGGATCGTGAAGCGGAGAGGTCGTGGCGAAGGGAAGGGCGCGGAGGGCAAGATAAAAGCACCGACACCCATTGGGCGCCAAGTGATTGTCTGCACGTCCTTTTCTGTGGTGTCGTCGGCTTGTCGGGGCGCCTGGACCAGTGTCGGTCGGGTGCCCGGCCGCAGATTTCCGGGCCTCCGGGCAGCACTGCGGGTCGGCTGGTGCCTCGTCGGGCATGATGGAGGCGAGAGCGGCCTGCACAGGATATTGAAGCATGGTCGATGACGATGATCTGGAACCCCGGCTTGGCCGGATCGGTCGCGGGCGCGGGCCTTCGGCAAGGCGCTATGCCGGCGCGGTTCTGGCGGCGACCAATCTGGCGCGCGGTGGCCCGCGCGGAACGGGCGCAGCCAGTCGCTTTGCCGGCCACCGCAATGGACGCGGTGCAGGGATCGGCCGGCTGCTTGCAAGCCGCGATCGCCACGCTCTCTATCGCCGTCGGCGCGTCGTCGTGAAGGCCCGGATCGTCCGGCTCGGCGGAGGCGGAATCGGTGGCGCAAAGGCGCATTTGCGCTATCTCCAGCGCGATGGAACGACGCGCGAGGGGGAGCGCGGGCAGCTTTATGGTGCGCAGGATGTGACGGTGGATGGTCAGCAATTCCTTGGCCGCAGCGAGGGCGACAGGCATCAGTTCCGCTTCATCGTGGCGCCCGAGGATGGCGCGCAATATAGCGATCTTCGACCGCTTGTGCGGCGGCTCATGACCCGGATGGAAGGCGATCTGGGGACCAGGCTCGACTGGATCGCGGTCGATCATTTCAACACGGGCCATCCCCACAGCCACATTCTGCTGCGCGGCGTGGATGATCGCGGAAAAGACCTCGTCATCGCTCGCGATTATATCAGCCAGGGCCTGCGGGAGCGGGCCGCCGAACTGGTGGATCTTGATCTCGGGCCAAGAAGCGACCGGGAAATCAGGGCGAGCCGGCGCGCAGAAATTGGGCAGGCGCGCTGGACCTCGATCGACCGGACGCTGGTGCGTGCGGCCGACGCGGAGCGGATGATCTCGCCGCGCGCCCGCGATCCGTTCGAGCATGATCTGCGTGCCGGCCGTCTTGCACAGCTCGGCCGGATGGGCCTTGCCGACCCTGTCGGAGCGGGCCGCTGGCAGCTTGCTGCTGATCTTGAAGCGACGCTGCGCGCAATGGGCGAGAAGGGCGATATCATCCGCACCCTGCAACGCGAATATGCAAGAGCATCGCGCCCGCTTGTCCCTTCAGCCATGCGCATTCATGATCCTGCGCTGGCGGGTGACGAGCCGCTCACCGGGCGCGTGCTGGCACGCGGGCTTGCCGATGAGCATGCCGGCCGTGAATATCTCATCGTCGAAGGCGTGGATGGCAACAGCCATTATGTGGCGCTTGGCAAGGCGCAGGTCGATGGCGGCGGACCGGAGAGTCTCCCCGATGGCATATTACCCGGTACCATCGTCGATATCCGCGCACGAAACCCAGGTTTGCGACCCGCCGACCGTACCATCGCTGCCATCGCCAGGAACAATGGCGGCCTTTATGACCGCGATGCGCATCTGGACGCTGACCCAACCGCGTCGCCGGCTTTTCTCGATCGGCATGAGCGCCGGCTGGAGGCGCTGCGCAGGCCGCTCGGCCTGACGCGCACGGCCGACGGGGCCTGGATGATCCCGGCGGATCATCTCGAGCGGGTGATGGCCCATGAAGCAGGTCAGGCCCGGGATCGGCCGGTCAAGGTCGAATTGCGCGCGCCGGTTCCGCTCGAAAGGATGACAGGGGCACATGCCTCGACCTGGCTCGATCATTTGCTGGTCGGCGATGGCGAGGCGCAGCTGCGCGACGCGGGTTTCGGGGCGGAGGCAAGGGCTGCACTCGCTGCGCGCCGTGCCTGGCTGATCGGCGAGGGCCTCGCCAGGCAGGAGGGCGCCACGACCCATTATGTGCCCCGCATGCTCGGCCAGTTGCAGCAGCGGGAACTGGGGCGGGTCGCCGAACGGCTCGCCCGTCAAATGGCCTTGCCCTATCGCGATGCGGGCGAGGGCGAACGCATCGAGGGGCGGCTGGTCCGACGCCTGGACCTGATTTCGGGGCGCTTTGCGCTGCTTGAGAATTCCTATGAATTTACCCTCGTCCCCTGGCGTGGCGCGCTTGATCGCCGTGTTGGCCAGTCGGTCTCGGGCAGGCTCGTCGGTGGCGAGGTCGACTGGCGGTTTGGAAGGGGACGGGCTGGGCCAGGCCTTGGCTGAGCGGTCGATCTGTCATTGCGCGAGCCGTTCAATGGGCCAGCCTGGCATCAAGTGAACCTGTCATCGGTAACTGGGTATCGATAAGGCGAAGAACGATCCACCCTGATGGGGTGATAAGACGTAGTCGCTAGCTGCTCCCGCAGCCGGCTGTCGCTCCCAAAAGGTGGGCTTAGCTGCTCGCTGCGCCATCGTGTCGTGCGAGGCGCGTGATCCATGATTGACGATATCTAGCTGGCAAGAAAGGCTTCAGGCGCGATGCCTTGCGCGCCTAATGGTGCCCCTGACGCACGCCGCGATGAAGGGCGTCAGGGGCGTTGGGGCGTTAGCAGGGCGCTGCCAACAAATGCAAGCGTTGGACGGTCCGTATTAGAGGGGGCAGCTCGGTGTCTCTACCCGATGCAAGGGATGACAGCGCAGTATGGGTGTCAGCCTTTCTCGCCGGCTCGGGCAAGGGCATCACGACGGAAAGTCGCCCGCGACGCGCGCTGCGGCCTATCGCACATGCTTGTTTGCGATGTCGCAGATTGTGATGCCTGGCGGGCGACATTCTTGCCGGGCGAGTCGATCTCGAGCTTGAGACGCAGCCTTTTGAGGCGGGTCAATCTGTTGCTGGGCATGGTGGCGTTCCCCTTGTCGCCAGCCTGTCTAGGGATTTTCCGGGCGAGAGGTGCGAATGCCTCACATGAGCGAAAATTTACTGGATCAACAGGTTCGGGCGTTTGGAAACGATCTCTTCGCTGCCTTATCGCAAGCCTGCTTCAGGCGCGGAAATCATATAGTCGGAGTGCGACAAGATCATCGGTCTCGAAATCCAAGTGACTTAGCGTGCGTTGGCGGCCCCTATCCGATTGCATCATTGGCACGGCATCGACTAGCCTGCATTCCCATGAAGGAGACGAATATGCGAGGCTGCTATCTTCCCATCTTCATCTTATTGGTGGGTTGCGGCTCAGAAAGGCAGGCAGTGCCGTCTAACAATGCCGGTCTGCATGACGAGCCACTTTCAGTCCAAGCCCTTTCTCAGATTGCTCCAGAGTTGACTGCTCCACCGAGCGATTTTCAGATGCCCGACTTTGCACCGCGCTACCCCGGTTCCGTCCTCGTTTCCGTAAATATTGCAGATGCCGGCACGACCCGAAATCACGAGGTGCGATTGACGACGACGGACGACGCCGAAGCAATTATGGCCTTCTATCGCGAACGCTTTGCTACTGGAGGGATGCGCAAAACATCCGATTTCCTGTCGGGCGGGAGCGGGATGATGTCGGCAACCGGCAAGGGGCGCAAAGCGTCGGTCGCGATTGCCCGAGAGCGCGACCATCAAGCCATCATCCTCACCTATTCAGGCGAGTGACGCACCGACTGCGAGCTAGCGATTGCCGAACTGAAGCAACATCAACGATGTGGGGCAGGGGGCGCGAGTGGCCGAGGATGGGACTTTCCCGAATGTCAGGTTCAGAGCCCCACAGCATCGGTTCCGGACGTTACGGGGAGCAAACCTACCGACCGTTGGCACCGTTAGAGCGGCCATTCATACCCGAAAGGCCGTCCCTGTTCGCTGACGATCGTTCAACTTCGGCGGTACAGGCCGTTGAGCAGGTAGGACCGCTGCTCAGGCAGCGAAAGGACAGACTTTTGTTGAGACACCCGGTGATGACCGGGGGCACCGTCAATCCGATTGAAGCTGGGCCGCGAACAGCCCGCTGCTTTTGGCGATGCGATGTACGACACCGGACATTTCCGCCGGCACTGAAATGCGCCCTAAGCTGCTTGGAATGTTCCTAGGCTCAGGACTCATTGATTGAGCCAGAAGATGACGGCGGCGGCGATACAGATGGCGGACATGAAGGTGTGGGCGCAACGGTCGTATCGGGTGTGGATGCGCCGCCAGTCCTTGAGCTTGCAGAACATGTTTTCGATCTTGTGGCGCTGACGATAGAGCGCAGCGTCGTGCGGGATTGGCACCTTCCGGTTCTTCTTTGAGGGAATACAGGCGGTGATGTTGCGCTCCGCAAGCGCCTTGCGGAACCAGTCGGCGTCATAGCCTCGATCGCCGAGCAAGGCTTTGGCGGGAGGCAAGGCGTCGAGCATCAGGGCAGCGCCCTTGTAGTCGCTCATCTGGCCCTCGCTCAGCAGCATGACCAGCGGCCGGCCCTTGCCGTCGCAGACGGTGTGGAGCTTCGAGTTCAGGCCGCCCTTGGTGCGTCCGATACGTCTGGGAACATCCCCTTTTTGAGCAGGCTTGCCGCCGTCCGGTGTGCTTTCAGGTGGGTTGCATCTATCATCAACTGGTCGGGCTTGCCGCCCTTCGCCGCGAGGGCCGCGAAGATCTTGTTGAACACGCCGAGCCGGCTCCACCGGATGAAGCGGTTGTAGATCGTCTTCGGCGGGCCATAATCGGCAGGCGCATCGCGCCACCGCAGGCCGTTCCTGATCACGAAGATGATCCCGCTGATGATCCGACGGTCGTCCACCCGTGGCACCCCGTGCGATAGCGGAAAATATGGCTCGATCCGGCGCATCTGCGCTTCCGACAACCAGAGCAGGTCACTCATCACGACGTCTCCTCACGCCATCATTGAATCAACCCTTCGCTATCACCGCAAGCGATTTAATAGGTCCTGAGCCTAGCGCACAGAGGGTTCCTTCGCGCAAGTTCTGCTCAGTTTGAAATAACAGACCTTGTCTTTCGATCTTGGTTGCCCCCATTTTATGCGACGCACGCAATGGAAGACTTATGCTCGCAGAGTTCATTTTTGGGGCGATTGGAGAGGCGGTAGTCGGACACGCCGCCGACAAGGGCTTACAGCTATTCAAGTCCGCTAACGCAAAGAAAGAAATTTCTGCGATCGGTGCCGCTGCCATTGAGGCGGGAATAGCCAACGCCCCCGCCTTGGCAGAAGATTTGCGGTCCATCAGCTTCGTGTCAGGCGTATTTATTCCGCTTCTCCAGGCGACGATAAAAGACCCGTCTAGAGTGCCGGATGCTGACGCACTAGCCCGTGACTTTGTGGAAATGTTCGTCGAGCGCTTTGCGAGCAACTCGTCTACGGACGAAGTGCTCCTCCACATTTTTCAAACCGAGCGGCATCAGCTTCTAGCCGCATTTTCGAGCATCATCAGAGAGCTTCGTTCGCAGCTCTATGCATCCGAATTCTGGCGGGAATCCGCACACTATCTAGCGACAGAGCAAATCCTCTCTGAAACAGGTGTCATCCGCGCGATTTTGGAGCGGAGCGAGCGCGCCGAAAGCATTGCGTCGATTGATTTGGACAACGCACGAAAGGACGCGAAGCAAGGCTCGACAGAGCTTCGTGACTGGCCGCGCGATATTTCGGGCGCCGAATTGCTCCGGCCGGAGCTTGATAGACTTAAACGTCACTTTGAAAGCGCCAAGAGCGGGGCAGCGCTTCTAATCGGCGAAGCTGGTTCGGGAAAATCGGCATTGTTGTCCAAGCTTACCGAGGATCTGGAAAGCGACGGACATGTGGTTTTCGGCATCAAAGCGGACACCCTTCCTCCCTCGGTGCAGACTATTGATGAGGTCGGGCAAGCACTTGGCCTCGCAGGGCCTTTGGCTTTCGAAATAGCGGCTCTGGCAAGGAATGGTCGGGTTTACCTGATAATCGATCAGCTCGACGCTGTGAGCGACGTCATGGATCGTTCATCCGAACGAATGCGTTTGCTCCTTCGGCTGGTTAAGGAGATTCAAGATCAGTCCTTACCGGTTCACATTCTGGTTTCATCCCGCCCCTTTGAGGCGGCACACGATGCGAGATTTCAGCGCCTACGCGCGGAAGAATTCAAACTTGGCTTGCCCTCCGTCGATCAGATTATCGAGTTCCTCGGTGAGCTTGGGATCGACGGCACCGCTCTTTCTGATCCACTCAAGCAGACGCTGCGCCGGCCGTTCGCACTCAAGCTATTCGTGCAGCTAGTGCAGCGCGGAGTTGAGCCTACGAGCGTCAAGAGCAGCGAATTGCTTGACCGCTGGCTTGCCACAGCGGACCTCGGCCCCGACGAATTGCGGGCACGCGCATTGGCTCTCATGACCAAGCTCGCCGAAGACATGCTGGAAACAGAAACCCTGTGGAGGCCACTCGATCAGTACGAGGCCGCCCATAAAGAAGCGATCGCTAGGTGCGAAGGGTGCGGCCTGCTCGTCCGCAGCGGAACCAAAATTGGTTTTAATCACCAATCTTGGCTTGACGATTTTCAGGCTCGGAGTTTTCGCACAGGCGGAGACTTGGCCGAATATGCATGGCGAAACCAAGACAGTTTGTTCGTCCGCGCCACGGTTTTGCGCTCGCTCGAACGGCTACGTTTAGTTGAGTTCGAAGCCTATGTCAGAGCGGTCAACGCGCTGCTTTGGACCAACAAAACTCGTCGTCATTTGAAACATCTGATTGCTGATGTGATCGGAACCGTCCGCGATCCCAACGCTCGTGAAGGGGCCTGGGTCGAAACCCTAATCCAGAAGGAGCCTATCCTCGCTAATCGCGCGCTCGGCACGATTTCCGATCAGTGGCTTGCATGGAGACGTTTCCTATCACGCTCGCTCGGCCAGCTAATGAAAGGGGATCAGTTTCATTGGCGAGCGGTACGTCTCCTAGCCGCAGAGGCTAAAATCGATCCGGACAACGTCATCGCGCTGATAAACGCTTATTGGAGCGATTCATCCAAGGATCATCTTGTATTCAACATTGCAGAGCAGTCCGGCGTGGTTACCGACGCTGTTGAAGCGCTGTTACGCAAGATACTCGAACGGACCAAGATCGATCAGCACTCCGTCTCGCATTTCGTCACGACGTTGCGAACTGAGGCACGTTTCAGGGAAGCCGCGCGCTTGGTTGCGGTGTGGTTGTCCACAGTCGAGCCGGACAAATATCGTGGCCCTGAACTCTACGACGTCGAGAAGCTTGTGGAAGCTGCGCCCGAGGAATTTGCGGAAGAGATTCTTCCGTGGTTCGTCAGGTTCGCTTCTCTGCAAGTCGAACCGTACCGCGAGGGCGTAAAGCGCTACCCGCAATCGCGGTCGTTACCGTGGGATTGGGATTCCGAGCAAGAGCGGGGCCATATCATTGAGGCCATTCGTGACGCGATGCGAGGTATGGCGAAATCAAATCCGGCTGCGGCGATGCGTCTGCTCAAACCGCTCTTTACTGTTGAAGTAGAGCAAATTCAGGAATTGATCGCCCAAACCATCACGTCAGGTTCGGAGGCGCTAGCGGAAGAGGGGTTGAGTTTTCTTCTATCGGACGAGCGCCGGCTTCAACTGGGGACAGGCTCGGTCGAAATCGAGCCAGGTTGTTCGTCCATCGAAAGCGGTCTGACATCTCAAGAGCTCGTAGAGGCAATCTGTCCTTACCTGAGCTCGGAGCAATTAGCATTGTTGCGAGATAGGATTGAGGCTTGGTCCCTTTACGCGCCGAGTGCGAGTGAGGGCGACGATGCCCGATTGAAGCGGGACCGGTTGCGCTGGGTCGAAGATAATCGGTTGGAGCTCCTGGAGCGCTTGCCGGGAAACATTCTGTCACCTCGCCGGCGGCGCCAGATAGCCGAATGGCGCGCACGGAAAGGGCGCCCAGTTCCGCGCAGGCGTGGAAGATCGATGGCTACATTCGTTGGCTCTCCAATGTCGCAGCTCGCAATGGCGGCGGCAAAAAACGACGATATTTTCAAAATGCTCGACGAAATCAACGACGAAGCTCCCGAACGATCCCGTCGGCGGCCGATCGCCAGAGATGGTGGCGTAGTCGAGCTATCCCGCGCCTTCGCGGCATTTGGAAAAGATCATCCGCAAAGGGCGTTCGATTTAGCGGCGACGAGGTTTGTAGCAGGCAAGCACGAGCACGCCGCCGGCTATCTCGTCGACGAGCTTTCCAAAAACGAGGAAGGAACGGAGGCCCCTGTTCATCCGCCTTCAGATGTTCACCAACTCATTCTCGATCTTTCCGAGCGAGGGTTTAGCTCACGTACATGGAAGACGCATACATCTTGGGCGCTATCCCGCCTCGCGGACGATTTAGATGGGCTCCCAGATGACACGATCGCGATGCTGGAAGGCTGGCTTGAAAACGAAGCTCCGGTGGTTGAAGACAAGATCGAACGCCGCCTTGAGCTAGACGCAGAAAATGCACGCCGGAACAAGCGTGAGAAAACCCATCCTGAACCGCTTCTATTCCACCGCTACGGCGGGATGCGCATTGTTCCGCAAGATAATTACAGCGTCCTATCCGCCATTTTTCACGGGCTGATCGGACGAAAGGATCGGGATTATAACGGCTGGCTTGCTATTCTGGAGCGCCACGCGGCCAAGTCCGAAGACCCTCACATCTGGACATTTCTGTTGGCGGACAAGGGTCGCTGGCTTTTTTGGGCCGATCGCAAGCGCGTTCAGGCGCTGCTGACCGTGCTTTGGGAACGAGATAGACGCATTTTTCTCGATGTTGATCTCGTGGGATTCCTTTGGAGTAATAGGGAAATGATCCCCTCCACGCTGCTCATGGAAATTCTTAGCCATTGGTTTGAGCAGGACGATGAGCATTCCCGGCAAGCAGCCGCTGAATTTGTTCAGGCGCTGGTGCTCGTTGATCCTGACGATGAGGTAGGAATGACTTTAGCCGATCGGCTACTCGATAAATCTTCGCCTGAATTAGTCGGCCGGCTCCTTTCTACGGCTTCGGCTTGGCGCGAGGACGATCAGGAATTGCGTGAGCGTTCTCACGCGCTGCTGGTGAGCTTTGCACCAAACGCGACCGGGGATGAGGCGCATGCCATCTCGTCGGCGGTCGATAAGGACGATCATCTTCTACCGGACGATTTTACGCGAGAGATGATCGATATCATTTCTAGGAATCCGGAGCTGCTTGGCGCGTCTCTAACGAGGCGCTTTGCAGACGGTGTTCGAGGCCTTCTGCTCTATCCCGGTTTTGACGAAGCAGTCATGACTGTCACCGAGAGGGTGGCGGAGCTGATTGCCAACGAACAGGGAGGCCGCCATCGCTCGTATATTGACAGCGATTTCGTCCAAGTGACGGTAGCGCTCCAGCGAAGCGACGGTCCCCTCCGCGCCAAGGCGATGGACGTCTATGAGAAACTGTTGGACGCCGGCGCATATGGCGCTGAGCAAGCTGCCAAAGCAGCGATATCAAGGTGATGCCCCTATTCCAGTCGCGACCTTATCGCGGCCCGTACGAAGGGAAAGCGGGTGCATAGGAAACCGGAACTTCGGTTCCTGAGTATCTGAAATGTAAGCGCCGACGGAAGGCGGCCTTGTCGCTGAGGTCGGAATAGGAAAGCTCGCGGCCTTTGAGGAGGCGTGAGCATGGACATCGAGCAGTCAAACGAGCCTCGTATGAGCGGTCGTGGTGATGGCGGAGCGCTTGTACGGGTAGAGCGGCGTCGGAACTGGAGCGACGAGGAGAAGCTGGCGATCCTGAAGGAGACGACGGTGCCGGGGGCGATCGTCTCGGCCGTGGCTCGGCGGCACAGCGTTGGAACAGGCCAGCTTTATACCTGGCGCAAGCAACTGCTCCGCGGAGCGATGGCAGGCTTCGTGCCTGTCGAACTGGCATCGTCTTCGCCGGCGGCCAAAGCTCGGGAAGTTGGGCGGATCGAGGTTCGAGGGCGGTGCGGCCTGACGGTGTTGGTTTGATCTGCCCCCACCGAGTGGACCGATTGGTTTGTTAGTGGATTAAGCCCATCGCCGCCATATTCGGACGGAGGTGGAGCGAAGCGGAACCGGAGGCCGGATATGGCGGTGTCGCCGTTTCCGGTGCCGGCGGTCGGTAGCCCAAGCTGCTGTGAGGGCGAACGGTGTTGTAATGCCGCCGCCATGCCTCGATCAGCACCTTGGCCTCAGCGAGGCTGTAGAAGATCTCGCCGTTGAGCAGTTCGTCGCGAAGCGATCCATTGAAGCTTTCGTTATAGCCATTCTCCCATGGTGATCCCGGCGTGATGTAGAGCGTCGTCACGCCGATCTGCCCCAGCCATTTCTGGACGGCGGTCGCGATAAATTCGCTTCCGTTGTCGGACCGTATATGTACCGGAGGACCGCGAGAAATGAACAGGTCGGCCAGCGCCGCCAGCACATCCTCGTGTTTGAGCTGCCGGGCAACGATGAGTGCCAGGCACTCCCTGCTGGCCTCATCGATGATGGTCAGGATCCGGAACTTGCGGCCATCGTGCGTGCGCCCTTCGACGAAGTCGTAGGCCCACACATGCCCGGGATACTCAGGCCGTAGGCGGATACATGATCCGTCGTTGAGCCACAGGCGTCCCCGTTTGGGCTGGCGCAGCGGGACCTTCAGTCCTTCGCGTCGCCATATCCGCTCGACCCGTTTGTGGTTCACCGTCCACCCCGCATGGCACAGCAACGCCGTCACCCGGCGGTAGCCATAGCGACCATATTGCTTCGCCAACGCGACGATGTCCTCCGTGAGCGCCTGTTCGTCATCCGCCCCACGCGGCACCTTGCGCTGTGTCGATCGATGCTGCCCTAGCACCCGGCATATCCGTCGCTCGGACACTCGGATCGGCAAATCTTGTCGCAACTGATCGATGCAGCGCCGCCGCCGCGCGGGGCTTAGAAGTTTCCCTTGGCAGCTTCCTGCAAGATCAGCTTGTCCAACGTCAGATCCGAAATCGCCCGGCGTAGCCGCTGGTTCTCTTTCTCCAGATCCTTCATCCGCCGCGCTTGGTCGGTCTTCAGGCCGCCATATTCCTTGCGCCAGCGATAGTATGTCTGCTCGCTGACTGCGATCCGGCGGCACGCCTCTGCTGTCGAGGCTCCCTGCGCCAGCACAATCTCAGCTTCACGCAGCTTGCCGATAATCTCTTCCGGCCTGTGCTTCTTGCTCGGCATTCATCGTCCCTTTCGTGGTCCAGACTATCATAGTCTCTGGGCCACTCAGCGGGGGGCAGATCAGTCAAGCGAGCAGGGATCAAGGATTTCCGCTGGCACGATCTGCGTCACACCTGGGCGAGTTGGCTTCGGCAGAATGATGTACCCACCTGGGTGCTTCAGGAACTGGGCGGCTGGAAATCTGAGGTGATGGTGCGCCGTTATGCGCATATGTCGGTGAAGCATTTGCAGCCCTACGCCGACCAGCTGATTTTCAAGGACACAAAAGCGCCGAGCCAAGTGTCTGAGAAGATTGAGGCGGGTGGACCCAAAAATGGACACAGGGCAGGGCCTCCGCGGCTCTACCTCGTGGAGTGAGTTCGGTAACTCACTGATACGACTGTGAAAAAATGGTGAGTCCAGCTGGGTTCGAACCAGCGACCTACTGATTAAAAGTCAGTTGCTCTACCGACTGAGCTATGGACCCCCTGTCGAGACCGCTCGCACTAGTGGCGCGCGGGCGGCTGGTCAACCTCTTGTGGCACGATGATATGTCGCTTTTCGCAAAAGCGCGTGCAGATGCCGCACGCTCTGCCCGGAAGGCGGGCATTTCCAGTCGGGTGCGATAGCGCCGAGCGGGCGCAGGACGAAGTCGCGCTGGGCAAAGGCGGGGTGTGGGATGGTGAGGTCGCTGCTGCGCCAGCGGCCGCCCGACCAGAGGATGATGTCGATGTCGAGCCGGCGCGCGCCCCAGCGCTGGAAGCGGCGGCGGCCAAGTCCGGTCTCGATGGCCTGCAGCGCAACCAGCATGGCGGGCGGGGGGAGGGCGCTGTCGACCAGCAGCGCGGCATTGGCGAAACGGCGACGCGAGGGGCCGAGCGGCGGCGTCTCGATCGTCGGCGACAGGGCGACCACATCGCCCAGCGCACCGATCCGGCGCACGGCTTCGGCCAGCAGGCGTGGCGGCGTCAGCCGGGCGGAGAGCGGTCGGTTCGATCCGATCGAGAGGGCATAGAGGTGGCGGCTTGTGTCCGGCATGGTGCAGCGCCTATCTGAGCGCCATGATCCTGCAAAGCCCCCTATCAAGTGAACCGCCCCGCGACTGTCCGCTCTGCCCGCGCCTGGTGGCGCTGCGCGTGGAATGCCGGGCGGAACATCCCGACTGGTGGAACGCGCCGGTGCCCGCCTTTGGCGACCCGATGGCGCGGATCGGCATCATCGGCCTGGCGCCGGGAAAGCAGGGCGCGAACCGCACCGGCCGCCCCTTCACCGGCGATGTCGCGGGCGAGCTGTTTTTCGCCACGCTCAAGAAGTTCGGCCTGGCGCAGGGCAATTATGAGGCGCGGGTCGATGACGGGCTGGAACTGCGCGACGCGATCATCATCAATTCGGTTCGCTGCCTGCCGCCGCAGAACAAGCCGGTGCCGGCCGAAGTGCATGCCTGCCGCCCCTTCCTAGCCGATGGCGTGGCGCAGCTGCCGCGCGCGCGGACCTTCGTGGCGCTGGGCGAGATTGCGCATCAATCGGCGGTGAAGGTGCTTGGCGGCAAGTTGCCCAAGGCGCGTTTCGCCCATGGTGCGGAGCATCGCATGCCCGACGGGCGGATGCTGATCGATAGCTATCATTGCTCGCGCTACAACCAGAATACCAACCGGCTGACGGCGGAGATGTTCGAGGCGGTGTTCGCGCGGGCGGTGGAGCTGGCGGGGCTGACGTCCGCCAATTAGGCGCGGTGCGGGCCGAACAGGATGATGCCCGCGCCGACCAGGCTGAGCGCCACGCCGGTCATGTCCCAGCGGTCCGGCCGCACGCCCTCCACCAGCCAGAGCCAGAGCAGGGCCGAACTGATATAGACGCCGCCATAGGCCGCATAGGCGCGCCCGGCTGCCGCCGCGTCGACCAGGGTCAGCAGCCAGGCGAAGAGCAGCAGCGATCCCGCGCCGGGGATCAGCCACAGCATCGACTTGTCCATCCGCAGCCAGGCCCAGAAGGCGAAGCAGCCGGCGATCTCGGCGAGGGCGGCGGCGATATAGACCAGGATCGACGGCATCAGCCGATCCGGGCCGGGTGATGCTGCGCCATCAGATATCCTGCGCGATGCGGCCGTAAAGTTCCGGGCGGCGATCGCGGAAGAAGCCCATGCCGGCGCGGTGGATCTTCGCCTTGGCAAGGTCCAGCGTGGCGACCAGCGCGCCATTGTCCTTGGCGTCGGACTCCGCGAGGAAATCGCCCCATTCATCGCTGATGAAGCTGTGGCCGTAGAATTTCTGGCCCTCTTCCTCGCCGATGCGGTTGGCGGCGATCACCGGCATGCAGTTGCTGACCGCATGGCCGATCATCGCGCGGCGCCACATGCGGCTGGTATCCAGCTCCGCATCATAGGGTTCGGAGCCGATCGCGGTCGGGTAGAACAGCATTTCGGCGCCCATCAGCGCCATGCAGCGGGCGGTTTCGGGATACCATTGGTCCCAGCAGATGCCGACGCCCACGGTGCCATATTTGGTCGGCCACACCTTGAAGCCGGTGTTGCCGGGGCGGAAATAATATTTTTCCTCATAGCCCGGACCGTCGGGGATGTGGCTCTTGCGATAGACGCCCATGATCTCGCCCTCATCATCGATCATGGCGAGCGAGTTGTAATAATGATGGCCGTCCCGCTCGAAATAGCTGGTCGGGATATAGACGCCCAGATCCTTGGCCAGCTTGCGCATTTCCTGCACGGCCGGGTGCTGGTCGGTCGGCTGGGCGCGGTCGAACAGGGCTTCGTCCTCTTGCCTGCAGAAATAATGGCCCTCGAACAGTTCGGGCGGCAGGATGATCTTCGCGCCGCGGGCGGCGGCCTTGGTCACATGATCGGCGACCATGGCGATATTGTCGGCCATGTCGTCCGAAAAGGCGAGCTGCAGGGCGGCGACGGTCACGCGGGTCATTCATCACTCCATGGTGGGTTCGCCGCGCGATATAGGGGCTATGGCGCCGCCGCGCTACCGGGAAGCGCCTATAGCAGGGAAGCCGATTGCTTGAGCACCATGGAGCACATCTTGCCCTTGGCATCGCCCTTCAGGCTGTCGAGCGAAATGTCCTTCTTGCCGGCATGGATGATGCCGGTCTCGCCGGACTTGAAGGCGCCCGAGCCCTTCACGCCCGGTTTCTTGTTCAGCTTGTCCAGCACGGCATTGGCGCTGGTCGCATCGACGAGCCGGTTCTTGACGCAATAGCCCAGCACGCCGGCGGCGTTTTCAGCGCCCATGCCGACGATGCTGGGCAATTGGGCGGTGCCGGCGCTGGCGCCAAGCAGGATCAGTGAAGTGGCAAGGATCGGACGAAACATGGGGCAATGCTCCTGAAGCCGGGCGATGCTGCGTCGCCCGGCCCGGAAATTGCGCCCGCATGAGCATCCCCGCAACGGGGGACTAACCCTTAGACCAGCGAGGGCATCTGCTGGCTGCAGCAATGGAAGCTGCCGCCGCCCGACAGGATCGCGTCGCTGCGCAGGCCGACAATCTGACGCCCCGGAAAGAAGGGGGCGAAGGCGTCGAGTGCCGCCTGGTCATTGGGCTGGCCATAGATGGGGACGATGACGGCGGCATTGCCGACATAGAAATTCATGTAGCTGGCGGGGATCGCTTCGCCATCGACCAGCACCAGGCCGGGCGAGGGGATGTCGACCACCTCCACGCCATGCGCCTTGGCGCGGGCGCGGGCGTCGGCATAAATGGCCGTATTGGGATCGTCCGGCGTGGTCGCGATCGGCAGCGCCAGTTTGCCCGGCGCGACGAAGCGGGCGAGATTGTCGACATGGCCGTCGGTATGGTCGTTGAGCAGGCCATCGCCCAGCCACAGCATGTCGGACAGGCCGAGCGCGCCGGCCAGCAGCGTCTCGATCTTGCCGCGATCGAGGTCCGGGTTGCGATTGGGGTTGAGCAGGCATTGCTCGGTCGTCACGAACAGGCCGGTGCCGTCAGTGTCGATCGCGCCGCCCTCGAACACCCAATTCTGGGTCGAGGTCGCCATGCCGGTGGTCGCGGCGAGGCGCGCGCCGATATCCTCGTCACCGGGCATCTGATATTTGCCGCCCCAGCCGTTGAAGCCGAAATCGACCAGCGCGCGCTCCCCGGTCACGCCGTTCAGCACGGCGATCGGCGCGGTGTCGCGCAGCCATACGTCGCCCAGATTGTGGACGGCGATGGTGACGCCCGGCGCAACCAGCGCACGCGCAGCGTCGGCATCCGCCTCATTGGCGACCACCAGACGCACCTCTTCACCCTTGCCATCGGCATGGAGCGCGCTGGCGAAATCGGCGATCTGGCGACGGGCGCCGTCAAAGGCGCCGGGCCATTCGTCCGGGCTGGTCGGGAAGCCGATCCAGGTCCAGTCGTGCGGCGCCCATTCGGCAGGCATGCGAAAAGTCATAGATTTGTCCTTGCCCGGCGCGCTGGCCGGTCCGAGATAGCGGGAGAGATGTTGCGCGCTCCATAGCGCAGGGTCGCGGGTCTGGACAGAGGGTGTAGCGGGTGAAGAAGAGCGTATCGATCATGCTGGCGGCACTGATGCTGGGCGGGGCGCCGCTGGCGCAGGCGGCGGACCTGCCCGAATGGCTGACCGGCGAATGGCAGCAGGAACGGGGCGACCGCTGGACCGAGGAACTGTGGTCGCTGCCGCGCGGCGGGGTGATGATCGGCATGGGGCGCAGCGGGCGGGGCGAAAGCCTGCAAAGCTGGGAGTTGATGAGGATCGTGCGCGCGGCGGACGGAATGCTGACGCTGCATGCCGCGCCGGAGGGCGGCAAGGAGACGATCTTCCCCGTGCTGGAGCAGGGCGTGCGCGACATCAGCTTCGCCAATCCCGACCATGATTATCCCCAGCGCATCCGCTACTGGCGCGAAGGCCGCCTGCTGATGGCCGAAACCGCGATGATGGACGGCAGCAACGCCCAGAACTGGACCTATGCCCCGGCGGGGCAATGAGGGGGAAGTTGCGACCAGAAGCGGAAGTTTCCTACTCCCCTCCCTTCCAGGGAGGGGGCGGGGGTGGGTGCGCCGCGTAGCGGCGGTCTGCGGTCGATAGGGCAGAAGCTCGCTACGCTCGCAACCCACCCCAACCCCTCCCTTCCAGGGAGGGGCTATGTCTTGCTCCCACCCAGGTCCGTCATGCCAGCGGAGGCTGGCATCTCACTTCTTTTAACGATGGGTTTGAAAGAAAAGAGAGATCCCAGCCTTCGCTGGGATGACGGGATGAAAGGCAGGTTGGCGCCTATGCGCCCACCTCAGACTTTAAGGCCGTTTTCCGCCCGGCTGGCTGCGCTGGGCTTCGGTCAGGCTCTGCAGGGCGCGGCCTTGCATGTCGATTTCGCGCTGTTCTGAGTAGCTGAGGCCATCGCGGGCGCTGCGATCGGCCTGCGCGTCGGCGCGGTCGGCCTCGCGGCGGAGCGCGCGCGCCTGTTTCCTGCTGAGCGTGCCGCTCTTGCGTCCGTCGCTTATGTCCTGACGCGCGCGATCCAGTTCATAGTCGCCGGATGGCCGAGGCTCGACCCGGACATTCACCGGGCCGGGCGGTGCGGTCGGCTCTGTCTTGGGCGCGATTTGCGCGGGCAGCGCGGCCGGCAGGGCGAGGGCGGTCAGAAACAGGCTGGGCAGGGCAAGGGTTATGCGCATGGCGTTGCTCCTACAGGACGGGGCAAGGTCAGCCCCAAGCGCTGAACCCGCGCTGAACCTTTGCGCCATCGGATGAGGCCGGCGACAGCGCCCCATGCTGTCCCCGGCCTTGACGATGCTTATTTGCCCGCGCGGTCCTTGTCGCGGATGGCGCGGAATTCGTCGCCATCGACCCAGTTGGGCCAGTCGGTCGTGTTGGCGAGCGCCCGGCCGACATCATAATAGAGCTTCAGGTCGGCGGCGACGCCGGTCCAGTCCCAATTGGGATCATATTCGTCCTTGGGGCCGTGATAGCGATGCTCGGTATAATCCTCGGCTGCGGCCATGCCGGCGGCGGTGCCGCCCTTCACCAGATCCTCGCCGCCCTCGAAATAGAGCATCGGCAGGCCGTGCTTGGCGAAGCTGAAATGGTCGGAACGGTAATAATAGCCCTTTTCCGGGGTGGGTTCGAGCGTGGCGACGCGGCCCTGCGCCCCCAGTGCCCGGTCGAGATAGGCGTCGAGCTGCGACTTGCCCTTGCCGATGACGACGACATTCTTGGCGAGGCCGGCGACGCTCAAGGCATCCATGTTGACGCCGCCGACGGTCTTGCTGAACGGGAAGACCGGGTTGTTGCCATAATAGGCCGAACCCAGCAGGCCCGATTCCTCGCCGGTGACGGCCAGGAACACCTGGCTGCGGTCGGACGGGCCGGCCTTCACATTGGCCTGGGCCAGGGCGACCAGCGCGGCGGTGCCGGTGGCATTGTCGACTGCGCCGTTGCAGATATCGTCGCCGTCGGGCGCCGCCTGGCAATGGCCCAGATGATCCCAATGGGCGCTGTAGAGCACATATTCGTCTGGGCGGGTCTTGCCCGGCAGCAGGGCGACGACATTCTTCGACGCATGCTTGCGCAGGTCATTGTCGAACGAGACATTGGCCTTGATCGCGCCCAGCGGCACGGCCTTGAAGCCCTTCTGCTTGGCGGCGGCCATCTGCTGGTCGAGGTTGAGGCCGGCGTCGGCGAACAGGGCGGCGGCCTTGTCCTTCTGGATCCAGCCGATCGCGGCCGACTGGTCGGCATTGCCGCCCGGATTATCGGCGACATGCTGCGACCCGGTCCAGCTCGACTGGACGACGTTCCAGCCATAGGCGGCCGGTTCGGTGTCGTGGATGATGATCGCGGCGGTGGCGCCCTGACGCGCGGCTTCCTCGAACTTGTAGGTCCAGCGGCCATAATAGGTCATGGCGCGGCCATTGAACGGACCGGTCAGGCCCGGCGTCTGATAATCCGGGTCATTGACCAGGATCAGCACGGTCTTGCCCTTCACGTCCAGGCCGGCATAGTCGTTCCAGCCCTTTTCCGGGGCGTTGATGCCATAGCCGACGAACACGACCGGGCTGTCCTTGACCTCGATCTTGGGCTGGGTGGTGCGATAGGTGCCGATCACCATCTCGGGACCATAGGCGGCGGTGATCGGGGTCTTGCCACCCGTGAAGCTCAAGGGCGAGACATTCTTGGCGGTGATTTCGACCAGCGGCACGTCCTGGAACCAGCTGCCCTTGTTGCCGGGTTTGAGGCCCAGCTTCTCGAACTCCGCGGTCAGCAACGCCAGGGTCTTTTCCTCGCCCACGGTGCCGGGTGCGCGGCCCTCATAGGAGTCGGACGAAAGCTCCTTCACCAGCCGCTTCATCGTGTCGATCGAGGGGGCGGCGTCGCTCTTGGCGGCCGGGGCGGCCAGCGCGACGGCGGGCGTCAGGGCAGGAGCGGAAAGGGCGAGAACGGCGGCGATCGCCGTGACGGAGCTGCGCATGGAAGGAACCCTTGTCTTTATGGAACGCGCCTGATGCCACCGCCACGGGCCGAGGGCAAGAAATGCCGATTGTCACATTTGTTGCACTTGGTTAGCAATTGATCCGGGGAATTTGGGGGGAGTATTTTTCCAGCATGCATAATAAGTTGAATGCGGCGCGCCTGGGTGCGCTGCTGGCCATGTCGTCGCTGTCGGCGATGGCCCATGCCGAACCCGATGCACTGGCCAAGGCATTTGGCGCGCGGGAAACCGTGATTTCGGCCAGCCTGTCCGCCGATGGCGAGAAGATTGCGCTGGTCGCCGCCGGACCGGGCCGGACGACGCGTGTCCATGTGCTGAACGCGCAGGAGGGAGCGGAACCCAAGGCCGTTCTTTCAGGCAGTGGAAAGCCGGAATATCTGACGAGTTGCGACTGGATCGGGGCAGCGCGCCTGAGCTGCAACATTTTCAGCACGCAACGCTATGGCGACAATGTCTACACATCCAGCAATGTCGTGGCGGTTGATGCGGAAGGCGGCAATATCAAGGGGTTGAGCCAAAAACGGGGCGAGAATGCTCTGGGCTATGACCTGCGCGGCGGCGAGGTGCTCGATTTCCTGCCCGGCGAGGACGGCGCGATCCTCATGACGCGTTCCTATGTGCCTGAAGCCAAGGCCGGCAGCCTGATCGAGAAGAAGGCCGAAGGGCTGGGGGTCGATCGGATCGACAGTCGCACCGGAACGTCACGGCGGGTCGAGGCGCCCGAGAAGAACGCCTTCGACTTCATTACCGATGGGCTTGGCCATGTACGCGTCATGGGCCTGTGGGACCGCAAGGACACCGGCTATGTCACCAGCCAGTTCAAATATCTGTACCGTGGTGCCGATGGGGGCGGTTGGCGCCAGCTTTCCACCTATGACTGGCAGTCGGAAACAGGCTTCAGGCCCGTTGCGGTCGATCCGGCCAAGAATATTGCCTATGGCTTCGAGCGCAAGGAGGGGCGTTTTGCGCTGATGGCGGTGCAACTGGATCCCGGCCTGGAAAAGACGCTGGTCTACGCCAATCCGAACGTCGATGTTGCTGGTCTGGTCAAGACCGGGCGCGACCAGCGCGTCGTCGGCGTCAGCTATGTCGATGATTATCGCCATACGGACTATTTCGATCCGGCGGTGCTGGCGATGGTCAAATCGCTCGGCAAGGCGCTGGGCGGCAAGTCCGTCCATATTGGCGATCTCAGCGCCGACGGGCAGAGAGCATTGGTCTGGGCCGGCAGCGACGTCGATCCGGGGCAATATTATCTGTATGACAAGGCTGCGCGCAAATTGTCGCCGATCATGCCTGATCGACCGGAACTGGCCGGACACGCGCTCGCGGCGATGAAGCCGATCCAGTACAAGGCGCAGGACGGAACCGTCATTCCCGCCTATCTGACCCTGCCGCCCGGCAAGGAGGACGCCAAGGGGCTGCCGGCGATCGTCATGCCCCATGGCGGTCCGGAATCCCGCGACGAATGGGGTTTCGACTGGCTGGTGCAATATTATGCGGCGCGTGGCTTCGCCGTTATCCAGCCGCAATTTCGGGGGTCTTTCGGCTTTGGCGAGAATTGGCTGATGGGCAATGCCTTCCGTTCCTGGAAGGCGGCCGTCGGCGACGTGGCAGATTCGGGACGCTGGCTGGTCCAGCAGGGGATTGCCGATCCTGCCCGACTGACCATCCTGGGCTGGTCCTATGGCGGCTATGCGGCGTTGCAGGCGCAGGCGATCGACCCCAAGCTGTTCAAGGCGGTGGTGGCTATCGCGCCGGTCACCGACATCAGTGACATGCTGCGGCGCAACCGGTATTCGGCGACCTATCTGGAAGATCGCAAGATGCTGGGCACGGGCCCGGAGGCGGCCAATGCGTCGCCGGCCAATCATGCCGCCGAATTCCAGGCGCCGGTGCTGATGTTCCATGGCACGGATGACGCCAATGTCGACATCACCCAGGCGCGGATCATGCAGTCCAAGCTGGAAGGCGCGGGGAAGCGCAGCCGGCTGGTCGTCTATGACGGGCTGGCGCACAGCCTGAACGATAGCGAGGCGCGGGCGGACATGCTCCAGCAGAGTGCGGACTTCCTGCTGCAGGCGGGGAAATAGGAAAAGGAAAGGGGAGGCTTCGGGCCTCCCTTTTTTTGTCCTGTGGCCATGCGAGGCAACGGCCAAGGAAAAAGGCCAAAAGAAAAAGGGCGGTCCCTTGCGGGGCCGCCCTTCTCCAAATTCTGTCCGGAAGGACCGATTAGCGCGAATAGAATTCGACGACCAGATTCGGTTCCATCTTCACCGGGTAGGGCACTTCGTCCAGCGTCGGAACGCGGACATAGGTGACCTTGGTGGCGCCGTCGGGGGCGACATAGTCGGGGATGTCACGCTCGGGCAGGCTCTGCGCTTCGAGAACCAGCGCCATTTCCTGCGCCTTCTTGCCCAGGGTGATCTCGTCGCCCGGCTTCACCAGACGCGAGGCGATGTTGCACTTCACGCCGTTCACATAGATGTGGCCGTGCGAAACGATCTGGCGCGCCGAGAAGATGGTCGGTGCGAACTTGGCGCGGTACACGACGGCGTCCAGGCGGCGCTCCAGCAGACCGATCAGGTTCTGGCCGGTGTCGCCCTTCATGCGGCTGGCTTCGAAATAGTTCTTCTTGAACTGCTTTTCGGTGATGTCGCCGTAATAGCCCTTCAGCTTCTGCTTGGCGCGCAGCTGGATGCCGTAGTCCGACATCTTGCCCTTGCGGCGCTGGCCGTGCTGACCGGGGCCATATTCGCGCTTGTTGACCGGGCTCTTCGGGCGACCCCAGATGTTCTCGCCCATGCGACGGTCGAGCTTGTACTTGGCGCTAGAGCGCTTCGACATACCTAATTCCTTACAACTGCATACTACGTTATCCGCCCTCCGGATCCGATGAACCGAGGTCCGCGCATTGCGGAGGACGAAGGCTTCCCGGTCATCGCCTGTTTCCATATTTCAGGGACAGGGCCGCCGCTTCACCGGGATGCGGGGCCAATCGCGAAGGCGCGCCTATGGAGAAGGTCGGATATTATGTCAAGCCCGGACATCTGTCGCCACTGGGGCCTCGACAGGTCGCGGAGCGCGGCCTAATCCGGCGGCCATGAAGCCCGAAGACTATACCAGCATGACCGAGGTGCGCGCCGGTGTCGACGCCCTCGACCGCCAGCTCGTCGCCCTGCTTGATCAGCGTTTTGCCCATATGCGCGCCGCCGCCCGGATCAAGCCGGATCGCGGTGCCGTCCGCGACGAGGCGCGCAAGCGTCAGGTGATCGACAATGTACGCGCGGAGGCCGAGCACCTGGGCGCGCCGGGCGACCTGATCGCGGAGCTGTGGGAGCAACTGGTCGAAGCCTCGATAGCCTATGAAATGGCCGAGTATGACCGCACGCGGGGTTAACGCTCGCGCGGCCGGTTGAGGTGCGACAGCACGCCGCGGAGCGTGCGCACCTCCAGATGGTTCCAGCCCGGCTTGGTAAGCAGGTTGCGCAGCGTCAGCTTGGTCGCGGGCGCGCGGTCGGGCGGGAAGAAATAGCCGACCTTCTCCAACAGCGTGTTGAGCTGCAGGATCATGCCTTCCAGTTCCTCCTGCGGCGCGGGCTCGCCCAGTTCGGTCACGGTCGGCTGGGCCAGATTGGCCTGCTTGGACCATTCATAGGCGCACAGGATTACCGCCTGGGCGAGGTTCAGCGAGCCGAATTCCGGATTGATCGGCACGGTCAGGATCTTGCGGGCTAGCGCCACATCCTCGGTTTCCAGCCCCGAGCGTTCCGGCCCGAACACATAGGCGCAGCGGCCCTGCGCGGCATGGATTTCCTGCGCCGCTTCCTCGGGCGTGACCACCGGCTTGGTGACGCCGCGCTTGCGCACGGTGGTGGCATAGACATGGGCGCAGTCGGCGACCGCATCGGCCAGCGTCTCATAGACCTGCGCCTTGTCCAGGATGAAGTCCGCGCCGGCCGCCGCCGGGCCGGCGTCGGGATTGGGCCAGCCGTCGCGCGGGGAAACAAGCCGCATCTCGGTCAGCCCGAAATTCAGCATCGCCCGCGCCGCCTTGCCGATATTCTCGCCCAGTTGCGGGCGGACCAGGACGATGACGGGGGGGAGGGGGGAGGTGTCAGTCATAATTCCGTTCGTCCTGAGTAGGGGCTGAGCCTGTCGAAGCCCCGTATCGAAGGATTTGCGCGCCGCCAACCGGATGGCATCCCAATCACCAGTGATCAGCGCTTCCTTCTTCTTTCGCGACAGCCCTTGATCTGCTGTTCTGCGGCAAGGGCTTCGTCCCTGGTCCCGAACGCCTCGCTCCAGACCAGGGTTACGGGACGTCGGCGCTGGGTGTAGCCTGCGACTTCACCGGAATGATGCTGGCCCAACCGCAATTCCAGATTATCGGTATGGCCCAGATAATAGCTGCCGTCCGCGCATCGCAGCATATAGGTATGAAAGCTCATCACGCGGTCCTTCGATACGCCATTTCGACTTCGCTCAATGGCTACTCAGGACGAACGGATGTGGAAAGGGCTGGCTAAGGGGAATGAGGGGGAGGCCCCTCACTCACTCCCGACCTCCTTCACGGTACTCGCGAAATCCTCGAAGTCGCGGGCGTCGGTGAAGTCCTTGTAGACGCTGGCGAAGCGGATATAGGCGACGCTGTCGAGGCGCTTGAGCCCCTCCATCACCATCTCGCCGATCGATCGCGCCGGGATTTCGCTTTCGCCGCTGGTTTCCAGCTGGCGCTGGATGCCCGAAATCAGCTTCTCGATCCGGCTCGGGTCGATCGGCCGCTTGCGGCAGGCGATGCCGATGGAGCGGGCCAGCTTGTCGCGCTCGAACGCTTCCTTGCGGCCTTCGCTCTTCACCACCCAGATGTCGCGCAACTGGATGCGCTCGAAAGTGGTGAAGCGCGCGCCGCAGGCTTCGCACTGCCGGCGACGGCGAATGGCATTGCCATCCTCCGTCGGCCGGCTGTCCTTCACCTGGCTGTCCTCATGGGCGCAGAAAGGGCAGCGCAAGCGGGCTTACCCCTGATAGATGGGGAAGCGGGCGCAGAGCGCGGCGACACGTTCGCGGACGCTGGCTTCGACGGCGGCATCGCCATGTTCGCCATTGTCGCGCAGGCCTTCCAGAACGTCGGCGATCATGTCACCGATATCCTCGAACTCGGCGACGCCGAAGCCGCGGGTGGTGCCGGCCGGCGAACCGACGCGGATGCCGCTGGTCTTGGTCGGCGGCAGCGGATCACCCGGCACGCCATTCTTGTTGCAGGTGATGAAGCTGCGCTCCAGCGCCTCGTCCGCATCCTTGCCCGAAATGCCATAGGGGCGCAGGTCGATCAGGGCGAGGTGGGTGTCGGTGCCGCCCGAGACCACGGCCAGACCGCGCTGCTCCAGCTTGCCGGCCAGTGCCTTCGCGTTGGTGACGATCGCCTGGGCATAGGTCTTGAATTCGGGCTGCAGCGCTTCGCCGAAGGCGACAGCCTTGGCGGCGATCACGTGCATCAGCGGGCCGCCCTGAAGGCCGGGGAAGATCGCCGAATTGATCTTCTTCGCGATCGCCTCGTCATCGGTCATGATCATGCCGCCACGCGGACCACGCAGCGTCTTGTGCGTGGTGGTGGTCACGACATGGGCATGGCCGAAGGGCGAGGGATGGGCACCACCGGCGACCAGGCCGGCGAAATGGGCCATGTCGACCATGAACAGCGCGCCGACCTTGTCCGCGATCGCGCGGAAGCGGGCGAAGTCGATCTGACGCGGATAGGCGCTGCCGCCGGCGATGATCAGCTTGGGCTGGCATTCGACCGCCTGGGCCTCAACCGCGTCATAGTCGATCAGATGGGTGTCTTCGCGCACGCCATATTGCACGGCGTTGAACCACTTGCCCGACATGCTGGGCTTGGAACCGTGGGTCAGGTGACCACCGGCGTCGAGCGACAGGCCCATGATGGTTTCGCCGGGCTTGACCAGCGCCAGCATCACGCCGCCATTGGCCTGCGCGCCCGAATGGGGCTGGACGTTGGCGAACTGGCAACCGAACAATTCCTTCGCGCGGTCGATGGCGAGCTGTTCCACCACGTCCGACGGGGCGCAGCCCTGATAATAGCGCTTGCCCGGATAGCCTTCGGCATATTTGTTGGTGAAGACGCTGCCCTGCGCTTCGAGCACGGCCTGCGACACGATATTTTCCGACGCGATCAGCTCGATCTGGGTCTGCTCGCGCTTCAGTTCCTGGGCAACGCCGGCGAACACGGCCGGATCGGCAGCGGCCAGGCCTGCGGTGAAATAGCCTTCCGAACGAATGTCGGACTGGTTGGGCTGGGTGAGGGTTTCGGTGCTCATCTCAAGTCCTTTCAGAGCGCGGGCTGGGACAGTTTCTCGACGCGGCCGGCATGGCGGCCACCGCCGAACTCGGTGGTGAGGAAGGCGGTGACGCAGGCCTTGGCCATGTCGACGCCGGTCAGGCGCGCACCCATGGCCAGGACATTGGCGTCATTATGCTCGCGCGACAGCGCGGCCGACAGCGGCTCGCCGACCAGGGCGCAGCGGCAGGCCGGGTTGCGATTGACGGCGATCGAGATGCCGATGCCCGAACCGCAGAGCGCGATGCCGCGCTCCGCTTCGCCCGATGCGACGGCGGTCGCGAGCTTGTAACCAAAATCGGGATAATCGACGCGGTCGGCGGTGGCCGGGCCGAGGTCGGCGACCTCATGGCCCTCGTCGCGCAACCATAGCGCAAGTTCGGCCTTCAGGTCGACGGCGGCATGATCGGAAGCGATGGCGATTTTCATGGGTGCGTTCCCCTGCGGCTTGGGGTGATTCGTTTCTGCGCGCCTCATAGGGGCATGGGCCGCCAATTGCCACAGTCCAGCTAGGCGCCTATGGACTGGCCCATGGCGGGGATGATCCTTTCGATATTGATGCTGGCGGGTATCCTGCTGACCGGCGGGGGAATTTACGCGATCGTGAAGCGCGGCGACCGCAAGCGCGGGGTGCTGATGATCGTCGCGGGGCTGGTGATGTTCGGCAATGTCGCGATCAGCGCGATACCGATGCCGCCGCCGCAACGGGTTCGCTGAACGGCGGGCAGCAAGAAGGGCGCAACCTTGCGGTCGCGCCCTGTGCTTGTTTCGGGTGGCCGGATCAGGCGGCGTCGCGATCCTTGTTGATGTCGACCAGATGGCCGCCATTCACGGCGATCTTCTTGGGCTTCATCGCTTCGGGCACTTCGCGCACCAGTTCGATCACCAGCAGGCCGTCGGCCAGGTCCGCCTTTTCGACGCGGACGAAATCGGCCAGTTCGAAGCGGCGTTCGAAGCTGCGATTGGCGATGCCGACATGCAGGAACTTGGAACGGTCGGCGTTGGTCTCATCCTTGCGGCCGATCACCTGGAGCAGGTTCTGCTGGGCGGTGATGTCGATTTCCTCGGGACGGAAGCCGGCGACGGCCAGGGTCACGCGATAGCGGTCCTCGGCCAGGCGTTCGATGTTGAAGGGCGGGTAATTGTCGCCCTGCGCCAGACGGGCATTATTCTCGATCAGGTCGAACAGACGATCGAAGCCGACGGTCGAGCGACGATAGGGGGTAAGGTCGAAACCACGCATGCTCATAATCTCCAACAGAGCAAAATGATCCTGCCGGACCCGGTCTTCGGCGTCCGGCCTATGCTTGCGCCCAGCCCCATGTGGCGGCCGGACGGGATTGATATGGTTGGCTCTTTGCGTTGTTCAAGAGGGGGCAGGGGCGAAGCATCGTGCCGTCTGTCCTACAGCGCCCACAGGCGATAGACTGGCGAGAAGAGGGTGCGGTAAATGGATGGAAGCGTAACAAAATTTCCGTCTTGAATCCGAAAATGCCAAGATGTGCGGGAAATGTGCGAAGTTAAGCGGGAAGGATGCTCAAGAGTCGCCGAACAAAAAAGTGCCCGGGCCGCTTTCGCGATCCGGGCACTTAATGGACGATTGCTCGTCTCCCCCTTGGCCTGCCTCTACCGACTTCTCAGCCCCCTAAGCTTGAAGTGGGAAGCAGTATCCCTGAACCACGGCCTTTTGCCTGTGCCTCGGGAGCCTTGCTATGACTGGCGCAGCCTGCTGTCACGGGCAAAATCCGGGCTCTGTGATTTTCTGTATCGGCCTGTGTCCCGCGTGCAACAATTCCGCAATCCTTGCCGTTAAGGCTCAGCCTGCTAGACCGGCCGCATCACTACCAGAAGGGCCATTCGCGCCACCATGATTCTATCCCGCTACGAACGCATGATCGCCAAGCGCTATTTGCTGCCGGGCAAGGGGGAAGGCTTCATCTTCCTCGTCGCCGGCATCAGCCTGGCCGCGGTCATGCTCGGAGTCGCCGCGCTCATCATCGTCATGAGCGTCATGAACGGGTTCCGCGCGGAGCTGTTCGACAAGATTGTCGGCCTCAACGGCCATGCCGTGGTGCAGGGCTATGGCGGGCGCCTGCCCGACTGGCGCGATGTGCTGAAGGAAGCGAAGGCGACGCCGGGCGTCACCAGCGCGACCCCGCTGATCGAACAGCCCCTGCTCGGCCTTTATCAGGGGCGGGTCGAGGGCGTGCTGGTGCGTGGCATGACCGTGCCCGACATTCGCAGCAACACGACGCTCAAGGGCAAGGTTGTCGCCGGTGACCTCAATGCGCTGACCGCCAATAGGGAGAAGGTCGGCATTGGTGTCCGCCTGGCCGAAAATCTGGGCATCCAGGTTGGCGACCATATCAGCATCATGAACCCGGCTGGCCGCGCGACCCCGTTCGGCACGATGCCGCGCCAGATATCCTATCAGGTCGCCGCCATCTTCGAGGTCGGCGTCTATGATTATGACAAGGCCTTCGTGGTCATGCCGATCGAGGATGCGCAGACGCTGCTGCTGCTGGGCGATGTCGTCAGCATGATCGAGGTCGAGACGGTCAATGCCGACAAGGTCGGGTCGATCCTGGAGCCGCTGGCGGCCAAGGTTGCCGGTCGCGCCGTGGTGCAGGACTGGCGCCAGATGAATGCCAGCCTGTTCGAGGCGCTGGCGGTCGAGCGGGTGGCGATGTTCGTCGTGCTGTCGATCATCGTGCTGGTTGCGGTGTTCAACATCCTGTCCTCGCTGATCATGCTGGTGCGCGCCAAGACGCGCGATATCGCGATCCTGCGCACCATGGGGGCGAGCCGGAGCGGGCTGGTGAAGATCTTCATGACGGTGGGCGTGACCATCGGCACGCTGGGCATGGTCGCCGGCATGGCGCTGGGCTTCACCTTCCTCTTCTTCCGCCAGAGCGTGGTGAATGTGATCCAGTTCGTGACGGGGCAGAATCTGTGGGATCCCTCGATCCGCTTCCTGACCGAATTGCCGTCCAAGCCCGATCCGGTCGAGATCGTGATCATCTGTCTGATGGCGCTGGTCTTCAGCTTCCTCGCCACCCTCTATCCGGCCTTCAAGGCTGCCAATACCGATCCTGTCCAGGTGCTGCGCTATGAATGATGTCCTCAAGGTCAGCGGCCTGTCCCGCAGCTTCACCCAGGGCGGGGTCACGATCGACGTGCTGCGCGGCGTCGACCTGACGGTCGGGCCGGGCGAGATCGTCGCGCTGCTCGGCCCGTCGGGCTCGGGCAAGTCGACGCTGTTGCAGGCGGTCGGCCTGCTGGAAGGCGGGTTCGACGGATCGATCCGCATCGCCGGCGAGGAAGCCGCGAAGCTCGACAATGACGGGCGCACCCGCCTGCGCCGCGATGCGCTGGGCTTCGTCTATCAGTTCCACCACCTATTGCCCGATTTCAACGCGACCGAGAATGTGGTGCTGCCGCAGGTGATCAAGGACGCGACCATGGACGCGGCGCGGACCCGTGCGGAATCGCTGCTGACGGCGCTGGGGCTGGGCCATCGGCTCGACCATCGGCCGAGCCAGTTGTCGGGCGGCGAGCAGCAGCGCGTCGCGGTCGCCCGCGCGCTGGCCAATCGCCCGGCGCTGGTGCTGGCGGACGAGCCGACCGGCAATCTGGACGAGCGCACCGCCGACGTGGTGCTGGCCGAATTTCTGCGCCTGGTGCGCGGCGAAGGATCGGCGGCACTGGTCGCAACCCATAATGAGCGGCTGGCGGAAAAGATGGACCGGGTGGTCCGCCTGCACGAAGGGCGGCTGGAAGAGGCGTCAGCCCGGTAACAGCCCCTCGCGCGCGGTCGCGACCATGATCTGGTCGCGGCCCTCGCCCTTGGCGCGCAGCAGCGCGGCGTCGGCGGTGGTGACCAGTCGGGTGACGGCGCCATGGTCGGGCCAGGCGGCCAGGCCAAAGGAGGCGGTGATCGGCCCCAGTTCCTGCCCGCGATGCTCGACCCGCAGGTCGCGGATGCGCTGCTGGATCTGGGCGGATCGGGCGAGTGCCTGCTCCAGCGTGAAGCCGGGCATCAGGAGGACAAATTCCTCGCCGCCCAGGCGGAAGGCAAAACCCTGTTCGCGCAGCGAGTCGCCCAGCACCGCGCCGACCGCGCGCAGCACCGCGTCGCCAGCATCATGGCCATAGCTGTCGTTGAACCGCTTGAAATGGTCGATGTCGACCATCAGGCAGGCGAGCGGTGCATGGTTGCGTTCGGCCTCGTCCACCAGCGCCTCGAACATGGCGTCGAAATGACGGCGGTTGGGCAGGCCGGTCAGCGCGTCCGCCATCGCCATTTCGCGCAGCGCGTCGCGCAGGCGCAGATTGGCGAGGGCTAGGCCGATATTCTCCGCCAGCATCTCCAGATATTTTTCCGCCCGATCGAGATGTTCGGCATCCATCTCGCGGGTCTGTTCGAAATAGAGCAGGCCGATGCTTTCGCCCTGCGCCGCCAGCGGGATGCAGATGGTCGGGACGGCGGTTTCGCCTTCCAGATGCTCGCAGGCAATGTCGACCATGCCGCCGCGCGGCTTGTGGACCTGGCCGCGTCGCAGCGCCCAGCAGGCCGAGGCCGGGAAATCGTTGCGCGACTGTTTGGGATCGAGCCAGTCGCAGGCCTGCAGCATCATGTTGCGGCGAATGTCGTGGATATAGAGGCGGCCGGGGAAGTCGGGCGTGATTTCCGGGGTGAAACGGCGCACCACCTCGACCAGATCGGCGGTGCTGTCGCAGCCCTGCAGGCGCTGGGTCATGCGCGACAGCAGGTCGCGCATGGTGCGATCGACATCGCGCTCCTGCTCCAGTCGCTGGCGCTCCAGGCCATTTTCACGGAAAATACGGATCGCCTGCGCCATGTCGCCAATCTCGTCCACCTGCGGGAAATCGGGCGGGATCGCGGCAAAATCCTGCGCGGCAAGGCGGGTGACGACATCGCTCAGCCGCACGACCGGATGCAGGATGCGCTGCTTCAGCACGAAATAGAGGACGCACAGGAACAGCAGGGCGGTGACGCCCAGCATGATTTCCGACATGGTCCGCCACTGGCGCGCGCTATCGGTCGCGCCCTGCACTGCCGTGTCGGTGCGATGGTCCAGCATATATTGGAAGCGGCCGACCTGTGCCGCCACCCGGTCCAGTTCGCGGCCATATTCGTCGCCGAAGAGGATGGTGCGGGCGGTCTTGTCATCGCCCGACTGTGCCGCCTTGATCGCGACATCCTGCTCGTCGGACAGGGCGTCGGACCACTGGATCGCCTGGCGCAGCGCGTTCAGCTCATTCTCGTTGGCGCCGGCATCCTTGAGATGCCTAATGCGGTCCTCGACGGAACGCAGCGCTTCCTTCTCGCGGCGGTAGACGACCAGATGGCTGGGATCGCCCGAAATCACATAGCCGCGCGCCTGTTCGGTCAGGCGATAGACATCCTCCTCCAGGGTGGAGGTCAACTGGTCGAAACTGGCGCGCTGGGCGACCGCGGCGCGCTCGCGCTGTTCCGCGCCGGACGCGAACAGCATCGTCGTGCCCGACGCCAAGGTGAGCAGGACGGTGGCCCCATAGGCCCAGTTGGTGATCGTGGATAAACGCATGGTGGCGCCTAACCTAGGCCCGATAGCTTGGCAATTCGTTACGCGGGCGACCTCATGACATTGCCTATTTTGCGGCGAGCGCGCTCAGCCGGTCGAGATCGAGCGCGTTCACTGCGGCTTTGAGTTCCCCGATATCGGCGACGGTGCCCTCCGCCTCGACCATGAAGCGGTCGGCCAGCGTGGTGGCATATTTGCCGTGACGGCTGTCCTTGTCCCATTCCTCGGTGACGATGCGGCCGTCGATCGTCTGGGTGCGCTCATAGCCGCTGGCGGTCTGGCGGTTCGACTGGACGTTGAGCGCCGCGCCGATCCCGGCAAAGGCGCCGGCCACCGCGATGTCGTTCACCTCCAGCTCGATCTCGTCGTCGCCGGCGCGGTAGCGGGCGGAGGCATGGGCGCCGGCGGACATGCCGCTGCTTTCCATCTCGGTGCGGGTGAAGCGGCCGATCTTCTCGGGCAGCAGCGCCTGCAGCACATCGGGCGCGATCGCGGCGGAGCGGCCATTCCTGGTTGCTTCCTCCATCCGCTTGGCGGCCTGTTCCATCTGCCTAGTGGCGGCGTCCATCTTGTCGACGTCGATCTTGCCGATGCCCGGCACCATGATGTCGGCGCTGATATCGTCCGGCCCGGCATGGCCGCCGAACAGGCCGCTGAACGGCATGGCGAGCAGGCTGGCGAGGATGAAGAGCAGCGCGCCCGCGACCATGGTGACGATGGTGTAGGGCAACGCCTTCTGCTCTGGCACCTTCATCAGGCGCGGCAGGCCGAGATAGAGGAGGTAGAGGCTGTAAAGTCCGAGCAGGCCGAGCATGGTGAGGCCGGGTATCAGCGAGAAGATGCCGGCCAGCCAGCCGGCGGTCGCCGAATAGGCGGAAATCTTGAAGGCCTTGAGCTTGTCGCGCTGGCCGCCGAAGCTGGGAGCGAGGAAGTTGATGATGATCGCCAGCACGGCCAGGCCGATCAGCGACAGGACATAATGGGCGATCGCCATGCCGACCGCGCCGATCAGCGGCGGGCGCCAGCTGATGCCGAACAGGCCATGGCCAAAGAGCTGTCCGCCGATCAGGGTCGCGAGCGGCGGGATCGCCGCCAGGATCATGGCATAGCCGGTATAGATGCTGCCGATGCTGGCCGGTTCGGCCTCGATCAGCGGCCATTCGTCCCTGGGCCGCAGGATGATCGCCTTGGCCCGGTCGACGATGCCGGGTGGGGTGGAAACCGGGTTGCTGTCCGACATGACCGTGCTCCCTGTTCTCTGGCCTATCCTCTGGCCCGTTCTTTGGGCGCGATAGGATCAGCAAGCGCGGTCCTTGGCAAGCGACAAGTGGTGCTTTTGTCCACAGCTTTTCGCCGGGCGGGACTGGCGCGCGGGCGCTGCCGTCGTTAGATTGCCGCGATGTCTCATTCCGCCTTCGTACCGCTGCGCATCTTTTCGTCCTTCACCATGCTCGAAGGGGCGATCGACCCCAAGAAGATCGCCAAGCAGGCCAAGGCCCTGGGTTTTCCGGCGGCGGCGATCACCGACCGCAACGGCCTTTATGGGTCGATGGCCTTTTCCGATGGCTGCAAGGGCGAGGGCGTGCAGCCGATCGTCGGCGCCATGCTGGGCGTCGTGCGACCGGGCCGGCCATCCAACGCGCCGGCGGTGCATGACTGGATCGCCCTCTATGCGCAGGATGCGGGCGGCTATGACAATATCTGCGCGCTGGTGTCGATGGCGCATCTCGACCGGCCGCTGGAAGAAGTGCCGCATGTCACGCTCGACATGCTGGAGGGGCGGACCGATGGCGTGATCGCGCTGACCGCCGGCGGGGAGGGGGCGATCGCCCGCCTGTTCGCCGAGGATCAGCCCGACGCTGCGCTGGCCTATGCCGACCGGTTGCAGGCGCTGTTCCCCGATCGGCTCTATGTCGAGATTTGCCGCCGGCTGGACCCGGTCGAGGGCAAGGCGGAGCCGCAACTGCTCGACCTGGCCTATGACCGCAATCTGCCGCTGGTCGCGACCAACCCGACCTGCTTTGCCGAGCCGGAATTTCACGCGGCGCATGACGTGATGCTGTGCATTGCCGATGGCGCCTATGTCGAGACGCCCGACCGCCGCACCAGCTCGCCCGACGCCTGGATGAAGCCGGCGGCGGAGATGAAGCGGCTGTTCGAGGACCTGCCCGAGGCGCTGGCCAACACGCTGGTCGTTGCCCAGCGCTGCGCGGTGATGGCGCCCAAGCGCAAGCCGATCCTGCCAAGCCTTGCCGGCGATATCGAGGGTGAGGGCATCATGCTGCGCGATCAGTCGATCGCGGGGCTGGAGGCCCGGCTGGAGAAGGCGGGGATCATCGCGGACGAGGCGCGTCAGCCCTATTTCGAACGGCTGAAGTTCGAAATGGACATCATCATCCAGATGGGGTTCCCCGGCTACTTCCTGATCGTGGCCGACTTCATCAAATGGGCCAAGGATCATGATATTCCGGTGGGGCCGGGCCGTGGTTCGGGTGCCGGATCGCTGGTCGCCTGGGCGCTGACCATCACCGACCTAGATCCGCTGCAACTGGGCCTGCTGTTCGAGCGCTTCCTGAACCCGGAACGCGTCTCCATGCCCGACTTCGATATCGACTTCTGCGAAACGCGGCGCGGCGAGGTGATCCGCTATGTGCAGCAGAAATATGGCAGCGACCATGTCGCCCAGATCATCACCTTCGGTAAATTGAAGGCGCGCGCCGTGCTGAAGGATACCGGCCGCGTCATGCAGATGAGCTATGGCCAGGTCGATCGCCTGGCCAAGCTGGTGCCCAACCATCCGACCGATCCCTGGACGCTGGAGCGATCGCTGAACGGCGTCGCCGAGTTCAAGGCGGAATATGACAATGACAATCAGGTCAAACGCCTGATCGACTATGCGATGAAGCTGGAGGGCTTCCCGCGCCACAGCTCCACCCACGCGGCCGGCGTGGTGATCGGCGACCGGCCGCTGAGCCAGCTGGTGCCGCTCTATCGCGATCCGCGATCCGACATGCCGGTGACCCAGTTCGACATGAAGTTCGTCGAGGGTGCGGGGCTGGTGAAGTTCGACTTTCTCGGCCTCAAGACGCTGTCGGTGCTGCAAAAGGCGGTGCAACTGCTCAAGGGGCGCGGGGTCACGGTCGATCTCGACACGCTCGCCTGGGACGATGCCAAAGTCTATGAACTGCTCCAGCGCGGCGATACGGTCGGCGTGTTCCAGCTGGAATCCGAAGGCATGCGCAAGACGCTGGCCGCGGTGCGTCCGACCAATTTCGGCGACATCATCGCACTGGTGTCGCTCTATCGTCCCGGCCCGATGGACAATATCCCGATGTTCGGGCGCCGCAAGAACGGCCAGGAAGAGATTGAATATCCGCACATCCTGCTGAAGCCGATCCTCGAAGAAACCTATGGCATCTTCGTCTATCAGGAACAGGTGATGCAGGCCGCGCAGATCCTGGCCGGCTACTCGCTTGGCGACGCCGACCTTCTGCGCCGCGCCATGGGCAAGAAGATCAAGGCGGAAATGGACGCCCAGCGCCTGCGCTTCGTAGAGGGTTGCGCCAAGAGCGACATCAAGCCGGCCAAGGCGAACGAGCTGTTCGACTTGATCGACAAGTTCGCCGGCTATGGCTTCAACAAGTCGCACGCCGCCGCTTACGCGCTGCTCGCCTATCAGACCGCCTGGCTCAAGGCCCATTATCCGGCGGAATTCTATGCCGGGTCGATGGCCTTCGATATCCATCTGACCGAAAAGCTCACCGTCTTCGTTGACGATATGCGGCGCATGGGCATGACCTGCCTGCCGCCCGACCTCAACCAGAGCGAGGCCGACTTCACCGTCGAGGCGGTGCCGTTCGAGGGCGATGATCCGCGTCTGGGCTTTGCCGTGCGCTATGCGCTGGGCGGCCTCAAGGGCGTGGGCGAGAAGGCGATGGAGCAGCTGGTCGCCGAGCGCGAAGCCAATGGTCCGTTCAAGCATCTGGACGATCTGGCAGACCGGATCGAGCCGCGCCTGCTCAACCGGCGGCAGCTCGAAAGCCTGGCCGCGGCCGGTGCGTTCGACACCATCCATGCCGACCGGGCCGGGGTGCATGCGGCGGCGGAAACCCTGCTGAGCGTCGCGGCAAGCGCGGCGCAGGCGCGCGAAAGCGGGCAGGGCGGCCTGTTCGGCGATGTCGAGACCGCCCATGCCGACGTTCGCATCCCGCCGCATCAGGCCTGGACCGTGTCGGACCGGATGGCGCAGGAAAAAGAGGCGTTCGGCTTCTATTTCTCGGCCCATCCGGTCGACCGTTTCCGTCATCTGGCCGATGCGCGCGGCGCGAAAAGCTATGGCGAAATCTGTTCGCAGCCGATGGGCATGCCCAATGCCGAAGGGCGGGTGATGGGCATCATGGCGGCGATGGTCGAAGATGTGCGCTGGCGCGAGACGCGGCGCGGCGCGCGCTATGCCAACGCCACCTTCTCCGACCAGAGCGGCCAGTTCCAGGCCAGCTGTTTCGACGAGGATGCCTGCAAGCAGATCGAGGAACTGGCGCGCGAGGGCGATTGCGCGCTGCTGCATGTCGAGCTGGATCGCCTGCCGGGCGAGGAAACGCCGCGCGTCACCGTGCGCCGGATGGAGCCGTTCCGCGAGATCGCCAACGTGTCGCGGATGGAACTGGTGCTGGACATCGAGATGGTCGAGGCCGTCGCCAAGCTGGCGGCGATCCTGTCCGGCAGCCGGGGCGGGCGGTGTGAGGTGTTCGTGCGGGCGCCGATCGGCGATGGCAAGGCGGCCCGTGTCTTCCTGGGCGACGACTTCACGCTGGGCGCTGATCAGGTCGACGCGATCAGTGGCATCGCCGGGCTAACCGTCCACAATCTGGCGCGGATGGAGGCGAAGTCGGACGGCTATCGCACCCGCCATCGCCGATCGGCCATGCGGCTGGTCGGCTGACCGCGCCCATTTTCCCAGTCCGAGGAGAAATCTGTGTCCGAAGCGACCCTGGCCCTGGTCCATGCCTATTATGATGCCTTCAACCGGCAGGATGCCGAGGGGATGCTGGCGCTGCTGGCCGACGATGTGCGGCACGAGCCGAGCCAGGGCGCGGCCCGCATCGGCAAGGCGGCGTTCGCCGATTTCCTGTCTCATATGAACCTTTGCTATGCCGAGACGGTGATCGATCCGATCGTGCTGGCCAATGCGGAGGGGACGCGGGCGGCGGCCGAGTTCATGCTGGACGGCCGCTATCTGGTGACCGACGAAGGGCTGCCGCCTGCCGCCGGCCAGACCTATCATCTGCGCGTCGGCGCCTTCTTCGACATCGTCGAGGGGCAGATCACGCGCATTTCCAACCATTATAATCTGGCGGACTGGATCGCGCAGGTCGAAGGGCGCTAAAGCCGCCGCCTGCCCCGTCGCCGTTCCATCCCGAGGTATCCTTGACCCACATCCGCGTTGCCGCCGCCCAATATCCGATCGAGCAGGTGCAGAGCTTCGCCGCCTGGCAGGAAAAGCTGACCCGCTGGGTGGAGGAAGCCGCCGCGCTGGGCGCGACCCTGGCGATCTTTCCCGAATATGCGGCGATGGAGCTGGCCGGGATCGATCCCGAGCGGGCGGCCGACCTGACCGCCTCGCTCGACCTGGTGATGCAGTTTGGCGAGGCCTATGACCGCGTCCATGCCGAGCTTGCGGCGCGGCTCGACATCATGATCCTGGCGGGTAGCCGGCCGGTAAGGGAAAGCGACGGCCGGATCGTCAACCGCGCGCGTCTCTTCTGTCCCGACGGCACCACCGGTCATCAGGACAAGATCATGATGACCCGGTTCGAGCGCGAGCGCTGGGGCATCAGTGGCGGCGACAGCATCAACCTCATCCACACGCCGATCGGGCCGGTCGGCATCTCGATCTGCTATGACGTCGAATTTCCGATGATCGCGCGGGCGCAGGCGGAGGCGGGCGCCAAGCTGATCCTGACGCCATCGGCCACCGACACGATGCAGGGCTATTGGCGGGTGCGGATCGGCGCGCAGGCCCGGGCGATGGAAAATCAATGCTTCGTCGTTCAGTCGCCCAGCGTCGGCATGGCCCCCTGGCTGCCCTGCATGGACGAGAATTTCGGCGCAGCCGGTGCCTTCGGCCCGCCCGATGGCGCGATGCCTGATGATGGCGTGATCGCGCTGGGGCAGGCGAACGGCCCGGCCTGGGTGGTGGCGGACATCGACCTGGCCATGGTCGACCAGTTGCGTGCGGATGGCACGGTGCTGCCCTTCCGCCACTGGCCCGAACAGCATGTGCCCTTCCACATCATCCAGAATGGCGCGGGATCGGACGTGATCGCGCAGATGGCCAGCGATGCCGCGCGCGACGATGCGCCGGCCGCGCCGCAAATCGAAGATCAGGAGATTGCAGAATGACCGAGCCGTCGATCATCGTCGACCGCGTGACCAGCGATGCGCAGGGACTTGAGGCGCTGGCGACGCTGCGCATCCGCATCTTCCGTGAGTGGCCCTATCTCTATGAGGGCGATGCCGCGCATGAGGAGGAATATCTCCGCGATTTCCTGGCCAGCGACAAGGCGACTTTGGTGCGGGCGCGGATCGGTGAGGAGCCGGTCGGCATCGCCACAGCCTCGCCGCTGGCCGGCCAGCCCGACAGCCTGGTCGCGCCGCTGGTGGCGGCGGGCGTCGATGTCGCGCGCAGCTTCTATTTCGGCGAGTCCGTGCTGCTGCCGGCCTATCATGGCCGCGGCATCGGCCACGTGTTCTTCGACGCGCGCGAGGCGGCAGCGCGCGACGCTGGCGCCGATTTTGCGATCTTCTGCGGCGTGGTGCGCCAGGAGAACGATCCGCGCCGTCCGGCCGACGCCCGCGACCTTGCCCCCTTCTGGCGCAAGCGCGGCTATGCGCCGGTCGAGGGCGCGCTGTGCGAGATGAGCTGGAAGGAAATCGGCGGCAGCGAAAAGGTCAGCCACCCGATGCAATTCTGGATGCGGGCGCTGTAAGGGGCAGGGCGGTTCCGGGGGCATGGCGGCGAAAGCTTTCCCTTGATTTCGCGCGCGGTGGGTGGTGATGGGATATCCATGATTATCTCGACCATCCCCTGGGACCAGCCTGCCACCATGATCGACCTGGATGGCAAGGCGCCGCTGATCGCGACGGTGCGCGATTGCGTCATTCATTATGGCCTGTTCAAGCCCTTCGCCAAGGAACAGGCGCGGGTGCTGCTGACCCAGCCGGTGCATCGCGAGGGGCAGAAGACCCGGACCTGGCTGCTCAATCCCGATGAAATCCAGCAACTGGCGGACAAGCTGCGCGCCGAGAGCTGAGCTAGCGGCGGCGGCCGGCCTGGAGCAGGGCGTAGAAGGTCACCGCCGAAAAGCCGATCGCGCCGATCAGGCCGATGGCGGCGCCGATCCAGGCGCCGTCCATGCCGGCCAGCAGCTGGCCGGCGAGAAAGCCGATAATCGGCAATATCATCAGGAGCAGGCAGCCGAGCGCCGCCATGTCAGCGGTTCGCTTCGGCGGCCTTGGCCCGCTCCAGGAAGTTGCGGGACAGGCCGTGATAGAGGCGCTCGCGACAGAATATCTGCGCCGATGCGTCGGCGACCAGTGCGGCGCCCAGCAGCGGCAGCATGAAGCCGCGGCTGCCGGTGGTTTCCGAAATGATGATGACGGCCGTCAATGGCGCACGCACCACGCCGGTGAAATAGGCGACCATGCCGAGTAGCACGACGGCGCTTGCCGGTTCGCCGGGGAAGATCCAGCGCAGCAGATTGCCGAACCCGGCGCCGGTGGCGAGCGAGGGGGCGAAGATGCCGCCGGGAATGCCGGAGACGCTGGTGGCGAGGGTGCTGAGGAATTTGGCGGGGGCGAACCAGAGCGGCTGGTCGCCGCCCGCGATCATGGTGCGGGCCGGGGCATAGCTGGTGCCCCAGGTGAGGCCGGTGGCCACGCCAATCGCCGCCACCAACAGGCCACAGCCGCCGGCGAACAGCACCGGATGGGCCCGCATCCAGTCGGTCATGCGATTGCGCGCGGTGGCGGCATCAAGCGCCAGCCGGGCGAACAGGCCGCCGGACATGCCGCCAAGAATGCCCGCCAGCAGCGCGACCGGCACTGCCGATTGCAGCGGCAGATGGGCGGCGACCGCGCCGAAATAGACATAGTCGCCAGCGACGCCGAGGCTGACCATGCCCGAGATGATGACCGCCGTGATGACCAGCAGGGTCATGCGCTGCTCATAGGCGGAGGCCAGTTCCTCGATCGCGAAGGCAATGCCGGCGAGCGGCGTGTTGAAGGCGGCGGCGACGCCGGCCGCGCCGCCCGCGACCATGACGGACGCGCGCAGCGGCACGTTCAGCAGGGCGTGGACGCGGGCAAGGATGGCGGCGGAAATCTGGACGGTGGGGCCTTCGCGGCCGACCGATGCGCCGACTAGCAGGCCGGCGATGGTCAGCACGACCTTCAGCAGGGCCATGCGCAGGTCAACCAGGCAGCGGCCGACCTTTTCCGGCAATTGGGTGGCGGCGATCACCTGCGGGATGCCCGATCCGCCGGCAAAGGGCGCGACGCTGCGGGTGATCCAGGCGAGGGCGGCAAAGCCGAGCGGGGTCAGCAGCAGCGGCAGCCAGCGATTGGCGGTGGCCAGGCGATGGAAAGCCTCGGTCGCTTCGTCCGCAGCCCAGGCGAAGGCGAGCGCGGCGAGGCCCACCAGCACGGCGCCGCCGATCAGGGCGAGGCGGCGACGGAACAGCAAGGATGTCGGCCCGCTATGGCGCAGCAGCGCGCGGGCGCGGCGGCGGCTCCAGCGCTGGCCGGGGCGGCTCATGATGGACGTTGCGCGCCGGGGCGCGATTGACGCAGGACGCGGAAAGGGGGCGGCGCGGATGCCATGGCGCGAATATCGATCCCGGTGGGCTGGACGCGCCCTCCCTACCAGCAAAATGGGCGATGGCCAGTATTTTCCGGCTATTTGTCCATTTTGCCGATCGACAAGCGGATCGCCCCTCAGAGCCGGTCCATCCGCAGCCAGTCGGGATTGCCGGACCAGGCGCTGGTCAGGGCCTTGCGGGCAGCGGCGGCCTCTGCCTCATGTCCTTGTGCGGCTTCGGCGCGGGCGAGGCCGTAGAGCGACCAGCCATTATTGGGGGCCTGGATCAGTGCCTGGCGGAAAGCGGCGCTGGCATCGTCGGGGCGGCCAGCGAGAAAGAGGGCAGCGCCGAGCGACTGATGCACCGGATAATACCAATAGGCCGGTTCCTGATAGGGGATCCTGCCCTCCAGCGCGATCGCGGCGCGATAATGATCGGCGGCCTGCGCATAGCGATGCTGGGCGGTGGCGAGACGGCCGCGCGCGACCGCGGTGGCGAGCGCGATCAGGTCAGGGGCGGGGACGCCCTGCGCAATCATCGGGGCCAGTGCATCGGAGCGGGCGAGCGCGCTCATTGCCGCGACCTCCGCATCGAAGCCGCGCTGGTCGCGCTGCTGGGCACGGGCGACGGCGCGGGCATAATGGCGCATGGCGATGGCATAGGGCAGGCGCGGATCGGGCGCGGGCAGGGCGAGGATGTCGGCGGGCGCGGCGAACTGCGCCATGGCCAGATAGGGGGCGGCGTCGATCGCCTGGATCCAGGCGATGGCGGCGGAGGTTGCGGGATCGAGAATGACGCGCAGGCGGCGCGCCTCCCGCATCGCGCCATCCATGTCGCCTGCCATTTGCGCGGAGGCGACGATGAAATGGACATTGTGCGGATAATAGCCGTAGCGCACCAGGCTGTGGTCGTCGGTGGCGCGAATGAAGACTTCGTCGGCGCGGGCGGCGGCGATGTTGACGCGGATCGAGTCACGATAGCGGCCGACGACCTGATAGATGTGGCTCGGCATATGGACGAGATGGGCGGCGCTGGGCACGCCATCGGCGGAGAGGCGATCGGCGGCGGCTTCGGCGCGTTTTGCATCGCTCGCTTCGAGCAGATGGATCATCAGATGCGCCGCCTGGACATGCGCGGGATTGCGCGCCTGCACCGTTTCGACCAGGCGGATGGCAGCGCCGGCGCGCCCGATCGGGGTCTTGCGGTCGGCCTCCCAATAATTCCACGGGCTGGTGTCCATCGCCGCTTCGGCGGCCAGCAGGGCGACATCGTCATCGGCCGGGAAGCGCGCGGCAAGTGTCAGCATCGCATCGGCATAGGCGCCGTCGAGCGCGGCGCGGTCGGCATCGGGATGACGGGCATAGCGTAGCGCCGCCGCCTCGATCAGGCCGCGCTCCATCGGTGACGCTTGATCGTGCAATATTATCGCCCGGTCCATCGCGGCGAGCGCGGCGCCCCTGTCGCCGGCATCCATCGGTGCATTGATATTGGGGCCGAGCGCCACCGCCTCGCCCCACCAGCAAAGCGCGCAGGCCGGATCGAGCCGTTGTGCCGCACGGAAGGAGCGGACCGCGCCGGCATGGTTGAAGCCGTACATGAGCAGCAGGCCCTGGCTGAAATAGCGGCGCGCCTGCGGATTGGCGGTGGTCAGCGGAAAGCGCGAATGGGTGAGATCGTCGAACAGCGGGATCGGCGGTGCGTCGGCGATCGGCTGGGCGGCGGCGGCCGCGATCAGCAATTCGCGGGCGAGGGCGGACCCGACCCGCGGGCCGCTGCACAGGCTGCGGGCGAGGCGGACGGGATCGAGCGCGGCAAGAGTCGCGGGCGAGAAGGCCGGTGCGATCGATACCGAGGCGAGCGACAGGCCGATGCCCAGCGCGGTCGCTGCCCTTATCCAGTCAGCCATGCGTCCGGCCCTTCCCCAAAAGCCCGCCATCCTGTGAGACAGACTATATCATCGGGGAAGGGGGCAGTAAATCAGGGCCTCAATGCGCCTGTTCGAGATAGGCGTCGATGGTCGCCAGATGCGCGTCCTTGGCCTGCTGCGGCAGGAAGGAGCCGGTGATGCTGTTGCGCGCCAGCAGGGCGACCTGCTCGCGGGACAGGCTGCGGGCGGCGGTGACGGCGCGATAATTGTCGTTGAGATAGCCGCCGAAATAGGCCGGATCGTCGGAATTGACCGTCGCACGCAGGCCCATCTCCAGCATCCGGTCGAGCGGATGGCTGGCGATGTCGTCGATCACGCATAATTTGAGGTTGGAGAGCGGGCAGACGGTCAGCACCATTTGCTCGTCCACCAGTCGCTCGACCAGGGCATCCTCTTCCAGCGCGCGATTGCCATGGTCGATCCGGTCGACCTTGAGCAGGTCGAGCGCTTCCCAGACATAGGCGGGCGGCCCTTCCTCGCCGGCATGGGCGCACAGCTTGAGGCCGGCTTCGGCCGCGGCCGCGAAGACGCGGGCGAATTTCTCGGGCGGGTGGCCGACTTCCGATGAGTCCAGTCCCACCGCCTTGATCTGCGGCAGCCAGGGGGTGGCGGCGCGCAGCGTGTCGAACGCCTCTTCCTCGCTCAGATGGCGCAGGAAGCTCAGGATCAGGTCGCTGGTGATGCCATGGCGTTCTTCCGCATCCCGCATGGCTGACAGCAGCCCCTCGATCACATGGGCGAAGGGCACGCCGCGCGATGTGTGTGCCTGCGGATCGAACATGATTTCGGCATGGACGATATTGTCCTGCGCCGCGCGATCGAAATAGGCGGCCGCGAGATCGTGGAAATCCTGCGGCGTGCGCAGCACATTGGTGCCGGCATAATAGATGTCGAGGAAATCCTGGAGATTGCCGAAATCATAGGCCTGGCGGATCTCGTCGATCGAGCCGTAAGGCATGGTCACGTCGTTCCGCCGGGCCAGCGCGAACATCAGTTCGGGCTCCAGCGTCCCTTCGATATGGAGGTGCAACTCTGCCTTGGGCAGTCCGGCGATGAATTGGTCGATGTCGGTCATGGGGCCTCTATACAGGATCGACCACCATGGCACAGGAGCAGGCCGTGCGAAACGACCCGCGCCTCATTTCCGGCGATAGCGGAAATACCAGACCTCATGACCCAGACGTCGAGCCTTGGCCTCATAGCGGGTTTCGGGCCATCCGCCCGGACGGGTCAGGAAATCCTTGGGGTCGCTTGCCAGCCAGTCGAATTCGGGATGGCCGTTCATCACCATCAGCGCCCAGCGCAGATAGACCGGATGATCGGTGCCGAAGCGGAACTCGCCGCCAGGCTTGAGCTTCCTGGCGATCATGTCGACCGGGCCGGGGTTCATCATCCGCCGCTTGGCATGGCGCGCCTTGGGCCAGGGATCGGGATGGAGCAGATAGACGAAGCTGAGCGATCCGTCGGGGATGCGGCTGAGCACATCGAGCGCATCGCCCATATGCAGCCGGACATTGCCGAGCGCGCCGTCGCGGATATGGCCGAGCGCCTGCACCACGCCGTTCAGGAACGGCTCGCAGCCGATGAAGCCATGGTCGGGCAGCATGTCGGCGCGATAGGCCATATGCTCGCCGCCGCCGAAGCCGATCTCGAAATGGAGCGGGCGGTCATAGCCGAACAGGTCGGCGGCCGTGACGTCGCCTTCGGCCGGCACCGATACGGCGGGCAGGAGGGTATCGACCAGTTCCTGCTGTCCCTTGCGAAGCTTGGGGCCGGACTGGCGGCCGTAGAGGCGGTTGAGGGTCGTGGGATCGCCGGATTTATGCGCTGTCATGAGGTGCGCCGATAGCGGGCGCGAGGCGCGGGGGCAAGCCGATCGCTGTTGCCAAGTGGCGCAACGTCATGAATATAAAGAGGGGATTATCTTAGGTCGCAAAACTGCTGATCGGTTTGTGCAAGAACCGGCCCTAATCGCAAAGGAGAGCGGCAATGACGGATTTTGTGGGTGGACCAGAAGACAATATTTTCAATCTGACACAATATGATGGTTCGTCCAATGTGGACGGGGGGGATGGATATGATATTCTGAACCTTACTTATCCCAATATCTACGTTGTTCGTGATGCTTGGCGTATGGTTCTCAATGAAGGGTATGCTAGGAATTTAACAAGTTATTACACGAATGATGTTGTTTTTGAAAATATCGAGTTGCTGACGATAACGGCTCCAATAGTTCACTCGTCAGGCTACGTCGAAATCATCGTCAATACGGATAGGGTCAATGCTCTGATTGACGGTAATGGCGGGGGGCGAATAACGCTGGACTATATGGCGGAATCCGTCGGTCGGACGTTTACCTATGATCATGATGGCCTGAATGCCTATGGGCTGGTGACCTTCAAGAATATCGCGGGACTCCAGATCCTGGGCGGCACGGGTGATGATATCCTGAGCGGAGACCCTGACAACGCGGAAGGGGGGACCATCACCATAATCAGCGGTGCCGGCAACGATATATTGGATACCGGGGCCTATTCCGGCTGGCTTTATGGCGGATTGGGCAACGACATACTATATTCGCGCAGCCCCTTTGCGAGAGTGGATGGCCAGTGGGGCGACGATATTCTCTATGGCATCACCGGCTCAGGCTCGTTGTTCGGTGGAACCGGCAACGACACATATATCATCGATGGCGTCTATATCGCTGTCACCGAATATGCCGGAGAAGGTGTGGATGAGGTCCGCACCAGCCTGGCCAGCTATCTGCTTCCGGCCAACTTCGAAAAACTGACGGGCACATCGGCATCAGGGCAGGCGCTGACGGGCAATGGCGGCGATAATTATATCGTCGGCAATGTCGGCATCGACACGATTGCCGGGGGTGCGGGCAATGACGTGATCGAGGGTGGTGAGGGCAACGATATATTGTCGGGCGAGACCGGTGTCGACAGCGTCAGCTACGAGCATGCCGTGGGGGCGGTCCAAGTGTCTTTGCAGGCGGGCATCGCAACCGGGGGAGCCGGCAACGATCAGTTGTGGGATTTCGAAAATGTCATCGGTTCGGCCTTCGCGGATGTGCTGACGGGGAATGACGGCAATAATGTGCTGGCCGGGCTGGCCGGTGACGACATCCTGTCGGGCGGCGCCGGCATCGACACGGCGAGTTACGAACAGGCGGCCGCCGGGGTGCAGGTTTCGCTGCTGGCCGGCTTGGCGACCGGCGGCGCGGGCAATGACACGCTGTCGGGGATCGAGAATATCCGCGGCTCTGCCTATGCCGACATGCTGACCGGCGATCACGGGAACAACGCCCTGTCGGGCCTGAGCGGCGATGACCTGATCGAGGGCGGCGCGGGCGATGACATATTGTCGGGTGGCGTGGGCATCGACAGCGTCAGTTACGAACATGCCGTTGCCGGCGTGCAGGTGTCGCTGGCAGCCGGCGTGGCGACCGGCGGCGCAGGAAATGACACGCTGTCGGAATTCGAGAATATCCGCGGCTCTGCCTATGCCGACATACTGACCGGCGACAACGGCGTTAATGTCCTGTCCGGACTGGCCGGTGCCGACCAGATGATCGGGCTTGGCGGCGACGATGAATATTGGGTCGACAACCAGGGCGACGTGATCGTCGAGGCGGTGGGCGGCGGCTATGACCGGGTCTTTGCCAAGGTCGACTATACGCTTGCTGACAATGTGGAATCCCTGACCCTGATCGGCCGGGGCAATATCGACGCCTATGGCAATGACCTGGACAATATACTGACCGGCAACAGCGGCAACAACCGGCTGCGCGGCTTTGGCGGCGAGGATTATATGGCCGGGGGTGCCGGCAACGACATTTATCATGTCAACAGCTGGGGTGATCAGGTGGTGGAGGCGCCTGGCGGCGGCACCGACCTGATCGTCAGTTCCATTTCGATCGACCTGCTGGCCTTGCCGGATGTGGAGAATGTCACGCTGGTGAACCGCTGGAACATCAACCTCAACGGCAATGCACTGGATAATGTGCTGGCAGGCAATAGCGGCGACAATGTCATTCGCGGCTTTGGCGGCAACGACGTGCTGAGCGGTGGTGCCGGGCGCGACTCCTTCGGCTTTGACGCGGCGCCGGGGGCGGGCGATCTGGTTCAGATCACCGACTTTTCCGTGGCGGACGACATCATCCTGCTGTCGCACGACCAATTCGGTCCGATCGGCAGCGGGAGTGGTGGCTGGGGCTTGCTCGACCCCGATTCCTTCGTGATCGGCAATGTCGCGGCCGATGCGAACGACCGCATCCTCTATGACAGCGCGACCGGGGCGCTCTTCTATGATGCCGATGGCAACGGGGCGGAGGCGGCCGTGCAGTTTGCGTTGCTGACCCCGGGGCTGGCCCTGACCAGCGCGGATTTCAACGTGATATTGTGAAGTCATTCCATCCCTTCCCGCCACCTTTCATGCAGTGGGGTGGGGGAAGGGACAGAGGACAAGGACCATGGGATGCCGAACAGGGGAGAGCGGCAGGATGGCCCTTGAAGCTGGCTAGCCGTGGTGCGACCCGAAGGCTGGCCGGGAGGCAAGGCCCGACCGGTCTGTCCAGTTCGTCAGGTCACTTGCACTTGGCGAAGCGGCCCTTGGCGTCCTTGCAGGGGCCCTTTTTCGGGGCCGCCTTTGGCGGACATTTGACGAACTTGCCCTTCGCATCCTTGCAGGGAGCTGCCAGTGCAGGAGCGGCACTGCCAACCAGAAATGCAAGGCTGATGAAGGCGGTAGCAAGAGGACGGGTCATGGCGTTGCCCTGGGTGGAGGGTGCCGGGCTCGACAGGGGTGCGAGCCCGACGCCCTCTCTATGCGCGGTTCCGCGGGCGCAGGCCAATGAACTTTTCGTCATGTTCCGGACAGGATGGCTCAGCCACGGCCGGCATCGGCCGCAGCATTGAACAGGTCGAGCATGGCGCCCAGACGGGCGGCCTCCTCCTGCGTCAGTCCTTCGTCCCGGTCGAACAGGGCGGCAAGCTTTTGCCCGCCGGCGCGGACTGCATCGGGATCGACGCGGGCGAGCAGTTCGGGAATGCCGGCGATCGCGCCATCGGGATCATGGCGCAGCAGCTTGGCCTGCTCGCGCACCAGCGCCCGGAACAGCGGCAGGGTCATGCCTGCGGGCAGCATGTCGATATGCAGGCGGCGCGCCTCCTCGAACCGGCGGGCGTCGGTCTGCTCGCGGGTGCGCAGCACGTGGAAGATCGCCCGCAACTGCGCTTCCGGCAGGCCGCCTTCATGCAGTTCGGCGCTGAGATGCGCCATTTCCTCGGCAACGAAGGCGCGATGTTCCGGCGTGTCGCCGGGGTGATGGCGGGGCGGGCGGCCATCCTGCGGGGCGACGCCCATGGCGGCCTGAACCAGCGGCGCGCCATAGATCGTATCGAAGCTGAGTGCCTGGAGCCTGTCGCGGGCATCCCGATAGGCGTCGAGCGCGCCGACCATCATGTTCGACACCATGGTCTGGCCGGCCAGGAAGCCATTGTCGGGCGCGACCGGGCGCCGATTGTCGCGCACGACCCCGGCCCAGCCCTCGATCAGTTGCGCCATGGGATGGTCGCTCGACCAGCTGTAGGACAGGCGCATCGGGTGCCATTGCACCAGCCAGTCGGCCAGTTGCGGGCTGGCCATCGCCTGCACCAGCGGCTGGGCGAAGCGGCGATACAGTTCCAGATTGGCTTCCGACGCACGGCGGGCGGCAACGAAGCGCCGTTCGCTGTCGAAATCCTGCTGCACGATCGCCTGGACATCGGCGATGCCGCGCCGCTGGATCGCCAGATACTGGCCGTCATCATCCACGGCGCCGGGCAGGGCGCCGTCTGGATCCTGTTGCACCGTCGCCTGATAGAGGCCGGCGGGCAGCACATCGATCAGGTCGATGGCGCTGACGAATTCGCGATGCTCCTTCCGCCCGACGCTGGCCGAGACGAAGATGCCGAGATGGCCGATACTGTCATGGGTGGCATAGATGATCGTCTGGTCATGGCTGACGATCTCCGCATCGTTGCGGTAGAGATCGGTGATCCAGCCCAGGGCCTGGGGCGGCGGCGTGATATTGTCGCCATGCGAGCAGAAGACCAGGATCGGCGAGCGGATGTTGCGCAGGTCGATGCGGATGCCGTCCGAGGTCAGCAACTGGGCGGTGGCGAGCCGGTTGCCGATGAAGAGATTGTCGACGATATACTGCATCTCGACATCGTTGAGATAGACATAGCCGCCCCAATATTTCTCGAAGCCGAGATAGCGTGGGGCTTCGGTATCGACCCGGGAATAGAGGGTATAATCCTTTTTCCAGAGTGTGTTGGCAGGGTCGAGATTTTCGAAATTCTGCACCAGCCAGGCGCCGTCGAATCGGCCCGCGCCCATGTCGCCGGTCATCGCCGTCGCCCAACTGCCGCCCATCAGGCCGCCGCCATAGCGCATGACATTGTCGCCCGCCCAATAGGAGAGCGGGGCGCCGGCGACGATGATCGGGCCGAACAGGTCGGGCCAGACCGCGGCGGTCATCAATATCTGCCAGCCGGCCTGGCAATTGCCGATCACCACCGGCTTGCCGTCGGCGGAGGGGTGGAGTTCGCCGACATGGGCGACGAAGGCGGCCTCCGCCCGCATCACATCCTCCACCGTCTGGCCCGGAACCGGATTGGGGGTGAAGCCGATGAAATAACAGGGATGGCCCTCGCGCAGGGCGGCGCCGATCTCGCTGTCGGGCTTGAAGCCGCCAATGCCGGGGCCATGGCCGGCGCGCGGATCGACGACGATGACCGGGCGCTTGGCGGGGTCGACCGGCAGGCCCTCTGGCGGGGTGATGCGGACCAGGCCATAGTTGACCGGGCGGGGCAGATCGGCGCCGGACAGGATGATCTCGCCGTCGAAATTCAGCACATGGGGCACGCGTTCGGCCAGATGCGCCTTATACTGGTCGCCGCGCTGGCGCTTGACGTCGGCGAACAGGACGGCGCGTTGCAACGCGTCGACGCCATAGTCGAAGGCCTGGCCGAACCAGTCGAGCGGCGGCCAAAGCGGGATGGAAGCGGTGGATGATGTGGGTTCGCTGGTCGTCCTGGGCATGGCTGGCCTTCCGAAACGCGTTCAGACGTCGCGGCGGACCCCCATTCCTGACCGCACTGCATCATAACCCCGAGTCATGACAATGCGATGGAAAATCGTCTAATTTCGACAGGTCGATAGCAACTTGTGGCGGACATGCGAAAAGGGCGCGGAAAGCATAGCTCTCCGCGCCCCTTGCTATTGGACGTCAGACCGCAGGCTTCAGGCCAGCTTCGCCTTGAGCGCGTCGACCAGATCGGTCTTTTCCCAGGGGAAATAGTCGCCGTCGGGCGTGCGGCCGAAATGGCCGTAGGCGGCGGTCTTCTGGTAGATTGGCTTGTTGAGGCCGAGATGGGTGCGGATGCCCTTGGGCGTCAGGCGCACCAGGGTCGGCAGCACGGCTTCGATCGCCGAGGCTTCGACGGTGCCGGTGCCGTGCAGGTCGACATAGAGCGAGAGCGGCTCGGCGACGCCGATGGCGTAGCTGAGCTGGATCGTGCAGCGACGGGCGAGGCCGGCGGCAACGATGTTCTTCGCGAGATAGCGGGTGATGTAGGCCGCCGAACGGTCGACCTTGGTCGGATCCTTGCCGCTGAACGCACCGCCGCCATGGGGCGAAGCGCCGCCATAGGTGTCGACGATGATCTTGCGGCCGGTGAGGCCGGCGTCGCCGTCGGGGCCGCCGATTTCGAACAGGCCGGTCGGGTTGACATAGATGGCTTCGTCGCCCGGCAGCCAGCCTTCGGGCAGGACATCGGCCATCACGCCCTTGACGTAAGCGCGCAGCTCGGCGCGGCTGTCGTCATTGTCCATGCCGGCGGCATGCTGGGTCGACACGACCAGCGCGGTCGCGCGGACCGGCTTTTCGTCGATATATTCGAGCGTCACCTGGCTCTTGGCATCGGGTTCCAGGAAGGGAACGACCTTGCCATGACGGTCGGCCGCCATGCGTTCCAGGATCTTGTGCGAATAATAGAGGGTGGCGGGCATGAGGTCGGGGGTTTCGTCCGACGCATAGCCGAACATGATGCCCTGGTCGCCGGCGCCTTCGTCCTTGTTGCCGCTTTCATCGACGCCCTGCGCGATGTGCGCGGACTGGCCGTGGAGGTTGTTCTCGAAGCGGAAGGTTTCCCAGTGGAAGCCGTCCTGCTCATAGCCGATGCGCTTCACGGTGGCGCGGACGGTCGCTTCGATTTCTTCCTTGGCGCCCGGTGCCCATTCGCCATTTTCATAGACGCCCTTGCAGCGGATTTCGCCGGCCAGGACGACGAGCTGGGTCGTGGTCAGGGTTTCGCACGCGATGCGGGCTTCGGGATCCTTGGACAGGAACAGGTCGACGATCGAGTCGGAAATCTGGTCCGCGACCTTGTCGGGGTGGCCTTCGGAAACGGATTCCGAGGTGAAGAGGAATTGGTTACGCATGAGACTCCCGTAAGACATGGGCGGACGAAAGGATATAAAGAAAACTTTATGTGGTTATTAGCTTTTGCCTTTGCGCAAGGCAATAGCCGTGCCGATCAACAGGATCAGGAAGGCGAAGGGCGCCCAATTGCCGATCCGCGCGAACAGGGTGGCAGGCAGCGGTGGCGGCAGGCGGCTGTCGAGATAGCCGGCGCGATGGCTGGACAGTGAATGCAGCACATGGCCGCGCGCATCGACGATGGCGGACACGCCGGTGGGCGTGGCGCGGATGATCGGCAGCCCTTCTTCCAGCGCGCGCAGCCGCGCCTGGGCCAGATGCTGGACCGGGCCCCAACTGCCGAACCAGGCGTCGTTGGACGGGTTGAACAGGAAGTCCGGGCGATGGGCGCGATCGACCACCTGGCCCGAGAAGATGATCTCATAGCATATCTGCACGCCCATCTTGAGCGACGGGCGGCCAAGGGTGGCGGGCAGGGTCAGGCTTTGCGGGCCGGGGCCGGGCCAGAAGTCGACATCGCCGGGCACCAGCCGCGACAGGCCGATCGGCTGGAGGATGGAGCGCATCGGCAGATATTCGCCATAGGGGACGAGATGCGCCTTGTCGTAGCGGGCGGCAAGCTGGGCATCGGGGGTGACGACGAACAGGCTGTTGTTGGCGCCGGCCAGTTCGGTCGTGCCATAAGGCCCCTTGTCCTTGAAATAGACCTTGGTCGCGCCGGTCATCAGCAGGTCGCCCGGCCCCATCAGGTCGGCGAGGCGCCAGCGCCATTCGGGTTCCATGTCGAGATAGGCGGGGATCGCCGCTTCCGGCCAGAAGATCAGGCGCGGGGCAGGGCGGGGCTTGCCCGACAGGGTCGCGAGGGTGCGGAAATGCGCCTGTTCAAGCTCGGCCGAATATTTCTCGTCCTGGCCGATATTGGGCTGGACCACGCGGATCAGCGGCGCGCCGGCGGGCGTCGTCGGCGCGGGCGAGAGCTGGCCCCAGAGCGCGAGGGCGACGAGCGGCACGGCAATGGCGGCGGCCGGACGATATTGGCGGCGCGCCGCCAGCAGGCAGGCGCCGGCAGCGAGCAGTACCAGCGCGCCCAGGCCATAGGTGCCGATCAGCGTCGCGGCGATCGCGGCGCCGGTCGGCAGCAGGGTGACGCCCAGCGGGTTCCAGGCAAAGCCGGTGAAGATGGTGGCGCGCGCATATTCGCTGGCGATCCAGCAGCCGGCGAACAGCAGCAGGAAGGCCGGGCCGGTTAAGGCGAAACGGCGCCCGGCCCACCATGCGCCCAAGGTCGCGAGACCGGGATAGACGGCGAGATAGAGCGAGAGCAGGACCACCGCGCCATAGCCGAACCAGTGCGGCATCGCGTCCTGATAGGTGAAGGCGTGGGCGATCCAGTTGAGGCCCAGGGTGAAATGGCCGACCCCAAACAGCCAGCCGCGCAGGAAAGCGGCGCGGCGATCGGGCGCGCGCTCGATCAGCAGGATGAGCAGCGCAAAGCAGCCGATCGTGACCGGCCAGAGTTTCAGCGGCTCGAAACCGGTCGCCGAGAGGAAGCCGGCGAGCAGGGCAGCAAGCCGGGGATGGCGCGCGAGCAGGGCGTTCATTTGCGGCGGATCAGGAGATGGTGGCCATGGTGGCGTTGGAGCAGCGATCGCTCTTTTGCCCGCCGCCCGACAGCATCGACGCCGCGACGAAACCGCCGACCACCAGCACCAGGAACAGCGCCGACAGCGGTGCCAGATATTTCTCGATGAACGCCTTGATCGGGCGACCGAACTTCCAGAACAGGAAGCCCACGATCATGAACTGGAAGGCGCGGGACAGGATGCTGGCCCACAGGAAGGTGAAGAGCGACAGGCCGATGAAGCCCGCCGTGATGGTGATCAGCTTGAACGGGATCGGGGTCGCGCCCTTGATCAGGATGATCTCCGCGCCATAGTCGCGCAGGTAGCAGGCCGCGACCGGGAATTTCGCCGACAGGCCAAGGAAATGCAGGATCTGCGCGCCGACCGCCTGATAGAGGAAATGGCCGATGCCATAGCCGAGCAGGCCACCCAGCACCGAAGCGATGGTGCAGATGAGGCCATAGCGGATCGCCTTTTCCGGCCGCGCCAGGCACATCAGACCCAGCAGCGGATGCGGCGGGATCGGAAAGAAGCTGGATTCCATGAAACTGAAGGCAAACAGCCAACGTTCGGCGTGCGGGTGAGCGGCCTTGGCCAGCATCCACTGATAGAGCTTGGTGAGCATCGCGAGCGGGCCTAGCTCAGTTGCACGGGAGCCGCCAGCGCTTTTGCCAGGACGACCATTTCGAGCGGCGGATCGAGCGGGATGGGGAAGGGGCGCTTCTCGTTGGTCAGCACATAGCCACGTCGCTGATAATAGGCGATCAGCTCGGGGCGCCGGTCGATCACCGTCATCTCGATCGTCGTCGCGCCGAAGTCGCGCGCAGCCTGATCCTCTGCCGCAGCGATCATGCGGCGGCCAAGACCGGCGGCCTGAAGCTGCGGATCGATGCAGAGCAGGCCGAGATAGGCGACGCCCTCCTCGCGCTTGGTGATCTGGACGCAGCCGATCGGCATGCCCTTGTCGTCGATCGCGACCAGCAGCCGGTCGGTCGGGCTGGCGAGGATCTCGTGCAATTCCTCGATATCGGTGCGGGCGCCGGTCAGCAGGTCGGACTCGAATGTCCAGCCGGCCCGCGCCTCGTCGCCGCGATAGGCGCGCTCGATCACGCGGTGGAGCAGGGGCAGGTCGGCGGGGGCGGCAAGGCAGATATCCATGGCCCCGCCTTTAGCGGGGCGGCGATGGCTGCAAAAGCCCTGAAGAATGGATGCGGCGCTGCTTGATCGGGGCACTCCGCTCGCGATAGGATCGGCGTCAAAGAGGAGAGTGACATGCAGGACATGGGCGAGGGCAGTTGCCCCTTCAGCTTCAACATGGACCCGGCCAGCTTCAAGGTCGGCGATTCGGTCAGCTATCGGGTGACCGGCAGTCTGGAGGGCTTTCCCTTTGCCGGGGTGCTGCTGGAAGTGCATGACGACCATGTCGTGCTGACCTCCGATGTCGACGACAAGGCCAGCCGGATGCGCGCCACGCGCGAGAGCCGGCCGGTGGTGCGCGAAGAGGATGTCTGCTGACGGACAGGGCGTCCGGACAGGGCGTCGGCCGGCCAATCCAACCACATTACCGATTTGTCAGCCGCCACGGCGTTGACTGTGCGGTGCCGTCTGGGCATGACGCGCAACGCATAGAGACCGGTCGGCACGCTTGATAATTTCGCATATTCCCTGGGACAAGTTGCGGCAGCGGGCCGGCGGCCTGGCATTCGCGCTGGTGCTGAACGCGATCCTGCTGCTGGCGCTGCTGACGATGGCGCCGCATATCGACCCCAAGAAGGTCGAGGATCGCAATCCGGTGAGCTTCGATATCGAGCCGGCCAAGCAGGCGAACAAGGAAAAGTCCAAGGCGCAGAAGGCGGAAAAGCGCGAGCGGGATACCGCCGCGCCCAAGCAGAAGAGCGAACCGGTGGTGACGCCGCCCCGGCCGGTCGAGACGCCGAGCGTGCAGCCGCCATCGCCTTTCCCCTTCATCACGCTCGACAGCCGCCAGATGGCCGCGGCCGACATCGGCAAGATGGAAAAGAAGACGGCCGGCGTCGGCGACAGCGGCACCGGCAATGCCAAGGCGATCGTCGGGCCGGGCGAGGGGCCGGGCGGTGTGCAATTGTTCGAGGCGGAATGGTATCGCCGGCCGACCCATGCCGAATTGTCCAGCTATCTGCCCGCCAATGCGCCGTCGCAGGGCTATGGCCTGGTCGCATGCAAGACGATCGACCATTATCATGTCGAAAATTGCCAGATGATCAGCGAATATCCGACCGGATCGGGCTTTGGCCGCGCCGTGCGCCTGGCCGCCTGGCAATTCCTGGTGCGCCCGCCCCGCGTCGACGGCAAGCCCCAGGTCGGCGCCTGGGTCCGCATCCGCATCGATTATACCCGAACGGTTATCGGTGGTAGCACCGGCGCGGATGATGACGGGCGCTGAGGCGCGGTAGGTCGGGTAGCGGCTTAAAAGGATGTTCGGGTTCGCGGATTGCGGACGTTCTGGTTCAGTGGCAGAGTTTCCCGATGACCAGAGCGGAGTTTCAGCGAAGCGCCTCGCCACAGTTATTGGCAGACGTTCGCATGTATACAACGGAAGAAGGTGGTCGGTCCCAACCTGCCCATCCCGGTTGGGGCTGCCCTTGCATGATTTCGCGAAGCGAACCCCTCATCGGCTGGGATGCAATTCTTCTTCTTGGGGAAGATAGCTTGCATCCCGGAGACAAGCGAAGGCTGGGCTTCTATTTTCTGTCGGGCGAAAGCGCGGCTGCGAAAATGCGGCAGGCGGCGCATTTCTACCTTTGGGAAGGCAAGTTCATAGGCGAAGCGATCGTCGTCGGCTGACGACCAGAAGCGGACATGTTCCAACTCCTCCCCAAGCTTGTCTTGGGGAGGTGGCAGGCGCGTAGCGCCTGACGGAGGGGCACGTGCCTATTAACGCTGCGCTATTGGGCCTGTGCCCCTCCACCATTTGCTGCGCAAATGGTCCCCCAGGAATGCCTTGTTTCCACCCCATCGCCCCAGGGCAGGACAATCGGTCCGGCTTGATCCGCTTGGGGCTGCAGCCTACACCCGCGGCATGACTATTGCCTCCTATCCGGCGCTGCGCATGCGCCGTACCCGTGCCACCGCCTGGAGCCGGGCGATGCATGCCGAAAACCGCCTGTCGCCCAGCGATTTCATCTGGCCCCTGTTCGTGACCGAAGGGGACGGCGTCGAGGAGCCGATCGCGGCGCTGCCCGGCGTGTCGCGCTGGTCGGTCGACCTGATGGTGGCGCGGGCGAAGGAAGCGCGCGACGCCGGCATTCCTTGCCTTGCCTTGTTCCCCAATACCCAGGCCGATCGCCGCAGCGACGATGGCGTCGAGGCGCTGAATCCCGATAATCTGATGTGCCGGGCGATCCGCGCGATCAAGGATGCCGTTCCTGACATCGGCGTGCTGACCGACGTGGCGCTCGACCCCTATACCGCCCATGGCCAGGACGGGCTGCTCGACGAAACCGGCTATGTGATCAATGACGCGACGATCGACATGCTGATCGGCCAGTCGCTCAACCAGGCAGCGGCGGGTGCCGACATCATCGCGCCGAGCGACATGATGGACGGTCGGATCGGCGCGATCCGCGAGGCGCTGGAGGAAACCGGCCACGCCAATGTGCAGATCATGGCCTATGCCGCCAAATATGCCAGCGCCTTCTATGGCCCGTTCCGCGACGCGGTGGGATCGCGCGGGCTGCTGAAGGGCGACAAGAAAAATTACCAGATGGACCCGGCCAATGGCGAGGAGGCGCTGCGCGAGGTGGCGCTCGACCTGGCCGAGGGCGCGGACAGCGTCATGGTGAAGCCCGGCCTGCCCTATCTGGATATCGTCGCGCGCGTGCGGGATCGTTTCTCCGTCCCGGTCTTCGCCTATCAGGTGTCGGGCGAATATGCGATGATCGAACATGGCGCCGCCGCCGGGTCGGGGGACCGCGATGCGCTGATCCTGGAAACGCTGATGGCGTTCAAGCGGGCGGGCTGTTCGGGCGTGCTGACCTATCATGCGCTGCACGCGGCGCGGCTGCTGAACGGCTGAGGCGCAGATGACCGATCATCCCGCCGACCATCCTGATGTTTCGATCATCCCGCTGAACGGCAAGGTGCCGCTGATCCATCCCAGTGCCTTCATCGCGCCGGGATGCCGGATCATCGGCGATGTCGAGATCGGCGCGGATGCCAGCATCTGGTATAATTGCGTGATCCGGGGCGATGTGAACCATATCCGCATCGGCGCGCGCACCAACATCCAGGACGGAACGGTCGTCCATTGCGACAGCCCCGGCGACGGCCGGCCGGGCTATCCGGCAGAGGGCTATCCCACCATCATCGGCGAGGATGTGCTGATCGGCCATATGGCGATGGTCCATGGCTGCGTGCTGGAGGACCGCGCGTTCGTGGGGCTGGGCGCGATCGTGATGAGCGGCTGCACGGTGGAGAGCGACGCGATGCTGGCGGCCGGCGCGCTGCTCTCGCCCGGCAAGACGGTACTGCACCGGCAGCTCTGGGCCGGGCGCCCGGCCAAATATATGCGCGACCTGACCGACGAGGCGATCATCACCATGCGCGAGGGCGTCGACCATTATGTCCATAATGGCAAGGCGCATAAGGGCGCGGTGCGCCAGATGGGGTGAGGCGCGGCCTATTTTGGTTGCCGGCGGACAATGATCACCCGACCAATTGTCCGACATTATTTTGCGAAAATTGCGTGAATTAGCAATTAATCAAGTTTTTGCGCGGAATGGCAGTCCCGACATTTCATTCGGGATTGTCCATGAAATTCCGCAATTTATTTCTGAGCCATGACGGTAGTGTCAGTGTCGTCGCTGCCCTGTCGCTGATCGGCGTCATCGGCATGGCGGGGCTCGCTGTCGATCTCAACCGCGGCTATGAGCGGCGGATCGCGACGCAGCGCGTTGCCGACATGGCGGCGCTGGCCGCAGCCGTCGCCTACAAGGCGGACGGATCGCAGGCGATATTGCGGCCCACCGCAGTCGACCTGGTCACCGCCCATGGCATCACCGATGCGACGATCGACGTGGCGCTGCTGGCCGACACGCCCGAAGCCGGCGCCAAGGCGGTGCGCGTGGAACTGACGACGCCGCTGTCGCTCAGCCTCAGCCGCATATTGGGCGCTGCGGCGACCATGCCCGTAAAGGTCAGCGCGATGGCGCGCTTGGCCGGCAGCGCGTCGGCCACGCCCTGCATCCTCGGCCTCGCCTCGTCTGGCAATGCGGTCGAGACGCAGGGCGGCGCGACGATCAACGCGACCGACTGTTCGGTGGTCGGCGCCGGATCGGTCAACAATGGCGGATCGGGCATCACGGCCAAGGAAATCGTCTCGGGGGCGGCCGACATCATCAACAATTACGGCACATTGTCGGCCGATCTGCTCCGCTATGCGGGCAGCTTTTCCAATCCCAGCTGGAACGGCAATGTCCCGGCGGCGGACAAGCGGATCAACCAGTCGACCGCGATCAGCGACCCGCTCGCCAATTCGATGGACCTCGCCACCGCGCGGCAATTGCTCGGCACCTTCCGCACGCCACGGACCATCGCCAATCCGGTGACGCCGGCCTGCGCCGACATATGGACTTTCGGCAATTCGCCCTCGGCCGGTGCGGCCCCCTTCCGTCAGGGCAACAGCGCCAAATTCACCGTTCCCGCCGGCAATTACTGCCTGTCGCGGATCACGATCGACGGTGGCATCACCGTCACCTTCCAGTCCGGCTCCACCGTCACCGTCGCCAATGGCGTGTCGGTTGGCGGCGGTTCGACTGTCAATTTCGGTGACAATGTCTGGCGGATCAATGGCGGCTTCAACAGTGGATCGAGCGGCGTCACCTTCGGCAATGGCGAAGTGTCGATCGGCGCCGGCACGGTCAGCTTTGCGGGCACCAACCGGATCGGCACCGGCCCTGTCTCGATCGCCGCCAACATCACGCTGTCGGGCGGCACGTCCCTGGCGGTGGGCGCGGGCAGTCACGGCTTCAAGGGGATCAGCGTCGGCGGCGGCAGCTGGATGACGCTGGGCGATGGCGATCTGGACGTTACCGGCCAGATCAGGATCGATGGGGATTCCACCCTGATCGCGGGCACCGGCAACTACACTCTGGCCAATGCCGGCGGCGACGCGATCACGCTGAGCGGCAGCGGCCGTTTCTTCATGGGCGACGGGCTGTTCAGCGCCAATGGCAATATCGTGACCGCCGGCGGCAGCCGCCTGGTCTTCGGCAAGACCGCCAATCACCTGATCAACGGCAATCTGTCGATCGCCGGATCGGTGCTGTTCGGCGCCGGGCGCTACACGGTGAGCGGCGGCCTGACCAACGGCACCGGCGGCACCACCTGGCCCTATACCTCGCCGATCACCAACCAGAGCTGGGGCCAGACGCTGGAGGGCGTGTCGGTATCCGGCTATGACATGGCCGGCGTCAATGTCAGCTTCATCCTGGGCGGCACCATCAACCTGGCCGGTGGCGCCAAGACCAAGCTGATCGCTCCGACCAGCACCGTCGAAGGCGCCGGCATCGCCGACATATTGGTCGACAGCCTGACATCGCAGGCGACCAACTGGGGCGCAGGGTCGCAGAATGTCTTTTCCGGCGTCGTCCATCTGCCCAATTCGGCCGTGACCATGTCGGGCGGCAACAACAGCCTGTCAGCGGGCCAATGCTTCACCCTGATCGCCTATCGCGTGACGGCAAGCGGCGGCGCCAATGCCGGCACCGCCTGCAAGTCGATCAGCGATCTGGTCGGCGGCAGCGGCGGCGATGTGGAGCTGGTGGCATGATCGGCGGCTGGCGAACGCTGCGCCGCTCGGAACGGGGCGTCGCCACCGTCGAGTTCGCGCTGTGGCTGACCCTGTTCTTCACGATCAGCCTGGTCGCGATCGACATCGCCCAGTTCACCATCCAGCGCGGGCGGCTGGCCGAAGCGGTCAGCGGTGCATCGCTGTCGGCCTTCAAGACACGCGATGCGGTGCAGTTCCAGTCCATTCCCGCCTATGTTCAGGCGATGGCGGCGGCGCCGGGGCAAAGCCCGATCGAGGTCACCGTCGGCTGCAATGGCGGGACGGGCAATTGCACGAACAGTTCCCGCGTCTGCGCCTGTCTCAGCCAGACGGGCAGCTTCATTCCGACCAACAGTTGCGGCCAGAGCTGTGGCAGCGGCGCAAGCGCGAACAGCCGGTCGGGCTATTATCTCGACATCGTCGCGAGCTACAAGTTCAACCCGCAATTCGTCCCGGCCTCGCTCGCGGAAAAGGCGGTCATCACCCAGAAGACGACGGTGCGCCTGCAATGACCCGATCGCTGAACCCTATCCGATCGAACCAGATGGGCGCGGTCGCGATCGAATTTGCGCTGCTGGCGCCGGTCTTCTTCGCCTGCCTGTTCGGCGTGATCGAACTGGGGCGGCTGGCCTGGACCAAGCAGGCGCTGCGCGAGGCCGCCTACAGCACGGCACGTTGCCATATGGTCAATGACAGCGCATGCGGCACCACGCAGCAGCAGATCAGCTATGCCGTGGCGCGGGCCAAGGCGAATGGGATCGTCATTGCCGCGGCGAATGTCAGCATACAGGATAATGTGGCGTGTCGCGGTGCCGGTCAGGCCAGCATGGTCGAGATCAACAAGCCATTCAGCTCGCCGATCAGCCAGCTCGTGCCGCTGCCGACGACGGTGTCGGCGAAATCCTGCCTGCCGGGTCTGGCGGGCTGACAGATGGGCTAATGCCCGCCGCTCCGGTCAGGGCTGGGGCAGGCGGTTCTTCAGCGCGTCGATGCGGTCATTCTGGCTGTCGACCATCGACAGGACGCTGGCGCGTGCCGCGTCGATATCCGCGACGCCGCCCTTTTCCGATCCATCGGCGACCGCGTTGGAGCGTTCGATGAACAGGGTGTCGAGGCTGGCGAGGGCGGAGACGCTGTCGTTGCGGGCGGATTCGGCGGCGCTGATCGCGACCTGCGCCGCGACCCAGGCGTCGCTCGATACCGATGCCCGACCGGCGCTGTTTACGGCGCGGTCGGCGCTGGCATAGGCCTTGTCGAAATTGGCGCCGCCGCTCTGCGCCTGGCTGGTGAGCTGGCTGATCTGGGCCTTGAGCTTGTCGTCGGCCGGCACGGGAAGCGGGGCGGCAGTCGCCTCGGCCATCGGCGCGCTTTCGACCGGGCGCTTGGCAAGCGAGGGATAGCCTTCATGCGCGCCAGCGCAGCCCGACAGGATCAGGGCGATGGTGGGAAGGAAGCGGCGCGTGATCATGATCTGCATCTAGGGCGGGACCGGAAGGCGTGCAATGGGGGTTTGTCCGGTCCCGCGCGATAGATTTAGCGCGGCAGGGCGGCGGCTTCGCGCGCCAGTGCCTCGATCACTGCGGGATCGATCGGCCCCTTGGGCACGACCCAGCTGCCGCCGACGCATTTGATGAAGGGCTGAGCCAGCCATTCGGGCGCGCTCTGGGCGGTGATGCCGCCGGTCGGGCAGAAGCGGGCGGTGTGCAGCGGCGCGGCCAGCGCCTTGAGCGCCGGAAGACCACCCGAGGTTTCCGCCGGGAAGAATTTGAAGTGGGACAGGCCCATGTCCATGCCGCGCATGATGTCACCGGCGGTAGCGGTGCCGGGCAGGAACGGGATGTTGGCGGCGATCGCGGCCTTGCCCAGCGGTTCGGTGAGGCCGGGGCTGACGATGAAGCGGGCGCCCGCTTCCATCGCGGCGTCGAGCTGGGCCGGGTTCAGCACCGTGCCGGCGCCGACGACCGCGCCCTCGACCTTGGCCATCTCGCGGATGACGTCGAGCGCGGCGGGGGTGCGCAGCGTGACTTCAAGCGCGGGCAGGCCGCCCTTCACCAGCGCCTGGGCAATGGGGAGCGCATCCTCGACCCGATCGACCACCAGCACCGGGATAACCGGGGCCAGTTCCATCACCTGTTCGACGGTCAAGCTCATGCATTCTTCTCCCTAAAGGCCGCGGCAGCGCCGAACAGGCCGATTTCTTCATGGATCGCGCAGCGGATCGGCACGGTCGCCATCAGGCTCTCGAACCGGCCCTTGGCCTTGAAGCGGGCGTGGAAGCCGCTCTGTTCGAGAAAATCCTTCATCCGCTGGGTGAGGCCGCCGGCCAGTACCACCGCATGGGGGCCATGCGCCAGTGCCAGATCACCCGCGACCGAGCCATAGCAGAGGCAGAAGCGGTCAAGCGCGCGGCGGGCGAACTCGTCGCTGCCGTCGAGCGCGGCCTGCCACAATTCGGGGTCTTCCATCAGCATGACCCGGTCATGGCCGATGGTGGCGAGCGCCTTGTAGATATAGTTGAGGCCCGGACCCGACACGATCCGCTCGGTCGAGACGCGCAGGAACTTGTCGCGCAGATAGTCGAGGATCTTCACCTCGATCTGGTCGAGCGGGGCGAAGTCGAGATGGCCGCCTTCGGTCGCAATGACATGGGGATGGCCATCGTCATAGGCGATCATCGCGACGCCAAGGCCGGTGCCGGGACCGACCACGGTGACGCCGCCGTCGCGCGGGAAGGGACGATCCTCACCGAACAGCAGGGGCAGATTTTCGTCGGGCAGGCGCGAGACGGCATGGGCCACCGCCTCGAAATCATTGACCAGGCGCACGGTGCGCAGGCCCAGATCTTCGGCCAGCGTGTCGGCGCGGATCACCCAGTTGCTGTTGGTCAGCTTGATGACCTCGCGGCCGATGGCGGTGGCGAAGGCGATAGAGGCGGCATCGGGCAACGGGGTGTCGCTATCCTTGCTTTCGTCTTCGACGAACGCGCCCCAGCAGGCCTGGAGGCTGGGATAGTCGGCGACCTTGTATTTGCGGACGGTGCCCAGTGTCGGCACGCCCTTGTCATCCAGCGAGGCGCGGGTGAAGCGCGCATTGGTGCCGCCAATGTCAGCGGCGATGATGTCGGTCATTTGTCTCTCTCTCCGGACATTCGCGCCAGCGCATCCGAGTGCGCCGGCACGAATGGCTGTGCTTATATCGCGAGTTCGGCGTCCATCGCGGCGAGGATCGGGGAAGCGCCCTGTTCGGCAAGGTCGCTATTGTGGCGGAACAGCGCGAACAGTTCGCGGCCGGTGTCATAGGGCGGCGGCGGGGCGGCGGGAATGTCGCGCGCGTCCCAGGTGGCGGCATCGACCAGCGCCTCGACCTGGCCGCTTTCCGCGCAGACGCGGACGATGTCGCCATCGCGCAGCTTGCCGATCGGGCCACCACCCAGCGCCTCGGGCGACAGATGGATGGCGGCGGGGACCTTGCCCGATGCGCCCGACATGCGGCCGTCGGTCAGCAGCGCGACCTTGAAACCGCGATCCTGCAGCACGCCCAGCGCCGGGGTCAGCTTGTGCAGTTCGGGCATGCCGTTGGCACGCGGGCCCTGGAAGCGGACGACAACGACGACGTCGCGTTCCAGTTCGCCCGCCTTGAAGGCGCGCAGCACATCGTCCTGATCGTGGAAGATCGCGGCCGGCGCCTCGATCGTCCAGCGTTCCTTGTCGACCGCGCTGACCTTCATCACGCAGCGGCCAAGATTGCCCTGGAGCAGCTTCATGCCGCCATCGGCCTGGAACGGGTTGGAGGCCGGGCGCAGCATCGCCTCGTCGCGGCTGGCGGGGACATCCTGCCAGACCAGCGCATCATCCTGCAGCACCGGTTCCTTGCCATAATCGGTCAGATCCTGGCGCGCGACGGTCATGATGTCGCGATGGAGCAGGCCGGCGTCGAGCAGTTCGCGGATGATGACGGCCATGCCGCCCGCCGCGTGGAAATGGTTCACGTCGCCCGAGCCATTGGGATAGACGCGCGCCAGCAGCGGCACCACGTCCGACAGTTCGGCAAAGTCGGTCCAGTCGATATGGATGCCGGCCGCGCGCGCGATGGCGGGCAGATGGATCGCATGGTTGGTCGAACCGCCGGTGGCCATCAGGCCGATGATGGCGTTGACGATCGCCTTTTCATCGATGCAGTGGCCGAGCGGGCGATAGTCGTTGCCGTCCCAGCCGATGTCGGCGATGCGATGGGTGGCCGCGCGGGTCAGTTCGCTGCGCAGCTTGGTGCCCGGATTGACGAAGGCGGCGCCGGGCATGTGCAGGCCCATGACTTCCATCATCATCTGGTTGCTATTGGCGGTGCCATAGAAGGTGCAGGTGCCCGCACCATGATAGGAGGCGCTTTCGCTTTCCAGCAGTTCGTCGCGACCGACCTTCCCCTCGGCATAGAGCTGGCGGATGCGGACCTTTTCCTTGTTGGCGAGGCCCGAGGGCATCGGCCCGGCGGGGATCAGGATGGTCGGCAGATGGCCGAAACGCAGCGCGCCGATCAGCAGGCCCGGCACGATCTTGTCGCAGATGCCGAGCATCAGATTGCCTTCGAACATCGCATGGCTGAGCGACACGGCGGTCGACAGGGCGATGGTGTCGCGGCTGAACAGCGAGAGGTCCATGCCGGCCTGGCCCTGGGTCACGCCGTCGCACATGGCGGGCACGCCGCCCGCTACCTGCGCCGTAGCGCCGATCTCGCGCGCGGCGATCTTGATCTGCTCGGGGTAGCGGCCATAGGGCTGATGGGCCGAGAGCATGTCATTATAGGCGGTGATGATGCCGATGTTCATCGCCCGGCCGGTGCGGATGACAGCCTTGTCCTCGCCACTCGCGGCAAAGCCATGGGCGAGGTTGCCGCAGGACAGCTGGGCACGGTTGGTGCCCGCGTCACGACCCCGCTCGATCAGGTCGAGATATTTGAGGCGCGTCGCCGCACTGCGCTCGGTGATGCGTTCTGTGACCTTGGCGATCACGGGGTGAAGATCAGTCATGCCAGCTGGCTCCGTCGCGTTCGATTAGGGCAATGGCCGAGGACGGCCCCCAGTTCCCGGAGGAATAGGTCGACACCTTCATGTGCGCCTCCTTCCATCCGTCGATGATGGAATCGATCCAGGCCCATTGGGCTTCCACCTCGTCGCGGCGGACGAACAGGGTCTGGTCGCCGGCGAGCAGGTCCAGGATCAGTCGTTCATAGGCGATGCGGCGACGCTGGCCGGCAAAGGCGGCGGTCAGTGACACGTCGAGCGTCACTTCCTCCAGCTGCACCTGCCGCTCCAGTCCCGGCCGCTTCGACATGATGGTCAGGCGGATATATTCTTCCGGTTGCAGGCGGATCACCAGCGTGTTCGGTTCCAGCCCCGAGCCCCCACCCGAATGCTGCCCGTCACGGCCGAAGATCGAATGGCGCACCGGCTTGAACTGGATCATGATTTCCGACTGGCGCGCGGGCAGCCGCTTGCCGGTGCGCAGGTAGAAGGGGACGCCCTGCCAGCGCCAATTGTCGATATGCGCCTTCAGCGCGACGAAGGTTTCGGTGTCGGACGGCTGGCCCAGTTCGTCGGCATAGCCGGTGACGATCTGGCCGCCGACGGCGCCGGGCGTATATTGGCCGCGCACGCTGTGGGTCTTGACCGTTTCCGCCGTCATCGGACGCAGCGAGCGCAGCGCCTTGACCTTCTCGTCGCGCACGGCCGTGGGGTCCATGCGGGCGGGCGGCTCCATCGTCAGGATGGAAAGGATCTGCAGGATATGGTTCTGCACCATGTCGCGCAGCGCGCCGACGCCGTCATAATAGGAGACGCGGCCTTCGAGGCCCACGGTTTCGGCGACGGTGATCTGGACATGGTCGATCGCGGTGGCGTTCCACAGCGGTTCGAACATGACATTGCCGAAGCGGAGCGCCAGCAGGTTCTGGACGGTTTCCTTGCCCAGATAATGGTCGACGCGGAAAATCTGTTCTTCAGCGAACAGGTGGCCGATGCTGTCGTTCACCACCTTGGAGGAGGCGAGATCCTTGCCGATCGGCTTTTCCATCGCGATCCGCGTCCTGGGCGTCAGCAGGCCGGCGTCGGCCAGCCCCTGGGCGGTCGGGCCGAACAGCGAGGGCGGGGTGGAGAGATAGACGGAAATGCCGCGTTCCAGGCGCCCATCGACGCGCTCGGCCAGTTCGGCGAAATGCGCGCCATTGCTGGAATCGACCGGCTGATAGAGGATCATCGCGCGGAAACGCGCAGCGATGTCGGCATCATAGCGGTCGGCCGGCAGGAACTGCTTGAGCGCCGCGCAGACTTCCTCGCGAAAGGCCTCGTCATCCATTTCGGTGCGGGCCGATGCGATGATCAGGAAGTCGTCGGGCAGCAGCCCGTCCGACAGAAGATTGTAGAGCGATGGGAAAATCATGCGCCGGGCAAGATCGCCGGTGGCACCGAACAACAGGAACGTGGCAGACGGTTCGGTCAAAGGACAGTCCTTCTCCGTTAGTTATCTATATCTGCACGATGCGGCTCTTATACCGGCCATGCTTCGTTACGCAAGCAGGCTATAGGCAGGAAAATGATGCTGCAACTGCGAACGACTCGCGGGAAGGCGGGGCGGTCTATGGCGTCGGTCAGCAGGCGGTGCGCAGGCCCCGGCGCCAGTTGAGGATGTGCGCCCCGGCCAGCAGGGCGCTGCCGCCGACGGTCCAGATCGCTTCGCTCAACGGGGTGCGGGCCAGCAGCGCGCCCACCGCCATCAGCAACAGGCCAGCCAGGCCGATGCCGAGCGGCAGCGCGGCGCGGTGGCGGCGCCAGCCCTGCAGCAGCGCGAACAGGCTGGTCGGCACGGCGATGGCGAGCATCAGCAGGTGGAAGGATTCGCCCGCATCGATCCGGGCGGCGATGGTCGGCAGCAAGGCGAAGAGCAGCGGCAGGCCAAGGCAATGGACGGTGCAGAGCGCGGAGGCGCAGATGGCGAAGCCGTCCAGCCAGGAGCGGGGGCGGCCGGCCGGATCGCGTTCCGGCGCTTCGCAATGGGGCATGATTTTTCCTAAATGATATAATGTTACATTTTCTCCGGCCATATCGATATGGGGGCATGGGAAGTCAAGGGCAGGGGGCTGAAGGCGTTGCCGGGGCGGTTGGTTGACGGCGCGGAAAGCTCTTTTGTTTCAATGCTGTCTTGCCGTGCTGCGGTGCGCGGCTTATCCCGTCTGCGGTCTTTGGGGGGGATAATGATGAAGCATGGGGTTGCGCGCCTGGCGTTGCTGGCGGGTGGGCTGGCGATGTTGGCGGCTTGTGGTGGTGGCGGGTCGGACAGTGCGGGCACTGCGCCGCCGACGGTGACGCCCACGCCCACGCCGACCGCCACCTGTTCGCTGCGGGAGCGGCAGGATTGGGCGGCGGCGACGCTCAAGGAATGGTATCTTTTCCCCGAAACCCTGCCGTCCGCGCTCAGCCCGGCCGGCTATGCCAGCGTCGACAGCTATATCGACGCGCTGACACAGGGTGCGCGGTCGCAGCGGCGGGATCGCTATTTCACCTATCTCACCTCCATCAAGGCGGAGAATGCCTATTATCAGTCGGGGTCGAGCGCCGGCTTCGGCCTGCGCTTCGCGACCGACAGCGGGGGTACCCGCCTGTTCGTCATCGAATCGTTCGAGAACGGCCCGGCGCTGGCCGCCGGCATCGATCGCGGCGCGGAGATATTGGAGATCGGCACCAGCATCACCAACATGCGCAGCGTGTCGTCGCTATTCGCGTCGGGCGGCGCCGATGCCGTGGCCGATGCGATGGGGCCTGATAGCGCCGGCACGACCCGGCTGCTGCGCATCGCCGACGCGAACAGCACCCGCACGGTATCGGTGACCAAGCGCGACTTCGACCTGATGCCGGTATCGAACCGCTATGGCGCGCGGGTGATCGACGATGGCGGCCGCCGTGTCGGCTATGTCAATCTGCGCACCTTCATCCTGTCGGCCGAACAGCCGCTGCGCGATGCCTTTGCCGGTTTCAAGGCGCAGGGCGTGACCGACATCATCCTCGACCTGCGCTATAATGGTGGCGGCCTGGTGTCGACGGCCAAGCTGCTGGGCGATCTGATGGGCGCGAACCGGGCGCCGACCGACGTCTTCACCCGCATGACCTTCCGCCCGGAAAAGAGCGCGGAGAACGAGACCTATAATTTCGAGCCGCTGGCGCAATCGGTGGCGCCCACGCGCATCGCCTTCATCGGCAGCGGCGGGACGGCATCGGCAAGCGAACTGGTCATCAACGCCTTCATCCCCTTTCTGGGGCCGCAGGCCGGGCTGATCGGCGCCAACACCTATGGCAAGCCGGTCGGGCAGATCGCGATCGATCGCGAAGCCTGTGACGACCGGTTGCGGGTGGTGGCCTTCGCCACCCAGAATGGCGCGGGCAATGCCGATTATTATGACGGGCTGGCGAGCAGCGTGAAGGCCAGTTGCCAGGCCTGGGACGATATCAGCTATCCGCTGGGCGACCCACGCGAAGCGTCGGTCCGACAGGCGCTGGACTTCATCGCCGGGCGCAGCTGCACGCCGATCGGCGGTGCGGTGGCGACGCTCAGTCGCAAGGCGGTGACGTCGCCGGTGTCCGCCCCGCGCGAATTGCTGGCGCCACAGCGGCCCAATCCGGCCCAGCGCGAGGTGCCGGGGCTGTTCTGACCGACTGGCCGATCAGGCGGCAGCGCTGACTTCGATCAGCGCTGCTTCTTGGTGATGGTCGCGGTGAAATCGGGATCCTTGTTCGCCACCCAGTCGACGAACTTGCGGATCGGCGGATGGGCGAGCAGCGCGTCGACATCCAGGCCGTGGCGCTGCAGTTCGCTATTGGTGAAATTGGCGATCAGCGTCTGCTGGCAGATGCCGTGCATCGGCACGACATCGCGGCCACCCCGGCTCTTGGGAACGGGATGGTGCCACACGATGGTCGTGCCCGTTGGACGCCCGCACAGCCAGCAGGGCGGCGGGGGCGGCGCTTCCGCTTCCTCGCGATGCACATCTTCATAGGGGCCATGTTTGGAATATTTGCGGGCCATGTCTCTGCCTGGATTGAAGGAAACTTTGGTCGCTCCCTATCGCAGCCGGCGCGGCAGCGCCACGGCGATCATCATGGCCGCTTGACTCATTTCGATGTTTAGCTAATTATCTCATCATGAGCCAGGTCTTCCGCGCCTTGTCCGATCCGACCCGTCGCCGGGTGCTGCAATTGCTGCGCCAGGGGCCGATGAGCGCGGGTGAACTGAGCGACCAGTTCGATGTCTCCAAACCGACCATGTCGGCGCATTTCGCGGTGCTGAAGGAGGCCGACCTGGTCCATGCCGAAAAGGCCGGCAAGTCGGTCATCTATCATCTCAAGCTGTCGGTGCTGGAAGAGGCGCTGCTGGGCTTTGCCCAGTCGTTCGGCATCGGCGTGGAGGCGCCGGATCAGCATCGGGAGAAGGCAGGATGGACAGGGAATTGAAGGCGGGCCTGCTTTGGGGCGGCGGTATCCTGCTGCTGGCGCTGGCCGCCAGTCAGGGGCGCAAGCTCGACTGGCTGGACAGCGACATGGTCACGCGGCTGGTGATCGGCGCCAACGGGTTGATGATCGCCTGGTATGGCAATCGCATGCCCAAGGCTTTCCTGCCTGACGCCTGCGCGCGGCAGGTGGCACGGGTCGGCGGCTGGTCGATGGCGCTCAGCGGCATCGTCTATGCCGGCTTCTGGGCGTTCGCGCCGATAGCGGTGGCGGTCGTCGGCGGCTGCATCGCGGTGGCGGTGGGGATGGCCGTGACGATCGGCTACGGCCTCACTCTGCGCGCCCGGCTGCGCGCCCGCCGCTAGGCCCTTGTTTCGCCTGCCTGGCGGCTTTGTTGCGGGAGTGATTTTGGGGGCTTTGCAGCCGGTTCATGACCTGCTAGGTGCCCCCTTCCACGATCAGATGCGGGCGTGGTGAAACTGGTAGACGCGCCGGACTCAAAATCCGGTTCCGCAAGGAGTGTCGGTTCGATTCCGACCGCCCGCACCACTATTTGATTGGCCTCAGACGCCGGCGCGGGCATCCGCCCGCTTGGCTTCCCTCGCATAAGCTCGGACAGCCTTTGGCCTTGCGGACCCTTTCGGGTCCGTTAGCTCATTTCTTTTTTCAGCGGCCCGGCTGCGCCTGGAACCAGGGGATCATCCGTGCGATCGCATCCTCGACCCGGTCGGTCGAGACGGCGAAGCTGAAGCGGATGAAGCGGTGGCCGTCGACCGGATCGAAATCGATCCCCGGTGCGGTGGCGACGCCGGTTTCGCGCAGCAGCTTCTGGCAGAAGGCCAGGCTGTCATTGGTGAGATGGCTGATATCGGCATAGATATAGAAGGCGCCATCGGGCGGGGCGATGCTGGCGAGGCCGAGCGCGGGCAGGGCGTCGAGCAGCAATTGCCGGTTGCGGCGATAGGTATCGACATGCCCCTCAAGCTCGTCGGTGCAGTCGAAGGCGGCCAGCCCTGCCTGCTGCGCCAGCACCGGCGGTGTCAGGAACAGATTGCCCATCCGCGCCCGCGCCGCGTCGATCAGGTCGGCGGGCACGACGATCCAGCCCAGCCGCCAGCCGGCCATGCTGAAATATTTGGAGAAGCTGTTCACGATCACCGCATCGGGGGCGAATTCCAGCATCGAATGCGCGGGTTCGCCGAAGCTGAGGCCATGATAGATTTCGTCGGAGATGATGCGGATGCCGCGTGTCGCGCACACTTTGGCGATCGCTGCCAGTTCGTCGGCGGGGATGATCGTGCCGGTCGGGTTGGCCGGGCTGGCGAGGATCAGCCCGTCTGGCGCTGGCTCGATTGCGGCCAGCGCATCGGCGCTGATCTGATAGCGTTCGGCCGGACCGCAGGCGATCTCGACCGGCTCCAGATAGAGGGCCTTGAGCGTATTACGATAGGCGACATAGCCCGGCCGTGCGGTGGCGACGCGGGCGCCGGGCGCGAACAGGCTGGTCAATGCCAGCACCAGGCCGGGCGACGCGCCGCAGGTCAGCAGTATCTGTTCGGGATCGACGGCGACATTATGCCGATCGGCATAGAGGCGGGCGATCCGCTCCTTGAGCGTCGGACTTTCCCAATAGCCCATCGGGTCGGTGTCGAGCACTTCATGCGCCAGCGCGATCGCGGCGGCGGGCGCCCCGGTCGAGGGCTGGCCGAATTCCATGTGCAGGATGGAACGGCCCGCAGCCTTGAGGGCATGGGCTTCGCGGCTGATGGCGATGGCGTGGAAGGGATCGATCTGGGCAATCATGCCGGGTGCCTATTCTGTGCGGGCAACCATGTCCATGGCCGCTACGTTCTGTCTGGCATGAACCAGGCGCTGCTCACCGCCCTGCAATATTATGGTGCTGGGGCCGCCACCCTCGCGGCGCTGGTGGTGTCGCTGAACCTGGGGCGGCGGATTACCGGCTGGGCCTTCGTGCTGTTCGTCACCAGTTCGATCGCGCTGATCGGCTGGGGCTTTCTCGACAAGCACAGCGAGGGCATCGGCTGGCAGAATGTCGCGCTGCTGGCGATCAACGCGGTTGGCGTGTGGCGCTATCTGATCTCGAAGCATAAGGTACGGGACCGATGATCCTCCCCTGCAAGGGGAGGTGGCGCGCGCGAAGCGCGTGACGGAGGGGGGGCTATCGCAAACGGGATACCCCTCCACCATTTGCTGGGCAAATGGTCCCCCTCCCCTTGCAGGGGAGGATGTTTTTAGGATTCCGCGATCCACACCTCGACCGGCACCTTGTCCTGCAGCAGAGCGAGGCGGATCGGCAGTTCTTCGACCGGACCGCTGGCCAGCGCCTGGTCATAGACCGCCTTCTTGCCCGCGCCGCCGATCTGCAGGAAGATGTGGCGACTTTGCAGGATCGCGTGGGCGGTCAGCGACAGGCGCTGATGCGGCGCGACCGGCGGGGTGGCGGCGATGGTGTAAGCTGGGCTGGAAAGCCCTTCGGCCAGTTCCTTGCCCTGCGGAAAGAGCGAGGCGGTATGGCCGTCATCGCCCATGCCGAGCAGGATGATGTCGAACGGCCAGGGCAGGGCGGCAAAGTCCGCCTCGACCGCGCTCTGGCCGGCATAGGCGTCGGCGGCGCTGTTCTTCATCGGCACGAAGCGAGCGGCGGCGGCCGGGCCCTGAAGCAGGGTTTCGCGCACCAGCCGCTCGTTGCTGTCGGCGCTGACCGGATCGACCCAGCGTTCATCGACCAAAGTGACGATCAATTTGGTCCAGTCGAGCGGCACCTTCGACAGCGCTTCCAGCACCGGGCGGGGCGAACGACCGCCCGAGACGGCCAGCGTCGCGACTCCGCGTTCGGTGATCGCATCCGACAACAGGGTGGCGATGCGGGCGGCGATATCGGTGGCAGCCTGTGCGCCGGTAGCAAAGATATGTTCGGTCTGCATGGCTCTCACTCGACGATTTCGGGAAGGGTGCAGATGTCGATCCATTGCGCCCCGGTCAAGGCGGCAAGCCGGTCGGGCGTCAGTTCGACCGAAGCGGTGCGCGATCCGGCCGCCGGAAACACGGTGTCGAACGCCTGCAGCGAGACATCGCAATAGACGGGCAGGGCGCTGGCGAGGCCGAAGGGGCAGACGCCGCCGACCGGATGGCCGGTAATCTCCTCCACCTCATGCGCGCCCAGCATGCGCGGCTTGGCGCCCAGCGCCGCCTTCGCCTTACCATTGGACAGGCGGGCGTCGCCGCGGGCGCAGACCAGCACGACCGTTTCGCCGACGCGCAGCGACAGCGTTTTGGCGATGCGGGCGGGTTCGACGCCCAGCGCGGCTGCTGCCTCGATCACCGTCGCGGTGCTGACGCCCTGGTCGATGATCGCGACATCGGGCGCCTGCACGGCGAAGAAGGCGCGAACGCTGGCTTCGCTCATGCCTTCTGGATATCGCTGAGCTTGCGTTCCCAGGCGAGCGCATGGTCGACGATCTGGCCGAGATCGGCATAACGCGGCTGCCAGGGAAATTCCGCCATCAGCGCGCTATTGTCGGAAATCAGCGCATCGGGATCGCCCGCACGGCGCCCTTCCAGCCGGCGCTCGATCGTCATGTTGGTGACCCGATCGACCGCGTCCAGCACTTCGAGCACGGAGAAGCCCCGGCCATAGCCGCAATTGAGCATGTAATTGCGATCGGGATGGGCGATCAGCGCTTCGAGTGCCAGCACATGGGCCGCGGCGAGATCACTGACATGGATATAGTCGCGCACGCCGGTGCCGTCGGGCGTGGCGAAATCGGTGCCGAAGACGCTGACATGGCTGCGCTTGCCCAGCGCCGCCTCGACCGCGACCTTGATCAGGTGGGTGGCGCCGGCCGTCGACTGGCCGGTGCGGCCCTGCGGATCGGCGCCGGCGACGTTGAAATAGCGCAGCGCGCAGAAGTTCATGGCGTGGGCGGCGGCTACGTCGCGCAGCATATATTCGGTCATCAGCTTCGACATGCCATAGGGATTGATCGGCCGCTGCGGCGTCGTTTCCCTGACCGGGCTTTCCTCCGGTATGCCATAGGTGGCGGCGGTCGAGGAGAAGATGAAATGGGGCACGCCCACGGCGACAACGCTCTCCAGCAGGTCTCGGGTCTTGGCGCTGTTATTGTTATAATATTTGAGCGGGTTCTCGACCGATTCCGGCACCACCACCGATCCGGCGAAATGCATGATCGCCTGGACGCCATGTTCGCGCAGCGTCGCCTGTACCAGCGCCTGGTCGGCAATGTCGCCCTGCACGAAGGGGACGTCCTGCGGCACGGCCCAGCGGAAGCCGGTGACCAGATTGTCGATCACCACCACGCCATAGCCGGCATCCTTCAGCGCCAGCACCGCATGGCTGCCGATATAGCCGGCGCCGCCCGTGACCAGAACCGTTGGCTTGCTCATAAGAAAAAGGTCTCCCCGAATATGTCCGGGGAGACCTAATACAGAAGCGTTACGATTTACAAATCGCTCATGCTGCAGCGCGAGACGGAACGGGGCGATAGAAGGTCGCGCCGTTGGCGGCCATTTCCCGCAGCTGCGCCGTGGGGGCGAAGCGCGGGCCATGGGCGGCGGCCAGCCGGTCCAGCACGGCCACGACATGGGCGATGCCGACCGTGTCCATATGGCTGAACGGACCGCCGGTGTAAGGCGCGAAGCCCCAGCCGAAGATCGCGCCGATATCGCCATCTTCCGGCGTTTCCAGCACGCCTTCCTCGAAGCAGCGGGCGCATTCGATCAGCTGGCGATAGAGGAGCCGTTCCTTGACTTCCTCGACGTCCGGCTGGGCGTCAGCGCGCGGGAACAGATCGCCCAGCACCGGCGAGAGATGTTTCTTGCCGCCTTCGGGATAATCGTACCAGCCCTTGCCATTCTTGCGACCCAGGCGATCGGCCTCGACCATCTTGAGCATGATGTCGTCCGACCCCTGGGGAACATAGGCGTCGCCCAGCTCCTTCTTGGCGGCGGTCATGATCTTGACGCCCAGTTCGATCGACACTTCGTCGCTGACGGCCAGCGGGCCGGTCGGCATGCCAAGCTGCTTGCCGGCATTTTCGATCAGCGCCGGGTTGATGCCTTCGCCGACCAGTTCCGCGCCTTCCTGCACATAGGTGCCGAAGCTGCGCGAGGTGTAGAAGCCGCGGCTGTCATGGACGACGATCGGGGTCTTCTTGATCTGGGCAACGAAGTCGAGCGCCTTGGCGATCGCGGCCGGGCCGGTCTTTTCACCCAGGATGATCTCGACCAGCGGCATCTTCTCGACTGGCGAGAAGAAGTGGACGCCGATGAAATTCTCGGGCTTGGACCAGGCATTGGCCAGCTTGGTGATCGGTAGGGTCGAGGTGTTGGAACCGAAGATGGTGTCGGCGCCCAGCACGGCTTCGACCTGCTTGGTCACTTCCGCCTTGATCGCGACATCCTCGAACACCGCTTCGATCACGAAGTCGGCGCCGGCGAGCGCGGCATAGTCGGTGGTCGGGGTGACGCGGGCCAGGGTGGCGGCCATCTTCTCGGGCGTCATGCCACGGCCCAGGCGCTTGGCCAGCACCGCCTCGACATGGGCCTTGCCCTTCTCGGCATAAGCCTGGTCGCGGTCGAACAGCACCACGTCCATCCCGGCCTGCGCCGCGACGGTGGCGATGCCCGCGCCCATCATGCCGGCACCCAGCATGGCGAGCTTGGTCGTCGGCGCCTTGGGCTCGTCCTTGGGACGACGTGCGCCGCGCTCGGCCGCCTGCTTGTTGACGAACAGGGTGCGGATCATGTTCGACGCCTGCGGATCGGCAGCGACCTTCGCGAAATATTTGCTCTCGATCCGGATCGCGCGGTCCATCGGCAGGGTGATGCCTTCATAGACGGCCGAAAGCAGGGCGATCGGCGCGTTCATGTTGCGCTGGGTCTGCTTGAGCGTCATCGGCAGGGCGCCGGCCATGGTCTGGACGAAGGCGGGGTTGAAGCCGCCGGCGCCGCCCGGAACCTTGAAGCCCTTGACGTCCCAGGGCTGGGTGTTGGCGGTCGGGTTCGCCTTGACCCATGCCTTGGCGGCTTCGAGCGCCGTGCCCTGCGGCACCACGCCGTCGACGACCTTCAGCATCGCCGCTTCGGCCGGGCGGAACAGCTTGCCCTGCAGCATGTACATCAGCGACGCCTGCACGCCCATGATGCGCGGCAGGCGCTGCGATCCGCCGCCGCCGGGGAACAGGCCGATCAGGATTTCGGGCAGGCCGAGCTGGGTCTTGGGGCTGTCACCCACGAAGCGGCGATGGCAGGCCAGCGCCAGTTCGAAGCCGCCGCCGACGCAGGTGCCCTCGATCGCGCAGGCGACCGGCTTGCCGGCGGTTTCCAGGCGACGAAACAGCTGGTTCAGCACGAACACATTGTCGAAGATCGCGGTGGGGGCAGGGTGCTGTCCATCGGCGCTGGCGAGCATCGACCCGAAATATTTCAGGTCCATGCCGGCCATGAAGCCGCTGTCCTTGCCTGATGCGATGACCGCGCCCTTGATGCCCTCTTCCGACGCGATGCGGGTGATGGCGGCGTCCAGATCAGCCAGGAAGTCGGGGCCGATGACGTTCATCGACTGGCCGGGCACGTCGATCGTCAGGGTGGCGATGCCGTCGGCATCGATGTCGAATGCGATGGTGTTCATTGGTATGGCTACCTTTCCCAAACCCCGTTCGTCCTGAGTAGCCCCTTCGACTGCCTGCCAAGGCAGGCGCTCAGGACGGGCATTGAGCGAAGTCGAAATGGCGTATCGAAGGATGCTTCGATACGGGACTTCGACAGGCTCAGTCCCTACTCAGCACGAACGGGTCTTATACTTGTTTCAAACGCGCTCGATGATGATGCCGGTGCCCATGCCCGCGCCGACGCACAGGTTGATGAGCGCGGTGCCCTTGCCCGAGCGTTCCAGCTCATCGAGCGCAGTGCCCAGCACCATGGCGCCGGTGGCGCCCAGCGGATGGCCCATGGCGATCGCGCCGCCATTGACGTTGATCTTGCTGTGGTCGAGGTTCATCGCCTGCATGTAGCGGAGCACGACCGAGGCAAAGGCTTCGTTCAGTTCCCACAGGTCGATGTCGGCGGTGGTCATGCCGGCACGGGCCAGCAGCTTGCCGGCGACAAATTCCGGGCCGGTCAGCATGATCAGCGGTTCCGAACCGATCGAGGCCATCGCCTTGATCCTGGCGCGCGGCTTCAGGCCGTATTTCTCGCCAATTTCCTTGTTGCCGACCAGCACGGCGGCGGCGCCGTCGACGATGCCGCTGCTGTTGCCGGCGTGATGGACATGGTTGACCTTTTCCAGCTCGGGATAGCGCAGCAGGGCGACCGTGTCGAAGCCGGGCATGTCTTCGCCAAGCGCCTGGAAGCTGGGCTTCAGGCTGCCGAGCGACTGCATCGTCGCGTCGGGGCGCATATGTTCGTCATGGTCGAGCGCGATGCCGCCGATCACGTCGCGGACCGGCACGATCGATTTCTTGAAACGGCCTTCGTCCCAGGCGGCCTTGGCGCGGCGCTGGCTCTCGACGGCATAGGCGTCGACATCGTCGCGGCTGATGCCGAACTTGGTGGCGATCACGTCGGCGCCGATGCCCTGGGGCGCGAAATAGGTCTTGTAGGCGACCGCCGGGTCCATTGCCCAGGCGCCGCCGTCCGATGCCATCGGCACGCGGCTCATCGATTCGACGCCGCCGCCGATCGCGAACATCGCTTCGCCCGAATAGACCTTGGCCGCGGCCATGTTGACCGCTTCCAGGCCCGATGCGCAGAAACGGTTGATCTGCACGCCCGGCACGGTCTGGGCATAATCGGCGTTCAGCACGGCGACGCGCGCGATGTCCGCGCCCTGTTCGCCGACCGGGCTGACGCAGCCCAGGATCACGTCGTCGACGTCGGCTGTGTCGATCTGGGTGCGGTCGCGCACCGCTTCGAGCATCTGCGTCGCAAGCTGGATGGGGGTGATGTCGTGGAGCGAACCGTCGCTCTTGCCCCGGCCACGGGGCGTGCGGACGGCGTCGTAGATATAGGCTTCCATGGTTCCTTTTCCCTCTCCGTTGGCGGCTTTTGGCGCACCGGAAGTGGCCCTGAATGTATTTACGTTTACGTAAAGTGCAAGCCTGAAATGGTCGGTTTCCGCCGACATGGCCTTGCCGTAAGGTCAGGTGCGGGCCTGATGTGGGGCGCGATTGCAGCGGGACAAGCGCTAGGTGAAGATTGCGGTTCTTTCCGACATTCACGGCAATATCGACGCGCTCGACGTCGTGCTGGCGGACGTGGCTGCGCGCAATGTCGATCTATGTGTCAATCTCGGTGACATCCTGTCGGGGCCGCTCTTCCCCTGCGAGACCGCCGATCGGCTGATGGCGTTGGATATGCCGACGATCCGGGGCAATCATGAGCGGCAATTGCTGACGCTGGCGCCCGACCGGATGGGCGCGTCGGACCGGGCGACCCATGATCTGCTGGCGCTGCGCCATCGCGACTGGATCGCGGCCTTGCCCGAGACGCTGTGGCTGACGGACGAGCTGCTCATGGTCCATGGCACGCCGGGCAGCGACATCGATTATTGGCTGGAAACGGTCGAGCCGAGCGGCTTACGCGCCGCGACCGAGGTGGAGGTCGAGGCGCGGGCAGGGGGCGTTGTCGCGCCGCTGATCCTGTGCGGCCATACCCATGTGCCGCGCATCCATCGTCGCGCCGATGGCGGGCTGGTCGTCAATCCGGGCAGCGTGGGCCTGCCGGCCTATGACGATGACCGGCCCTGGCCGCACAAGGTGGAGACCGGATCGCCCGAGGCGCGCTATGGGCTGGTCGAGCGGATGGCCGACGGCTGGCACGCGGAGATCGTCCTGGTCGCCTATGATGTCGAACGCGCGGCCGCCACCGCCGATGCGCGGGGGCGTCCCGACTGGGCACGCGCGCTGCGTACCGGACGGATGTGAACCAAAGGTCGAGTCGCGGGTTTGACCGACGTTCCTAAATCCGCTTGATGGTTTTCGTGCCTGACACCGAGTCCCCCCAGCCTTCCTCGCCCTTTGCCATTCCCATCTTCCGCGCGATCTGGATCGCGAGCCTGGCGTCCAATTTCGGCGGGCTGATCCAGTCGGTCGGTGCGGCCTGGATGATGACCTCGCTGTCCGCTTCGCCGGTGCTGGTGGCGCTGGTGCCGGCGTCCACGACGCTGCCGATCATGCTGTTCTCGCTCTGGGCCGGGGCGGTCGCCGACAATCTGGATCGGCGCAAGGTGATGATGGCCTGCCAGCTTTTCATGCTGCTGGTGTCCACGGCCCTTGCACTGGTCGCCTGGCTTGGTGCGCTGACGCCCTGGACGCTGCTGGGCTTCACCTTCCTGATCGGTTGCGCGACGGCGGTGAACGGTCCGGCCTGGCAGGCATCTGTTGGCGACATGGTGCCGCGCAGCGTGCTGCCCAGTGCCGTCGCGATGAACAGCATGGGTTTCAACCTAGCCCGCAGCACCGGCCCGGCGCTGGGCGGCGTGATCGTCGCGGCGGCGGGCGCGGCGGCGGCGTTCCTCGCCAATGCGGTCAGCTATATCGGCCTGGTCGCGGTGCTGGCGCGCTGGCGACCGGAATTGCCGCCCAAGCTGCTGCCGCGCGAGCGGCTGGGCGTCGCGATGTGGGCCGGTGTCAGCTATGTCTCGATGTCGCCCAAGATCCAGCTCGTGCTGCTGCGGGGCGGCGCCTTTGGCATTGGTGCCAGCGCGGTGTCGGCGCTGATGCCGCTGGTGGCGCGCGACGTGCTGGGCGGCGGCGCGCTGACCTTCGGCCTGACCAGCGGCGCCTTTGGCGTCGGCGCGGTGGCCGGGGCGCTGTCCACACGGCGGCTGCGCGCGCGCTTCTCGATCGAGGCGATCGTGCGGTCCGCCGCCCTGTCGCTGGCGGCGGGGACGGCGATCACCGCCATGTCGGGCTATCTGGCGCTGGCTTTGCTCGGTTATCTGCTCGCCGGGGCGGGCTGGGTCATGGCGCTGTCGACCTTCAACGTGTCGGTCCAGATGTCGGCGCCGCGCTGGGTCGTCGCCCGCGCCGTCGCCATCTATCAGATGACCGCGTTTGGCGGCATGGCGATCGGCGCCTGGCTGTTCGGCAATCTGGCCGAGGATCATGGGGTGGTGGACGCCCTCTATGCCTCCGCCGCGGTGCAACTGGTCGCCGCGCTGATCGGCTTCGTTCGTCCGCTGCCGCAGATCGGCGATGACAATCTCGATCTCCAGAACCGCTGGCGCGAGCCGGAGACGGCGGTGCCGGTCGAACCGCGCAGCGGCCCGGTGGTCATCACCATCGAATATCGCATCCCGGTGGGGTCGGTCGTCCCCTTCCTCAGCGCGATGAGCGAGCGCCGCCGCATCCGCAAGCGCGACGGCGCGCATGGCTGGTCGCTGATGCGCGATCTGGGCGATCCCGAACTCTGGGTCGAACGCTATCATGTGTCGACCTGGCTCGACTATGTCCGCCACAATCAGCGGCGCACGATCGCCGACATCACCAACAGCGACACGATCCACGCGCTGCACAGTGGGGGCAAGCCGCCGGTGGTGCATCGCATGCTGGAACGCCAGACCGGCTCGCTGCCGCTCAGTCGCGCTCCTGATCCGCGGGAAATGGGCGACGGGCTGACCGATCCGACGCGATCGACCTGAAGCGGGGCAAGGCAAAGCGGCTTCGCCTGCCCCTTTTGTGCCTCAGGTCGGTGTTACCGGGGGGCGGCCAAGATCCTCCGGCGTATCGATGTCGTGCAGCACATTGCCGATCGTCTCGATCTGGATGCCATGGCTCAGCAGCGCGCGGGCCCCCTGATCGCCTTTGAGCGCGAGCAGTTCGGGGAAATGCTTGCGGCCGATGAAGGCGGGCGGCGAGGAGGAGAAGCCGTCGGTGCTGGCGACCACCGAACGGATATCCTCGGCCGCCATGCAGATATGGTTATAATGAGTCTGCGGCACGTCGGGCATATCGGCAAGGCAGATCAGGATGCCGCGCACCTTGCGCTTGTCCATCACATGCTCGACCGCCAGCCGGATGCTACTCGACAGGCCCTCCTCGGGATGCTCGTTGACGACGATATCGAAGCCGCGCCGGTCGAGCTTGCGATGCAATATCGGCGCAAATTCGACCGGTCGCACGACGGCGACCAGTTCGGCAAAGGCCATGGAGGCGATGGTTTCCAGCGTGTGCGCGGCGACCGGCTTGCCGCGCAGGTCGGCCATCAGCTTGTCTTCCTCGCCGAAGCGGGTCGACATGCCGGCTGCCAGAAGGACGGCGGCGATGCGTTCAGTGCGCATGATCTTGCGATTGTAATGACATTTTTATGTGGTGCGTTCCCGTTAGACTGTGATTTGCCACCACAGCGATGTTGTGTCCAGCCGGGGCAAAAGGGCTGGTCAGACGGGCACGCAGTCGCCATATGCCGGGGCCAACAATTATGGAGTGGCCCAGTTCATGGCATATGATCCCGATGCGGAAACCGTAGGCGAAGGCTCGAAGGAGCCGGTCCCGGCCGAAGTGTCGGAGGCGATCCGCACCCTCATCCGCTGGTCGGGCGACATGCCCGAGCGCGAGGGGCTGGTGGAAACGCCCGAGCGGGTGGCGCGCGCCTGGCGCGAATATTGCCGCGGCTATAATGACGATCCGGCCTATCATCTCTCGCGCATCTTTCATGAGGTGGGCGGCTATGACGATGTCGTGCTGCTGAAGGACATTCCGTTCCAGTCGCATTGCGAACATCATATGGCGCCGATCGTCGGTCGCGCGCACATCGCCTATCTGCCCGGCGATTATGTGGTCGGCATTTCCAAGCTGGCCCGCGTGCTGCACGCCTATGCCAACCGGCTGCAGGTGCAGGAACGGCTGACCTCCGAAGTCGCCAACTGCATCTGGGAAAATCTCAAGCCCCAGGGCGTCGCCGTGGTGATCGAGGCGACCCATGGCTGCATGACCGGCCGCGGTGTGCGCACCCCCAATGTCATCATGAAGACCAGCCGCATGCTCGGCGTCTTCCGCGACGACGAAAAGTCGCGCGAGGAAGTGCTGAAGCTCATCGCCTCGTGAATGATGTGACCGGAGAGGGGGAGGGCGCCGAGCCCGCCTATCGCCCGATTGGTGGGGCCAAGAAGGATGCCGGGCCGACCGGTCCCTTGCCGCTGGCCTCGCGCCGGCTGGCGCTTGTGACCGGCGGCCATCGCCGGCTGGGCGGCATCATTTCCGCGGCGCTGGCGCAGGCCGGCTATTCGCTTGCCATCCATGGCAGCCATGACACGCGGCTGGACTCTCATCTGGCGATCGCGCTGGAGGAAAATGGCGCCGAGTGGGAAGGTTTCGTCGTCGACTTCGCCGATCCCGAAGCGGCCGAGGAGCTGGTCGCGCAGGTCGCCGAACGGTTCGGCCGGCCGCCCGACCTGCTGATCAATAGCGCGGCGATCTTCGGCCAGGACCGGATCGACAGCGTTACCGCCGACGATCTGATGCGCCATTATGCGGTCAATTGCGCCGCGCCCGCGATGCTGACCAAGGCGTTCGCGACGGTGCCGGCCGGGACCGGCGATCGCTGCATCGTCAACATCCTCGACCAGCGGATCGACCATCCCCATGGCGATCAGCTGGCCTATACGCTGTCCAAGCTGGCGCTCGCCGGCCTGACGAAGACCGCGGCCAGCAGCCTGGCGCCGCAGGTGCGGGTCAATGCGGTGGCGCCCGGCCTTACCATCGCCACGCCCGACTATGATGCGGATCAGATGGCGCGGCTGGAGCAGCTGATGCCGCTCGGCCGGCTGCCGCAGGCCGAGCAGATCGCGCAGGCCGTGCTTTATCTCGCCGGCGCGACGGCGGTGACGGGCCAGACCCTCTATGTCGATGGCGGCGCCCATATGCGCAGCTATGATCAGGATTTCATGCATCTTTGCCGATAGGATCGGCGAAATCGCCGTGCCGCAAAGGCTGGCGATCCGTTTTTGGCCGACATAGATCGGCGCTGACAGCTTAGGGAGACGGTAATGGCATATGAAACGATCCTGGTGGAACAGCAGGGCGCGGTGACGCTCATCACGCTCAACCGGCCGCAGGCGCTCAACGCGCTCAACAGCCAGGTGCTCGCGGATCTGGGCGCGGCTTTTTCCGCCTATGATGCCGACCCGACCCAGCATTGCGCGGTGCTGACCGGCAGCGAAAAGGCCTTTGCCGCCGGCGCCGACATCAAGGAAATGGTGGAGAAGGAAGCGGCCGACTTCTTCCTGCAGGACTTCTTCTCCGACTGGCAGACCAAGGTCGTCGCCACCCGCAAGCCGTGGATCGCGGCGGTTGCCGGCTTCGCGCTGGGTGGTGGTTGCGAACTGGCGATGATGGCCGACTTCATCCTGGCAGCCGATACCGCCAAGTTCGGCCAGCCCGAGGTGAAGCTGGGCGTGGCGCCGGGCATGGGCGGGTCGCAGCGGCTGACCCGCGCGGTGGGCAAGGCCAAGGCGATGGAGATGTGCCTGACCGGCCGGATGATGGGCGCCGAGGAGGCTGAGCGCGCTGGCCTGGTCGCGCGGATCGTGCCGGCGGCCGAGCTGCTGGACGATGCGCTCAAGACCGCCGCCGCGATCGCCGCGATGCCGCCGATGGCGGCGATGGTGAACAAGGAAATGGTCAATATCGCGTTCGAGACCAACCTGGCCCAGGGCATTTTGACCGAGCGCCGCCTGTTCCAGATCCTGACCGCCACGCAAGACAAGAAGGAAGGCATGACCGCCTTTGTCGAGAAGCGTCCGGGCGTCTGGAAGGGGCGCTGAGGGATCCTTCTTCGAAAAGAAGAGGGCATGCAATTTCTTGATCCTCCCCGGGCCAGGCCTGGGGAGGATTTTTTGTGCGCGCGTGCGAGGGAACGGGCATTGATTGCGAAATCTCAATGCTTTGAGGGGCCTCGTTGCGCTTGAGAAATCATCATAAGCGCGTGGTGGATTTTCCCGAAGGGCTCGTTTCAGATGACAGTTGGATGAAATGATCTGCGGTCGCCCGAAGGGACGATCGACAGGCCAGGGTCCGGGGAGGAACGGCGCGATAGCCCGAAGGGGCGGGCGCTCCTGATTGGCGCGAACTGCCCTTTTTCAGGGCCTACAGGGAGCCTCTATGCCTTCGATTTTGTCTGTCCGTCGCGTTTCGCGCGCTGCGCTTCTGCTTGCCTGCTGCACCGGCGCGCTGTCATCTGCCGCCCTGGCCCAGGAAGCGGCACCGGCGGATGAGGATAGCACGATCACCGTGACCGGTCGTCGTATCTCGCAATCGTCGGAAGCGATCGGCGAAGACAAGATCAACAATGTCGTCGCCGTCACGCGCGAGGCGCTGCTGTCGGCGCCGTCGGGCATTTCGGGCCTGAAGATGCTGGAGCAACTGCCTGGCTTCAACGTTCAGACCGATGGTGCGCTGGGCCTCTATGAATTTGGCAACAGCGTCCAGACCCGCGCCTTCAACCTCGACCAGATCGGCTTCGTGGTCGACGGCATTCCGACCGGCCGCAGCGACGCTTTCGGCGGCAGCCCTGTCTTCCGCTATGTCGACAATGAAAATCTGGGCGTGGTGGAAGCCTCCGTCGGCGCCGCCGATGTCGGCCTGCCCAGCTACTCCAGCCTCGGCCCGGTGGTGCAATATAACAGCATCGCCCCGCAGGAGGAAATGGGCCTGTTCGTGTCGCAGAGCTTTGGCGACAATAATATGAAGCGCACCTTCATCCGCGCCAGCACTGGCCGGGTGGGCCCGTTCAAGGCCTATGTCAGCCGCACCAAGCTGGACAGCGACCTGTGGCGCGGCCCCGGTTCGGTCGATCGCGAACATTGGGAAGGCCAGATCCATGCCGATCTGGGCGGCGACAGCTGGGCGCGCTTCAAGTTCGTGTCGAACGACTTCTTCGACTATGACTCGCCGACGATCACCCGCGCCCAGTATAATTGCACCGCCACCAGCGTGGTCGGCGCCTGCGGCCGCGATTTCGCCTATATCGAGAATGTGCCCAATACTACGACCGGCTTCGCGCCGACGGCAGCGGGCGTCTATTATTCCAATTCCAACTACACCAATGTCTACAACCTCGCGATCAACGTGCGGAAGGACAAGCTCTATGGCGGCACCTTCCACCTGGGTATCGCCGACGGCGTCTGGGCGGAATCGACCCTCTATTATGAGGACAAGAATGGCTATGGCGTCTCGCCCGACAGCTATTCCAACTCGCTGACCCGCTACACGGCGCAGGCGGCTGCCGGTCTGGACGTGACCGCGCCAAAGGGCGTGCAATATGGCCGATCGGGCGTCGGCGGCGATCGCTATGGCGTGACCACCAAGCTGCATTGGGAAAGCGGCAACAATGTCGTGGAAGGCGGCATCTGGGCCGAAGTCGACAAATATCACCGCACCCAGGCGCGCTACAACACGATGGATGGCGCCCCCGATGGCGAGCCCAATCTGGACGAGCTGGTCTATCTGCGCCGCGACTATCGGTCCAAGCGCGACACGCTGCAGATATTCCTGAAGGACACGCTCAAGCTGATGGATGACCGGCTGGTTCTGGATGCCGGTTTCAAGGGGCTGATGCTGGACTACAGCCTCGGCGGCTATCGCGATTTCGACGACTATTATCGCGTCGTGGGTGGCACGGCGGTCGCAGGCTGGGGGCCGCAGTATAACACGGCCCATTATCGCGACATGTTCCTGCCGATGGCGGGCCTGCTGTTCAAGATCAATGAACGCAGCCAGGTCTTCGCCTCCTATGCCGAGACGATGGCGCTGCCCAAGGGCATGGATGATATCTATGCCGTGACGCGCACCGGCACGTCGGCGCTGGTGCCCCAGCCCAAGGCAGAACGCTCGCAGAATATGGAAATCGGCTTCCGCACCAATCAGGGGCAGCTCTACGCCTCGATTGCGGGCTATTACACCAAGTTCAAGAACCGCATCCAGTCGATCACGACCTTCCAGGAAGGCGGCGGCAGCACCACCGAAACCTTCTACCAGAATGTCGGCCGGGTCGAATCCTACGGCGTGGAAGCCAGCGGCACCTACAAGCCGGCCTTCCTCAACGGCCTTGCCTATGCCAACGCCAACGTCACCTACAACAACGCCAAGTTCCAGGATGATATCGTCGCGTCGGTCACCTATGCGACCTCCGGCAAATATATCCCCGACAGCGCCAAGTGGATCGTCAGCGGTGGCGTCACGATCGAGCCGGCAAGCTGGCTGGTCGCCAACATCAGCGGCAAATATACGTCGAAGCGCTGGTCGACCTTCACCAACACGGCAGGCTCCAGCGTGCCGGCCTACACCGTGTTCAGCGGCTATGTGGATATTGGCGACGGCTGGAGCTTCGGCCCGGTGAAGAGCATCAAGGCGCGCTTCAACGTCGACAATATCTTCGACAAGGACACGCTGTCCTACATCTCCTCCTCGGTGACGGGCGACGGTGCCTTCCGGCCGTTGTCGCCACGCACCTTCCAGTTCACCATTTCGGGCGAGATCTGATGCGGAATACTTATCTGATGGGGGCAGCGCTGGTCGCGCTGCTCCCGATTGCGGCGCAGGCCCAGCCAAAAAACGTGTCGAAACAGGTCTATCTGCTGCACCAAAAGCTGATCACGCTCGACAGCCACCTCGATACGCCGGCATCGCTCGACCTGCCCGACTGGTCGATCGACGAGGAGCATGGCGTCCATAGCGACTATACCCAGGTCGACCTGCCGCGAATGAAGAAGGGCGGCCTGGATGGCGGCTTCTGGGCGATCTACACCGGGCAGGGGCAGCTGACGATCGAGGGCTTCCGCAAGGCGCGCGATTTCGCGTTGTTGCGTGGCATGTCGATCCGCTCGATGGTCGCGGCCGACCCGGACAATTTCACGCTGGCGCTGGAGGCGAAGGACGCGGCGCCGATCGCCGCGGCGGGCAAGCGCATCGTCTATATGTCGATCGAAAATGCCTATCCGCTCGGCGAGGATGTCTCGCTGATCAAGACATTCTACGACATGGGCGTGCGCGTGTCGGGCTTTGCCCATTTCGCGCATAACCAGTTCGCCGACAGCTCGACCGACCCGTCGAAGAAACCGCGCTATGGCGGCCTCAGCCCGCTCGGCAAGGAGCTGCTGAAGGAAATGAACCGCCTAGGCATCGTCCCCGACGCCTCGCACAGCTCAGACCAGGTGCTGGACGATCTGCTGGCGCTGTCGACCACGCCGGTGCTGCTGACCCATTCGGGCTGCAAGGCGGTCTATGATCATCCGCGCAACATCGATGACGATCATCTGAAGGCGCTGGCGGCCAAGGGCGGCGTGATCCAGATGAATGCCTATGGCGCCTATCTGCGCGCGTCCAAGCCCAATCCGGAACGGCAGAAGGCGCTGATGGCGCTTTACAGCCAGATGCGGGAGGACGCCAAGGTTTCGCCCGAGGCGCGGGCCGCGATGCTCGCCAAGCGGCAGGAGATTGACCGACTCTATCCCGACACCGACCGGCCGACCTTCGACGATTTCATGGCGCATATGCTGCATGCGCTGAAGGTCGTCGGCCCCGATCATGTCGGCATCGGCCTCGATTGGGACGGCGGCGGCGGCGTCGTCGGCATGGAGGATGTGGTCGATCTGCCCAAGATCACCGATGCGCTGCTGAAGGCAGGCTATAGCGAGGCTGACGTACAGAAAATCTGGTCCGGCAATGTGCTGCGCGTGCTGGCCGCGGCCGAGGCGGGCAAGCAGAAATAAGGACTTGTGCCGGACCGGCCGTTGCTGGTCCGGCATGAAATCTTGTTAAGCCAATCGACGGGGGCGTTCGGGCCCGCTAAGGGGAGTCGGCACCAGAAAGGAGCGGTCGCATTTCGCCCATGCAGCACAAGCCGAAGCGCAGCCGGGCAATCGCCCTGCCGAACAGCGAGTTTCGCGCCCGCGCCACCGAATATCTCGATTTCCTCGCCGCCTGGGTGAAGAAGCCCCGGCAGACCGCCTCGGTCGTGCCCAGCAGTCGCTATCTGGCGCGGCTGATGGTGGCCGACATCGATCCGCAGGGCGGCCGCGTGCTGGAACTGGGCGGGGGCACGGGCGTCTTCACCCGCGCCATCCTGGAAACCGGCCTGCCGGCCGACCGGCTGGAGGTGGTGGAGATCAACCCCGCCTTCGCGCGCGGGCTGCGGCGTCATTTCCCCCATGTCTCGATCCTGGAGACGCCGGCGCAGATCGTCTCGGTCGCCGCCGCCGGTGGCCCCGGCGACTATCAGACCGTGGTCAGCGGCCTGCCGCTGCTGGCGATGGACCGCGCGATGCACATCGACATATTGTCCGAAGCCTTCCGCATGCTGAAGCCGGGCGGTAGCCTGGTGCAGTTCACCTATTCGACGCGACCGCCGGTCAGCCGTGCGGTGCTGGACCAGCTGGGCCTGGAAGTTGTCCGCGCCGGCCATACGGTGCGCAATTTCCCGCCAGCGACGGTCTTCCGCTTCACCCGACGGGGCGAATGATCGGGACAAGAGAAAAGGGCCGCATCGCATGATGCGGCCCTTCCTGTTTCTGCCTCAGTAGAAGGCGCCATAGACCACATCGACCACGCGGCGCGACCGGACCTCGACCAGCAGCAGGTCGGGGCCATAGCGGATCCAGCGATAGCCATAGGGCGGCGCGCCCAGGCCCAGGCGCCAATAGTCGTTGTAATAATAATAGCTGGAGAAGAAGACCGCCGGCAGGAACAGGCCGACCGTCCAGCGCCGATAGCGATAGCCATGGGGATAGCGGAAGGCCGGGCCGGGGATCGGCCGGAAATTGGGCGGACGGCCGGCGCCGGGGCGATGCGGCTGGCCTGGCCGTGGTGGCTGGACGCCGGGACCACCGGGACGCGGCGGCTGGGGCGAAGGGCCTCCCGGACGGGGTGGTTGAACTGCCGGTCCACCTGGCTGGCCCGGACCGGGCGAAGGCTGTCCGGGGCGGGGCGGTTGCGGGCGAGAGGCACCGGGCCGGGACGGCTGTGTCGACGGACCGACGGGGCGGGAAGGCTGCACTGATCCGCCGGGGCGTGAGGGGGCGGGGGCAGGGCGCGTGGACGGAGATGGTCGAGCGCCGCCGCCTGATGGTGGTCGGCCGCCCTGCTGGGCGATGGCGATATCGGGAACGACGATCAACGCGATCGACAGATAGAGAATTGCCTTTTTCATAGCCTTCTCCACATGGTGGGGCGTCAAGCCTATGCCCGCGCATCACCGGCTTCAATCTTTTTCCAATATATTGCCCGGCTTCGCTATTTGCCGCGCTGCCGGTTGCATGGTGCGGTCCGCCTCCTATCTTGCCGACACAAGGAAAGGGGGCGCTGCCGCATGGCATCCATCATCGAAATCAAGGGCCTGACGAAAAGCTATGCGTCGGGCTTTCAGGCGCTCAAGGGCGTCGACCTGAATATCGAGGAGGGCGAGATTTTCGCGCTGCTCGGCCCCAATGGCGCGGGCAAGACGACGATGATCTCGATCATCTGCGCCAATGTCCGGCCCTCTGGCGGCACGGTGACGGTCGCCGGCCATGACATCATCCGCGACTATCGCGGCGCGCGCGCTGCAATCGGGCTGGTGCCGCAGGAGCTCAATACCGATCAGTTCGAGCGGGTGATCGACACCGTCACCTTCAGCCGCGGCCTGTTCGGCAAGCCGCGCAACGACGCCTATGTCGAGAAGGTGCTGCGCGACCTGTCGCTGTGGGACAAGCGCCACAACAAGATCCGCGAACTGTCCGGCGGCATGAAGCGCCGGGTGATGATCGCCAAGGCGCTGAGCCATGAGCCGCGCGTCCTGTTCCTGGACGAGCCGACCGCCGGTGTCGACGTCGAACTGCGCCGCGACATGTGGAAGCTGATCGGCGAACTGCGCCAGACCGGCGTCACCATCATCCTCACCACCCATTATATCGAGGAGGCCGAGGAAATGGCCGACCGGGTGGGCGTCATCAACCATGGCCAGCTGATGCTGGTCGAGGACAAGACCGCGCTGATGGAGAAGCTGGGCAAGAAGACGCTGTCGATCATGCTGGCCGAGCCGATCGAGGCGCTGCCGCCCGAACTGGCCGACTGGGATGTGGCGCTCAAGGCTGAGGGGCAGGAGATCGAATATCTGTTCGACACCCGCGCCGAACGCACCGGCGTTTCCTCGCTGCTGCGCAAGCTTGGCGATCTCGGCATCGGATACAAGGATCTCAACACGCGGCAGAGCAGCCTGGAGGATATTTTCGTGAGCCTGGTCCATCAGGAGAAAGCGGCATGAACGGCCCGAATCTGCGCGCCGTTGCGGCCATCTACAAGTTCGAGCTGCACCGGTTCCGGCGCACCTGGCTGACCGGCCTGCTGGTGCCGGTCATCACCACCTCGCTCTATTTCATCGTGTTCGGCGGGGCGATCGGATCACGCATGACGCAGATCGACGGCATTCCCTATGCCGCCTTCATCGTGCCGGGCCTCATCATGATGTCGATGTTCACGGAGAGCATCTTCAACGCCAGCTTTGGCATCTACATGCCCAAATTCACCGGCACCATCTATGAGCTGCTTTCAGCGCCGGTGTCGGCGATGGAGACGGTGATCGCCTATGTCGGGGCGGCGGCGACCAAGGCGCTGATCGTCGGCTTCATCATATTTGCCACGGCGCATCTGTTCGTCGACCTGCCGGTGGCCCATCCCTTCGCCATGGTCGGCTTCATGCTGCTGATCGCGGTGAGCTTCTGCCTGTTCGGCTTCATCCTGGGCATATGGGCGCAGGGGTTCGAGCAGTTGCAGGTGATCCCGCTGCTGATCATCACGCCGATGACCTTTCTGGGTGGCGCCTTCTACTCGATCCACATGCTGGCCGAGCCATGGCGCACCATCACCCTGTTCAACCCGATCGTCTATCTGATCTCGGGCTTTCGCTGGACCTTCTTCGGCAAGGGCGATGTCGGGATCGAATTCAGCCTGCTGTTCGTGGGCGGAATGCTTGCAGTGTGCCTAGGCATCATCGCCTGGGTGTTCCGCACTGGCTATCGGCTCAAGAAGTAACGACAAAAGAAAAGGGCGGCCAATGGCCGCCCTTCTTCGTTCGGGTCGATGCGATGTCATTGCCGATCAGGCGGCGGCGCTCTGCGGATCGACCGCGAACAGGGTCACGCCCTTATATTTGTCGTCGCCCTGGTCGTAGAGGCCGTGCATCGCCTCGAACGTCTCGTCCAGAATCTCGACATCGCTCAGGCCCGCCAGCTTGAACGTGCCCAGCTTCAGCTCGCGCGGCGGGCGGCCGTCGCGGTCCGTGGTCACGGCGTCCATGAACATCTCGTCATGGCGCGTGTAGAGGATGTGCGGGGCCAGCGTGACGACCATCTTGTTATAGGTCGCCTTGAGGCACTTCTGAAGCGCGATCGCTTCGAAGATAGGGGTCGGAGAGTCCATGATGGGCCGCCCATATCAAGAAACACGGCCCTGTTTCAATTGCTTTGTGCGTCGCACCATGTGCCTGCCGTGCAACCGGCCGGATTTTCAAGACGAATTGTGCGGCCGTTTTCCTAGCGCGGAACCAGCCCCAGCCGGTCGCGCAGCGACCAGCGCGCGATCAGCAGGATCGCCACCGTGCCGAGGCCCGCAGCCAGGCCGAACCAGATGCCAACGCCATGCAGCCCCATCGGGAAAGCGAGCAGGGCGCCGACGCCGATACCGATGATCCAGTAGCCGAAAAGGGCGAAGATCATTGGCACCTTGGTATCCTGGATGCCGCGCAGCACGCCCGCGCCGACGGCCTGCGCGGCGTCGACCAGCTGGAACAGCGCGGCGACCGCCAGGAAGCTGACCGCCAGATTGGCGGTGGCGAGATTGGCCGGATCATGGACGTCGAGGAAGATCGACACCAGCGGTCGCGGGATCAGGACCAGCATCAGCGCGGCCGCCATGGCAAAGCCGGTGCCGACGATCAGCGCCAGCCAGCCGGCACGGCCGATCGCGGCGGGATCGGCCCGGCCATAGGCGACGCCGACGCGCACGGTCGCGGCCTGGCCGATGCCCATCGGCACCATGAAGACCAGCGAGGCGATCTGGATCGCCACGGCATGGGCGGCGAGCGATTCCCGGTCGATCAGCCCCATCAGGAAGGCCGAGGCATTGAACACCGTGACTTCCAGCCCCAGCGTGATCGCGATCGGCAGGCCCAGCGTCCACACCGCTCGCTGCCGGTCGCGGTCACGCGTCCAGAAGCGGCCCATCAGGCGATAACGGCGGAATCGGCGATCGACGAGGATGACGGTTAGCAGGCCCAGGAACAGGAAGGTCGAGGACAGGGTGCTGGCGATGCCGGCGCCCAGCAGGCCGAGCGCGGGCAGGCCCAGATGGCCGAAGATCAGCGCCCAGCCGACCAGCACGTTGAACGGCATGGCGAGCAGCATGATGATGAGGCCCCAGAGCGGGCGCTCCAGTGCCGAGATGAAGTTGCGCAGCGTGGTGAAGCAGAGAAAGGGCAGCAGCGCCCATTGCATGCCGCGCATCAGATGGCCGGCTTCGCGGGCCAGGTCGGGCTCCTGCCCCATGGCGCGCAATATCGCCTCGCAATGCCACAGGATCAGCCAGGCCGGCAGCACGAAGAAGGCGGCGGCGCGCAGCGTCTGGTGGACGGTGCGGCGCACGTCGCGCACCGAATGGCGGCGACGGCCGCGTTCGCTGGCAATCAGCGGCGCGGCGGCGGTGACGAGGCCAAGGCCGAAGATCAGCAGCGCGTTGAAGAGATTGATCGCCAGCGCCCCGGCGGCGACCGCTTCCGCGCCCAGCCGGCCCACGAGCAGCAGATCGGTCGCGGCGATCCCCGACCAGGCGACATTGCCCGCGATCATGGGAATGGCGAGCGTGACGAGGGCGCGCGCCTCGATGCGCCAGGGGGAAGATTGGGTCACTTGGAAAGTCCGGAGCGAGGGAAGCGCCGGCAAAGGCGCGGGCGCTCCCCTTAATCGCCTCAGTGCTTCTTGAACAGATGCAGCACGGCAACGATGATGCCGCCGATCACCAGACCGACAATGCCCGCGCCGATCGCATTCACCAGCCAGTCGACCACTGGCGCGATCGCGGGCACGGCATGGGCGGCGCCTTGCGCCAGATGATGGATCGTGCCGGGGATCAGATCCCAATGGAATTCGTGCAGGCCATGGACGATCAGGCCACCGCCGACCCACAGCATCGCCGCCGTGCCGACCACGCCCAGCACGCTCATCACGACCGGCATCGCCTTCACCAGGCCGCGGCCGATGGCGCGCGTCGCCGCGCCGCTGCGCTGGGCGAGGTGCAGGCCGATATCGTCCATCTTCACGATGAAGCCGACCACGCCATAGACGCCGGCGGTGATCGCGATGGCGACGACGACCAGGATGATCGCCTGTTCCCAGATCGGTTCGCTGGCGACAGTGCCGAGCGCAATCGCCATGATCTCGCCCGACAGGATGAAGTCGGTGCGGATCGCGCTGGAAACCTTCTGGTCCTCCAGTTCCTTGGAGGTCAGGGTTGCGGCGGCATCCGCCACCTCGTCATGGCCGCCCTGGATCGCCTCCAGCAGCTTTTCCGCCGCCTCGAAGCAGAGGAAGGCGCCGCCCAGCATCAACAGCGGCGGCAGCAGCCAGGGCGCAAAGGCGCTGAGCGCCAGTGCCGCCGGCAGCAGGAACAGCAATTTGTTGCGCAGCGATCCGCGGGCGATCTTCCAGATGATTGGCAGTTCGCGTTCGGGGGACAGGCCCATGACATAATTGGGCGTGACGGCAGTATCGTCGATGACGACGCCGGCGGCCTTGGTGCCGGCCTTGCCGGCGGCAGCGGCGACATCGTCCAGCGACGTGGCCGCCATCTTGGCGATACCGGCAACATCGTCGAGCAGTGCGATCAGACCCGAAGGCATGGTTGAATAATTCCCCTGTTGAAACGGATGGATATCATCCGTGCGCGCTTCTTAATGCGCGGGCAGGGTGGGGGCAATGGAGCGATGATTGCCGGTTCGTGACCGGGCGTCGGCGATATCAGTAATTGCCAGGCGGATCGCTGGCGGGGAAGGATTCGTCGGACTGTTCATCGACCATGTCCCAATCGCTGTCGTCCGCCTGCGGTCCGGCGTCGCGGACGATGCCGGACGAGCCGACCGGGCCGCGATCGTCCAGATCATCGGCCGCGGCACCATCATCCTTGCCGGCCCGTTCCTTCAGGCTCTTCCAGGCAACGGCGCCCAGGCCGGTCAGAAAGGCCAGCTTCAACAATCCCTTCATGGTGTCTCCTTCGGCGCACTGTGAAGATGGACCCACTTGGCGGCGTCCTGGTCGATGGCCTCGGGGGGCAGGCGAATTTCGCCCTCTTCGTCCGCGCTGCCGGCATGGTCCTCGTCCGCGCCGGTCATGCCGGGCGGAAAGATGGTCCAGCGCTGTTGCAGGGCGGTATCGATCATCGCCTGCCAGGCGGTTACGTCGCCCGTCTCGCGCATGGCGGGATCGGGCTCCTTGAGCATCGCCAATATGCTGGCGGCATCCTCGACCCAATAGGGCCAGTTATGCGTCGCCCCGGCGGCGAGATGCCGGGCGAGGCGCTCAAGCAGGGTGCGTTGCTCCATGATGTCCGGAACGTTCATGGCGACTCTCCGTTCCTCATTTTCTCGCCATGCAACTTAATGGCAATCCTCGGGAAATGCCTCTCGGTATTTGAACCGATATGGGACGAAAAAAAGGAGGCAGACATGCCCAGAGGCGACAAGGATCGTTACACTGGCAAGCAGAAGCGCAAGGCCGCGCATATCGCGCAAAGCTATGAAGAGCGTGGCGTTTCGCATGACGAGGCGGAGGCGCGGGCTTGGGCGACCGTGAACAAGGATTCGGGCGGGGGCAACCTGTCGGGATCGGGGCGGGGCAAGCCCGACAGCCATGCCGCCGAACGGCGCAAGGCGGCCGATCGATCAGCCGCGGCGAAGAAGGGGTGGGAAACGCGCCGTCGCCGGGCGCAGGGCTGAAATCAGGGCGAGAAGATATCGCCGTTGCTGAAATGGGCGGCGAGATGATCGATCCAGGCGCGCACCAGCGGCGGCAGCCCGGTACGGGTGGTGAAGACGAGGTGGACGATCCCCTCCTGCGCGTGCCATTCCGGGAAAGGGTAGCGCCAGGGCGATCGACCGCGACGATCTGGACATGGCCCTTGGGATAGAGCGTCAGGAAATCGGGCAATATGGCCGTCACGGCGATGTGGCACCGGTCATAGACCGACAGGCCAAGCTCGGTGACCTGGAACCGGCGCGATGAGCGTCCGATCAACCGCCCAAGGCAACAAAAAAGCCGCCCGGTGACGGGCGGCTTTCTCGTTTGTCAGAGCGAAGAGGCTCAGGCTTCTTCGGCCGGGGCTTCTTCCGCCTCGACGGCGATTTCGCCCGGCTCGGCGTTCGGATCGTAATCCTCGGTGAAGCCGGCTTCGTCCTTCTCGAACAGGTCGGCCATCACGTCGACGCCCTGCGCCTGCAGTTCGGCTTCTTCCGGCGAGCGGGCAACGTTCACCGTGATGGTGACGGCCACTTCCGGGTGCAGCGCGACCTTGACGTCGAAGACGCCCAGGGTCTTGATCGGACGCTCCAGCACGACCATCGCCTTGGATACGTTGGTCACGCCATCGGCGTGCAGCGCGTCGACGACGTCACGGACGGCGACCGAGCCGTACAGGTGGCCGGCGTTCGACGACTGGCGGATCAGGACGATCTGCTTGCCGTTGACGCCTTCGGCAGCCTTTTCGGCGTCCGAACGACGAGCGGCGTTGTCGGCTTCGATCTTCGCGCGGTTGGCTTCGAACACAGCCTTGTTGGCGGCGTTCGAACGAAGAGCCTTCTTGTTGGGCAGCAGGAAGTTACGAGCGTAACCATCCTTCACGGTGACGACGTCGCCGATCGCGCCCAGCTTTTCGATGCGCTCAAGGAGAATGATTTCCATGGGTCTTTCTCCCTTACTTCACGATGTAGGGCAGCAGGCCCAGGTGACGGGCGCGCTTGATGGCCTGGGCCAGCTCACGCTGCTTCTTGGCGGACACCGCAGTGATGCGGCTGGGGACGATCTTGCCGCGCTCGGACACGAAGCCCTGCAGCAGACGGACGTCCTTGTAATCGATCTTCGGCGCATCCTTGGCGGCGAAGGGGCAGCTCTTGCGGCGGCGGAAAAACGGGCGTGCCATGTTTCAGATCTCCTTATTCGGCAGCCGGGGCTTCTTCGCGCTCACGGCGCGGGCCACGGTCACCACGGGGGGCACGGTCGCCACGTTCGGCGCGTTCCTGCTTGCGCATCATCACCGACGGACCGGCTTCCAGCTCTTCGACCTTGATGGTCATGTAGCGGATGATGTCTTCGTTGATCTGGGTCTGACGCTCCAGCTCGGCAATCACGTTGCCCGGTGCGTCGATGTTCAGCATGACGTAGTGCGCCTTGCGGTTCTTGGCGATCTTGTATGCGAGCGAACGCAGGCCCCAGGTCTCGACCTTGGTCACCTTGCCTTCATTTTCCTCGACGATCTTGGTGGCGGTTTCCGCCAGAGCGTCCACCTGCGCCTGTGCCAGATCCTGGCGCGCAAGGAACACATGCTCGTAAAGAGCCATGGGTATTGCCTCATCTGTTGGCCGATCGCTGACGCCCACCCCATGTGGAACGCCCCTCCGGCTGTCGTCTCAAGCATTCGAAATCGTCCGACGTCCGAATCCGGGGCCGAACGAAGGCGCGCCTATGACGGAAAAGCGGACGAAAGGCAAGCGGCATCGGTGCAGCCATGGGCGGCAGCGGCCCTGCTTGCAGTCAGGCTTCACCTGTCTCTATCCTGCCTGCCAGAAAAAGAGAAGGAGAGACGGATGGCGGTCGCGATCGCGGCACTGGCGCTGATCTTGCTGATGCTGGCGGCCTATCGCGGCATGAGCGTCATATTGATGGCGCCCTTGCTCGCCATGCTGGCGGTGTTCCTGACCGATCCGGCGGCGGTGCCGACCGCCTTTTCCGGCCTGTTCATGGACAAGGTCGCCACCTTCCTGAAGCTCTATTTCCCCGTCTTCCTGCTCGGCGCGCTGTTCGGCAAGCTGGTCGAGATATCGGGCTTTTCCCGCGCGATCGTGACGGCGGTGATCGGCTTTGTCGGCGCGGGGCGGGCGATCCCGGCGATCATGATCGTGACGGCGCTGCTGACCTATGGCGGGGTGTCGGTGTTCGTCGCGGTGTTTGCCGTCTACCCCTTCGCCGCCGAGATGTTTCGCCGCGCCGACATCCCCAAGCGGCTGGTGCCCGCCACGATCGGCCTTGGCGCGCTGACCTTCACCATGGATGCGCTGCCGGGCACGCCGCAGATCCAGAATGTCATTCCGGCCAGCTTCTTTGGCACCACTGCCTGGGCGGCGCCGGTGCTGGGCGTGATCGGATCGGTGGTGATCGCGGCGACGGGCCTTGCCTATCTCAACTGGCGGCGCCGGGCGATGGCGGCCGCGGGGGAGGGCTATGGCGCACCCGAAACGCTGGTCAACGAACCCGATCGGCAGGAAGAGGCGGCCGCCGTCCACCCGCTGGTCGCCCTGCTTCCGCTGCTGGTGGTGGGGCTGGGCAATCTGGCGCTGACGCTGCTGATCCCGCGCATCACCGGCGGGGCGGAAGAGGTGAGCATTCGGCTGGCGGGGCTGCCCGAGCCGGTGACAGCGAAAGTGACACAGCAAGCGGCACTGTGGGCGGTGGAGGGCGCGCTGCTGATGGGCATCGCCACCATCCTGATCTTCGCTTTTCCGATCGTGGCGCGGCGCTTTGCGGAAGGATCGAAGGCGGCGGTCGGTGGCGCCTTGCTGGCGGGGATGAACACGGCGGTCGAATATGGCTTTGGCGGGGTGATCGCGGCGCTGCCCGGCTTCCTGGTCGTCAAGGACGCCCTGAAGGCGGTGCCCAACCCGCTGATCAACGAAGCGATTACGGTGACGACCCTGGCCGGCATCACCGGGTCGGCGTCGGGCGGCCTGTCGATCGCGCTGGCGGCGATGGCGGACCAGTTCGTGGCGGCGGGCGACGCGGCGGGTATCCCAAGAGAGGTGCTGCACCGGGTCGCGTCGATGGCATCGGGGGGCATGGACAGCCTGCCGCATAATGGCGCGGTCATCACCCTGCTGGCGGTGACGGGCCTCACCCATCGTCAGGCCTATAAGGACATATTCGCGCTGACGCTCATCAAGACGATGACCGTCTTCGTCGTGATCGCCGTCTATTATCTGACCGGGCTGGTGTGAACGCGAAAGCGCCCCGGAGCGAAGGCTCCAGGGCGCTTTTCAGGAAGTGGGGCGCTTGGAGCATCCTCCGATTAGGTTGAATCGGGGGACGCTCTAGTTTCCTTTTTTGCCGCATTCTGCGAGTCGTCGGCTGTTCCAGCCGACTTCAGAATGCTCTAGCGGATGGCGCCGGCGACGACCGCGCCGATGATCCCGCTGGTGAGGGCGACCAGCACTGCGTCATTGCCCGAGCGGACCCAGTGGTAACCGCGCGGCGGGGCCGACAGGCGATAGCCGCGATAATTGTCGACGACCCGGTAATTGGTCGCATAGCGGCGATCGAAGCGCTGGCCCTTGGCCCAGTGGCGATCGTTGCGCACGACCGTCTTCTTCTGGACGACGGTGCGGTGCGGACCTTCCTTCACGACCCGGACGGTTTCGCGATGGGGCGCGGCCTGGGCCTGGGCGGTGACGATCGGGCTGGCGGCAACGGCGGTGGCGGTCAGGGCCAGGATGATCTTCTTGAACATGTCTTCACTCCTCTTGTTTCAATCGAGGGCGCCGCTTCCGGCGTCGAAGACAGGGATAGGCCGCGCTTGTCGCAAGCCTGTCCCAAGGGTGGGGCAGTTTTGTCGGAAATTGTATCAAAACCCGATTTAAGCTGAATATCAGTTCATAAATTACGCTTTTTCAATGCCTTGTTCGAATCACAGCATCAGCGAGATGGCATTGCCGAAATTGTGCAGCAGGATCGGCAGCAACAGGCTGCCGGTGCGCAGGCGCAGCCAGACGGCCAGCAGCGAGGGGATGGCGGTAAGCGCCATCACGACTGGATCGAAGCTGAAATGGCCGCCCGAATAGCCGAACGCATGGGCGAGGCCGAACAGGCCGCAGGACAGCAGAGCGCCCCAGCCCCAGTCGACGCCCAGGAAGCGGACCCGCCGGGTGAAGGCGCGATCGAGCGCGAAGAGCAGGATACCGCGATAAAAGGGTTCTTCCTCCAGCCCCGGCATGGTGAGCTGGAAGGCGATTTCCTCTGCGCTGCTCGGATCGTCGGGGAAATAGAGGGCGAGCGCCGTGAAGAAGGCGCAATAGAGGAGAGCCACGGGCAGGGCAGCGGTCAGGCTGCCGCGCGCCTGCCGGAGGGTAAGGCCGACCCGCTTCCAGCCGAAGGCCGGCAGGGCTGCGACCAGCAGCGTGAGGGCAAGGGCCAGCAGCTTGCCCTGCCAGTTCCAGCCGGCGGCGGGGATGAGATCGGGGATATGGCGATAGGCGCGGGTCAGCAGCGCGTCATTGGCGGCGACCAGGGCGGCGGCAACCAGCAGCCAGCCGGGCCGAAAGCCGCGCCGATCGATCAGGCCGATCGCGCCGCCAACAGCCAGCAGCAGCGCCAGCGTCCCGAGCAGGCCGATGACGCCGTTCATGCGCGCCGCTCCGGCGCGGGGCGGTTCAGTTGGTGGAAGCGGGCAGGGGCGTGGCGGTGACGGTCATGCGGGCGAGCAGAATGGGACGATCCTTGCCCTCCAGCAATTGCGCCGTCTGTGGTGCCTGCGCGTCGGCAAAGGGGGTGAGGCTGACCCCGAGCAGCAGCGCACTGCTGATGAGGCTGGCGGCGATCATCTTCATGGGGGCATTCCTTCCACAGCGCCGGAGCGGCGCCATGGAAGGAGGGATTAGGCAGAAGATGTCGCAGCATTATCCCGGATAACCGCCCTTTTGTCGGAAAATGTATCAGCCTATTCGTGCCGCAGCGCGTCGATCGGGTTGAGGCTTGCCGCCCGGCGCGCCGGGAAATAGCCGAACACCACGCCGATCGCCGCCGAGAAGAGGAAGGCGATCAGATTGACCTGCGGATCGAAGGTGAAGGGCACCTTCATCAGCGGCGCGATGCCGACCGATGCGATGAGGGCAATGACCAGGCCGATCAGGCCGCCCATGCAGGACAGCACGATCGCCTCCACCAGGAACTGCATCAGCACTTCGCGCGCGACCGCGCCAATGGCGAGGCGGATGCCGATCTCGCGGGTGCGCTCCGTCACTGACACCAGCATGATGTTCATGATGCCGATGCCGCCGACCAGCAGCGAGATGGCGGCGACCGCCGCGACGATCTGGGTCAGGATGGTGGTGGTGCCGGTCAGCGTGTCGCTGATCTGCTTGGTGTCGAAGACGTTGAAATTATCCTCCGCGCCCGCCTTGATCTTGCGGCGCTCGCGCATCAGCTGCTCCAGACTGTCCTGCACGGTCGCGCTGTCATAGGCGTCGTCGACCGCGACCATGATCTGGCTGATGTCGCGATCGCCGGTGAAGCGGCGCTGGACGAACTTGATCGGCATGACGACGACATCGTCCTGGTCGCCAAAGCCGCCCTGGCCGCGAGTTGCAAGCACGCCAACGACCTGACAGCTGACGCCCTTGATCCGCATCCGCTTGCCGATCGGGTCATTGCCCTGGAACAGGTTGGTGCGCACCGTGTTGCCGATGATGCAGACCGATTTGCCGGCCTCTTCCTCGTCTGGCATGAACAGCCGGCCTTCCGACACATTCCAGGACTGGACCTGCGAATAGGCGGAGGTCGTGCCATAGACGGTGGTCGACCAGTTATTGCCTTCATAGATGGCGGTGCCGCTCGACTGGACCACCGGCGCGACGGCGCGCACGCCGGTCAGCTGGTTCTCGATCGCGGTCAGGTCCGCTTCCTTGAAATTGGGCGGGCGCGGCCCGCCGCCGCCACGGCCGAAGCCTTGGCCGGGGCGCAGTTGCAGCACATTTGCGCCGAGCGAGCTGATCTGTTCGCGCACAGCGGCGGTCGCGCCATTGCCCAGTGTCACCATGGTGACGACGGCGGCGACGCCGATGATGATGCCGAGCGTCGTGAGGAAGCTGCGCATCTTGTGCCGGTTGATCGCCCGGAAGGCGAGGATGACAGTGGTGCCCAGCATCAGCCCACGGCTCCCTTCTGCGGTCCGCCCTGGCCCTTGTCGACCCGCTCCACCAGCCCATCCTTGAAATGGACGATGGTATGGGCAAATTCGGCCATGTCGGGTTCGTGCGTCACCATCAGCACGGTGATGCCGCTATTCTGGTTGAGGTCGGTCAGCAATTGCATGATCTCCACCGACCGTTCGGAATCGAGATTGCCGGTCGGTTCGTCCGCCAGCAGCACGTCGGGCTGGGTGACGATGGCACGGGCGATGGCGACGCGCTGTTGCTGGCCGCCCGACAGTTCCGCCGGGGTATGGTCCCACCAGTCCTTGAGGCCCACCTTGTCGAGCGCGGCCATGCCCATCTCGTAACGGGTCTTCTTGTCCTCGCCGCGATAGAGCAGGGGGAGTTCGACATTCTCCAGCGCGCTGGTGCGGGCGAGCAGGTTGAAGCCCTGGAACACGAAGCCGAGATAGCGGCGGCGCAGCAGCGCGCGCTGGTCGCGGTCCAGCGTCTCGACATGGCGGCCCTTGAACAGGAACTGCCCGCCCGATGGCACGTCGAGGCAGCCCAATATGTTCATCGTCGTCGACTTGCCCGAGCCCGAAGGCCCCATGACGGCGACGAAATCGCCCTGCTCGATGTCGAGGTCTATGCCCTTCAAGGCCTGAAAGGCGGTGGGGCCGCTGCCGAAGATCTTGGTGATCCCCCGCAGCGAGATGATGGGATCGGCGGCCATTGGATCAGGTTCCGCTCTGCCGGCCGGTGCCCCGGCTTTCCGTGTCGCCGCTGCCCTGGGGGGCGGCGGGCGTCGGGGCGACCGGGGCGGTCTGGGGCGCGGCGTCGCCCGAATTGCCGAGCGACTTGACGCTGGCGGGGCTGCCGTCGGCGGCGGGATTGCGCGGGCGGTCCTTGGTGTCGCCAGCGGCGGGGTCTGCCTTCTGGTCCTCGGCGGGCTGCTGCGCGCCGGCGGCAAGCTGGCCGGTGATGACCTTCATGCCGGGCTTCAGGTCGCCGCCGGTGATGACGGTGCGCGATCCGTCGCTGGCGCCGACGGTCACCTGGATCGCCTTGGGATCGCCCTTTTCGTCGAGGACATAGAGGGTCTGGCTGCTACCCGCGCCGAAATTGACCTGGCGGTTGGCGCCGCTGCGGCGCATGCGGCCGGGGCCGGGCAGGACGCTGGTGATGCCGCCGCCCGATCCGGCGCCGCTGCTGGGCTTGAAGCGGAGCGCGCTGTTGGGGACGAGCAGCACATCATGCAGTTCCTGGGTCACGATGTCGGCGGTCGCGGTCATGCCCGGACGCAGGGTTTCGTCCGCATTGTCGACCGACAGCACGGCGGTATAGGCGACGACCGTGCCGGTCGAGCTGCTGGTCGTGCTGGTCGAGGACGAGGAGGACGAGCTGCTGCTGGAGCTGTTCGATCCGACATTCACCCGCGTGACCTTTGCCGGGAAGGTGCGGCCGGGGAAGGCGTCGACGGCGAAATTGGCGGTCTGGCCTTCCTTGACCTGGCCGACATCGGCTTCGTCCACCGACACCTCGACCTCCATCTTGGTGAGATCCTCGGCGATGGTGAACAGCACCGGCGCGTTGAGCGAGGCGGCGACGGTCTGGCCCGGCTCGATGTCGCGCGACAGGACCACGCCGGTGACCGGCGAGACGATCTGGGCGATCGACAGGTTGGTCTGGGCGGTCGACAGCTGGGCGCGCGAGACATTCACCTGCGCTTGGGCCGAACGAAGGTTGGCGAGCGCGCCATTATAGTCGGCGCGGGCCGAATCCAGTTCGGTCTTGGCCGGCACCTTGCCGCCGGAAAGCTGATAGACGTTGAGCTGGCGATCCAGCGTCGCCTTGGCCAGCGCGACCTGCGCCTGCGCCTGGGCGACGCCGGCCTGGGAGGAGGCAACCTGGGCCTGCGTCTGGTTGATCGTGTCGACCAGACGGCGGGTGTCGAGTTCGGCGAGCTTCTGCCCCTTGGTCACGCGATCATTGACGTCGACATAGACGGCGGTGATCTTGCCCGACTGTTCGGACCCCACATCGACCTGGTTGATCGGCTTCAGATTGCCGGTGGCCGACACGCTGACCGTCAGGTCGCCCTGGCGCGCCTCGCGGGTGGCATAATTGGGCTTGTCGTCGCCGGCGAAGCAGCGGGCGACGAGCAGGACGAGGATCAGCAGCGCGACGCCGATGGCGCCGCGGATCAGCCATTTGCGATGCGGCTTTTCCGGCTTGGCGCCCAGAAAGTCGTTGAGATTCTGGTCGGGGCTGGCGTCATTGCTCATGGGGGCGGTCATCCATATTCTGCCAGCCGCCACCCAGCGCATTATAGAGCTGGGCGATGGCCAGGATCTCGTCCGATTGGGCGCTGGCAAGGCTGTTGCGTGCGTTCAGCAACGTGGTTTCGCTGCTGGACAGGGTCTGGAAGTCGATCAGGCCGGATTGATACTGGCTGCGCGCCAGGATCGCGGCATTGTTCGACGCTTCATAGGCGGTGGCGAACTCGATCTTGCGCCGGCGGGCACTGTCGAGCGAGGCCATGCCATTTTCGACATCCTCCAGCGCGCCAAGGACGCTCTGCTGGTAGGCGGCGAAGGCGGCATCGGTCGCCGCCTTCTGCGCGCGGACCTGCGAGGCGAGGCGACCACCATCGAAGATGGTCTGGGCGACATTGGCAAAGACGCCGCCGGTGATGAGGTCGAACAGATCCTTGAAGGCGTTCGACGTGGTGCCGATGTTGCCGCTGATGCCGAGCGAGGGATAGAGCTGCGCCTGGGCGACGCCGATCCGCGCGGTGGCGGCGGCCAGCGCCCGTTCGGCCGACCGCACATCGGGCCGCTGGCGCAGCGTATCGGCCGGAATGCCGGTGGCGATGTCGGTGGCGGCGGTGGGGATCGGTGCCGGCGTTTCGAGCGCGCGGGTCGCGTCGCCCGGCGCCTGGCCGGTCAGCACGGCGATGCGGTTGAGGCTGCCCTTCAGGCTGGCTTCGAGCTGCGGGATGGTGGCGTTGGTCTGGGCGAGCTGGGCCCTGGCCTGCTGCTCGTCGAGCGAGGAGACCAGCCCGGCCTGCAGCCGCCAGCGGGCAATGTCGTAATTGTCCTGCTGCACCTTCTGCGTCTCGCGGGCGATGCGCAGCTGCTCCTGCGATGCGCGCGCCTGAACATAGTTGGTGACCAGTTCGGAAATGATGGTCATCCGCACATTGGCGAGGTCATAGCCGGACGCGGCAAGATCGGCCCGCGCGGCTTCGGCCGAGCGCGACAGTTCGCCGAACAGGTCGATCTGCCAGCTGGCATTGGCGCCGGCCGAATAGCTGCTGGACCAGTTGCTGGCGCCGGTGGAGATGACATTGCCGCTGTCATCGACACGGGTGCCGCCGGCCTGGCTGCGGTAATTCTTGCCGCCGCTGGCCGATCCGTTCACCTGCGGCAGGAAGGCGGCATTGGCCTGGCGCAGGGATTCCCGCGCCTGCCGCAGCCGTGCCTGCGCCTGGACGATGTCCAGATTGCCGGCGATCGCCTGATCGATCAGGCCGGTCAGCGTCGGATCGTTGAGCCGCGTCCACCAGGTGGCGAGGGTGGCGTCGTCCAGCGCGGCGCCGCTGCCCTGGCTATAGCCGGCAGGCACGCCCAGCGCGGTGGATTGCGGCGCGTGATAGTTCGGCCCCGCCGCGCAGGCGGACAGGGCAAGCACCGATCCCGTGAGCCATGCAATGCGATATCGCACCTTTTCCTTGCACTCCGTCGTCGTTAAAGGGGCCAGCAATATTCCCCCGGAGAGACAGGGGGCAGGTATGTCAGGTCGTTACGTGCCGAAAAGCAATGTACGCCTCAATGCCATATATGTCTCAAAGTGTAACGTGCGTGAATTCCCGTGTTTTTCTCCGGAAAGACACCAGTAGATCAGAGGATGGAAGATGAGGGCATTTCTTTTCCCAGGCCAGGGTAGCCAGTCGGTCGGCATGGGCAAGGCGCTGGCCGAGGCAAGCCCGGCGGCGAAGGAACTGTTCCAGGAAGTCGATGACGCCTTGTCGCAGCATCTGTTCCGGATCATGGTGGAAGGCCCCGAGAGCGACCTGACCCTGACCGAAAATGCCCAGCCGGCGATCATGGCCAACGCGCTCGCCACGCTGCGCGTGATGCAGAAGGAAGGCGGCTTCAGCCTGGCCGACAAGGGCGATTATGTCGCCGGTCACAGCCTTGGTGAATATAGCGCGCTCTGCGCGGTCGAGGCGTTCGACCTTGGCACCACCGCCCGCTTGCTCAAGCTGCGCGGTCAGGCGATGCAGGCCGCCGTGCCGGTGGGCGAGGGCGCGATGGCGGCGCTGCTGGGTGCCGACATCGAAAAGGCGCAGGCGCTGGCCGATGCCGCTGCCGAGGGCGAAGTCTGCACTGTCGCCAACGACAATGATCCCAGCCAGGTCGTCATTTCCGGCCACAAGGGCGCGATCGAGCGCGCGGTCGCGTTGGTCAAGGATTATGGCATCAAGCGCGGCGTGCTGCTGCCGGTGTCGGCGCCCTTCCACTGCCCGCTGATGCAGCCGGCCGCTGATGCGATGGCCGAAGCGCTGGCGAAAGCGACGATCAACGCGCCGCTGCTGCCGGTCTATGCTAATGTGCTGGCCGCGCCGATCAGCGACCCGACCGACATTCGTGACCGTCTGGTCGAGCAGGTCACCGGCCGCGTCCGCTGGCGCGAGTCGATCGGCGCGATGTGGGACGCGGGCGTCACCGATTTCGTCGAACTGGGCGGCAAGGTGCTCGGCCCGATGGTCAAGCGCATCGCCCCCGACGCCACCGTGCGCAGCGTGGTGACGATGGACGATATCGAGGCCGTGCTGGGCGCGCTGTGAGCGAGAGCCCGGTCCTTAGCCCCCCCGTTCTAACCCAGCGTGACGGGACCGTCCTGACGGTCACGCTGAACCTGCCCGACCGGCGCAACCCCATCTCCGATCCGGCGATGGTGGATGCGCTGTGCGACGTGTTCGAGGCGGCGGACCGGGATGCCAGCATCCATGTCGCGATCCTGACCGGGGCGGGCAGCGCCTTTTCCTCGGGCGGCGATCTCAACGCGATGCGACCGGACGCCGGCGGGCTGCGCGCCAGCCTGCCGGCGCAGACGCGGCGCAATTATCGCGCGGGCATCCAGCGCCTGCCTCTGCTGTTCCAGGCGATCGAGCTGCCGGTGATCGCGGCGGTCAATGGCCCGGCGATCGGCGCGGGGCTGGACCTGGCCTGCATGTGCGACCTGCGCATCGCGGGGCAAAGTGCGCGCTTTGCCGAAAGCTTCGTGAAGCTTGGCCTCGTCTCCGGCGATGGCGGGGCCTGGCTGCTGCCGCGCATCATCGGCTTTTCCAAGGCGTCGCAACTCTCGCTGACCGGCGAGACGATCGACGCGGGCGAGGCACTGCGGATCGGGCTGGTCGGCGATGTGGTGCCCGACGCGGAGTTGATGACGGTGGCACGGGCGCAGGCCGACGCCATCGCCGCCAATCCGCCGCACGCGACACGGATGACCAAGCGGCTGCTGCGCGCGGCGCAGACGGCCGAACTTTCGCAAATTTTGGAAATGGCGGGCGCCATGCAGGCGCTGGCCCACGCGACCGCGGATCATGACGAGGCGATCACCGCCTTCTTCGACCGCCGGCCGCCGCACTTCAAGGGAGACTGACGCGAGCTAGTTGCGAATGTCGGGGGCGAGTAAAGGGGGAACGGTTTGTGCTGAAATGGGTGGTAACGGCGATTTTGATCACAGGCGGAACGCCAGCACTTGCTGCCGAGCACTTGGATTGCATGAGTTTGCCATTGGGTGAGGCTGAGCAAGGCATTCTGGATCGCCATTACAATGCTGAGCGTGGCGACAATCGCAGAAGCGCTGCGTTGGATGCCGTCCTTAACGCGCGAGCGCAATCCTGTGGCTATCTTTATGGTTGGTCGGAGAAAGCCCTACGTCTTGCTGCCCATCATCGGTGGTTGCAAATTCAATGGAAGGCATTGGAGCGTTTCAACGATTATAGTGCGGACGAAGAGGCTCGATTGAACGTCGCGTTGGCACCGAGAGCAGATAGGTTGATTTCCCTGTTCAAAGGCGATGTCGATGCCGTTGTTGCCAACGCCGAAACGCCTCCGCCTGAGGAAGGCGCGTTTCGTGAGTTCACTCCGATGATCAAAGAGGCAAAGATAACAGGGAATAACGCAAGCGAAGAAAACCTGCGCTTGTGGCTGTATAGGCGGGGCTCAGTCATGGCTTTGGAACGAGCATTCCAAGGTTCGTAACTTCTCGCGACTGACGCCTGTGAGCATGAGAATCGATTTAAAAGTTTAACGATTGGGTGAAAATTTATGTTCGATCTGACGGGAATGACCGCGCTGGTGACTGGCGCTTCGGGGGGCATCGGCTCTTCCATCGCCAAGGCGCTGGCCGCGCAGGGCGCCACGCTGGCGCTGTCGGGCAGCAATGAGGAAAAGCTCAAGGCCTTTGCGGCCGAACTGGGCGGCGACCACAAGACCCTGGTCTGCAATCTGTCTGATCCGGCCGCTGTCGACGCGCTGGTGCCGCAGGCGGTGGAAGCGCTGGGCGGCAAGATCGACATCCTGGTCAACAATGCCGGCATCACCCGCGACAATCTGATCCTGCGCATGAAGGACGAGGAATGGTCGCAGGTGATCGCGGTCAATCTGGAAGCCGCCTTCCGCCTGTGCCGCGCCGCCGCCAAGCCGATGATGAAGGCGCGCTTTGGCCGCATCATTTCGATCACCTCGGTCGTCGGTGTCACCGGCAATCCGGGCCAGTCCAACTATTGCGCGTCGAAGGCCGGCATCATCGGCATGTCGAAGTCGCTGGGCCAGGAACTGGCGAGCCGCGGCATCACCGTGAACTGCGTTGCGCCCGGCTTCATCCGGTCGGCCATGACCGATGCGCTGAACGATGCGCAGAAGGGCACGATCCTGGCCAAGATCCCGGCCGGCGATCTGGGCGATGGCGACGATATCGGCGCGGCAGTCGCCTATCTGGCGAGCAAGGAAGCAGGCTATGTCAACGGCCAGACCCTGCACGTCAACGGCGGCATGGCGATGATCTGATGACAAGAGGCGGGCCGGTTCGCCGGCCCGTCCGTCATCCTGCGATTGGACGGCGCAGGGGAAACAGGCGCAGGAACCAGTCGGGCATATCGTCCAGCACGATCACGCGGCGTACCGCGAGCGCCAGCATCGCCATCACCGCGATCAGGTTGAGCGGAATGGTGGTGAGGTCGGCCACGCTGCGGCCGAACAGCGGCGCAAACCAGGCAAGGGCCAGGATCGTCGGTTCCCAGGGCAGGCTGCCGCGTCGGCGCATGTCGGCGACATGGAAGGCGATCGCGCCGCCCAGCAGCACATAGTCATAGTCCAGCACATAGGGTGTGCAAAGCAGGGCAGCGGTCAGGGTGGCGCTGCCGCGCACTTCCAGCGATCCGCGCCAGGCGGCGAGCGCGGCGGCGGCGATGGCGGCGGCAGTGATGACTGCCTGCACCATATAGGCCAGTGCTATGCTGCCGCCCCAATGACGGATGGCGGAAAAGGGGCTCTGGATCTTGGCCCAGCCGGTCGATCCCAGTTCGATCACGAGATGGCGGGTCAGCGGTAGCGAATCGATGAACGCGGCCCAGACGCCCCAGCCCCAGATCGCCCAGGTCAGCAGGCAGAGCGCCACCACCGTCAGGCCGGCTGCCAGGAAGGCGCGCCAATTGCCCTTCATTGCGATCACGATCGGGATCAGCACGGCAAATTGCGGCTTGTAGACCAGGCAGCCCAGCAAAATGCCCGCGACCCAGGGGCGCCGGTCCAGCAGCAGCATGCCGCCCGCCATCAGGCTGGCGGTCATGAACGCATTCTGGCCATGCCCCAGGCACACCATCACCACCGGCGCGCCAACTGCGGCGAGCATCGCCTCGCGCCCCGGCAGAATCCGGTGGAAGACCAGCAGCGCCAGCGCCAGCGACAGCCCCTGCCAGATGAAGAGGGCGGTCAGATAGGGAAATTGCGCCAGCAGAGTCGCGATGATCAGGAAGGGCGGGGGATAATGCCAGCCATAGAGCGGGGTATTGGGATCCTTGTGAATCGCCTTCTGCATCGCATGTTCGGCGGGCCAGTCCCAGGCGTCGGGTGCCCGGCCATGGTCGGCCATCCAGCCTGCGCTGTAGACGTTGGAGAAATCGGTGCCGACCGGGCGGCCCAGCGCATCGACCGTGCCATGGGCGGTCAGCAGGATCGCCAGCAGGCCGATGATCGTGGCGGCCAGCATCAGCGTGGCGGCCATCCGGATGCGGGCGGATGTAATGAACCGGTCGGGGCAGAATCTCTCGATCATGGCCCAAGGGCTGTCACAAGCCGCTGAAATTTTGGTAAACAGGCGGTAAGATTAATCGATTCGGCGGCTTTTGTTGCCGGAAAATGCCTCCTGCCCCAATGTTGGGGCTTGGCGGCCTTCCCTCTTGCCTCTATCGGGGCTTGGCACTAGGGCAATGCCTTAACGGTTATTCAGAACCACCAACGATACCCAGTAAGAAGGACCACTCATGAGTGAGACCGCGGATCGCGTAAAGAAAATCGTCGTCGAGCATCTGGGCGTCGAAGCCGAGAAGGTGACCGAGGACGCCAGCTTCATCGACGATCTGGGCGCAGACAGCCTGGACATCGTTGAACTGGTGATGGCGTTCGAAGAAGAATTCGGCGTCGAAATCCCGGACGATGCGGCTGAGAAGATCGCCACCGTCAAGGACGCGATCGACTATATCGACAGCAAGGCCTAAGGGCTTCGCGGCCTGCCCCCCGTGGCGGGCCGCCCTCCTTGCACAAGGATTGGCTCCTCCTGTCCGGTGATCCCGGAGCTTGGGGAGCCTTTTCGTATCTGGCCTGCCGTTCACAAGTGCGTGTGGAACGCCTAGATGAGCGGCACGGAACCAAAAATTGGAATTTCGGAGCAAGCATATGCGTCGCGTCGTCGTAACCGGCCTTGGCATGGTAAGCCCGCTTGGCGGGGATGTCGAAACCACCTGGAAGAACATCATCGCGTCGAAATCCGGCGCGGCGACGATCACCCGCTTCGATGCCACCGATTACAAGTGCCGCATCGCCTGCGAAGTGAAGCCGGCGGATCATGAATATGGCTATGACGCCTCGCTGGACGTCGACCACAAGATCCAGCGCCAGGTTGATCCGTTCATCGTCTACGGCATTTCCGCCGCCAGCCAGGCGCTGCGCGACGCGGGCCTGGACAATATGTCGGAAGAAGAGCGCCTGCGCGCCGGCTGCTCGATCGGTTCGGGCATCGGTGGCCTGCCGGGCATCGAAAGCGAATCGCTGGTGCTGGCCAACAAGGGCCCCAACCGCGTTTCGCCGCACTTCGTCCATGGCCGCCTGATCAATCTGATCTCGGGCCAGGTCTCGATCAAATACGGCCTGATGGGTCCGAACCATGCCGTCGTCACCGCTTGCTCGACCGGCGCCCATTCGATTGGCGACGCCGCGCGCATGATCGCCATGGACGATGCCGACGTCATGCTGGCGGGTGGCGCGGAAAGCGCGATCTGCCCGATCGGCATCGCCGGTTTCGCCCAGGCGCGTGCGCTCTCGACCGGCTTCAACGACACGCCGGAAAAGGCGTCGCGTCCCTATGACGTCAACCGTGACGGCTTCGTCATGGGCGAAGGCGCGGGCGTGGTCGTGCTGGAGGAATATGAGCGGGCCAAGGCGCGCGGCGCGAAAATCTATGCCGAAGTCATCGGTTATGGCCTGACCGGCGACGCCTATCATGTCACCGCGCCGCACCCGGAAGGCAATGGCGGTTTCCGTTCGATGCAGATGGCGCTCAAGCGTTCGGGCCTCAGCCTGGAAGATATCGACTATGTGAATGCGCATGGCACCTCGACCCCGCTGGGCGACGAACTGGAACTGGGCGCGGTCAAGCGTCTGTTCGGCGATCATCTGGGCAGCATGTCGATGTCGTCGACCAAGTCGGCGATCGGCCACCTGCTGGGCGGCGCGGGCGCGGTGGAGAGCATCTTCTGCATCCTCGCCATGCGTGACCAGATCGTGCCGCCGACGCTCAACCTCGACGAGCCGAGCGAAAGCTGCAAGGGCGTGGACCTGGTCCCGCACGTCGCCAAGGAACGCAAGGTGCGCGCGGTGCTGAACAACTCGTTCGGCTTCGGCGGCACCAACGCCTCGCTCATCATGAAGGCGATCTGATACGCCTGATCCTCCCCTGCAAAGGGGAGGATCATGTAAGCCATAGCCGGTTGGGCATTATTTGGGTCGGGCAGTTGGGATGATGGCAAGACGATCCGGCGCAAATCCGGTGCGGCGACTGGGCTGCATCATCCTTCTGATCGGCCTGGCCGTTGTCGCCTTTGTCGGTTTCCGCTTCGTCCATGGCTGGACCGAGACGGGGCCGGCCACCCAGGATACCAGCATCGTTGTGCCAGAGGGATCGACCCTGTCCGATGCCGCGGTGCTGCTGAAATCGGCCGGCGCGGTGCGTTCGGCCGATGCCTTCCTGACCCGCGCCAAGGTCTTTGGCGGCGCCAAGCCGATCAAGGCCGGCGAGTTCGTGGTGCCCAAGGGCGCCAGCAACCGCGAGATATTGTCGATCCTGCAGGGCGGCAAGACGCTGACCCGGCTGGTCACCATCCCCGAAGGCATGCCGTCGATCCTGGTGCAGGAACGGCTGATGGCCAATGACGAGCTGACCGGCGATGTCGCGGTGCCGCAGGAAGGCAGCGTGCTCCCCGACAGCTATGCCTTCGACAAGGGCGAGCCGCGCGCCGCGGTGCTCAAGCGGATGCAGGCGGCGATGGACAAGGCGCTGGCCAAGCTTTGGGCCGAACGCGCCCCCAACACGATCGCCAAGTCGCCCCAGGAGGCGATCATCCTCGCCTCAATCGTCGAGAAGGAAACCGCGATTGCCAAGGAGCGGCCGATGGTTGCCGGCGTCTACAGCAACCGTCTGCGCAAGAACATGATGCTGCAGGCCGACCCGACGATCATCTATCCGATCACCAGGGGCAAGCCCCTCGGCCGCCGGATCAAGAAGTCCGAGATCGCCGACGTCAATGATTACAATACCTATGCGATGACCGGCCTGCCCAAGGGGCCGATCGCCAATCCGGGCCGACTGTCGATCCTGGCGGTGCTGCACCCGGCGGAGACGAATGCGCTCTATTTCGTTGCGGACGGGAAGGGCGGCCATATCTTTGCCGATACCTATCAGCAGCATAATGAGAATGTGCGCAAATGGTTCGAGATCCGCCGCGCGCGGGGCGAGCTGTAAAGCCCGGCTTGGCCGATATATAGCCGGGCTTGCCACATGGCCCGGCGCGCGCTAGGGATAGTGCAGCATCAAGAGTTGGGGCGACGCCCAACGCCAACCTGCCGTTCCGGGCAAGGTGGCACTCCCGATCCGGGAGGATGTGGCCGATCCGGCAACAAAGCGGACCTCAGCCACCGATCGTCGCCCCACCAGGAAGGACTGACGAGACGTGCCGATCAAGATTGCCGACGACCTGCCCGCCCGCCGCACGCTGGAAGCCGAAGGCGTTGCCGTGATGGGCGAGGCGGACGCGGTGCGGCAGGATATCCGCCCGCTGCGGATCGCGCTGCTGAACCTGATGCCCAACAAGATCGATACCGAGACGCAGCTCGCCCGGCTGCTCGGCGCCTCGCCGTTGCAGGTGGAACTGACGCTGGTGCGGATCAGCGACCATGTGTCGCGCAACACCTCCGCCGATCATATGCAGTCCTTCTATCGCGCCTGGACCGATGTGCGCGACGAGCGGTTCGATGGCTTCCTGATCACCGGCGCGCCGGTCGAGCATCTGCCGTTCGAGGAGGTGAGCTACTGGCAGGAACTGCGCGCGATCTTCGACTGGACCCAGACCCATGTGCATCGTTCGCTCAGCATCTGCTGGGCGGCGCAGGCGGCGCTCCATCATTTCCACGGGGTCGAGAAGCACGCGCTGGAGCGCAAGGCGTTCGGCGTGTTCCGCCATCGCAACCATGCTCCGGCCTCGCCCTATCTGCGGGGTTTTTCGGACGATTTCTCGATCCCCGTGTCGCGCTGGTCGGAAGTGCGGCGGGAGTCGCTGCCGGTCGATCGCGGGCTGCAACTGCTGGCGGATAGCGCGGAGACCGGGCCCTGCCTGGTCCATGATCCGCGCCATGGCTTCCTGCACATGTTCAACCATGTCGAATATGACACGCGCACGCTGGGTGACGAATATGCGCGCGACGGCGGCCGCCAGATGCCGGCCCATTATTTCCCCGACGACGACCCGACCCGGCCGCCGGAAAATCGCTGGCGCAGCCATGCCCATCTGTTGTTCGGCAACTGGATCAACGACCTCTACCAGACCGCGCCGTTCGACGTGGACATGATCGGCCAGGAGATATTGCAGAGCGCGGCCTGATCGGCGCCGATCAGCGCAGCAGACCCTTGGTCGCCTGACTGCGGGCGTAGAGCCACTGGCCGATGCCGATCAGGATGATGACGGCCGGGAAGATCGCCGCGCCCGCGCCCTTCACCGCCAGCAGGTCGGTGCCAAGGAACGTGTGTCCGAACTGGACGATCACCGCGAGCAGCGAGAGCAGGAACAGCGGCACCGCGACGCGGCGGCGCAGCAGCAGCGCGATCGCGCCCAGCGTGCCGGCGCCCACAGCCACCGCATAGACGGCCCAGGCCCAGCCGGGCATCTGGGCGAAGGCGCGGGCGGTGTCGGGATCGGTTCTGGCGAGTTCGCCAAGATCGGCGCCATATTGCATGACGAAGGCGGCGACGCCCATCAGGTTCCATAGCAGCAGGATGACGGCGATGATGACGAAGGATGCCGGTGCGCGCATGATGCTTCCCCTCCTGGTCCGCGCCTGCTTGCCGGGCGCGGCATCTGTCATCATATAGCCTGTCCCGGCCGGGCGAAAGTCCGCCATCGCGTTGCAGGGAGGCGGTCCTGGCTGATCCGATCATCGTCACCGCGCTGCTGGGCGCTGCCGATTTCGCCTGGGCGGATGGCTTGCGCCGTGCGCATTTTCCGCCCGAACGCAATCAGGTGCCGGCGCATGTCACCCTGTTCCATCATCTGCCGCCTTCGCTGCTGCCGGAACTCAGGACGCGGATGAAGCAGATATGCGCCGGCCCGGCGCCACGGGCGCGGCTGGGCGATGTGCTGCTATTCGGGCTGGGGGTCGCCTATCGCATCGACAGTCCCGATCTGGCGACGTTGCGTGGCGAATTGGCGGACGCCTTCACCGGGCTGCTGACGCCGCAGGACCAGGCCGGCTTTCGCCCGCATCTGACCGTGCAGAACAAGGAGGAGCCCAGGGTCGCGCGGGCGCTGGCCGACCGATTGCGCGCCGATTTCCATCCCCGCCCGATCGCAATCGCGGGCCTGGCCGCCTGGCACTATCGCGGCGGACCATGGGAACTGGCAAGCGAGACCCGGTTTCGGGGGTAGCGACGGCAGAATGGGGACGACAGATAGCCCCTCCCTTTCAGGGAGGGGTTGGGGTGGGTGGCGAGCGCAGCGAGCTTCTGCCCGATCGACCGTAGGCCGCCGCTATACGGCGCACCCACCCCCGGCCCCTCCCTGAAAGGGAGGGGAGTGGGCAACGTCAGATTCTGCTCGCATCGCGCCCGTTTGCCGGTCATTCTGGCCTCATGAACAAGGGCGTATTAGCTCAAGCGACGGTCCGCGCCAGCGAGGCGCTGGATGCCGTCTATCGTGCTTTCGAGATGCCGGCGCCGTCGAGGATCGAAGGCTGCCCTTGCTGTATCGATACGCGTGGCACAGATGTCTTGCTCGCTACCCCATTGCGTGAAATCAGCGGCATGGCTCTCTGGCGCTATGTTTCGGGTGCGTTCCTGACGGTTGGTGACGAGCAGGACTTTCGCTATCTGCTGCCGCGCATTCTGGACGTGTCAGTGTCTGATCCAGCGAATGCCAACAATCCCGAGATCGTGCTGGGCAAGCTGTCGCTCGCGGGATGGGACTCCTGGCCACCGCATGAAAAAGCTGTGATCGAAATGTTCGTCGGAGCGTGGTTTGAACTGGCGCTGGCGAGCGATCTTGCAGAAGCAGATGAAGGTTGGATCGGTTGGGATGCCGAGAGCGTTCTCTGTGGCGCGGCGCGAGCCGGGGTGCAGCTAGACCGCTGGCTGCTGCGATTGGCTGCGCCAGACGCCGCGCCGGTTCTTGCTAACATTCGTGATAGGTTCCCACGCAAGCCATCGGGTTTTTGGGAAGATGTTCCCTGCGCCTTTCATGCGGTGCGAGTATTTTTGGATCAAGGACGAGCCTAGATCAGCATTCGTCCGATCGGGTTATCCGACTTTCGACTTGCCGCTCAAAGGAGCGACGGGTTCAGAAAAAAGGAGATTCCGATTATCGAGCGCGTTAAGCGGCCGGTTTCCCGCTTGCCTTTCCTACTCGGCATTTTTCTGGTCCACCCTGTGGGATGGAATTGGCCTCTCCCATCGCCCCCATATGGACCTTGCCGCAGCGCCCTGCCGCGACAAGCCCGTCGCGTCATGGTCGCCTGATCGTCGCTTCGCTGGCGCGTCGGTGTCGCTTCACAGGCGCGCGATTGTCGCGCCGCCGCCGCTTTCCGATGACCCTATGCCGGGAAAATGGCGCAAAACGGGGCGACGACACTGTGAACTTCGTAGGAAAATCCGATTGTCGCGTCGTCGCCGACCGATCAGGCGAGGCCCACTTCCTTGAGCGGAATGCCGGCATCGGCCAGTTGCGCCGGGTCGAGATGCGCGCCCGACAGCACATGGGCGCGGCCCTGGACATAGTCCTTGACCGCATTGACGCAGTCGAGCGCGATCAGCTTGCCGCCCTTCAGATAGACGACCGAGAAGCTGCGGGTGGCTGGATCGCCGCGCAGCACGGTCTGGTCGAAGCCGGTCGAGAGGCCCACCGTCTGGAGCTTGAGATCATATTGGTTCGACCAGAACCAGGGGACGGCGTCATAGGCCTCTTCCTTGCCGAGGATGTGGGCCACGGCGGTCTTGGCCTGGTCATTGGCGTTCTGGACGGATTCGAGGCGCATCTGCGCGCCGCCGGCAAAGCGGTTGGCGTGCGATGCGCAATCGCCCACGGCATAGATGTCGGGCAGCGAGGTGCGGCAATATTCGTCGACATCGACGCCATTGCCGCCGGCCGCGCCGGCCGCGATCAGCGGGCCGGTTTCGGGCACGATGCCGATGCCCACGATCACCATGTCGGTTGCGATCCGCTCGCCATCCTGCATCAGCACTGCCGTCGCCCGGCCATCCTCGACCGCGATACAGTCCATCTTCGCGCCGGTGCGCAGGTCGACGCCATGGGCGCGATGCTCCGCCTCATAGAAGCGCGAGAGATCCTCACCCGCGACGCGGGCCAGCACCCGATCGAGCGCTTCGAGCAGCACCACGGTCTTGCCGAACTTGGAAAGGACGGCGGCCGCCTCCAGCCCGATATAGCCGCCGCCGATGATGGTGACATGGTTCACGCTGTCGATCTTCGCCATCATCGCGTCGACATCGTCGCGGCGGCGCACGGCATGGACATTGGCGGCTTCGGCGCCGCTGCAGGTGAGCATCCGGGGGCTGCCGCCGGTACACCAGATCAGCTTGTCATAGCCGATTTCCTCGTCGCCGACGGTGACGAACTTGCCGACCGGATCGACGCTCCTGACCCGCTTGCCCAGAAACATGTCGATCTTGCGCTCGTCCCAGAAGGCGGCGGGGCGGATCAGGATGCGGTCGAAGCTCTTGTCGCCGGCGAAATATTCCTTGGACAAAGGCGGGCGCTCATAGGGCGGATCCTTCTCGTCTCCGATCATGCCGACCGAGCCTTCGAAACCGTGTTGCCGCAGCGAGATAGCCGCCTGCGCGCCGGCATGGCCGGCCCCCACGATCAGAACGTCATAATAGCTCATCCGCCCGCTCATCCTCTTTTATCCGGGGCTTTGCTTGGCGGCATTTGGCGGTGCTGGCAAGCGCCGATGTGGCGGGGCGGGCAAGCGATGCCCGCCAACCATCGTCGGGGCGGTGCGCGCCGGTCAGGACATGGTCAGCACGCCTTCATAGGCGCGATCTTCCAGCGCCTTGCCGGCACCCATGGCGACGCACATCAGCGGCGTGTCGGCGATCCGCACGGGCAGGCCCGTGGCTTCGGACAGCGCCTCGTCCAGCCGGCGCAGCAGCGCGCCGCCGCCGGTCAGGGTGATGCCCTCGTCGATGATGTCGGACGACAATTCGGGCGCGGTCTGCTCCAGCGCGGTCATCACCGCCATCACGATCTGGCCGACCGGCTCGGACAGGGCGTCGCAGATTTCCGCTTCGCTGATGGTCATTTCGGCAGGGCGACCATTTACCAGGTCGCGCCCCTTGACGATGATCCGCTCGCCCTCGCCATCGGGCGGGGTGGCGCAGCCGATCGCGCATTTGACGCGCTCGGCGGTGGCTTCGCCGATCATCAGGTTGTGGACGCGGCGGATGTGCGAGGCGATCGCGTCGTCCAGCTTGTCGCCGCCGACGCGCGCCGAATTGCTGTAGGCGATGCCGTTGAGCGACAGCACGGCCACTTCGGTCGTGCCGCCGCCGATATCGACCACCATCGCGCCGCGCGGTTCGGTGACGGGCAGGCCGGCGCCGATCGCCGCTGCCATCGGCTCCTCGATCAACTGCACCCGCGCCGCGCCGGCGTTGGAAGCCGCATCGCGCAGCGCCCGGCGCTCGACCATGGTGGAGCCGGTCGGCACGCAGATCACCACATCATAGCGACGGCCGAAACGCCCGCCATCCTGCGCCTTTTCGACGAAATGCTTGATCATCTGTTCGGCGACATCGATGTCGGCGATCACGCCGTCGCGCAGCGGGCGGATCGCCTGGATATTGGCCGGGGTCTTGCCCATCATCAGCTTGGCTTCATTGCCCACCACCTTGACCTTGCGGATGCCGCGAATGGTCTCGATCGCGATGACGGAGGGTTCGTTCAGCACGATGCCCCGGTCGCGGGCGTGGATGACGGTATTCACGGTGCCAAGATCGATCGCCATGTCGCAGGCGGTCGAGGAGAAGAAGCGGGGCATTTTCATGGGAAAGCGGCGATCTGCAAAGATTGTGAAACAATGGCTCCCTGTGCCGCCGCCCGGCGGCGATCAGAAGGGCGCTGCGCCAGTCCGTCCGTTTCCCGCGTCTGGCCGAGGGTGAAGGGACGGAAAAGCACGGTAAAGGGCGGTTCAGGCGGTCTTGCGGATCAGGCGGCGACCCAGCAGCACGCCGGCAATGCCGAGCAGGAACAGGGTCCAGCCCGGCGCTTCGGGCACCGGCGTGCCGCCCGAGCTGTTGCCGGTCGGCGGATCGATCGGTGGGGTATAGCCGCCAGTATAGGTGCCCAGATGCATCTCGCCATTCTGGGTCAGGTTGCCGAACACGGCCGATCCCTGAATGTAATTGGCGGTGGTCGCATCGGCCCAGGGCGCCAGCAGCGATCCGCCCCAGCTGTTGGTGAGGTCGAGCGACTGGGCGTCGCCGAAATTCCAGATCACATGTTCGCCCAGATTGGCGGTACCGCCCAGGAAATTGTCGTTGAGGCTGACCGCGCTGCCGCTGACATTGACGATCGCGGTGTCGGCGCCGTTCAGGTTGAAGGCGATCTCGCCCACCTTGTCGAGGTCGGCGGCGCTGATCGAGAAGACGGCCAGGCCGTTGGCGTCGGGGCTGGCGTTGAAGGTGGCGCGATTGCCGCTGATCACCATGTCGCTGTTGGCGGCCAGGCCCGACAGGTTGGTCGACAATTGTTTCATGCTGCCGGCCAGCACCGTGCCCTGCGTCGCCAGGCTGGATGCGAAGCCGGGGTCCGACGTGGCCAGTCCGGACTGGACGCTGTTCTGGTTGATATTGGTGTTGCTGATGGTGCCGCCGACCTTCACCGTCTGGGCCGCGCCATTGAGGTTGAAGCCGCTTTCGACATTGCCGCCGACCAGCGCGCCCGACCCGTTGTTCAAATTCTTGATGCCGCCGGTGACATTGCCGACCACGGTGAGGCCCGCCTGGCCGGTCGTGGAGGTGGCGGGGGTGCTGATCTGGTAGCTGGAGGAGGTGCCGGTGAGGTCGCCGCCAACGAAGGTGCGGCCCTCCACTTCGGAAGAGGAACTGAGGTCGCCCAGGACGATCAGATTCCATTCGCGCAGCGCGTCGGTGCCGGTGACGGGGGAGGCATGAGCGGGGGCGGCAGCCAGCAGCGCCAGCGACGCCGAAATCATGAAACCGGTCTTTTTCATAATAGATAACGCCAAGTCTTCGCATGTCGTCACAATGGATCGCGTGACGCGTGGCGAAGTCCCCCCTTCCGCTCTCTGGATTGTCGGCCCCGACTCCGGCGCCGGAGCGCCAAGGACAGGGTGGGCGCGCCATAGTCCTGTCGGACCGGCGCGGCAATATTTTATTAACTATTGCACGAAGAGCGTGGCGGCTCGTCTTGCCGAGGGAGGCCGCAGACTTTTCAGGCGAGGGTCAGGTAAAGTTCCGCCTCGATCAGCCACTCGCTGTCAAGCTGCCGCCATTTGGCGGTGTAGGCGCCCGAGGCGATGAGGATGCCGGACGCGGCGGCGACGCCCTGCCACTGGCCATGTTCGAAAGCGATCGGTTCGACGGGCGAGACCAGGATCGTGTCGGGCGTGCGGGTGTAGATGCTGCGATCGGGCGCGGCAAATTCGCGCTTCCAGGCCATCAGCTGCGCCTTGCGCCCGGCGATGACGCCGCTGTCGGTGCCGGTCACCATCACGACATCCTGTGCCAGGATCGGGCCGATGGCGGCAAGGTCGGCATCGGCGAGCGCCCGGTTGAAGCTGGCGCGGCGCAGGCGGATGGCAAGATCGGCGGTGGCGGTCATGGCGCTTCCCTTAGCAGGCGATGCTGCCATCGCCATGCCCGTCCAGCAAAAAAAAAGAACGCCCGCAGCGGGCTGCGGGCGTTCCGTTCGCCAGACCGGGCCATGTCGAGGAGGGCATGGCCGGCCCGGCGGGGAGAGGGGGTTAGAGCTTGTAGCCCAGGGTCAGCACCCAGGAACGGCCTTCGCCCGGATTGGCCCAGCCGTTGTTGCGGACGCTGGTATAATATTTTTCGTTGGTGAAGTTCTGGACGTTGAGCTGTGCGGTCAGCTTTTCGTCGAAGGTGTAGGACAGCATCGCGCGGTGAACGAGATAATCGTCCGCCTTGTACATCGGCGCGGTGCTGGCGTTGCTCAGATACCAGCTGCCCTGATAGGTCAGGCCATAACCCAGTTGCAGCCCGAAGGGCAGGGTGTAGGTGGTGAACAGGCTGCCCGAATGCTTGGGCGTGTTGGTCAGCGGATTGCCGGCCTGCGGATCGGACAGGGCGCAGGTGACATTGGCGGTCGCCCCGGTCGGACGATAGGTCGCGCCCGGATTGTCGAGGCAATAGTCCGAAATGCTCTGCAGCACCTTGCTCTTGAGATAGGTGTAGTTGGCAAAGATCGTCCAGTTGGACGTGATGTTGCCGGTAGCGCCAAGCGTGATGCCGTCCACCTTGTTGCGGCCGTCATTGACGTTGAGGTTGCCGATGGAGGGATCGTTGCTGGCGACCGAATAATTGGTGCGCTTGTTGCGGAACAGTGCGGCAGTCAGCTGCAGGCCATTGTCGAACAGATCGATCTTGCCACCGATCTCGAAATTCTCGGCCTTCTGCGGATCTACGCCGCACGGTTCGAGGCCAAGGTTGACCTGATCGACCGACGCCGTGCCGCAGCCGGCGCGCACAGTGCTGGAAGTCGGCGTCAGGCTGTTGGCATAGGCGACATACAGGCTGGCATTCTCAGCCGGCTTGTAGACCAGGCCGACGCGGTAGGAGAAAAGATTGTCGGTCGCATTCTGCTGCGCGCCAGTGGTGTAGGCGCCGCCGGCGGCCGGCGTGGCGATCGTATCGGAGCGGAAGCGGGCACGGTTATGCTCCCAGCGTACGCCGCCGTTCAGTTCAAGCCCGTCGACGATCTTGGCCGCGGCAAAGGCGTAGATGGCAGCGTTGAACGTGTCGCCGACCTGATGACCCGACTGGATATAATTGACCGGGCCGGTGTAGATGGCGTTGGGGTTGCTGATGCTGATCGGATCGAGCGTCGGGTTCGGCGTCGCGCCATTGGCGTTGCGCTCGACATTGCCGTTGTTCAGTACATAATCTTCCTGCAGCATCGAGGTGCCGATGACCAGCGTATGGCCGCCCGGAATGTTGAAGGTCAGGTCGAGCTGATTGTAGAGCGTCTGGTTGACCGAGTCCCGGAAGCCGCCGCGCGGGCCGCTGGGATAATACATGCCCGGCACCTGGCCGGCGGCACAGGCCGCGCCGGTCGGCAGCGTGCCGTTGGCGAGGCAATAGGCGCCCTGTGGCGGGTTGACGACCAGATTTTGTTCGACGCGCTGCCAGCGCGACAGGTTGCGGACCGACAGCAGGTCGCTGAAACGATGGTCGAAGATCGCCGTCGCCTGGTCGATCGTCTGGTCCTGCTTGTCGAGATTCCTATAGCCATAATAGCCGCTATAGGGGACGCCGGGCAGCGGCCCGTCATAGATCGCATTCTTGTAATAGGGGATGCCGTAGAGTGGCGTATTCTCGTCTTCCTGATGGGTGTAGAGCAGGGTCAGCGAGGTCGGTCCGTCCACGCCCAGCTTGACCGAGGGCGCCACGCCCCAGCGCTTGTAGCTGTCGACATCGCGCCGGGCGACGTCATTTTCATGATACATGGCGTTGAGGCGCACGGCGATTTGATCGTTGACGCGGACATTGCTGTCGATGGTCGCGCGATAATAGTCCGACGTGCCGATGCCGCCCTGCACCAGCGTTTCGCTGTCGGCCTTGGGGCGCTTGGTGACGAGGTTGATGTTGCCACCGATCGCGCCCGAGCCACCGAACACCGAATTGGCGCCATTGGTGACTTCGACCTGTTCCAGGTTGAACGGGTCGGTGCGGCTATATTGAGCGCTGTCGCGCACGCCATCGATGCTGATGTCGGTGTTGGCGCTCTGGCCGCGCAGGTTGATGCTGTCGCCATAGCCACCGCCGCCTTCGCCCGCGCCGAAGGTGATGCCAGGAACGGTCGACAGCACGTCGCGCAGGGTGAGCAGATTCTGCTTCTGGATGGTCTGGTTGCCGATCACCGTGATGGTCTGCGGCGTGTCGAGCAGGGGGCGAACATATTTGGGCGATTCGGGCTTTTCCACCTTGATGGAATTGTCTTCGATCGCCGTGTCGGTGACCGTAACGCCACCCAGTGCCTGGCCCTGGCCATTATCCTGCGCGTGTGCGCCGGATGCGAAGGCCATTGCGCCGACGCAGCTCAGTGCAAGGAAGGATGGAGTGTTTCCATATTTCGCCATTGTTTCAGAACCCCTTTCGATTGTTGCAGGGGCTGCTATTGCGACCTATTCGCATTGTCAATGCTATTGCGAGTGGATATCTGTTCGACGATGCTTTTTTGCTAAATGATGTAAAAGTCGCACAGTCGGCAAAGTCGCTAACGGCCAATATATGGATCATGACGGCCCATCAGCGGCGCGTGCCTGTCAGTGGCACCCGAACGCATTGCTTTATCGCGTGCGATGTCGCTTCAAAGGCGGTCGAATGCGCACAGGGTGGCCAGAACCTGCCTATTTTGGCGGTCCGCCTCGAAATGGGCGAGGGCCGGGTCATGATCGGCGATGGCGTCGATGATGCGCAGGCGACCGTGGCGCCATATGCTAAGGTCGAACATGTCGGCCCCGGTGCCGTCGCGCTCCACATCGCGCGCGCTCCCCAGCGCGACACGGGTCAACAGCTCGAACAGGGGCTGGCTGACCATTTTGAACAATATGTCCTGCAGCCGGCCTTCCAACTGGCCGAGCCCGTCCATGCTGTCGCATGCATCGATCTGACTGCGCAGGTCGAGCAATTGCCCATGAAGGGCTTGATCATCGCATCGCGCGGCAGCGGCGCAGAGCCGGTTGAACAGTAGCGAGGTGATGTCGAGTATCTCGCGCCAGGAACCCGGTTCGCCGCATAGATAGGCGCCCAGCATCCGTTCCAGATCGGCCATTTGCGGTCGCCGGCCATAATAGCCGCCGCCTGGCCCGCGCCGGACCTCCAGCAAGCCTTCATGTTCCAGGATGCGCGCCGCCTGCTGGACCGTGACGATGCCGACTTCAAGCTCACGGGCAAGGGTCTGTAGCGAACCGATCTGTTCGCCGGCCGGCGCGGCGAGGATGCGTCGGCGCAGGGCGTCGGCGGTATGGCGGACGATCTGCCGCTTGCCGGCCGCCGGTTCGGTCAGGTCATTTTGCTGGATGAGGTTCATACGGATTAATGTGCATGTTGATTGAAATTTCGCAAGGGCGATACTGAATGAGATCGCCTTGATGATCTAATAATATGCACATTAATAACGATCCCAGGAGTCGCCGCCCGGTTCTGGAGCGGTGCCGCTGCGCTTGCCGCGCCGCAAGAGGAGAGAGCCATGGCGTTCAGGGATCCCGTGATCGACGCATTGCCACGTCACCCCATCATTATCGGCGGACAGCGCGCGGTGCCGAACGGCCCGGCGCGCCACGCCCATGTCTATCCCGGCACCGGCAAGGTGACGCAGGAGCTGGCGTTGGCGGACTCCGATGATGTCGACCGGGCCGCCGCCGCCGCGCGCAAGGCTTTCCCCGCATGGCGCGCGATGCCCGGCGACAAGAGGCGCGACCTCATGTTCCGTATCGCCGCGCTGCTGGAGGCGAAGTCGGCGGATTTCGCGCCGAGCCTGATCGCCGAAAATGGATCGGTGGCGATGGTGGCGCCCTATATGGGTTATGATGCCGCCCAGAAGTTCCGCTATTTCGGTGGCTGGTGCGACAAGCTGCACGGGCGCACCATCCCGATGTGGGGCGCGCCGGCCCATGATTATGTCAGCTATGATCCCTATGGCGTGATCGGCATCATCGTGCCGTGGAACGGGCCGCTGTTCGCCGCGACCATGGTGCTGGCGCCGGTGCTGGCAGCGGGCAATTGCGTGGTCATCAAGGCGCCCGAACTCGCGCCCTACAGCGTCATGCAACTGGTCGAACTGCTGCATGAGGCGGGCCTGCCCGACGGCGTGGTCAATCTGGTCACGGGCGGCGCCGATGTCGGCGCGGCGATGGTCAGCCATCCCGGCATCGACAAGATCGAGTTCATCGGATCGGGCGCGACCGCGCGCCATGTGCTGACCAATGCGGCCCAGTCGCTCAAACCGGTAGGCCTGGAACTGGGCGGCAAGTCGGCCGTGGTCGTGTTCGATGATGCCGACCTGATGCTCGCGGCGAAGAAGGGGCTGACCGGGGCGATTTCCTCCAATGGGCAGGGCTGCATCAATGGCACGCGGCTGCTGGTCCAGCGCGGCGTTTATGACCGTTATCTCGACCTGATCGGGGCGATGGCCGGCCATGTCCAGTCGGGCGACCCGTTCGATCCCGCAACGGTGCTGGGTCCGGTGATCAGCCAGAATGCGCTCGACCGCATCAGCGGGATGGTGGCGCGCGGCGTCGCCGATGGCGGCCGCATCATCGCGGGCGGCCAGCGACTGGACGGCGATTTTGCCGATGGCTTCTACCTGCCGGTGACGATCCTGGCCGATGTACCGGACCGGTGCGAGATCGCCCAGAATGAGGTGTTCGGCCCGGTCCTGGTCGTGACCCCGTTCGAGGACGAGGAAGAGGCGATCGCGCTCGCCAACGGCACCGACTATGGTCTGGGCGCCTATGTCCATACGCAGAATTTGCGCCGCGCCCATCATATGGCGCGCGAGCTGCAGGCGGGCATGATCCATGTGAACGGTTCGGGTGAGGCGATGCAGCCCAATTGTCCTTTCGGCGGCTTCAAGAAGAGCGGTCATGGCCGGCTGGGCGGGGTCGAGGGCCTGCATGAATTCCTCCAGCCCAAGAATGTGTGGATGAGCATGGCCGCGCCGGAGGGCGGGCAATGACCCTGTGTGATCCCGCAGCGCGCAGCGCACTCGGCGATAGGCTTCAGGCCGAACTGACGGGGCGAGATGGAGCCGCGCCGCAATCACCGGTGGCGGAAAGCTGGCGCGATTTCATCTATGCCGAAATCTGGTCGCGTCCAGGGTTGGATCGGCGCGCGCGCTTCCTGATCGCGCTGGCTTCGGCGGTCGGCGCCGATGCGCCTGTGGACCGGCTGGACGGCTATGTCCGTGGGGCACTGACGACCGGCGCGCTGACCCAGGCCGAATTGCGCGAGGCGGCGCTGCATGTCGCGGTCTATTCCGGCTGGGACAAGGGCGGGGCGATCGACGCTGCGATCGACCGGATCGAGGCAGAGAAGGGGCTGGCGCCGGCTGTGCTGGCGCCAATCCGGCACGAACCCTGGGATGCGCAGCAGCGGATGGAGCAGGGCGTTGCCGAATTTCGTGCGGTGATGACCTTTGACGGTCCGCGCGTCGGCAATGGCCTGCCCTATCTGCAGGATGGCATATTGAACTTCGTGTTCGGCGAGATGTGGTGCCGGCCGGGCCTCGATCAGCGGTCGCGCCGCTTCCTCACGCTGGTGGGCGTCGCGGACTCCGCTGCCACCGTGCCGATCGCCAGCCATTTCCATGCTGCCATGGCGAGCGGCAACTGCACCGTCGCCGAGCTCAACGAATTCGTCCTCCAATATGCGGTCCATGCCGGCTGGCCCAAGGCGTCGGTGATCCAGGGCGTGGTGCTGGAAATGGCCGGGAAGGTCGCCAAGGGCCTGGCCTGGAACGAGCGGGAGGAGGGGCGATGAGCATCGCGATCGACATGCGCGGCAAGGTGGCGCTGGTGACCGGGGCTGCTTCGGGCCTTGGCCGCGCGACGGCGGTGAAACTGGCACAGGCCGGCGCCCGGCTGTGGTTGGTGGACGTCAATGCGGAAGGGTTGGCCGAAACGCTGAGCCTGCTTCCTGAGGGCGAGCATCAGACGGCGGTTGTCGATCTGGCCGATTCTGACGCTTGCCACGCGGCAGTCGATGCGGCTGTCGCCCATTTCAGCCAGCTTGATGCGCTGTGCAATGTCGCAGGCCTCATCTATCTCGCTAATTCGCCCGACATGGCCCGACCGCTGTGGGACAAGACGCTGGCGGTCAACCTGACCGCGCCCTTTCTGCTGTCGCAGGCGGCAATTCCGCATCTGATGAAGGTGAATGGCGCGATCGTGAATGTCGTCTCCTCGGCCGCCTTCATCGGCGAGGCTTATGCCGCCGCCTATTGCGCGTCGAAAGCCGGCCTCCTCAATCTCACCAAGGCGATGGCGATGGAGTATCAGAAGCAGTCGATCCGCATCAACGCCGTCGCGCCGGGCGGCATGATCACCAATATCGCCACCAATTTCCGGCCGCCCGAAGGCTGCGACCTTGAATTGCTCAAACGTTTTTCGGGGATGCGCGGCACGGTCGAGGTCGAGGATGTCGCCGACATGGTCGCGCTGCTCGCCTCGCCGGCCGGGCGTGGCTTCCACGGCAATTGCATCTCGATCGATGCCGGGATCACCGCAGGATGAGCGGGATGGAACGGATCGGCTTCATTGGCCTTGGCAGCCAGGGCGGCCCGATGGCCGAACGGATCGCCGTCGCTGGCTATCCGCTCATGCTCTGGGCCCGCCGTGCGGATGCGCTGGCGCCCTTCCTCGAAAAGGGCGCCACGGCAGCGCCGGACATCGCGACATTGGGAGCAGCCTGCGATCATGTCGGCATCTGCGTCGTCGATGATGCCGGCGTGGCGGAAATCGTCGATCAATTATTGCCCGCGATGCGACCGGGCAGCCGGATCGTCATCCATTCGACGATATTGCCCGACCATTGCGTCGCATTGGCCGAACGCTGCGCGGAACGGGGTATCGCCTTCCTCGATGCGCCGGTCAGTGGCGGCGGTCCGGCCGCGGCGGCCGGCACCTTGATCCTGATGTGCGGTGGTGCGGTCGATGTCTTCGAGGCCGCCCGGCCGGTGCTGGAAAGCTTTGGCGGCCTGATCGTGCGGATGGGCGATGTCGGCGCCGGGCAGCGCGCCAAGATCGTCAACAACGCGCTGATGGCGGCCAATATGGGACTGGCCCACGCCGCGATGGAGGCGGGCAGGGCGCTGGACCTGGATGGCGCAGCCCTGCGCGACCTCATCAAGGCGAGCAGCGGCCGCAGCTTCGGCTTCGAGGTCTATGCCCGCCTGCCGACGCCGGGCGCCTTTGCTCATGGCGCGCCGCTGCTGCGCAAGGATCTCGGCCTGCTGATGGCCAGCCTGCCTGATGATGCCGGTGCCGAGGCCCTGTCCCGCGCCGCCATGCCCTTTCTCTCCGTCGCCTGCGGCGACTGACCATTTCAGGAGATCCAATCATGTCCTTCACCCTTGATCAGTTCCGCCTCGACGGCAAAGTCGCGATCGTCACTGGCGCCGGCGGGCGCGGCAATTCCATCGGCCGGGCCTATGCGCTGGGCCTGGCTGCGGCCGGTGCCGCGATCGTCGTTGCCGATCTCAATGCGGAAGGCGCACAGGCGGTGGCCGACGAGATCGTTGCCGGGGGCGGGCGGGCCATCGCCGTCCAGGTCGATGTCGCTGACGAAGTCTCCACCCTGGCCATGGCGACGGCGGCGACCGGTGCCTTTGGCGGTGTCGACATCCTCATCAACAATGCCGCGCTGATGGTTGATATCAGCTACGACAATATCGAAGCCGTCAGCCTCGACGCCTGGAACCGGGCCTTTGCGGTCAATCTCAATGGTGCGCTGCTCTGTGCCCGCGCCGTTATCCCTTCGATGCGGGCGCGCGGTGGCGGACGGATCATCAACCAGACGTCGGGCGGGGCATTTCCAGCGACGGGCCTCTACGGCATTTCCAAGCTGGCGCTGGTGGGCCTCACGACCACGCTCGCCAAGCAACTGGGCAAGGACAATATCACCAGCAACGCGATCGCGCCGGGCAATGTCACATCGGATGCCGGCAAGATGCTGGTGCCCGACGATTCTCCGTTCATCCAGTTCCTGCAGATGAGTTGCGCCCTGCGCCCGCGCGGCGAGCCGGATGAACTGGTCGGCACGGCGCTGCTGCTCTGTTCGGACGCGGGGCGCTGGATTACAGGCCAGACGATCCATGTTGATGGCGGATGGGTGTTGCGCCCTTGAACGGAGGCGGGGCGTCATGGCACAAATTGCGATCAGGCCATGATGCCCGCTGCCGGATCGGCGTCCGCGATTCCCGTTCGCAAGATCATCGGCATTTTACCGTAATTGCCGAATAATCTGCGGATTATTTCCAAAATCGTCAAATGTTACGAAACACATTCGGCCGCCCCCTTGATACCGTTTCCTCCAGAAAAGAACAGAAATGTGGCGAGGAAAACAAATAAAAACAGGGGGTTTTTATGTTGTCATCTCACAAGGGTCGCCTTTTCAAGCTGTTGCAGGCCGGCAGTGCATTATCCTGCATGGTCGCCATGGCTGGCGGCGTCACACAGGCCCAGGAACAGGATCAGGGCGAAATCGTCGTTACCGCGCTCAAGCGCAACACCCGCGTTCAGGACACGCCGATCGCGATCACCGCGGTCACCGGCGCCAGCCTGGAGGCGGCGGGCACCAGCAGCTTTACCGAACTGACCCGCGATACGCCCAGCCTGCGCATCGTCGATGGCGGCCCCGGCAATCGCCGCGTCATCCTGCGCGGCGTGACCGCGGCCGGCGAACCTACGGTCGGCGTCTATTATGACGAAGCGCCGGTATCCGGTTCGGTCGGCACCACCAGCGATGCCGCCGGCGCCACGCCCGATTTCCGCATCTTCGACGTGGAGCGCGCCGAAGTGCTGCGCGGCCCTCAGGGCACGCTTTACGGCTCCGGTTCGATGGGCGGCACGCTGCGGATCATCTTCAACAAGCCCAAGACCGACAAGATCGAGGCGGCCTTTGCCAGCACCATGTCGGCGGTCGAGGGCGGATCGATGGGCGCCTCCTTCGACGGGATGCTGAACGTCCCGCTGATCGAAGACAAGCTGGCCATCCGCATCGTCGGCAACGCCACGCAGGTCGCGGGCTATGTCGACAACAGCTATTATGGCTACAAGAATATCAACGATCCCTACACCTATGGCGGGCGCATCATGCTGCGCTTCACGCCGACCGAGGCGCTGACGCTGGACCTGAGCGCCAATTATGAGAAGGCGGCCGGTGAATCGCCGCGCTGGTATGCCGAAACCGGCAAGCGCTGGACCACGGACGCGCGATCGGAATCGGGCAATTACGACACCAACCGCATCTATAATGCGACGCTCAACTATGATTTCGGCCCGGTCGTGCTGACCGCCATCACCACTTATACCGATCGTGACCGCATCGTCGTCGGCGATGTCAGCGATACGTTCAACGGCCGCGACACCGCCGCCCGCTGCCAGACCTATCGCGGCAATGGCGCGGCCTGCTCCGCCGACGTGCTGGCCGATTATCTGTCCGACACCCGCGCCCTGTTGTCGTCCAGCCTGTATCAGCCGCAATCGGTCAAGAACTGGCTCAACGAAATCCGCCTGAGTTCGACCGGGGATGGCCCGCTCAACTGGACCGTCGGCCTGTTCAGCGAAGATCGCAAGACGGTGGTGCGCTCGACCCTGCTCAAGGCCGATCCGGACACCGGCTTCCTCTACGATCCCGACGATATCGCCAATCTCGCCTATGATCGCACCATCAACGACAAGCTGAAGCAGAAGGCGGTCTTCGCCGAAATCTCCTACAAGCTGTTCGACAAGCTGACGCTGACCGCTGGCGCGCGCTATTATGATTATAAGAAGACGGTCGGCGGCCGGATCGACATGGGCCAGGAACATTATGCCTCGGTCGTGACGCCCTATACCGAAGCCAAGTCGTCCGAGGACGGCGTCCTTACCAAGTTCAACATCTCCTATCAGGCGACCCCCGATGTGATGATCTATGCCCAGGCGGCACAGGGCTTCCGGCCGGGCGGCGTCAACCAGGTGATCGGCCTGTCGGCGGCGCTGGCCGCCTACACATCGGACAGCCTGTGGAACTATGAGCTGGGCTTCAAGAGCAAGATCCTGCCGCGCACCTATCTCAATATGGCGACCTACCAGATCGACTGGAGCAACATGCAGGTGTCGGCCCGTACGGCGGGTACCGGCTCGGTCTTCGGCCTCATCTCCAACGTCGGCGCGGCCCGCATTCGCGGCGTCGAGGCGGAATTTTCGACCGAGATTGCCGGCATCAGCTTCAGCGCCAACGGTTCCTACACCGATGCCAAGCTCACTGAGGACCAGGTCAGCACCATCGTCGTGGCATCGGGCCGCAAGGGCGACCGGATCGCCAATGTGCCGAAATGGAATTTCGGCGGATCGGCCGAATATAAGCATATGCTGACCGATGCGATGGATGCCGTCATCCGCACCGACGTCACCTATAATGGCAGTTCCTACAGCACGATCAGCCCGACCGACACCTATCGGCGCCGGCTGGACGACTATACGCTGACCAACCTGCGCCTGGGCGTGCAGGCCAGCGACAACAACTGGGGCGCTCATTTCTTCGTGAACAATCTGTTCAACGAACTGGCGGTGGTCAGTTCCAGCTCCAGCAGCAACACCGGCGGCAAGACGGTGGTGTTTACCGCGCCGCCGCGCACCTACGGCATCAACCTCACCAAGAAGTTCTGATCGCCTGGCACGGGGGCGGCCTGTCGGTCGCCTCCCTTTTCGGGGGCCTTATGGCGGCCCCATGATCGACACAGGGGGATGATATGTTCAAGCGACACATGTGTTTCGCCGGCCTTTCACTGCTCGCACTGGTTGCCGGAGGGGCGATCGCCCAACCCGCCAAGGCGCCGGTGGAAGCGGTCAAGCCACGCGCCGGCGCCAATCCCGCACCGGCGCGCGCTGCCGGCGAAGGCGCCGGCCCGTTCCGCAAGATGGTGATACGCGGCGTCACCCTGATCGACGGCAGCGGCGCGCCGCCGCGCGGCCCCGTCGACATCGTCATCGAAAATGACGTCATCGCCGACATATTGCCGGCCGGAACGCCGGGCCTGCCGTTCAAGCAGGGGCGCGCGCCGACCGACGCCGATTATGAACTGGACGCGACCGGCATGTTCGTGACGCCCGGCTTCATCGACATGCATGTCCATGGATCCACTGACGACAAGGCGCCGGACCTGTCCTATTCCTACAAGCTGTGGCTGGCCCACGGCGTCACCACGGTGCGCGGCGTCGACCTCGCACCCATGGAAGTGTCCCTGAGCGAACGGGCGCGCTCCGCCCGCAACGAGATCGTCGCGCCCCGCATCTTCGCCTATCAGCGGCCTGGCCAGGGCAGGGGCTGGACCGGCGGCCGCACCAATACGCCCGAAAAGGCGCGCGCCTGGGTGCAATGGGCGGCCAAGCAGGGGATCGACGGCATCAAGCTGCTGGACGATCCGGACCAGCCCCCCGAAGTGATGGCCGCCATCATGGACGAGGCGAAGAAGCTGAAGCTCGGCACCACGGCGCATCTCTCCCAGATCGGCGTGGGCCGCATGAATGCCGAACAGGCCGGCGACGCGGGCCTGGGCACCGTCACCCATTTCTACGGCCATTTCGAATCCCTGCTGAAAAATGGCCCGGTCCAGAACTGGCCGGTCGACTATAATTATGCCGACGAGCAGGATCGGTTTGGCAATGTCGCCAATCTGGCGGAAGAAAGCGTCGAGCCGGGATCGGACCGTTGGTGGGCTTATCTGGAGCATCAGAAGGCCAATCATGTCACCTTCGATCCGACCATGACCATCTATGCCGCCGGCCGCGATCTGATGCTGGCGCGCAATGCCGACTGGCACGACAAATATACCATGCCGCAGCTGTGGAATTTCTACATGTCCTCGCGCGAGAACCACGGCTCCTATTTCTATGACTGGACCACCGCGATCGAGGTCAAGTGGCGGAATTTCTACCACAAATATATGCGCCTGATTAACGACTACAAGAATATCGGCGGGCGCGTGACCACCGGCTCGGACTCCGGCTTCATCTTCAAGCCCTATGGCTTTGGCTATGTCCAGGAACTGGAACTGCTGCAGGAAGCCGGCTTCAATCCGTCGCAGGTGATCCAGTCGGCGACGCTGAATGGCGCGCTGACGCTCTATGATCCCAGGGGCGAAGTGCCGCCCATTGGCACGGTCCGCGTCGGCAAGCTGGCCGACCTGGTAATCGTGAAGGAAAATCCGCTGCAGAATTTCAAGACGCTCTACGGCACCGGCACGCTGCGCCTCAACGAACAGACCCAGCGGCTCGAGCGGGTCGGCGGCGTCAGCTACACGGTCAAGGACGGCATCGTCTATGACGCGAAGAAATTGCTGGCGGATGTCGCGGACATGGTCGTTGCGGAAAAGCGGCGCATGGGCATGCCGGAACAGGGGCTGCCCCATCCCTGACGGGGCGGGGCGTCATAACTCAACAGGGACGGGAAAAGAATGAAGAACAAGATGCTGATCCGGTCGGGCCTTGCGGCGCTCGCCCTCATGACGGTCGCCAGCGCCTCCCAGGCACATGATCCGGACGAATGGTATGTCGGCGGCGCGGCCGGCATCGTCAACGGCAAGAAGCCGACCTTCGTGCCCGCGCCGGCGCGCGGCAGCGCTGACAATGTCGGCCCCTTCCGCAAACTCGTGATCCGTGGCGCGACCCTGATCGACGGCACCGGCGCGCCGCCGCGGGGGCCCTATGACATCGTGGTGGAAGGCAATAAGATTACCGCCATCACCCAGGCCGGCTGGCCCGGCCTGCCGCAGGCGAAGGGGCGTGCACCGACCGACGCCGATTATGAGATCGACGCGACCGGCATGTATGTGATGCCCGGCTTCAACGACATGCATGTCCACACCCCCGCCAACGACAAGGCGCCGGATATGAGCTATGCCTACAAGCTGTGGCTGGCCCATGGCGTGACCACGGTGCGCGGCGTGCCGCTGGCTGATCCGGTCGTGGCCAGTTCGGAAAAGGACCGCTCGGCTGCCAACGAGATCGCGGCGCCGCGCATCTTCAACTATCAGACGCTGGGCGCGGGCTGGGACGGCGGGCCGATCGACAGCGCGGACAAGGCGCGCGCCTGGGTCAAATGGGCCGCGGCGCACAATATTGACGGCATCAAATTCTTCAATCGACCCGAGGAAACGCCGCAGATCATCGCCGCCGCCATTGACGAGGCGCACAAGAACAGGATGGGCACCACGGCCCATCTGTCACAGACCGGCGTCGCCAATTTCAACGCCTATGACGCGGCCGAGGCGGGACTGGATACCGTCACCCATTATTATGGCCATTTCGAATCCCTGCTGAAGGACGGGACGATCCAGCGCTTCCCGTCCGACTATGACTATAACAACGAACAGCATCGCTTCGGCGAGGTGGCGGAAATCTGGAACCAGACGGTCGAGCCGGAATCCGAACGCTGGTGGGATTATCTGAAGCATCAGAAGGAGAAGCATGTCACCTTCGACCCGACGATGAACATCTATGCGGCATCCCGCGACCTGATGCGGGCGCGCAATGCCGACTGGCAGAATCTCTACACCACGCCGCAGCTCTGGGCCTATTTCCAGTCGACCCGCGACAATCACGGTTCCTATTTCTACGACTGGGGCACCGAGAACGAGTTTGCGTGGAAGAAATTCTACAACAACTATTTCAAGCTGGTGAACGACTATAAGAATATCGGCGGCCGGGTGACGGTCGGCACCGATTCCGGCTTCATCTACAAGGTCTATGGCTTCGCCTATATCGAGGAGCTGGAACTGCTGCGCGAAGCCGGCTTCTCGCCGCTGGAAATCATGCGCTCGGCCACCATGTGGGGTTCGCAGACCCTTTATGAGCCCAAGGGCATGGCGCCGCCGACCGGCGTGCTGCGCGTCGGCATGCTGGCCGACATGGTCATCACCAGGGAAAACCCGCTGGCCAATCTCAAGACGCTCTATGGCACCGGTCATTCGCGCCTGAACCCGGAAACCAACAAGCAGGAAATGGTCGGCGGCGTCAGCTACACGATCAAGGACGGCATCGTCTATGATGCCAAGAAGCTGCTGGCCGAAGTGGCCGAGATGGTGAAGGTGGAAAAGGCGCGCACCGGCCAGGCTGGCGCCGGCCCGGCCAATCCCAACGCCATGTAATGGATCGAAAGCGGCGCTCTGGGGAAGGGCGCCGCTTTCATGTCATAGCGGCAGCGCCGTCGTCGACTTGACCTCTTCCAGCACCGCATAGGTCCGCGTCTCGCGCACGCCGGGCATGTCGACCAGTTCCTCGGCCAGGAATTTCCGATAGGCGGCCATGTCCTTCATCCGGACCTTGATCAGATAGTCGAAGCCGCCGGCCACCATATGGCATTCCAATATGTCCCGCTGCCGCCGCGTCGCTTCGGCAAACTGGCGGAAAATGTCGCCGGTGGTGCGGTTGAGCAGCACTTCGATGAAGATCAGCAGCGGCCGCTGGTTGAGGTGCGGGCCGAGCAGCGCGACATAGGAAGAGATATAGCCATTGTCCCGCAGCTTGCGCGTCCGGTCGAAACAGGCCGATGGCGAGAGATTGCAATGCTTGGCCAGATCCTGGTTGGTTATGCGACCATCGGTCTGAAGCTTGTTCAATATCTTCCGGTCAGTTTCGTCCAGGTTCATCGAAACCCCCAAAACGCTAGCAGTTGGCCAAACCTCAACGATATCTGTGCAAGTCGCGGAAAATGCTGGGCTGCGATCCCATGGGCTCATGCCGGGGATAACGTATCGCTGTGGGAAACCCTCAGCGGCATCGCACGTCTCTCGCGGGATTAGCGCCCAACTTGCCAGCGAGGCAGGAGTGTACTAAATGGTACACAATGTCGCAGCCGTCAGGGCTGGGCGACTCGATCGGCCTGTGGACCCGTGGGCACCGCTCTCCGACGACCATAAGAGATGAAGGAGGTGCCGCGTGTCAGGCACGAAAATGCACGGCCAGCCGCTTGTTCGCGGTTGGCTGCTTCTGTTGGGGGCGGTGATCCTTGCCGCTGGCCTCTTTTTCGCCATCGGCGGCGGCAAGCTCGTCAGTCTGGGCGGCAGTCCCTATTTCCTGATCGCGGGCGTCGCTTTGGTCCTTGCGGGCGGCCTCATCGCCCTGCGCAAGACCAGCGGCGGCCTGCTCTTCGGTGCCACCTTCCTGCTGACCATTTTCTGGGCGCTGTGGGAAGTCGGCTTCAGCTTCTGGCCGCTCATTTCCCGCCTGCTGGCGATGGGTGTCGGCGCGACCGTCGTTGCGCTCTCCTATCCGCTGCTGCGGCGCGGCGACGGTTCGGCGCCCGCCTGGCGGCCTGCATTGCTGATGGCGGTGTTGGTCGGCCTCGGTTCGGCGGCCGGCGCGGCCGGCATGTTCATGGTCCATCCGACCGTGCCCTTTGCCGGGCAGATGGCATCGCTGGTACCGGTCGATCCGGCGCGCGAGCAGAAGGACTGGACCGCCTATGGCAACACGCCAGGCGGCAGCCGTTTCGTTGCGCTCGACCAGATCACCCGCGACAATGTGAACAAGCTCAAGGTCGCCTGGACCTATCGCACTGGCGACGTGGCGCAGAGCGATGGCAATGGCGCGGAGGACCAGAATACCCCGCTACAGGTCGGCGACACGCTGTTCATCTGCACCCCACATAACAATGTCATCGCCCTCGACGCCGATACCGGGCGCGAGAAGTGGAAGACGCTGATCAATGCCAAGGCATCCGTCTGGATGCGCTGCCGGGGCCTCGCCTATTTCGACGCCCATGCGCCGATCCAGCAGCCCAGCCTGCCCGGCGCAACGCCGGTGACGGCCGTGACGGTGCCGGCTGGCGCCGCCTGCCAGCGCCGCATCCTGATGAACACGATCAATGCCGAACTGATTGCACTGGATGCCGACACCGGCAAGTTCTGCGCCGATTTCGGCGCCAATGGCCGGGTGGACCTGAAGGCCGGCCTCGGCGATGCGCCCGATCCCCAATATCAGCTCACCTCCGCGCCGACGCTGGCGGGCACGACCGTCGTGGTCGGCGGCCGCGTCGCCGACAATGTGCAGGTCGACATGCCGGGCGGGGTGATGCGCGGCTTCGACGTTATTACGGGCAAGCTGCGCTGGGCCTTCGATCCGGGCAATCCGGCCATCACCGGCACCCCGCCCGTGGGCAAGAGCTACACCCGCTCGACCCCCAATGTCTGGGCCGCCATGTCCTATGATCCGGCGTCCAACACCGTGTTCATGCCGGTGGGCAGCGCCTCGGTCGATCTTTACGGCGTCACCCGCAGCGCCCTCGATCACACATATGGCGCGTCGATGCTGGCGCTCGATGCGACCACCGGCCGCGAGAAATGGCATTTCCAGACGGTCCATAATGATCTGTGGGACTTCGACCTGCCGATGCAGCCGAGCTTCGTCGACTTCCCCGTCGATGCCGCCCGCAAGGTGCCGGCTTTGGTCTTTGGCACCAAGGCCGGGCAGGTCTATGTGCTCGATCGCGCCACCGGCAAGCCGCTGACGGACGTCAAGGAAGTGCCGGTCAAGCCTGCGAACATTCCGGGCGAGCCCTATTCGCTGACCCAGCCCAAGTCGCTCGGCATGCCGCAGATCGGGGTGGGGCCACTGACCGAAGCGGACATGTGGGGCGCCACTCCGTTCGACCAGCTGCTCTGCCGCATCGCCTTCAAGGGCATGCGCTATGAGGGGCTCTACACTGCGCCGGGCACCGACAAGTCGCTGAGCTTCCCCGGATCGCTGGGCGGGATGAACTGGGGCGGCATCTCGACCGACCCGACCAGCGGCACCATCTTCGTCAACGACATGCGCCTTGGCCTGTGGGTGCAGATGTTCCCGCAGACGGCGGCGCAGAAGGGCCAGTCGGGCAGCGCGGGCGAGGCGGTCAATACCGGCATGGGCAGCGTTCCGCTGAAGGGCACGCCCTATTCGGTGGTGAAGGACCGCTTCCTGTCGGCGCTGGGCATTCCCTGCCAGGCGCCGCCCTATGGCACGCTGACCGCGATCGACCTCAAGAGCCGGGCGATCAAGTGGCAGGTGCCGGTGGGCACGGTGCGCGACACCGGGCCGATGGGCATCCGCATGGGCTTGCCGATCCCGATCGGCATGCCGACGCTGGGTGGCACGCTGGCGACGCAGGGCGGCCTGGTCTTCATCGCCGGCACGCAGGACTTCTACTTGCGCGCGTTCAACGCGGCGACTGGCGCGGAAGTGTGGAAGGCCCGCCTGCCGGTCGGCAGCCAGGGCGGCCCGATGAGCTACAAGTCGCCCAGGAGCGGCAAGCAATATGTGGTCGTGACGGCGGGCGGTGCGCGCCAGTCCCCCGACCGAGGCGATTATGTGATCGCCTACACGCTGCGCTGAACCATGGGCGGGGCGGCCCGGCGCCGCTCCGCCTGTCTGTCGTCATCATTCATGTCACCGCGCGCTGATGTGCCGCGCGGAAGGGAGGGGCTTTGGCCCAACATCTTCACCTTCATGCCCGCCTGACACTGGCGATATTGCTGACCCTGCTGCCGGTTGCGGGCGCCCATGCGCAGGACGTCGCCTCGGAAAAGCCGGTGACGGCCCCGCGTGAGACGCTGACCGGCGACTGGGGCGGGCTGCGCACGCGGCTGAAGCAGGCGGGCGTCACCGTGCGCGCGGACTATGTCGGCGAAGCCTTTGCCGCGGTCGATGGCGGCCAGCGACAGGGCAGCGCCTATACCCAGCAATTGCGGGCCAGCCTCGATTTCGACATGGACCGGATCGTCGGCCTGTCCGGCGGCATCGTGCATGTGACCATCAACGACCGGCGCGGCGTCGGCCTCTCTTCCGACATCGTCGGCAATCGCCTGCCGATCCAGGAGGCGGCCGGCGGCAATTATACTCGCCTGTCGGAACTCAGCTACGAACAGAATATCGACAATGGCCGGCTTAACCTGCGGCTGGGCTATTTTGCCATGGGCAATGATCTGGGCGGGATGATCCTGGGCTGCAATTTCGTCAATGCGGCCTTCTGTGCCCATCCGCTGTCGGAATCGGGCAATAGCGGCTGGTATAATTATCCCAATGCCCGCTGGGGCGCGGCGGTGCGCTATCGCATCCGGCCGGATCTCGCGCTGCGCACCGGCGTCTATCAGGTCAATCCGCGCCTGAACGATCCCGACAATGCCTTCCGTCCCTTTGCCGGCGGCACGACCGGCGTATTGCTGCCGCTGGAACTGGAATATGATCCCGGCATCGCGCCGGGCAGCCATGTGCTGCCGGGCCATTACAAGATCGGCGCCTATTATGACACGTCACGCGCCGCGAGGCGCGGCGAGCAGGGCATGTTGCGGGGCCGCTATGGCGTCTATGCGCTGGCCGACCAGATGATCCTGCGCGAAGGGACCGGCAATCGCGGCCTCTCCATCTTCGCCCAGTTCACCGCCAATCCGGAGGCGTCGGCCCAGATCACCCACTGGTATGCGGCCGGGCTGGTCAAGACGGGCACTTTTGCCGGGCGGGACGCCGACAGCATCTCGATCGGCATCGTCCATGCGCAGGTCAATCCACGGCTGCGCCGCGCGGCCGCCGATGCGCAGGATATTCCCGGCGGCTATGCCGCGTTGCCGGTGGGCGAGACCGCGATCGAAATGAGCTATGGCATCCAGCTGCGGCGCTGGCTCAGCATCCGGCCGGACGTTCAATATATTCTCGATCCCGGCGCCTTTTCCTACCGCCGCGCCAATGATGCGCTGGCGCTGGGCGGCCAGGTCAAGATGCAGTTCTGATCCGGCCCATGGTCTCGGCCCAGCCTTCAGCCTTCTGCCCGGCAGTAGCGCAGCACATTGTCGATCACCTGCGCGCGGCGCCGCTCGGCCGCCGCTTCGCTGGTCATGTCGACGCCGAAGATCGCGTGGAAACTGTGGCGGTTGGACACGAAGTAGAAGGCGAGGGCGCTGATCGTCATGTGCAGGTCGACGGCGTCCAGCCCGGCGCGGAAGCTGCCATCGGCAATGCCGCGATCGATCAGTGCCTGGGTCTTGGGCAGGACGATCTCATTATGCCCTTGCGAAATCTCGCCGACATGCGGGCCGCCCCGGATATTCTCGTCCATCACCAGCCGCACCAGTTCGGGATGGTTGAAATGATAGTCGAAGGTGAGGGCGGTCAGCCGTTCCAGCGCTGCAAGCGGCGGCAGGTCGCCCAGTTCGGCCTCCAGTTCGGCCGATCTGATGCCGCGATAGGCTTCGGTCAGGACCGCGCGATAGAGCCCGTCCTTGCTGCCGAAATGATAATAGATCATCCGCTTGGACGTCGCGGTCGCGGCCGCGATCTCGTCCACCCGCGCGCCGGCATAGCCTTTTTCCGCGAAATGCTGAGTAGCGATCGCGACGATGTCGCGCCTGTTGCGTTCGGTGAAATTCTGCTTGTCCACGCCTCGCTTTGCGACGCCGGGCGGCCTATTGCAATGCACAACCGGCGCGCCGGATCGCGATCCGCCGGTCTGCCGATCGAGGAGGAATGCGCTTGATTCCCGACAAGAAGACACAGATCGTCATCGTCGGCGGCGGTGCCGCCGGCCTCGAACTCGCGCGCAAGCTCGGCGCCCGCTATGGCCGCAAGCGGCATGACATCATCCTGATCGATCGCAACCGCACCCATATCTGGAAGCCGCTGCTGCACGAGGTCGCGACCGGGTCGCTCGACGCCAGCCTGGACGAGGTCGGCTATCGCAGCCACTGCCATCGCTGGGGCTATCGCTATCTTTACGGCACGCTGCAGGGCATCGATCGGACCGCGCGGCGGATCCATGTCGCGCCGGTGTTCGACCCCAAGGGGCGCGAGGTGGTGAGCGCCCATTCGGTCCGTTACGACTATCTGGTGCTAGCCTATGGATCGGTCACCAATGATTTCGGGACGCCGGGCGTCGCCGACAATTGCCTGTTCCTCGACAGCCGCGCCCAGGCCGACAGCTTCCGCGATCAGTTGCTCGACCATTGTCTGCGCGTGTCGCGCGCCATGTCGGCCGATCCCGCGTCGGATGCGCGGGTGCGGATCGCGATCGTCGGTGGCGGCGCCACCGGGGTCGAACTGGCGGCGGAACTTTATAATGCCGCCGATGCGCTGGGCTATTATGGGCTGGAGGTGTTCGATCGCCAGCGGCTCGACGTTACCCTGCTGGAGGCCGGGCCGCGCATCCTGCCGGCCTTGCCCGACCGGCTGGCCGACGCCGCGCGGGAGGAACTGGAAATGCTGGGCGTCAAGGTGCGCGCTGGCGTCGCCGTGACCGCCTCCACGCCTGAGGGGATGGAAACGAAGGATGGCGGCTTCGTCCCCGCCGATCTTCAGGTCTGGGCCGCCGGGGTCAAGGCGGCGACGATCCGCGATGGCCTGGATGGGCTGGAACTGTTCCGCGCCGGCCAGGTGATCGTGCGCCCGACGCTACAGAGCCTGGCCGACGACCGCGTCTTCGCGATGGGCGATTGCGCCTCCTACACGCCGCAGGGCGCCGATCGGCCGATCCCGCCGCGCGCGCAGGCCGCGCATCAGATGGCCGACACGGTGTTCGCCAATCTCGGCCGGCTGATGGCCGATCGCCCGCTCAAGGCTTTCGTCTACAAGGATCATGGCTCACTGGTGTCGCTCAGCCGCTATTCGACGGTCGGATCGCTGATGGGCAAGCTGGTCGGCGGGCGCATGGCGGTGGAAGGGCGGCTCGCCCGCTTCGTCTATATGTCGCTCTATCGCATGCATCTGCTCGCCGTTCACGGCAGCATACGCGGCCCAGCGCTGATCCTGGTCAGCCATATCAACCGCTTCGTGCGCCCCCGCCTCAAGCTGCATTGAGGCGCCGGGCGGCTGCGGCGGCAAGCGACAGGGGCATCGCCACAGAATTGCTGCGATCAAGTTGAGACGGGCGGCTGTCTGCGCCCTGGTCTGTCGCTTGAACGCCCCGCTAAGGGCCATTTTCGATGTCTTGGAAATGGTAGCGGAGGAGGGACTTGAACCCCCGACACGCGGATTATGATTCCGCTGCTCTAACCAGCTGAGCTACTCCGCCCCATGGGCCTTGCAGGGGGTGTTTCCCTGCGGTGAGGCGGCGCTATACGCAGGGGATGGACAGTGGTCAACGGGGCGATTGCAAAAATCTGCATTCTTTTTTGAACGCCCCGCCAGAGGCCCCGTCGCGCGCCAGTTTGCGCGCGTAGAAACGATCGGCGCGACCTATTTCCGCAATCCCGACATGGCCGACGGAACGCTTTTTCCGCTCCGCCATTTTTGACTTGCAATCGCAACGATGCGGCGCACTATTGTTGCAATGCACAACCGGCCGAGGGCCGAGGGAGGAACGACAACTTGCCCTTCCATGAAATGTTTGAGCCTGATGGTTCGCTGCGCCCCTGTTACGACGAAGTGCAGAAATGGGTGGAACGGACAGGCATAGCCGGGCTCAATCGTCGCATGGATGAGGCAGAAGCGATCTTCCGGCGCATCGGCATCACCTTCGCCGTCTATGGCGAGGGCGGCGACCCTGAACGACTGATCCCTTTCGACCTGCTGCCCCGCATCTTCACTGCGAATGAATGGCGCATCCTCGACAAGGGCATCCGCCAGCGGGCCCGCGCGCTCAACGCCTTCCTGCATGATGTCTATCATCGCGGCGAGATCGTGAAGGCGGGCATCATGCCGGCCGACATCATCTATCGCAACAGCGCCTATCTCGCCGAAATGGCCGACTTCACCCCGCCGGGTAAGGTCTATAGCCATATCGTCGGCATCGATATCGTGCGCACCGGGCCGGGCAGCTTCGAGGTGCTGGAGGATAATTGCCGCACCCCCTCGGGCGTGTCCTACATGCTCGAAAATCGCGAGATCATGACGCGCATGTTCCCCGAACTGTTCGCGCAGGGCATGGTCGCGCCGGTCGACGATTATCCCGCCGAACTGCTCAAGAGCCTGAAGGAAGTCGCGCCGCCTGCCTGCAAGGGCGATCCGGTGGTGGTGGTGCTGACGCCCGGCTCGCTCAACAGCGCCTATTATGAGCATAGCTTCCTTGCCGACCTGATGGGCGTGGAACTGGTCGAGCCGGCCGACCTGTTCGTCGACAATGACCGGGTCTGGATGAAGACGACGCTCGGTCCAAAGGCGGTCGATGTCATCTATCGCCGCATCGACGACGAATATATCGACCCGCTGGTTTTCCGGCCCGACAGCCTGCTCGGCGTCCCCGGCATCTTCAGTGTCTATCGCAATGGCGGCGTGACGCTGGCGTCGGCGCCCGGATCGGGCATCGCCGACGACAAGGCGGTCTACATCTATGTGCCGGAAATGATCCGCTTCTATCTGGGTGAGGAGCCGATCCTCGACAATATCCAGACCTGGCAATGCTCCAAGCCCGACGAAATGGCCTATGTGCTGGAGCATCTGCACGAACTGGTGGCCAAGGAAGTCCATGGTTCGGGCGGCTATGGCATGCTGATCGGCCCCAAGGCGAGCAAGGCCGAGGTCGAGGCCTATGCCGAGCGGATCAAGGCCAATCCCGGCGAGTTCATCGCCCAGCCGACGCTCGACCTGTCGACCGTGCCGACGCTCGGCCCGGCCAGTGTCGTCGGCCGCCATGCCGATTTCCGCCCCTATTGCCTGGTCGGCAAGCAATTGCGGCTGGTCCCTGGTGGTCTCACCCGCGTGGCGCTGACCGAAGGGTCGCTGGTGGTCAATTCCAGCCAGGGCGGCGGGGTCAAGGATACCTGGGTGTTGCAGGACTGATGGGCGCGACCGCTTCCTTCCTTCCGATTGCCCCTGATGATGCCGGGCCGGGCGCAACGACGCCGGCCCCCACGGTGAAAAGAGCCAAGACATGCTGAGCCGGACCGCCGAAAATCTCTTCTGGATGGCGCGCTATATGGAGCGCGCCGAAGCCACCGCCCGGCTGTTGTCGATGGGACAGCGCATGGCGATCCTGCCGGGCGCGCATCATCGCGACGAATGGCGATCGGTCGTGCGCGCGACCGGCGCCGGTCATCAATTCCCCGACGGCGTGCCGGTGACGGAAAGCGATGTCGTGTCCTTCCTGATGCTGGACGCCGACAATCCCAGCTCGATCCGCTCCTGCCTGCTCAAGGCCCGCGCCAACGCCAAGTCGGCGCGCACCATGCTGACCCAGGATATGTGGGAGGCGCTGAACGACGGCTGGCGCAAGCTCGACAGCTATGACGTGGCCGAGGCCAAGGCGCAGCTGCCGGCGCTGATCGACTGGGTGAAGACCCGCGTCATGACCTTCCGCGGCGCGGCCCATTCGGGCCAGCTGCGCAATGAAGGCCATGATTTCCTGCGCTGCGGATCGGCGCTGGAGCGGGCGCAGATGACGCTGCGGCTGCTCGATGTGAAATATTATGTGCTGCTGCCCGAAACCGAGGTGATCGGCGGCAATCGCGACCATTATCAATGGACCTCGGTGCTTTATGCGCTGTCGGGCGCGCGCGCCTATCATCATGTCTATGGCGGCACCTATACGCCCTGGCAGATCACCGATTTCCTGATGCTCAACCGGCTGTTTCCGCGCAGCGTCGCCTATTGCTGCGATCAGCTCGCCTATCGGCTCAACCGGCTGGCCGGCTGGCACAATGCGCGCGGCACCTGTCATGACACGGTGAAGCAGCTGGTGAGTGAATTGGAGGAACTGGACGCCGGCGAGATTTTCCGCCGCGGCCTGCATGAAACGGTGCAGTACAGCCTGATGATGAGCAACCGGCTCGGCGTCGAAATCGCCGAAACCTATCATTTCGGCTGAAGGGGGAGGGGAAGCGCGCCATGAAATTGCTCGTCCGTCACCAGACCGTCTATGGCTATCCCGCCTCGGCCGGCCGCGTCGCCATGCGGCTGAAGCTGGTGCCGGTCGATACGCCGGGCCAGAAGGTCCATGACTGGCAGGTCAGCATAAATGGCGAGGCGCTGACCAATTTCCGTCCTAACAGCTATGGCGAGATGGAGGCGGTGTGGGTCCGCCATGACAGCCTGAACGAGGCGGTGATCGTTGCCGAGGGGCTGGTCGAAACGCGCGAGACGCATGGCATTGGCGGCCTGCCGCAATGCCGGGTCGATGCCCGCTATTTCCTGCGCGACACCCCGCTGACCAGGGCGTCGGATGCGATCCGCGCCATGGTCGCGGCTCTTCCCGAGGGCGACGGGCCGCTGGCGCAGCTCCATGCCCTCTCGGCCGCGATCAGCGATGCCGTTCAGTATCGGCCGGGCGTGACCGGCGCCGACACGACCGCGGCGCAGGCTTTTGCTTTGGGTGCTGGCGTGTGCCAGGATCACGCCCAGATCTTCCTCGCCGGTGCGCGCCTGCTGGGGGTGCCGGCCCGCTATGTCTCGGGCTATCTGCTCGCGGCCGAGGGCGATCTGCTGCACGAAACCCATGGCTGGGCCGAAGCGCTGGTGCCGGGGCTGGGCTGGGTCGGCTTCGATCCGTCCAACCGGGTCTGCGTCACTGAACGCTATCTGCGCCTGGCCAGTGGTCTGGATGCCGACGAAGCTGCCCCGATACGGGGCTCCGTTACGGTCGCGGGCGATATCAGCATTGACGCCGATGTCCGGATCGCGCAGGCGGAAGACGGAGTCGAGGAACGGCAATTGCAACGCCAGCAACAGCAGAGCACGCCCACGCCCCGCTCCTAGGGTAGAGATAAGCAGGACTTCGGGGCGATGACCTATTGTGTGGCGGTACGCGTGGATCAGGGGCTGGTCATGCTGTCGGACACCCGGACCAATGCGGGCATGGACAATATTGCCCGCTTCCGGAAAAGCTTCACCTATCATGTCGAAGGTGAACGGGCGATCACCTTGCTCTGTTCGGGCAATCTGTCGATCACCCAGGGGGTGAAGACGATGCTGTCGCGCGCGATCCGCGAGGCGGAGAGCGACCCGGAGGTCGAAACCATCCTCAATTGCGACACGATGCACCGCGCGGCGCAGCTGGTGGGTGACGCGATGCGCACCATGCAGGGCCGCTACCGCGAGAGCATCGCCATGGACGGATCGGCCGCCAGCGCCTCGATCATGATCGCGGGCCAGCGCAAGGGCGGCAAGCCGCGCCTCTATCTCATCTATTCGGCCGGCAATTTCATCGAGGCGACCGAGGACACGCCCTTCTTTCAGATCGGCGAGCATAAATATGGCAAGCCGATCCTCGACCGCATCATCCAGCGCGAGACGAGCCTGGAGGATGCGACCAAGGCGGTGCTGGTGTCGATGGACTCGACCCTGCGGTCCAACCTGTCGGTCGGCATGCCGCTCGACCTCACCGTGATCGAGACCGACACGTTCGACTTCCGCGTCCGCACCCGGATCGAGGCGGACAATGAGGAATTCGCCATGATCTCGCAGGGCTGGTCCGCCGCCCTGCGCAAGGGGTTCGAGGATCTGCCCAACGTCCTCGATTAAGGGGAGGGGGCCTAGCCCGCCACCTCCAGCAACATGGTCGCGACCGCCTCCGGCTCGGTGATCATCAGGTCATGGCCGGTGTCGATCTCGAAATTGCGATGGCCTTCCAGTTGGCGGGCGCGGGCCTCGTCCGGGCTGTTCTGCAACGCATGGGTGCAATTGATATTGGTGCGCGGCAGGCGAAACGCCGCGTCGCCATTTTCCAGCCGTAGCGGCTGGCCGAAACATTTCCACGGATGCGGCGTCAGCCGCGCCTCGGTCCAGGCGACATCGGCCGGATCGGTGATGCCGAAGAAGCCCGCCATGCCGGGGAAGGGCCACATCACCAGTTCGATCCCGTCGACGGTGCGGCCCATGGCGCGGGTCGGCTCCATCTGGGCTGGCGCCAATATCTCTAGGGATTCGCCGCCCCTGGGATGGGCGGCATCCAGATAGACCAGTTCGCGGATGCGCTCGGCCACGCGATCGGCGACACCGGTAATCACCATCCCGCCATAGCTGTGGCCGACCAGGATGACATCCTCCAGCCCCTCGAACGTCATCAGCGCCACCACATCCTGGATATGCGTGTCGAGATCGATGTCGGCGTTGAGCAGATGGGCGCGCTCGCCAAGGCCCGTCAGCGTCGGGCAATGCACCTCACGCCCCGCCGCGCGCAGTCGCCGGGCGACCTTCTGATAGCACCAGCCGCCATGTCCCCCGCCATGCACCAGCACGAATGTCGCCATGCTCCGTCTCTCCCATTCCATCTCCACCCGTCATTTGTGATATATTGCGGATCATAAGACAACGCGGCTTGTGTAACGCCTCGGCGATGCTGCGGTTCAAGCTTTGGTCGTCCCAAGCAAATCTCCTGCCCAACTCCTGCTTGCGCGGGGGCTGGCAGGGCCTATCTCTGGCGGCCACACGAATCGCAGCTGGAATTATCGATGACCGCCACCCACTCCACCCGCATGCTCATTCTCGGTTCCGGCCCGGCCGGCCTGTCCGCCGCCATCTATGGCGCGCGCGCGGGCCTGGCGCCGATCGTCGTGCAGGGCATGCAGCCGGGCGGCCAGCTGACCATCACCACCGACGTCGAAAATTATCCGGGCTTCAAGGATGTGATCCAGGGGCCGTGGCTGATGGAGCAGATGCAGGCCCAGGCCGAACATGTCGGCGCGCAGATGATGTATGACCAGATCGTCGACGTCGACCTGTCCGAACGGCCCTTCAAGCTGAAGGGCGACAGCGGCACTCTCTATGTCGCCGACACGCTGGTCATCTGCACCGGCGCCCAGGCCAAGTGGCTGGGCGTCGAGGGCGAGGAGCATCTGCAGGGCAAGGGCGTCAGCGCCTGCGCCACCTGCGACGGCTTCTTCTATCGCGGCAAGAAGGTCGTGGTCATCGGCGGCGGCAACACCGCGGTTGAGGAAGCGCTTTACCTCACCAACCACAGCCATGACGTGACCCTGATCCACCGCCGCGATTCGCTGCGCGCGGAAAAGATCCTGCAGCAGCGCCTGCACGCCCATCCCAACATCAAGGTGCTGTGGAACAAGGCGGTCGATAAGTTCGTCGGCGGTGGTACGCCCGAAGGTCTGGTTGGCGTCGACCTGATCGACACCGTCACCGGCGAGAAGTCGCATGTGCCGACCGATGGCGGCTTCGTCGCGATCGGCCACCACCCCGCGACCGAATTGTTCGACGGCAAGCTGCCGCTCGATGAAGGCTATATCGTGGTAGAGAAGGGCACGACCCACACCGCCATTCCCGGCGTCTTCGCGGCCGGTGACGTGACCGACAAGATCTATCGCCAGGCAGTGACCGCAGCCGGCATGGGCTGCATGGCCGCCCTCGACGTCGAACGCTTCCTCGCCGAAGCCGACTTCGAGCAACTGGTCGAAGCGTAAGAAAAAGGGCTGGGCCGGAAACGGCTCAGCCCGAATTTTTTGGAGAAAAGGCGGCTTTCAGCCCAGCTTGGCGCGCAGGAAGGCGACCAGCGTGCCGAAAGTCTCGAACGTGTCGCCGTCGATATCCTCATCCTCGATCAGGATGTCGAAGCGATCTTCCATCTCGGTGAGCAGGCCGGCGACGGCCATCGAGTCCAGTTCGGGCAGGGCGCCGAACAGCGGCGTGTCGGCGTCGAACGCATCGGCCCGCTCCTGCGACAGGCTCAGCACGTCGCGCAGAAGCGCCCGCACCAGGGTTTCGATATCGTCTGTCCGGTCGACCGGCTGAGTGGTTTGCGCCCGCATGATGGCGGCTATCTAATGGCTCGCCGCCTATCCGACAAGCGCGGAAATGCAGGTGCGCGCGGCGGGAATCCAGCTGGATGCGCGACGCGGATTGAACAGGTCGATCTGATGGAGGGGAATGCGCTCGTCCATCCATTCGCGCTTATAGTCATTGTCACCGGTGCCATAATCGATCGTCGCGACCCGGTCCTGGTCGATGGCATGGGCGAACATCGCATGGCTCAGCAAGGTGCCGGGCGATCCTTCGTCCTGGGCGCTGTCATGGGCCAGCTTGTGGATCAGCGCCGTGCCATGCTCCACCGTCCATAATTGGGTCGCCACGGCGCGGCCGTCCAGCCGGGCAAAGCCCAGCCGCAAGGTGCCGGCATCGCTTTCCCGCTGCGCCAGGACGCGCAGGAAGTCGAGGCCAGGCTCGGGCGCCTTCCAGCTATGCGCCTGCACATCGACATAATCCTGCCACAGCGCGTCGGTCAGCTTGTCATGGATGCTGAGGTCATAACGGCCCTGCCGGGCCTTGCGCCGCACCTGGTTGCGCAGCCGGCCGGGGCGCTGCGCCCAATAGGTTGCGAAATCCCGGCCATCGACGTGCAGCAGATATCGGCCGCCCATCGGCCGCTGCACCGCGAACCAGCCGGCGCGGCGAAAGGCGCCGATCAGCGGGCCGGGCAGGGCAAGCGGATAGAGGTTGATCTGCGCCTGTTCGCGCAGCAGATGGCGGGCGATATTTTCCAGCTGCCGGGCCTGTTGCCGCGCGTCCGGCGCGCCCAGGAAAATCGGGCTCCAGGCGAAACTATACCAATTGGCAAGGGCAGTTAGGCGACGAGCCGAGGGCGCGAGAAGGAACAACCAGGCCTCGCAGGCGTCCTCTGTCTGTTGGAACACCCTGAGCGGGGTGTCGCCAAGGCAAAGGGGGTGCAATGTTTCAAACCAGTCCAGCCGGTCGAACAGGCTGTCGATATGGACGCGGTCCATCCGGCCGCCGATCGCCGACCGCACTTCCGACAGCGTCCGATATTCCCTTGGGACCAGCAACCTATTATCTCCCGGCACCTTAGCTGCCCTTAGGACCTAATTCTGGACATGACGTTAAGCGACCCCCTGTTGGCTTCCAAGGCGCCAATCGACGATGCCGATGTGCAGCCGATAGACCATCTGCTGCTGCGTGGCGATCCGGAACGGCCGGCGCTGGCGGGGCGGTCGGGCGCGCAGGACTATGCCGAACTGGAACAGGCACTTGGTCGCCTCGCCGGATGGCTGGCGGGCTTTGGCCTCGCGCCCGGCGCGCGGGTGGCCAGCTGGGTGGCCAAGGGGCCGGTCGCGGCGCTGATGCCGCTCGCCGCGCCGCGCGCGGGGCTTGTCCATGTCCCCATCAATCCGCTGCTCAAACATGCGCAGGTCGCTCATATCCTGGCCGATAGCGGCGCGGCGCTGCTGATCGGCACGGCCAGCCGCCTGTCGACGCTGGCCCCCGGCGACGTCCCGGCTGGCTGCCATCTCCATCGCGAGGATGATGCGGCGGCGGGGATGAGCGGCGGCGCGGCATTGCCGCCGTCCGATGCCGCGCGCGATGCTCTGGCCGCCATCCTCTACACCAGCGGATCGACCGGCCGGCCCAAGGGGGTGATGCTCAGCCACGCCAATCTCTGGCTCGGCGCGGTGTCGGTGGCCCATTATCTGGAGCTGGCGCCGGAGGACCGGACGCTGTGCGTGCTGCCCTTCAGCTTCGACTATGGCCAGAACCAGCTGCTTTCCACCTGGTATGCGGGCGGCTGCGCCTGTCCGCTCGATTATCTGACCCCGCGCGACGTGGTGAAGGCGGTCGATCGCTGGGACATCACCACCCTGGCCGGAGTGCCGCCGCTCTGGGTGCAACTCACCGAACTGGACTGGCCGACGGAGATCGCGACCAAGCTCCGGCGCCTGACCAATAGCGGCGGGGCGCTGACCCGGCCGCTGGTCGCGCGGCTGCGGTCGCTGTTCCCGCAGGCCGATCTCTATCCCATGTATGGCCTGACGGAAGCCTTCCGCTCCACCTATTTGTCGCCTGCTCTGGTCGACAGTCACCCGGATTCGATGGGGTCTGCCATTCCCTTTGCCGAGATATTGGTGGTCCGCCCCGACGGCACGCTGGCCGACGATGAAGAGCCGGGCGAACTGGTCCATGCCGGGCCGCTGGTGGCGCAGGGCTATTGGCAGGATGCGGCGCGCACCGCCGAGCGCTTCAAGCCGGCGCCATCCGCCTCGCGCCATGGCGGCACGGCCGTATGGTCCGGCGACACCGTCCGCCGCGACGCGGATGGCCTGCTCTATTTCGTCGGCCGCGACGATGCGATGATCAAGTCGGCCGGCAATCGCATCAGCCCGACCGAGATCGAGGAGGCGGCGGTCGCCGTTCCCGGCGTGGCGGAGGCTGTTGCCCTCGGTGTCAGGGATGAGCGGCTGGGACAGGCGGTGTTGCTGCTGCTGCGCGCTGCCGATCCTGATGTTGTCGCGGCTGTTGCCGCCCATCTGAAGGCCGAACTGCCCAATTTCATGCAGCCGCGCGAGACGCTAGTGCTTGCACAGTTCCCGCGTAACCCCAATGGCAAGATCGATCGAGTCGCGCTGGCCAAGGAGTATGCGTCATGAAGCCCATGGGCCCCATTCCCGCCTGGTTCGCCGAGGAAGAAGGCATGCTGCTGATTGGCGGCTGCGGCGCGGCGAGCCTGGTCGACGAAGCGGGCGACACGCCGCTGTTCGTCTATGACATGGGCATCATCGAGGCGCAGGTGCGTCGCTTCCGCGAGGCGATCCCCAAGAAGATCGATCTTCATTATGCGATCAAGGCCAATCCCTATGCGCCGCTGCTCTCGCGCATGGCGGGGCTGGTCGACGGGTTCGACATCGCCTCGGGCGGGGAACTGGCGATGGCGCTGGAGGCCGGCATGGACCCGGCACGGATCAGCTTTGCCGGGCCGGGCAAGCGCAATGACGAACTGGAAGCCGCCATCCATGCCGGCATCACCATCAACCTGGAGTCCGAGGGGGAGGGCGCGCGCGCGCTGACCGTGGCGGAGCGTCTGGGGAAGGTGCCGCGCCTGGCCGTGCGGGTGAACCCGGATTTCGACCTCAAAGGGTCCGGCATGCGCATGGGCGGCGGGGCCAAGCCGTTCGGCATTGATGCCGATCGCGCGGCCGCGCTGGCGCGTGCCATGATCGATGGCGGCGCGGACTGGCGCGGCTGGCATATCTTCGCCGGCAGCCAGGCGCTCGACCCGATGGCGATCATCGAGACTCAGGCGGCGACCATCGATCTGGCGGCGCGCCTGTCCGACGCCGTCGGCGTCGCGCCGCCTCTGGTCAATCTGGGCGGCGGTTTCGGCATTCCCTATTTCCCCGGCGACGAGCGGCTGGACATCCGGCCGATCGGCGTCGCGCTCGACACCGCGCTCAACGCGCTGCCCGATATCCTGACCGACAGTGCATTCGCGATCGAACTGGGCCGCTGGCTGGTGGGGGAGGCGGGCATCTATCTGACCCGTGTCGTCGACGTGAAGCAGAGCCAGGGTGAAACCTTCGTCGTCGTGGACGGGGGGCTGCATCATCAACTGGCCGCCAGCGGCAATTTCGGCACGGTCGTGCGGCGCAACTATCCGATCGCGGTCGCCAACCGCTTCGGGCGCGAACCGACCACCCAGCCGGTCAATGTCGTGGGCTGCCTTTGCACGCCGATCGACCGGTTGGGCGAAAAGGTCGCGTTGCCGCCAGTCGATGTCGGCGATTTCATCGCGATCTTCCTTGCCGGTGCCTATGGTGCGTCGGCAAGTCCCGCGGCCTTTCTTGGCCACCCAAGTCCTCGTGAACTATTACTTGGCTAATCCATGTCCGACAGCAGGCCTAACCCTATCTTTACCCTTTTCCGGCATGACGAGGATGAAGCCATGGGCCTGCACGCGATCATTTTTTCCGGTCGCGCGTCGGCTATGATGGTATGAAGGGGTGAATTTTATGCGTTTCCAGCGGATTTCCAGGCTCCTGATCGGTGCATCGCTGCCTGCGGTGGCCCTGTCGGGCTGCGCTTCGACCGGCTCCGCGCCGCAGCTTCCCCCCGCATCCTTCGTCGCGACCCAGGAGGGGCCGGGCGAGGAATATATCATCGGCCCGCTCGATAACCTGACCATCTTCGTCTGGCGCAACCCGGAACTGGGCGCCAAGGTGCAGGTGCGTCCCGATGGCCGCATCACCACGCCGCTGATCACCGACATGCCGGCCGTCGGCAAGACGCCCAAGATGCTGTCGGACGACATCAAGCTGGCGCTGTCGCAATATATCGAAAATCCGCTGGTGTCGGTGATCGTCGACAATTTCTCCGGCACCTACAGCCAGCAGGTGCGGATCGTCGGCGCGACCGAAAAGCCGGCCTCCATCCCCTATCGCGCGAACATGACGCTGCTTGACGCCATGATCTCGGTCGGTGGCCTCAGCGAATATGCGTCCGGCAATCGCGCCCGGCTGGTCCGCTTCGACAAGGCGAGCGGCAAGCAGAAGGAATATCAGGTCCGCATCGGCGACCTGCTCAAGAAGGGCGACACCAAGGCCAATGTCATGCTGGCGCCTGGCGACGTCATCATCATTCCGGAAAGCATGTTCTGATCATGGCGGGTCTGTACGACGAGCTGCTGGTCCTTCTCCACGGCATATGGAGCCGGCGCTGGATCGCGCTGGCCGTGGCCTGGGGCGTGTGTATGCTGGGCTGGCTGGGCGTGTCGCTCATCCCCAATGGCTATGAATCCAAGGCGCGGGTCTATGTGAACACCCAGTCGCTGCTGGAGGACAAGATCGGCATCACCCAGGTCCAGTCCCAGCAGGATCTCGACCGGGTGCGCCAGACGCTGCTGAGCGCGGAAAATCTGGAAAAGGTCGTGCGTGGCACGGATCTCGCCCAGACCATTTCCGGGCCGCGCGACGTGGCGGGCAAGATCACCACCTTGCGTGAGCATATCACCGTGCTGGCCCAGGCGGACCCCAGCATGATCGACATCAGCGCGACCTCGGCCGACAGCGGCCTGTCGGATGGCGCCAATGCCCGCATCGCCCAGCAGGTGGTGCAGAAGCTGATCGACATCTTCCAGGAAGAAAATCTGACTGGCGGCCGCACCGAAACCCGCCAGAGCCTGGCCTTCCTCGACCAGCAGATCGCCGGTCGCGGCAAGCAGCTCGAAGCCGCCGACAAGCGGCGCGTCGAATTTGCCCAGCGCTATGCCGGGGTGCTGCCGGGCGCCGGCACGATCAGCCAGCGCATGGATGCGGCCCGTCTGGAGATCAACAATATCGATGCCCAGCTGGTGCAGGCGCAGAGCGCGCTCAGCGCAATGAACGGCCAACTCGCTGGCACCCCGGCGACGCTGCCGGGCGTGGCGGTCGGTGGCGGTGCATCCCCGCTGGCCCAGGCCCAGGCCGAACTCGCCGGCATGCGCGCGCGCGGCTGGACTGCCAGCCATCCCGACGTGATCGCCGCCCAGCGGCAGGTCGACAATCTGCGTCGCCAGGGCGGCGCCAGTGGCGCTGCCGCTGCCGGCACGCCCAACCCCGCCTATCTGTCGATCAAGTCGATGCAGGCGGAGCGCGCCGCCACCGTGCAGGCGTTGTCGACCCGCAAGGCGCAGCTTCAGGCCGATCTCAACACAATGACCGCGCATCAGATCGATGAGCCGGGCGTGGCGTCCGAACAGGAAAAGCTGGATCGCGATTATGCTGCGCTCCAGACCCAATATGACAAGCTGCTCGCCGACCGCGAGGAAATCCGCCTGCGTGGCGACGTGAAGACCGAAACCGGTGCGGTGCAGTTCAGCGTGCTTCAGCCCGCCAGCCTGCCGACGGCGCCGGCGGCACCCAACCGGCCGCTGCTGCTGCTGGGCGTGCTGATCCTCGGCATCGGCGCCGGCATTGGCGTCGCCTTCGCGATCGGCCAGCTCAAGGGCACCTTCCCGACGGCCGCCCGTCTGGAACGGGCTGTGGGCATTCCGGTCGCCGGGTCGATCACCCAGGTCGCCAGTACGGCCCAGGTCGCTCTCGACAAGCAGCGGATGAAATGGTTTGCGGGCGCCAGCGGCGGCCTGGCTGCCCTGTGTCTGTTGCTGATCGTCGTCGAATTCATCCAGCGCGGTACGGCGTGAAGGAGCCTGATCCCATGAACCAGCATAGCCCCATCAAGGGCCGCGGCTCGCTGATCGAACGCGCCACCGAGATTTTCGATTTCCAGGCGGCCCTGCGTGGTCGTGCGGCGCCGGCCGTCGATGTGCCGGCCGATGCGCCGCCACCGCCGCCGATGTTCGATCCCGCGCCGCCGGCGCCGGCCCCGGTCATGTCCGACGAGGTGCCGATCTTCCGCGCGCAGTCCTGGACCAGCCCGGCCCAGCCAGTTGATCGCGACCGGCTGACCGAAGCCGGCTTCCTGGTGCCTGGCGCGCCGGTCACCGCGATGAGCGAGGAGTTCCGCCTGCTCAAGCGCGGGCTGCTGACCCATCTTCAGGACAATCCGCGCGGCAACCGCATCCTCCTCTGTTCGCCCCATAGCGGCGAGGGGAAGACCTTCTGCGCGATCAACCTGGCGCTCAGCCTGGCGGCCGAACAGGATCGCGAGATTTTGCTGGTCGATGCCGATTTCGGCAATCCCGGCATCCCCGAGACGCTGGGCCTGCAGGCCGGGCCGGGGCTGATGGACGCGCTCGCCGATCCGCTGGTCGCGATCGAGGATTGCGTGCTGCGCACAGACATTCCCTCGCTGTCGGTCCTGCCGGCGGGCCAGCGCAGCCATGCCGACACCGAATATCTCGCCTCCGCGCGCACCGAAATGCTGTTGCAACGGCTGACCGAGGGTCGGCCCGATCGCATCATCGTATTCGATTCGCCGCCCTTGCTCGCGGCCTCGCCCGCCGCCGTGCTGGCCAGCCATGTCGCGGTCGCGCTGCTGGTCGTGCGGGCCGACAAGACGTCGGAAAGCGCGCTGCGGGAGGCGGCCGCGCTGCTCAAGGGCGGGGCGCAGGTCCAGTTGCTGCTCAACGCCGTCCGCTACACCGGCGGCGCCCGTCGCTTCGGTTCCTATTATGGCAAGGGGGAGGCGGGATGACCGCGCGCGCCCTGATCGCCGGCACCTCGCTGCTGGTGCTTGCCAGTGTCAGCGCCCCGGCGCTGGCGCAAGGCACGCCCGTGTCGACCAGGAAGGTCGATGTCACGCCTTATCTTGGTATCGACCAGGTGGTGATGGTGCCGCTCAAGGGCGACGGCGACGTCGTGACCTACACCAATCTCACCGCCGGCGTGACGGTGGAGGTCCAGACCCGTCGGCTCAATGCCGCGGCGGACGTCCAGTATATGCACAGTTTCGGCTGGGGCCACGCGACCGATTCCGACGTGCTGAGCGGTATCGCCAATGCCGGCTACAAGCTGACCCCCGAACTCACCCTGCAGGCCGGAGGCATCGCTTCGCGCGTGCGGACCGACGGCTATTCGGGCGCTGCGGCGATCGACAACCGTTTTACCAGCCAGATCTGGGGCGGCTATATCGGGCCCAGCTACGCCACGAAGGTCGGCGATCTCGACATCAAGGCTTCCTATCGGCTGGGCTTTGCCCGCGTCGATGATGATGTCGATGTGAATGTCCCCAGCGCCGCGATCGCCAACGGCTCCTTCGCACAAAGCTGGTCGCATGATCTGAATGGCTCCGTCGGCTTTGCGCCGGGCACCATATTGCCGGTCGGCCTGACCGCCAGCGCCGGCTACAGCCGCGAGGATGCCAGCCAGCTCGACCAGCGGTTCGAGGATGTCTGGGGCCGGGTCGATGCGATCATGCCGGTTTCGCCCACGGTCGCGCTGCTCGGCGGCATCGGCTATGAGGATATAGAGATCAGCCAGCGCGCGCCCTTGCTGGACGAGGATGGCGTGCCGATCATCCGCAATGGCCGCTATGTCACCGACAAGAGTTCGCCGCGCGAACTTTATTATGATTTCGGCGACCTGATCTGGGATGTGGGCGTGCTGTGGCGGCCCAATCGCCGCACGTCGCTCAAGGCGACGGTGGGCGAACGCTATGGCGGCATGTCCTATCAGGGCCAGTTCACCTGGCAGGGCCGCAACAGCAGCATCGGCATCGCCGTGTTCGACGGCATTGAAAGCTTCGGCCGGATGATCACGGCGGATGCCGCGGCCTTCACTGGCACCAACCTGATCGTGCCGCGCAATCCGTTCACCGGCGATCTCACCGGCTGCGCCTTCTCGCCGACCGGCGGGGGCGAATGTTTCAACGATGCGCTGGCCGGCATCACCGGCGCCAATTTCCGCTATCGTGGCGTCGCCGGCCAATATTCCACCCGGCGCGGCCCTTGGGGCTTTGGTCTGGGCGGCGGCTATTCCAACCGCAAGTTCATCACGCCGACGACCCAGAGCGTGCTGATCAGCGGCACCCGCGACCAGAATTGGTATGGCAATGGCACCGTCACTTACGCGTTCAACGATCGCGATTCCCTGGATACGGCGGTCTACATCAATTATTTCGATGCCAGCGGCGCGCGCGCCGATGTCTTGAACTATGGTGCCTTCACAAGCTATTTCAGGGGCTTGACCAGGAAACTTACGGCATCGGCTTCGCTCGGCGTCGATGCGGCGAAGGCGGATGATTTTGACACGCTGATCAACGCGATGGGCCAGGTCGGCCTGCGTTACAGCTTTTAAGGAAATTCGGGCTATAACGGCGTCTGTACGACGCCGGTCGGCCGGATGGAGACGACAGATGTACGATCAGTTCTATGGATTGCAGGGGCGCCCGTTCCAGCTGACGCCGGACCCGCATTTCTATTTCGAGAGCACGACGCATCGCAAGGCGCTGTCCTATCTGGGCTATGGTCTGGCGCAGGGCGAGGGATTCATCGTCATCACCGGCGACATCGGCGCCGGCAAGACGACGCTGGTCGGCCATCTGATGAGCACGATCGATCCGGCGCGCCTGACCGCGACCAAGATCGTGTCGACCCAGGTCGAGGGCGACGACATGCTGCGCCTTGCCGCGCAGAGCTTCGGCCTTGCCACAGACGGCGTCGCCAAGGCGCAGATATTGCGCCAGATCGAGGCCTATCTGCAGGGTCAGGCCCGCGCCGGCCGCCGTTCGCTGCTGATCGTGGACGAGGCGCAGAACCTGCCGGTTTCGGCGATCGAGGAACTGCGCATGCTGTCCAACTTCCAGTTGGGCGGTCAGTCGCTGCTGCAGATATTCCTGCTCGGCCAGCCCGAATTTCGCGACCTTGTCCGCTCGCCCGAGCTGGAGCAGCTGCGCCAGCGCGTGATCGCGACCCATCATCTCGACCCGATGCTGCCGCAGGAGGTCGAACCCTATATCAGCCATCGCCTGACGCTGGTTGGCTGGACCGGCAATCCCTATTTCACCGACGATGCGCTAGACGCCATCTATGCCGCCACCGGCGGCGTGCCGCGCCGCATCAACGCGCTGGTCAGCCGCGTGCTGCTGCTGGGCGCACTGGAGCAACTGACCGAGATTGACGGTCAGGCGGTCCAGGCGGTGATCGAGGATATGGGCGTGGACGAGGATGTCAGCGCCGAGCCGATCGCGCCGTCCGTGCTGGATAGTGCCGGCGAAACCGCGCCGGAACCGATCGCACCGGCCGAACCGGTCGCCGCTGCCGCCGCGCCGCAGGCGGTTGCCTGGCAGGCGCCGGCGCAGCCCGATCTCGTACCGCCCGCCGTGCATGAGGAGATTGAGGCGCTGCGTGCCGAAATCGCCGCCCTGCGCGCGATGCAGAACCACGCCTCCTACGCCGCGCCGACGGTCGATCCCGAAGCGCTCAAGGGCTGTTTCGCCCTGATCGAGGAGCGCCTGTCGGGCCTCGAATTCCGCGTCGAGGAACAGGATGCGGCGCTGCGCCGCGTGCTGACCCTGCTGGTCGACTGGGTCGAGCGCGACGAACGCGCCGCCGATCCGGAGCGTAACGCCGCCTGATCGCGCCCGCGCGGCAACACCGGGACAAGATCATGATGCACAATGCCCTGTCCGTCGATGTCGAGGACTGGTTCCAGGTCGGCGCCTTCGAGCGGACGATCGACCGTTCCGACTGGGAGGGGCTGACGCATCGCGTCGAGCGTAACACCGATGCGGTGCTGGACCTGTTCGCGCAGGCTGGCGTTACCGCGACCTTCTTCACGTTGGGCTGGGTCGCCGAACGCTATCCCGCTTTGATGCGCCGAATTGCCGAAGCCGGGCATGAAGTCGCCAGCCATGGCTATGACCATGCCCGCGTCTTCACCTTCACCCCCGAACAGTTTCGCGCCGACCTGCGCAAGGCCCGCGCGATCCTGGAGGATGCGAGCGGACAGAAGGTGTCGGGCTATCGCGCGCCCAGCTTCTCGATCGACCCGCGCACGCCCTGGGCGCATCCGATCCTGGCTGAGGAAGGCTATGCCTATTCCAGCAGCGTCGCGCCGATCCGGCATGACCATTATGGCTGGCCCGACTCGCCGCGCTTCGCCTGGAAGCCGGTGGCCGGATCGGACCTGCTCGAACTGCCGGTGACCACGGCAAAGCTGGGCCAGCGCACGCTGGCGGCCGGGGGCGGGGGCTTTTTCCGCCTGCTGCCCTATGGCTTTTCGCGCTGGGCGATCCGCCAGGTGAACGGGCAGGCGCAGCGGCCCGCCATCATCTATTTCCACCCCTGGGAAATCGACCCGGATCAGCCGCGCGTCGCCGGCGCGCCGCTGCGCTCGCGGGTGCGCCATTATACCAATCTTTCGGTTATGGCCCGCAAGCTGCGCCGCCTGACCCAGGATTTCGCCTGGACCCGCGTCGATGCACTGATCGCGCAGGAAGCGGCGCGCGCCGCATGATCGCGGGCAATCGGGCTGATCTGGCGATCACCACGCTGGACCTTGCCGATCCGGCGCAGACGCAGGCGGCCGATGCCTATGTGCTGGCCCATGGCGCCAGCACGCCCTTCCATCGTCCGGCCTGGCTGATCGCGATTGAGCGGGCGACCGCGAACCGGGCGCTGATGCTCGCGGCGGTCGCGCCCTCGGGCCAGATTTGCGGCCTGCTGCCGCTCCAGCATGTGCGCAGCCGCCTGTTCGGCCAGGCTCTGGTATCCGCCGCCTTTGCCGTCGATGGTGGCATATTGGCCGATGATCCGGCCGTGATCGCCGCCCTGGCTGCTGCGGCCCAGAATGAGGCGCGGGCGCGCGGCGATGTGCCGGTCGAACTGCGCGGCGGTGTCGCGCCCGGCCAGGGCTGGCGCGTCTGCGAGGGCGAGCATGTCGCCTTCGTCCGCCCGCTCGCCACCGATGACGAGGCCGAACTGCTTGCCATTCCGCGCAAGCACCGCGCCGAACTGCGCAAGGCGCTCGCCAATCCGGCGCTCAGCGTCGATCATGGCTGCTCCCCGGCGCATCTGCGCGACCATTATCGCATCTATGCCGAATGCGTCCGCAACCTCGGCACCCCGGTCTTCCCCGCGCGCCTCTTCCGGGAGGTGATCGCCGCCTTTGGCGCGGATGCCGACATCAGCATCGTGCGCGATGGCGATCGCCCGGTCTCAGCGGTGCTCACCCTCTATCATGGCGACCGGGTCATGCCCTTCTGGGGCGGCGGCGGCGCCGATGCGCGCCGGCTGCGGTCCAACGAACTCATGTATTACCGCCTGATGGGCCATGGCCGCGCGCGCGGCGCCGGCCTGTTCGACTTTGGCCGGTCCAAGGTCGGCAGCGGCCAGGCCGCCTGGAAGAAAAGCTTCGGCTTCGATCCGCAGCCGCTCGTCTATTATGACTGGTCGCCCACCGGCCAGTTGCGCGACGTCAGCCCGACCAGTGCAAAATATCAGCGCCGGATCGAATTGTGGAAGAAATTGCCGCTGCCGGTCGCCAATCTGCTGGGGCCGATGATCAGTCGGGGTCTTGGCTGATTACCATATATTCAGCCCTTTGGGCCTATGTTGGTGCCAGGGTACTGAGGGAATGAGCAGATGAATGCGATTGTCGATCTGAGCGTCATCGTCGGAGAGGCGCGCCTGTCCGATCCGGCTGTCGTGGCGGAAATCGATGCCTGGGTCTGCGCCCAGCCGGGCTCGACGCCCTTTCATCGACCAGCCTGGATCATGGGTGTGGAGGCCGGCACCGGCCAGAAGGCGATCATGCTGGTCGCCCGCACGCCCGCGGGCGAGATCAACGGCGTGCTGCCGCTGACCCATATCCGTTCGGCCCTGTTCGGCAAGGCGCTCGTCGGCAGCGGTTTCGCGGTCGATGGCGGCATCCTCGCAACCCATCGCAAGGCGATCGCCAAGCTGGCCGATGCCGCCTGGTATCAGGCGGAAAGGCTGGGCTGCGACACGCTGGAACTGCGCGGCGGCGAAGCGCCCGGTGGCGCCTCATGGCAGAACAAGGCCGACGCCTATCTCGGTTTCTCCCGCGCGCTTGCCGCCGATGACGAGGCGGAACTGAAGGCCGTGCCCAAGCGCCACCGCGCGGAAATCCGCAAGGGCCTCGGTAACGACCTCCAGTTCGAGACCGGCCGCGACCAGCGGCTGCGCGACATCCATTATCGCCTCTATTGCCAGAGCGTCCATAATCTCGGCACGCCGGTCTTCCCGCGCGCGCTGTTCGATGCCATCCTCGACCGGTTCGGGGCGGATGCGGACATCGCCATGGTATCGAAGGACGGCAAGCCCCTGTCGGCGGTCATCAGCCTCTATCATGGCGGCGCCTGCATGCCCTATTGGCATGGCGCCGGGCTGGAGGCGCGGGCGATGCGCTCCAACGAAGTCCTCTATTTCACCCTGATGCGTCAGGCCCGCGAGCGCGGCCTCACCCATTTCGACTTCGGCCGGTCGAAAGTCGGCACCGGCCCCGCGGCCTGGAAGAAGACCTGGGGTTTCGAGGGCGATCCGCTCGGCTATCATCTACGCACCGCGCCGGGCAAGGAGACGCGCGACGTCAATCCGCTCTCGCCGCAATATCGGCGCAAGGTGGAATTGTGGAAGAAGCTGCCGCTGCCCGTCGCGAACCTGATCGGTCCGCATATCGCGCGGGGCCTTGGATGACGGGCGAGCTTCTTTTCCTCTGCCATCGTATTCCGTTCCCGCCCGACCGGGGCGACAAGATCCGGTCCTATCATCTGCTTCAGCGGCTGGCGCAGATGGCGCCGGTCCATGTCGGCTGCTTTGCCGATGATGATCGCGACATGGGCTTTGCCCCGGACATGGCGCAACTGACGGCCAGCCAGTGCGTGCTGATGCGCGACCGTTCGCGCATCGTTGCCGGCCTGACCGGCCTGGCGCGCGGCCAGTCGCTGCTGGTGTCGCTGTTCGATCATCCGGGCCTGCATCGCTGGGTCGCGCAGGTCATGGCCGAACGGCCGATCCGCGCCGTGATTGCCTATTCGGCGCAGATGGCGCATTTCGTGCCCATGCTGCCGGCGGGGGTGCGGTTCCTGATGGATTTCGTCGATTTCGATTCGGCCAAATATGCCGCTTATGGCGCACAGGGTTCCGGTCCGATGGGCTGGATCAACCGGCGCGAGGGCCGCGTGCTGCTCGATTTCGAGCGGCAGGTCGCGGCCCGCGCCGATATCTGCAGCTTCGTCAGCGAGGCCGAAGCGGCCTTGTTTCGCGATGCCTGCGGCCTTGGCGCCGACCGGATCGTCGCGCTCGAAAATGGCGTGGCGCTCGACTATTTCGACCCCGCGGCCGATTTCCCGGCCGTCGATAAGGGCGCAGGGCCGCTGATCGTCTTCACCGGCCAGATGGACTATCGCCCCAATGTCGAGGCGGTCGAGAGTTTCGCGCGCCAGACGCTGCCCGCCATTCAGGCCGCGCGCCCCGACGCGCGCTTCGCCATTGTCGGCCGCAACCCGTCGAAGCCGGTGCAGGCGCTCGCCGATCTCCCCGGCGTCATCGTTACCGGCGGCGTGCCCGATGTGCGCGGCTGGCTGGCCGCTGCCGATCTGGTGGTCGCGCCGCTACGCATCGCACGGGGTATCCAGAACAAGGTGCTGGAAGCGATGGCGATGGCCCGTCCGGTCGTCGCCTCGCCTCAGGCCGCCGAAGGCATTGATGCGGTCGATGGCCGCGATTTCCTGATCGCCGCCGATCCGGCGGCCGAAGCCCGGACGATCCTGTCGCTGCTCGCGGATCCGGCGCGAGGGACACAGCTCGGCCTCGCCGCCCGCCGCCGTGTCGAGGACCGCTATCGCTGGTCGGCGACGCTCGGCGGTCTGCCCAACCTGCTGCTCGGCGCGCCGGGCAAGGCCGACCCGCAGGCCGCATGACCGATCGCGCCCGTTCCCTTGCCGACATGCCGCGCATGGGCCTTGCCGGCTGGCGTGGTCATCTGACCGCGCTCAGCGTGGTGGCCGCGGCCATCCTGACGCTCTTCTTCGACGATCTCTATTCGATGGTCTCGATCTGGTGGAACGCCTCCACCTTCGGCCATTGCCTCTTCATCCCGATCCTCATCGCCTGGCTGGTGCAGCAGCGTCTGCCCGGCCTGCGTCAACTGGAGCCGGTCGCCTGGCCGCCGGGCCTGATCTGGCTGGGCCTTGGCGCCTTTGCCTGGCTGCTCGGCGCGGCGGCGGGCGTCGCAATGGTCCGCCATGGTGCGCTGGTCATGATGCTCCAGGGCGCGGTGATCGCACTGCTCGGGCCGATGGTGGCGCGCGCCTTGCTCTTCCCGCTCTTCTACGCCTTCTTCATGGTCCCCTTCGGTGAGGAGATCGTGCCGCATCTCCAGCTGGTGACGGCGCATCTCTCGATGATGTTCCTGACGCTGGCCGGCGTGCCCGCCCATATGGAGGGCATCTTCATCACCACCCCGACCGGCTATTTCGAGGTGGCAGAGGCCTGTTCGGGCGCCAAGTTCCTGATCGCCATGACCGCCTATGGCGCGCTGGTCTGCAATGTCTGCTTCCAGAGCTGGCCGCGCCGCATCCTGTTCATGGCCGGGGCGCTCACCTTGTCGGTGCTGGCCAATGGCGTGCGCGCCTTCGCCACCATATTGGTCGCCCATCTGACCACGGTCGATGCCGCCGTCGGTTTCGACCATGTCGTCTATGGCTGGGTTTTCTTCGCGATCATCATGATCATCGTGATGGCGACGGCCTGGCCGTTCTTCGATCGCAAGCCCGGCGACCCCTGGTTCGATCCCGTGCCGCTGCAGCGTCCCGTCCGGCGGCAGGCGCCCGCCGGCATGATGGCGGCCATCGCGCTTGGCGTCATCGTTGCCGCGCCGCTCTGGCTGGCGGCCACCGCCGCCACTGCCCGTCCGCTGCCGTCGCGCATCGATCTGCCGACGGTGCCGGGCTGGACCCGCACCAGTGCCGCCCAGACCTATCCCTGGAAACCACGCTTCGACGGCGCCGATCATTTCATCTCGGGCCGCTATGCCAATGCGCAGGGACAGGTCGTGGACCTCGTCGTCGCCGCCTTTGACCGGCAGGAGGACAAGCGCGAACTCGTTGGTTTCGGCCAGGGCGCGGTCGACCCCGACAAGGAATGGACCTGGTCCTCACCCGCACCGGCGCCCGCCGACGCACGCGGCGAGCAGATCACCGGTCCCGGCCCGCTCGTCCGCCATGTTGTCAGCTTCTATGTGGTGGGGCAGGGCGCACCGACCGGCAGCAAGCCGGAGGTGAAGATCCAGACCATGCTCGCCCGGCTGCTCGGCCGCGATCCGCGCTCGGTCGCGATCCTCGTTTCCGCCGAAGAACATCCCGGCCATCCCTCCGATGCGGCAATCGCCGCCTTCCTGCGCGATCTGGGCAATGTGAAGGAATTGGCTGACCGCAGCGCGGGCATAGGCTAGGACCGTAACAATGTGCGGAATTGCGGGCATCTTCCATCTCGAAACGGCCAAGCCGGTCGATCCTGCGCGGGTGCGCGCCATGCTGGACGTGATGCCGCATCGCGGCCCGGACGGCAGCGGCATCTGGACCGCGCCGGGCGTGGGCCTTGGCCATCTGCGCCTGTCGATCATCGATCTTGGCGGCGGCGGCCAGCCGATGCTGACCGAGGATGAAAGCCTGGTCGTCACCTTCAACGGGGAAATCTACAATTTCGCCGAGGTCCGCGCCGAACTGGAGGCGAAGGGCCATGTCTTTCGTACCGACAGCGATACCGAAGTCATCCTGCACGGCTATCGCCAGTGGGGCGAGGAATGCGTCAATCGCTTCAACGGCATGTTCGCCTTCGCCCTGTTCGACGCGCGCGCCCAGTCGCTCTGGCTGGTGCGCGACCGGCTGGGGGTGAAGCCGCTCCATTATGCCCTGTTGTCGGACGGCAGCCTGATCTTCGGATCGGAATTGAAGAGCCTGCTCGCGCACCCCTTGCTCCGCCGTGCGCCGGACCTGAGCGCGGTCGAGGATTATCTCGCCTATGGCTATGTCCCCGACGATGCCTGCATGGTCGCGGGCGTGCGCAAGCTGGGTGCGGGCGAGACATTGCGGCTGGTGCGCGGCCGTCCGCTGCCCCATCCGCAGCGTTACTGGGACATCAGCTTTGCCGATCGCAGCAAGGCCAGGCCCGAGGCGCTGGAGGAGGAACTGGTCGCGCTGATGCGTCAGGCGGTGCGCTCGCGCATGGTGTCCGACGTGCCGCTCGGCGCCTTCCTGTCCGGCGGCGTCGACAGCAGCAGCGTCGTTGCCTTGATGGCGGAGGCGTCGAACCAGGCGGTCAAGACCTGCACGATCGGCTTCGACGTCGCCAGCCTGGACGAGACCGCCTATGCCGACCGGATCGCGCGGCGCTTCGCCACCGATCACCGTACGCGCATCGTATCACCCGATGATTATGGGTTGGCCGACACGCTGGCCTTCCATTTCGACGAACCCTTTGCCGATGCCTCCGCGCTGCCCACCTACCGGGTCTGCGAACTGGCGCGCGAACAGGTGACGGTGGCCCTGTCCGGCGATGGCGCGGACGAGGCGTTTGCCGGCTATCGCCGCCACCGTTTCCAGATGCAGGGGGAAAGGCTGCGCGGCCTGATCCCCGCTTCGGTGCGCGAACCCTTGTTCGGGACGCTCGGCCGCTATTATCCCAAGGCCGACTGGGCGCCACGCCCGCTGCGCGCCAAATCGACCTTCCTCGAACTGGCCGGCGATGGTGGCGAGGCCTATGCTGCCTCGGTCGGGGTTACGCCCCATGCGCTGCGTCAGCGTCTCTTCAGCCAGGACATGAAGAGCCGGCTGGGCGCCTATCGCGCCGAGGATCGCTATATCAAGGCGATGGCCAATGCCCCGGCGCGCGATCCACTTGATCGCGCCCAATATGCCGATATCCGCATATGGCTGCCCGGCGACATCCTGACCAAGAGCGACCGGATGAGCATGGCCGTCAGCCTGGAGGCGCGCGAACCGCTGCTCGACCATCGGCTGGTCGAATTTGCCGCCCGCCTGCCAGTCGCCCAGCGCATTCGCGGCAATAGCGGCAAATATCTCATGAAGAAGGCGATGGAGCCCTTCCTGCCGCAGGATATTCTCTACCGCCCGAAAATGGGCTTCGTGACTCCGATCAGCGCCTGGTTCCGCGGCGCGCTGGCGGGCGAGGCGACGGCGGTCGCCGGCGGCTCGGCGCTGGCCCGCACCGGCTGGTTCGACACGAAGATGCTGGCCAAGGTCGCGGCCGACCACAAGGCCGGCGTGGCCGACCATGGCCGGCTGCTATGGCAAATGGTGATGCTCGACAAGGCGCTCGGCCGGCTGTTCGGCGCGTGATCCCCTTGCAACCGGCCCCGCCCGGTGCCAACGGGACAGCATAATGATCATGCAGGGCGCCTCATTGACTGTCTCGAAGGAAATTGTGCGGCTGCGCCTCTATGCGCTGTGCCTGGCCGGCGACATGGCGGGGCTGTTCATCGCCTTTCTCCTCGCCAACTGGCTGGTCGTCGGCGCCTTCCTGGGCGAGCCGGGCAAGCCCCATGGCCTGGTGATGTTCTCGATGGTCGCGCCGCTCTATGCGATCCTCGCGGTGCAGGGTGGAGCCTATGGCATCAACACGCTGGATCGCGTGCGCCGCGGCATCTTCCGCGCCCTGCTGGCGCTGGCGCAGGCGGCGCTGCTGATGCTGCTGATCGTCTATCTGGGCAAGATCGCCGAACAGCTGTCCCGTCTGACCTTCCTCACCGGCCTGCTGCTGGGCGCGGCGACGCTGGCGCTGGTGCGCCTGGCGGTTGCGCGCCTGGCGGTTCGCCTGCTGGGCGATGTCCCGCACCTCACCGCCGTCATCATGGACGGGGTCGCGATCGAGACCGGCGCCCATATGGAGGTGATCCAGGCGGACGCCGCCAATCTCCATCCCGAACGCCATGATGCCGACATGGCCGCACGCCTGGCCGCTGCGGTCGGCATGGCGGAGCGGGTGATCGTCGCCTGTCCGCTCGAACGGATGGACGACTGGTCCGCGGCGCTCAAGTCGCTCTCGGCGCGGGGCGAGATCGTCGTCCCCGAACTGCTGCGCTTCGCGCCTGCGCGGGTGGACGAGTTTGACGGCCAGCCGACGATCATCGTCGCCGGCGGCCCGCTGCAATTCCGTGATCGCCTGATCAAGCGGCTGTTCGACATCATCGTCGCCACGATCGCCACCATCGCGCTGTCGCCGGTCCTGTTCGGCGCCGCGCTGGCGGTAAAGCTGACCAGCCCCGGCCCGATCCTGTTCCGCCAGCCGCGCATCGGCAAGGATGGGCGGCCCTTCTCCATCTACAAGTTCCGATCGATGCGGACCGAGGCGAGCGACCACAAGGCCGCAACGCTGACGAAGCGCGACGATGATCGCGTGACCCGCGTCGGCGCCTTCCTGCGCAAGACCAGCATCGATGAACTGCCCCAGCTCTTCAACGTGCTGAACGGCGACATGAGCGTCGTCGGCCCACGCCCCCATGCCGCCGCCGCCAAGGCGGGCGACAGCCTCTATTGGGAGGTCGACGCCCGCTATTGGGAACGGCACTGCATCAAGCCGGGCATGACCGGCCTTGCCCAGGTGCGCGGCCATCGCGGCGCGACCGACCATCATCAGGATCTGATCGACCGGCTCCAGTCGGATCTGGAATATGTCAGCGACTGGTCGATCTGGCGCGATCTGCGCATCATCGTCGCGACGCTGGGTGTTCTGGTGCATCACAAGGCCTATTGATCATGATCGACCTTCTGCTTGTCCTTGTCCTGCTGCTTTCGCTTGTCGCGGTCGCCTGGCCTTTCTTCTTCTATCCGCTGATCCTGCGCCTGTTGCCGACCCGTGCGGAAGCGCCGGCCGATGGCCCGCTGCCCAGCGCCTCGCTGCTTTTCTGCGCCTATAATGAGGCTGCCTCGATGCCGGACAAGCTCGCCAATCTGGCGATGCTGAAGGATCGGCATCCTACCCTCGAAATCCTGGCCTTCGATGATGGATCGTCCGACGGCACCGCCGGGTTGATCGCGGCGCAGGGGGGCGGCGGATTTATCACCCTGTTGCAGGGCCCCGGACGCAGCGGCAAGGCGCATGGCATGAAATTGCTTGCTGCCCGTGCGCGCGGCGATGTGCTGATCTTCACCGACGCCAATGTGCTGCTGGATGCCGACGCGATCGACAATCTGCTCGCTCGCTATGCCGATCCCGATATTGGCGGCGTGCTCGGATCGCTCCATTATCTGGGGGAGGGGGACAGCGCGACCGCGGCCGTCGGTTCGCTCTACTGGCGGATCGAGGAGAAGCTGAAGGACGAGGAGTCGCGCACCGGCAATGTGCTGGGGGCCGACGGCTCGATCTTCTCGATCCGTCGCTCCCTCTATCCGGAATTTCCCGATAGCGTGCTCGACGACCTCACCGTCTCCATGGCGGTGGTCTTTGCCGGCAAGCGGCTGGTGAAGGCGAAGGATGTGATCGCGCGCGAGCGGCTGGTGACCGGGCGCGGGGACGAGTATCGGCGCAAGGTGCGGATCGCTGCTCGCGCCTGGCACACGCACAGCCATTTGCGCCCGCAACTGCGCCGCATGGCGGCGATCGACCGGTTCAAATATGCCTCGCGCAAGATCGTCCGTTGGTTCGGCGGCCTGTTCATCCTGATCGGCGCGCTCGCTGCGCTGGTGCTGGCGTTGCGCTTGTCGATCCTGCTCGCCATGCTGGGGGTGATCGCGGTGACGGCCTTCTTCCGCATCGGCGGACGGGCCCGCAGCGGCCCGCTGGCAACACTGATGGATATATTGATCGCCTATGCCGCAACCCTGAAGGGCGTGGTCAAGGCCATGCGCGGCCGCACCGTCACGATCTGGAATCCGGCCCAGTCGCGATAATCTTTCGCGCTGATCCCCCTCGCCAAAACCGCGCCATATTGTATAGGCCGGAAGCTGATACCGAGCGGAGAATGGCGTGATTACTGTCCAGCGGGTGGCCAAGGCCGCCGGCAAGCATCTGACCAAATTGGGTCTCGACCTGCGCAAGGCGCTGGGCGCGCGCGCCAATCGTGGCTGCCCAGCCTGCGGCACGACGGTCGTCGGCTTCTTCCGCTATGGCGACAATGGCGAATGGGGCTGCCCCAATTGCAACGCCTCGCCGCGCGAGCGGCTGATGAACTATCTCATCATGAAGGGCGTGTTGACCGTGCCGATCGATGGCGCGATCCTGCACATGGCCCCCAATGAGGGGAGCCTGGTCAAGCGCTTTTCTGAAGCGGCCGACTATGTCCCGGCCGATCTTGATCCCGCGCGCTATACCGTGCCCGGCATGCACAAGGTCGATCTGATGGCGCTGTCCGACACCGATCGATACGACCTTTTCTATGCCAGCCATGTGATGGAGCATGTGCCCGACGACATGGCCGTGCTGCGCAATATCCTGCGCGCGCTCAAGCCCGGCGGCGAAGCCTGGCTGATCGTGCCGCTGTGGGACAAGCCGACCGAGGATGGCAGCTTCGACATCCCGCCGCGCGAGCGCGAACGGCGCTTCGGCCAGTGGGACCATGTCCGCCAATATGGCCTCGACTTTGCCGATCGCATCCGTGCCGCCGGCTTCGATCTGGAGGAAATCGACGCGCGCGACATCGACGCCGACACGCGCCATTTCTATGCGCTCGACGACCGCCTGTTCCGCGCGCGCAAGCCGCTGGGAACTGCGACGCAGTGAGCATGCTCGCGCGGATGGAGGCATCCGCCCGCATCCTCGCGCTGGTCAAGCTCGCCAATGTCGGGCTGGTGATGATCTGGGGCTTCGCCGTCACCTTCGTCTTCGTGCGGGTGCTGCCGCTGGCGGAGTTCCAGGCCTTCCTGCTGCTCGTCGCCTTCGGCAATTTCACCATCTCGGCGGAATTCGGTCTCACCAGCATCATCTATGCGCGCCTGCGCCGCTTCTGGCTGGGCAATGATGAGGATGCGGCGGACGGCGGCTTCCGGCTGGAGGAAATGGGTGTCCTCTTCCTCTTCCTCGGGCTGCTGATTGTCGGCGCGGTCGTCATCCTGCTCGGCGCGCTGGCGCTGGGCGGCCTGCATACGGCCATGCCGATGCTGTTCCTGCTCTTCTTCCTCACCGCCTGCCTCAATCTGCCGGCTTTGCTCGCCAAGCGGGCGCTGGCGGCGATCGACGGCAATTTCCTGTGGGAAGGGCTGGACTGCGCCCGCCGCCTGGTGACGATCGGCCTGCTGGCGGCCATCCTCTTCGGGCTTGATCCGCGCCTGTCGGTCGCGCTGCAACTGGCGGTCAGTGTCGCGGTGATCGGCTATGCCATCGTCCATGTCCATCGCCGCCTCGGCATGAACCGAAATCAATGGTTCGCCTTCCGTGTCGGCGGTGGCCATGTGCGCCGCCATTATCTGCGCGACATCGGCGCGTCGGCAGCCTTCACCGTGTCGGATATCGTCGCCTATAACGCGCCCTATTTCACCATCGCCATGGCGACCAGCGATGCCCGGCCGATGCTGCTGTTCGACTTCTTCTTCAAGATGTCGCGCTCGCTCTCGATGCTGGTGCGCGCGATGGTGGAGGCGGCCCTGCCGCGCATCACCCGCGCCTATCATGCCGGCGAAAGCGCGCGGTTGCGTCAACTCCTGACCCGCGCGCTCGGCGCCGCGCTGTTCTTCGCGCTTGCCGGTTCGGCGCTGCTGATGCTGGTCGGCGGCTGGCTGTTCGACAAGCTGTTCGACGGCCGCGCCACGATCGACCAGGCCGATCTTGGCCTCACCGCGCTGGCACTGGTCGCGCTCTCGGTCATCTGCGTCTCGGTCTATGTCCAGGCCGCGCTCGGCCGCTTCGCCCATCTGCTCCAGCGCTCGCTGCCCTTCCTCGCCGGCTCCCTGCTCAGCGTCCCGCTCGCCGGCGTGTTCTGGCCCGACCGTTTCGATCTAGGCTTCCTCGGTCTCTATGCCCTGACCCTGATGCTGGCGGCTGGCCTCCATCTCACCTCGCTGCGCCGGCTGGTGCGCGCATGAAGATTGCCATGCTCGATCCGTCGCTCTTCACCGGGCGCTATGATGACGGGCTGTGCGCCGGCCTGGCGCAGGCGGGGGCGGACGTCACCCTGCTCGGCCGGCCGATGCGCGCCACCGATGCGATCGTGCCGCAGGGTTATAGCTACGCCCCGCGCTTCTTCCGCCGCAGCGAGGCCTTGCGCGATCGGCTGGGGGAGGGGCGGGCCTTCCGTCTCGCCAAGGCGGCCGAATATGGCCTGACCTGCGCGCTCGGCAATCTCGATGCGATGACCGGCGCGGACGTCACCCATGTCCAGTGGCTGCCGCTGGCGCCGGCCGACCGGCTGATGCTCGATCGGCTCAAGGGCCGCACCGCGCTCGTCCACACCGTCCATAATGCCGATGCCTATCATGCCGACAGCGGCCTGCAGGGGCGCGGCTATCGCGCGCTGCTCGATCGGTTCGATGCGTTGATCGTCCATGGCGACACGACGCGCGCGGCGCTGGTCGGGCAGGGCGTCGATCCCGCGCGTATCCATGTGACGCCGCACCCGCCGATGCAACTCGCCTCCGCCACCCCGGCGGACCTCGCCACCATTCCCGAACCCGCCGCGCCCCGCATCCTCTTCTTCGGCACGATCCGCCCATACAAGGGCGTCGACCTGCTGGTGGAGGCCTGCCTGTCGCTCTGGCGCGCGGGTCACCCCTTCGAACTGATGCTGGCCGGCAAGCCCTTCATGGATGTCGCGCCGATCCTCGATCCGGTCCATGCCGCCGGCTTTGTCGATCGTCTCATCACCGATTTCGGCTTCCTCACCGAGCTCCGGCTGGACGCGCACATGGCGAAAGCCGACCTGATGGTCTTTCCCTATCGCCATATCGATTCGAGCGGCGCCTTCCTGTCGGCGCTACACCATGGCAAGGCGATGGTGACGTCGGACGCCGGCATGTTCGGCACCCTGCCGGACGGCGTCACCACTCGAGTTCCGGCCGGAAATGCGGCGGCGCTCGCCCAAGCCCTCTTGCCGCTGATCGAAAGCGCGGCCATCAGGCAGGCAGCGGGTGCGCGGGCGCGCGCCTATGGAGATATTATGGGCAATTGGAAGGACATGGCCTTGGCGACGATGGAAATTTACCGCCAGGTGCTGCGCGCATGAGCCGCTATGTCCGCGAATTGTCCGACCGTGCATTGGCCCTGCGCCTGGCGCTGGCCGGCCGCGTCCACCAATATCCCGAAATCCAGGCGCTCAAGCGCTTCCTGTCCGCCTTCGCCATCGACTGCCTGTTCGACGTCGGCGCCAATCGCGGCCAATATGCGACCATGGCGCGCAAGGATGCGGGCTTTGCCGGCACCATCCTTTCCTTCGAGCCGAACCCGGACGTCTTCGCCGAACTGAGCAAGGCCGCCGCGTCGGACCGCAACTGGCATGTCTTCAACATGGCCCTGTCCGATTTCGACGGCACCGCCACCTTCAACATCATGGCCGCCGACCAGTTCAGCTCCTTGAAGGCCCCCTCGGGTGCGCAGGACGCGATCTTCGCCGATCGCAACAAGGTGACCAAGACGGTGGAGATGCAGTGCCGCCGGCTCGACAGCCTGCTGCCCGAACTGCGTGCCGCCCATGGCTTTGCCCGGCCCTTCCTCAAGATGGATACGCAGGGCCATGACCTGTCGGTCTGCGAAGGGGCGGGGAGCGTCATCGCCGACATGGCCGGCATCCAGACGGAACTGGGCGTGCGTCCCATCTATGAAGGCGGCACCGGCTTTCGCGCGATGATCGACTGGCTGGAAGCGCGCGCCTTCGTCCCCTCCGCCTTCTTCGCCAACAACAAGGGCCATTTCCCGCTGCTGGTCGAAATGGACGGCATCTTCGTCAACAAGGCGCTGCTGGACAGCTGATGCCGAAGGGAATGCCCTTCGTCAGCGCGCGGCGCCTGTTCCTTGCCGGGGCGATCGGCCTTGCCCTGTGGCTCGGTGCGACCTTCCTGTGGCACGTGACCTGGCGTCAGGGTGTCAGCCTCGCTGTCATCCTGTTCCTGGATCAGGATTTTCCGGCGCTGATGATCGGCCTGTTCCTGCTGGCGCTGGCCGCGCCCTTTGCGGAAGGGATGGGCTTTCGCCTGCCGCAACCGCGCGCGCGCATCATCGTGCCGATCATCGTCCTACTGGGGCTGGCCGCCTGGGCTGGCCATTATGCGCTGTTCCAGGATTATTCGGTTTCTCGCGATGAAGAGGTCGCGCGCTTTGCCGCCGCCTATATGCGCGAAGGCCTGTTCGCCCGGCCGATCCCGGTCGAATGGGAACCCTATCGCCGGGCGATCATGCCCGAATTTTTCTCGCCCTTCGGCGCCGCCGACTATTGGACCGCCGCCTATCTGCCGGTGAACAGCGCGATCCAGGCACTGTTCTGGCAGATGGGCGACCCCAATCTCGCCGGCCCGGTCTTGCTGGTGCTCGGCCTCTTCTCGCTGTGGCGGGTGGCGCTGCATCTCTTTCCCGACCGGCCCGATGCCGTCTGGGTGACGATGCTGCTGGGGTTATCCTCGGCCCAGCTCTGGGTCACGGCGATGACGCCCTATGCCATGACCGGCCATTTCGCATTGAACATGGTCTGGCTGGCGCTGGTGCTGCGCGGCGGCATTGCCGGCCATCTCTCGGCCGGCGTGGTCGCGCTGATCGCGGCGGGCCTGCACCAATGGCATTTCCCGCCCATCTTCATCGCCCCCTTCATCCTCTGGATGCTGTTGGCGCGGCGCTGGACGGTGGCGGCCTTCCACGCGCTGACCCTGGTTGCGATCGTTATCGTCTGGGCCAAGATCTGGCCCGGTTTCCTGCTTCACGCGCTGGGCGCCCCGACTGATGTGCGCCCCTCCGCCGGCGTCGCCGACAAGGTGGGCAGCCTGTTCCAGCGTCTGGGCGACCGCTGGCAACCGCTGGTCAATCTCAGCCGCTATGCCGCCTGGAACAATATATTGATGGTGCCGCTCGCGGGCCTTGGCGTGCTGGCCATGCGCTGGCGCGATGCGATCCGCGGGCGCGAGATTGCCCTGCCGCTGGCGCTGGGCTGCCTTGCCGGGTGCCTGCTGGCGCTGGCGCAGGGCTATGGCTGGGGCTTCCGCTATGCCCATGGCTTCATCGGCCCCTTCTGCCTGCTCGGCGGACTTGGCTGGGCGCGCTTCCGGCCACAGGGCGCAATGCGGCCGATCTTCATCGGTTTCGTGGTGACGCTGCTCACCGCCGGCTTCCTGGTCTGGCGCACCCATGTCTTCGTAGAGCCCTATGCCGCCAGCCACCGCATGATCGACGCCTCGCGCGCCGACGTCGTGCTGGTCGATCCGCGCGGCGGCCTCTACGTCACCGATCTGGTGCGTGGTCGTAATGGCGTGCCGGGCAAGCCGATGGTCATGAACCTCGGCATGCTGACGCTCGATCAGGTGGACGAGCTGTGCAAGACCTATGTGGTCGAGCTGTTCGACCGCGCCGAATTCCGCCCGCTCGGCGTGCCGCTGGCGCGCTGGAATCTCGGGCGCATGGACACGCTGCGCGCCCATATGAAGCTGGCCGGTTGCGATCGCCCGGTCCAGCCGCCGCTGCCCGAGACGATCGACGACGCCATGAACGCCGCCGACAACGCGATGTGACGCTGGCGGTCATTATCGAGCATAAATTAAGCCCGCGCGGCGTTTGAGCGTATCAAGCTGCTGATGCGTTAGCATCACTGCAGCTTGCCATTATTGCCCCTTCACATAGACCCGCTTGCCGTTGATCCAGGTTTCCAGCACCTGCGTGCCGCGAATGTCGGTCGGGCTGGCCGTCTCGATATTGCGGTCGATCAGCAGGAAGTCCGCCCGCTGCCCCGGCACCAGGCTGCCGAATTTCTTCTCGGCAAAGCCGGCAAAGGCCGCCTGCCGGGTAAAGCCGTCCAGCGCCGCCTCGAAGCTCACCTTCTGCTCGGGCATCCAGCCGCCGGCCGGCTCGCCCCTGGCGTCCTGCCGCGACATGGCGGCAGCGATACCGGGGAAGGGATTGGGGCTTTCGACCGGCACGTCGGAGCCAAACGCCAGCGGCACATGATTGTCGAGCATCGCCTTCCAGGCATAGGCGCCTTTCAGCCGTGCCTCGCCCAGTCGCGCCGTCGCCATGCGCCAGTCCGACGTTTCATGCACCGGCTGCATCGACGCGATCGTGCCATAGCGGGCAAAGCGCGGCAGGTCGGTCGGATCGATGATCTGGGCATGTTCGACCCGCCAGCGCCGATCGCCGCTATAGGTGTCCGACATTTCCTGGATCGCGTCGAGTATTTCGCCATTGGCGGCGTCGCCGATCGCGTGGACCGCGACCTGGAAATTGTCCATCGCCGCCCGACTCATGATGTTGCGCAGCTGCGTCGACGGGATCATCGGCAGGCCGCGTTGGCCCGGCGCATCGCTATAGTCCGCCTTCAGCCAGGCGCCGCGCGACCCCAGCGCGCCGTCCAGCAGCAGCTTGATCCCGCCCATGCGCAGATGATCGTCATACAGCCAGGGCGTGGGTTCCGGCCCGGCGATCAGCACCATATTGTCGAGGCCATAGGCATAGGACATGATCCGCACGCGCAGCGCGCCGCGGTCGGCCGACCGGCGGAAGGCCTGCCAATCCTCGATGCTGGTGCCCATGTCGGCAATGCCGGTGATGCCCACCGCCAGCAGCGCGCGCTGCGCCTTTTCCAGCGCATTGTCGCGATCCTTGGGGGCAGGGGCGGGCACGACCTTCTGGATCAGATCCATCGCCTTGTCGACGAATACGCCCGCCGGCTTGCCCGCCGCCATCTCGATCCGGCCACCGGCCGGCGCCTTGGTCGTCGCGCTGACGCCGGCCGCGCGGATCGCGGCGCTGTTGGCCCAGCCGGCATGGCCATCGACCCGCTCCAGCCAGACCGGAATGTCGCCCACGGCCGCATCCAGTTCTGCGGCGGTCGGGAATCGGCCCAGCCCCCATGTCTCCTGGTTCCAGCCGGTGCCGATGATCCATTTGCGGCCGGTATTCTCCTGCGCATAGGCGCGGATCTTCGCCTGCGCCTCGGCCAGCGATTTCGTGTCGGACAGGTCCAGCGTGATCAGTGACAGGCCAAGTCCCATGACATGGCCATGCGCGTCGATCAGACCGGGGATCAGCGTCTTGCCGCCCGCGTCCAGCTTGAAGCTCGGGCCTTTCGGCCGCTCGGGCCAGGGTTGGCCGCGCTTGGGCTTCTTGGGCTTATATTCGGGTTCCTGATAGCGGCCCTGGATCAGCTTTTCGACCTTGCCCTCATCGTCGATCATCAGCGCGCCGAAATGGACGATCTTGCCATCCGGTCCGATGGCGATGCCGTTCACATTGTCGATCACGCCCGACGCGTGGGCGGGCATCGGCAGAGCAAGCGCGGCGATCGCCGCCAGCATCATCTTCCTCATGCGCGGGTGATCCGCCGCACCAGCGCGCTGGTATCCTGCCGGTGGCCGCCCATCGCCTGCACGTCGGCATAATATTGATCGACCATCGCCGTCACCGGCAGGGTCGCGCCATTGGCCCGCGCTTCCTCCAGTGCCAGCCCCAGATCCTTGCGCATCCAGTCCACCGCAAATCCGAAATCGAAACTGTCCTGCGCCATCGTCTTCCATCTATTGTCCATCTGCCAGCTTTGCGCTGCGCCCCCCGAAATCGCCTCGAACACCTTGTCCAGGTCCAGTTCCGCCGCCTGGGCAAAGCGCATTGCTTCGGCCAGGCCCTGCAGAACGCCGCCGATGCAGATCTGGTTCACCATCTTCGTCGTCTGGCCCGCGCCGGCCTTGCCGACATGGACGATGCGCGCGGCATAGGCCTGCATCACGATCGTCGCGGCCGCCACTGCCGGGGCGGACCCGCCGCACATGATCGACAGCCGGCCATTTCCGGCGCCTGCCTGCCCGCCCGACACCGGCGCATCGACGCAGTGCAGGCCCAGGCTCTCGCCCTCGACGGACAATTGCCGGGCGATCCGCGCCGACACGGTCGTATGGTCGATGAACAGGCCGCCCGGCTTCATCGTGCGGAACGCGCCTTCGCGCCCCAGCGTGATCTGGCTCAGGTCATCGTCGGTGCCGACGCAGCTGATGACGATGTCCGCCTCCTCGGCGGCCTTGGCCGGGCTGATCGCGACCTCGCCGCCATAGGCCTCGGCCCAGCTCTTGGCCTTGCCGATCGATCGATTGTAGACGGTCAGATGATGCCCCGCCTTGGCCAGATGCCCCGCGATCGGGCCGCCCATGACCCCCAGGCCGATAAACGCGATATTAGCCATAAGCCTCGTACATTTCGTGCGTGCAACCAAGCCATAGGGCCAGTTTTCGGCAAGTGCCAGTTTCTTCACCGGCAATTTTGCGTTAGGGCGCTGCGCCATGAACACGCTGAGCAAGATAGAGGGCGCCCTGCCGTTGCCCGTCACCGTCGATGACATCCTTGCGGCCCGGACACGCATTTCCGGGTCGATCGTCAAGACGCCGACGCTCATTAGCCAGACCTTCTCGCAAATGCTTGGCTGCAACGTCTATCTGAAGTTCGAAAATCTCCAGTTCACCGCCGCCTACAAGGAACGCGGCGCGCTCAATCGCCTGCTGCAACTCGATGAAGCGGCCAAGGCCAAGGGCGTGATCGGCGCCTCGGCCGGCAACCATGCGCAGGGGCTTGCCTATCATGGCAAGCGTCTTGGCGTGCCCGTCACCATCGTCATGCCCACCACCACGCCGATCGTGAAGGTCACCCAGACCCAGGGCCATGGCGCCACCGTCGTCCAATATGGCGAGAAGTTCGATGACGCCTATGCCCATGCCCGCAAGCTGGAGGTGGAGCAGGGCCTGACCTTCATCCATCCGTTCGACGAGCCCGACATCATCGCCGGCCAGGGCACGGTCGGTCTGGAAATGCTGGAGGATGCGCCGCAGATCGACACGCTGATCATACCGATCGGCGGCGGCGGCCTCTTCTCGGGCATCGCCACCGCGGCGCGCGCGATGAAGCCCGATATCCGCCTGATCGGCGTCCAGGCGGAGCTGTATCCGTCGATGTATGATTTCATCAAGGGCGCGGACCTGGCCTGTGACGGCGATACGCTGGCCGAGGGGATCGCGGTGAAGCAGCCGGGCGAACTCACCCGCCGCTTCGTCGAGCGTCTGGCCGACGATGTGCTGCTGGTCACCGAACGCCGGCTGGAGGAAGCGGTCAGCCTGCTGCTCCAGATCGAGAAGACGGTGGTGGAGGGGGCCGGTGCCGCCGGCCTGGCCGCGCTGCTCAGCTATCGCGAGCAGTTCGCCGGTCGCAATGTCGGCCTGATCCTGACCGGCGGCAATATCGACACCCGCCTGCTCGCCAATGTGCTGCTGCGCGATCTCGCCCGTTCGGGACGTCTCGCCCGCCTGCGCATCATCCTGCAGGATCGGCCCGGCGCGCTGTTCCATGTCGCCCGCATCTTCGATCAGGAAGCGGTCAACATCCTGGAACTGTCGCACCAGCGCATCTTCACCAATCTGCCGGCCAAGGGGCTCAGCCTCGACGTCGAGTGCGAGACCCGCGATGGCGCCCATCTCCAGCGGCTGATCACGGCGCTGGGCGCGGCCGGTTACGAGGTCGCGCCGATCGAGGTTGCCTGATTTTGGGACATGCTTAACCATCGGTAAAAATTTCGTGGTAAATGACCTTTTCATGGTTGGGCCGGGACGGCATAGTCCGACCATGAAAAGGCAAATTCGCATGACTGAATCGGGGGGAGAGGCATGAGCGCACCATTCCGCTTTCCGCGTTTCTTCGTGACGAACCCCAGCCCTTGCCCCTATCTGCCGGGCAAGAGCGAGCGGAAGGTCTTCACCGAACTCAACGGCGACAATGCCTCGGAACTCAATGATGCGCTCGGCCGCATCGGCTTCCGCCGCAGCCAGAATGTCGCCTATCGCCCCAGCTGCGCCGATTGCTCGGCCTGTGTCTCTGTCCGCGTCGTCGCGCAGGAGTTCAAGCCCAACGCGACCCAGCGCAAGCTGATCCGCCGTAACAGCGACCTCGTCGTCACCGCCTGCAAGCCCTGGTCGACCGAGGAGCAGTTCGAATTGCTCCAGCGCTATCTGCGCGCGCGGCATCCCGGCGGCGGCATGACCGAAATGGACGAGATGGACTTTGCCGACATGGTCGAACAGACCCCGGTCGAAAGCCATGTCGTCGAATATCGCCTGCCCGGCGAGGATGGCCGCCCCGGCAAGCTGGTCGGTGCCTGCCTGACCGATCGCCAGGGCGACGGCCTGTCGATGATCTACAGCTTCTTCGACACCGAACTGGAAGATCGTCCGGGCCTCGGCAACTTCATCATCATGGATCATATCCAGCGCGCCGCCCGTGCGGGCCTCGCTTATGTGTATCTGGGCTATTGGGTCGATGGCTCGCAGCGGATGCAGTATAAGATCCGCTATCGTCCGCTCGAAAAGCTCAGCCGCGCCGGCTGGGTCCGCTTCGATCCGGAGGAGCAGGCGCAGGCGATCCGGGTCGTCATGCCACGCGATGAGCCGCCGCTGCCGGTCGAACTGGCCGCCATTCTACGCCGCTGACGGCGCAATTTCTGTAATTTACAGATTCTCGATCATTCCGGTTACGTGCAGGCTTGTTTAAGCTTTTCCTGCATCATCGCCGGCATGAGGAACAGGGCGGCACGGCAATCGGGGATGGGCGATGGATCGCTTCGCTGATCGGCGCTTTGTCGATGGCGCCCGCGAACTTGGCGGGCCTGCGGCCCATATGCCGTCCGGCGCCCATGTCGCGCACAGGGCATTATCGTCCAAGATCAAGCATGTACGCCCGCCCGTCATTCACTGGTTCGCGGATTATCGCGGTCGCCTGCTGACCTACTGGGTCGAGGGCGAGGTGCGGGGCGGGGGGCTTCGCATGGGGCTGATGCGCCATGGCTGGCGCAAGGGCTTTGATTCGGTCGATATCGGGATCATCATACGGGCCGCCGCCGCGTCGTCGCAGCCGGAACCGCTGGTCGTTCGCCTGCGTTGCGCAGATGGCGCAAGCCGCTGGTGCCTGCTCCGCATGACGCGGCAGGCAATGCCCGCAGGGGCATGGCGCTGGTATGGAACGGTCGAGGATATGCATGATCGTCGCGACAAACAGGCTGAATTGCTCGAAACCGCGCTGGCGGAAAGTCGCGAACATCATCGCTGGTCGGTAGAACTCAGCCCCCAGGTTCCCTGGACTGCCACCCCCGATGGCGCGATCGAGGAGGTCGGGCCGCGCTGGCGCGATCTGACCGGCAGCTCGCCCGAACAGGCGATGGGCGCCGGCTGGATCAATGCCCTGCATCCTGACGACATGGACCGGACGCTGGCGCTATGGCGCGAACGGCTCCAGTCGGGCGATCCGGTCGATGTCGATTATCGCCTGCGCCTGCGCGACGGCAGCTATCGCTGGATGCGCGCCCGCGCGGCCGCCCGGCGCGATGGCAAGGGCGCGATCATCCGCTGGTATGGCACGCTGGAGGATATCCATAATCAGAAGCTGGCGCAGCAGGCGGTGGCCGAAAGCGAGGAGCATTTTCGCCTCGCGGTGCAGTCGGCGCGGCTCGGCATCTGGGACTATGATGCCCGTTCGGGCCAGCGCAGCTGGTCGGCGGAATTTCGGGCAATGCTGGGCCTGTCAGCGGATGCGCCGGCGACCACCGAACTGGCCCTGTCGCTGGTGCATCCCGATGATCGGCACAAGCTCAAGGCGATGATGGACGGCGTCGCCGCCAATGTCCTGCCCCCGCATTTCGAGGCGACCCTGCGCGTCCATCGCGCCGACAATGGCGCGCTGCGCTGGATCCGCAGCACCGGCTGGGCGACTGGCACCGAAGTCGGCCAGTTGCGCCGGATCATCGTCACCTTCCTCGACGTCACCGAACAGCGCGATGCGGAAGAACGCATCCGCTGGGCCGCCACCCACGATCCGATGACGCGGCTGCCCAACCGGACATTGTGGCAGGGCGTGCTGGAGGAACTGGCGGATCAGGCGCGCCCGACCGGCGCGGGCTTCGGCCTGATGCTGTTCGACATTGATGATCTCAAGCGGATCAACGATTCGCTCGGCCATGACGCGGGCGATGCGCTGCTCTGCGGCTTTGCCGAGCGTCTGGCTGCGGCGGCGCCGTCCGATGCGGTGGTCGGGCGCCTCGGCGGCGACGAATTCGGCCTGATCGCTGCCTCGCTGGTGGATAGTGCGACCGTGCAGGCCTGCAGCCAGGCGATATTGGACAAGATGCGGGTGCCCTTCGCCTATCAGGGGCAATTGCTCGAAGCCGGTGTCAGTGTCGGGGGCGCCGTGTTCGGCGAACATGGCGATGATGCGCACGAACTGTTCAAGGCCGCCGACCTGGCGCTCTATGCGTCGAAGGCGAGCGGTCGCAGCCGGCTCACCATGTTCCATTCCCAGTTGCGCGCCGACGCGCAGCAGCGCAGTTCGATGATCCACATGGCGCGTCAGGTGATCGCCGAGCGACTGGTCGAACCCTATTATCAGCCCAAGGTCGACATGCGCAGCGGGCAGGTGCTGGGCTATGAGGCGTTGCTGCGCTGGCAGCATCCCCGGCTTGGGGTGCAGGCGCCTGCCACCATCGCCGCCGCCTTCGAGCATGGCGAACTGGCCATCCGTCTGACTGACCTCATGCTTGATGCGGTGCTGCACGACATGGCGACATGGCTCCGGATGGGCTTCGATCCCGGCCGGGTGGCGGTCAATGCCTCGGCGGCGGATTTGCTCCAGGCCGATTTCGCCGATCATGTCCTGGCCCGGCTGGATCAGCATGGCGTGCCGGCACAGAATTTCGAGATCGAGGTGACCGAGTCGGTCTTCCTTGGCCGCGGCGCCGATCAGGTCGCGCGCGCGCTTGATCGGTTCGCGCGCGGCGGGGTGCGCATCGCCCTCGACGATTTCGGCACCGGCTTCGCCTCGCTCAGCCACCTCAAGCAATATCCGGTCAATGTGCTGAAGATCGACCGCAGCTTCGTCAGCCATGTCGACAGCGATGCCGGCGACGCCGCCATTGTCGACGCCGTCATCAAGCTCGGCAGCAGCTTCCGGATGGAGGTGGTGGCCGAAGGCGTAGAGACCGCCGAACAGGCCGCTTTGCTGCTCCAGCACGGCTGCCATATCGCGCAGGGCTATCATTATGGCCGGCCGCAGCCCGCCGCATCGGTCCTCGCCGCGCGCGGCGCGGCGCCTATCGCGCCGAAAAAGTGACCGCCTCTATCTTGTTGCCATCGGGGTCGCGCACGAAGGCGCCATAATAATGATCGTCATATTGCGGCCGCACGCCCGGCGGCCCGGCATCGCTGCCGCCCAGCTCCAGCGCCAGCCGATGAAATCCGTCAACCGCGCCGCGATCGGCCGCGACGAAGCAGATATGGATGCCGTTGCCGGCGCTCGCGGGCGCGCCATCGACCGGCGTCTCGACGCTGAACACCACGTCGGTCACGCCATAGTCGAGCGAATGGGGATGGTCGCGCAGGCTGCGATAGCCCAGCAGCGCCATCAGCGGGTCGTAGAAGGCCCGCGCCCGCGCCACATCATTGGTGCCCACCGATACATGATGCAGCATAACGCCACTCCCGTCGCCTGATCCCGCCCGTCAACGCACCAACCCATGGTTGCGGTTCCGGACGGTTCAGCGCGGCGCGGCCTCGGTCGCGTAGCGAGTCGTCGCCTGGGTCGTGCCGTCGGGATTGATGATGATGGTCGTCACCAGCGGCGGCGGATAATAGAAGCCGCCCGAAATATAGCCGCCCGGCGGCAGGCCGGGCACCGGCGGAGCGGCCGACACGACGGTCGTGGTCGCCGGCTGGTTCGACCAGTGCGTGCCGCTCGTCGCCGCCACCGATGCTGGCGGAGGCGTCGGAGCTGCCGCAACAGTTGTCACCGTCGGCGCGCTCGGGCTGACGGCGCTGCTGGCATAGGCCGGCGCATCATAGTCCACGCCGGGGCGGCTGGACGGGGCGGGCTGCGGCGTGGGCTGCGGCGCGGGGCTATAGGTCACCATGTCGTCGGGCGCGCTATAGCCGGCTTCGCCACCGGAACTGGCGATGACGGCCGGCTGCGCCGCACCCTCTTCATAGCCGCCCTCATAGCGCGACCAGTCGATGCCGCTGCGCACGTCGCGCACCCGGCCATATTGGTCGGTCATCACCGCATCGTCATAATAGCGCGACCAGCCATAGCCGCTGGTCGGTGCCGGCAGGCCATAGGCGCTATAATTGGCGATGAAGAAGCGTGGATGGACCCAGTAGGCGGGCAGGGCAAAGCCCACGCGCGGCTGCTGATAGCTTTGCCAGCCACCCGGCGCGGCCCAGCCGGCATACCAGCGCCCGTCATAGCGCGGTCCCCAGCGATGGGCAGTGGCGGTCGTTGTCGTCGCCGTGGTGGTGGTGGTGCGGACCACGCTCGTGCCGGACGTCGCTGGCGCCTGCGCAGCAACCGGCCCTGCAAGGCTGGCGATCAGCGCCATGGCGCTGCTGGCGAAGAATAAGCGCGCGGCCATCATCATGCTCCCTGTTCCTGCAGGGGCGTCAGGCCGCCCGCACGGTCATCATGCTAACGCGGAAATTAGCATGACGATCCGTGCAACGCCATGTTCGGCTTATGAAATCCTGTCCCGGAACGGGGCAGGGCGGCGATCAGCCGATGCGGCCGGCGACCCGCGCGACCAGCGCTTCCAGCCCCTGCTGGTCGGCACTGTCGAACCGGGCGGGGCGGGGGCTGTCCAGGTCCAGCACGCCGATCAGCCGGCCGTCATGCACCACCGGCACGACGATCTCCGACGCGCTCGCCGCGTCGCAGGCGATATGGCCGGGGAAGGCGTGGACATCGGCCACCAGCTGCGTCTCGCGCGTCTGGGCGGCGGTGCCGCACACGCCGCGGCCCAGCGGGATGCGGATGCAGGCCGCCTTGCCCTGGAAAGGCCCCAGCACCAGCTCATCCTCGACCATGCGATAGAAGCCGGCCCAGTTGAGGTCGGGCAGGAACTGCCAGATCAGCGCCGACAGGTTGGCCATATTGGCGACCGCATCGGGCTCGTCGCGGGTCAGCGCGTCGGCAGCGGACAGAAGATCGGCGTAAAGCGTCGCCTTGTCGGCGTCGGCGGCGGGGGCGAAATCATACATGGGCACGCATATAGGATGGCCCGCACCGCTCGGCCAGAGGCGTAATTGCGCTCAATCCATCCTGACCCGGCCGCGTCCCTGTTTCACGGCTGCGCGCTTGACCTTGCCGTCGACGCGGCGCTTCTGCGATGCCTTGGTTGGCTTGGTCGGGCGCCGCTTCTTGGGCACGATCGTCGCCTCGCGGATCAGCGCGAACAGCCGCTCGCGCACCTGCTGCCGGTTGAGCAGCTGCGACCGTGCGCCCTCGCTGCGCAGGATCAGCACGCCGTCGCGAGTCATGCGCGATCCGGCCAGGTCCGCCAGCCGCTGCTTCACCGCATCGGGCAACCCCGGCGAAGCGGCGACGTCGAAGCGCAGCATCACCGCGCTGTCGGTGGTGTTCACATGCTGGCCGCCCGGCCCCGACGCGCGCGCGAAGCTCTCGACAATCTCGTCGCTGTCGATCGCGATGGAGCGGGTGACGGGGATGGCGACCATGGCGCGGGGCCGGGGCTTACAGCCCGGCTTCCTCCAATATCTCGGGACCGAAGCCGGCGTCGACGAAGCTCTGCGGCAGCGGCGCGGTCGCCTGCGCGGGCGGCTTGTTGTCGCCGCGCGGCACGCTCAGGAACCGGCTGTGCAGCAGCATCGCGCCCTGTCCGTCGCCATAGACCGGATCACCGACGATGCCGAAGCCCAGCCCATGCTGGGCATGGACGCGGATCTGGTGGGTACGGCCGGTCTCGGGCGTGAAGGCGATCAGCGCGCGGCCGTCCTTCACCGCCAGCTTGCGCCAGTGGGTGACGGCGGGCTTGCCCGCCTTGGCCGCGATCATGCGCCAGCCCTGGGCCTGGGTGCTGACCTTCTTGAGCGACAATTCGATCGTGCCCTCATCTGCCTCGGGCACGCCCTCCAGCACCGCGACATAGCGCTTCTCGACCGTGCCGGCCTCGAACGCGGCGGCAAAGCGCTTATGCGCCTTGGGATTGCGCGCCAGCAGCAGGCAGCCGCTGGTGTCGCGGTCCAGCCGGTGGACCGCCAGCGGCCAGCGCTGGAAGCCGAAGGTCAGCGAGGCGAGGTGGTTTTCAAGGCTGATCGATCCGTCGCGCGGCGCGTCGACCGGCAGGCCGGCCGGCTTGTCGAGGATGATGGCCTCGCCATCGATGAACAGCACTTTGTCGCTAAGCAGGGTCAAATATCAATCCGATCGGGAAATCTGGCGTCCGGGTAATCTGGTTGGGCGATTGACGCCCACGCCGCATCCTATAGGGCGTGGAACCGATGGAGAATAGGGGCCTTGCCTATCAACATGCGCCGCAGCGGCTCGACTGGGTCGATGTCGCGCGCGGCATCGGCATCATCGCCGTGGTGGTCGGCCATGTCTGGACGCGCGGCGCCTTGCGCGACGCCATGTACAGCTTCCACATGCCGCTCTTCTTCCTGCTGTCGGGCATGCTCTCGCGCCCGCACCCTGTCGGCGCCTTCACCCGGCGCCAGTTGCTCGGCCAGATGCGCCCCTATGCGATCTTCCTCGCGCTGCTGATCCTGGCCGATCAGATCATCGAACCGGCCAAGGGCAATCTGCCGATCTTCCATCAATGGCCGCGCGATCTGCTGCCGATCCTGCTCGGCGGCTATTGGCTGCGCGGCCCCTATACCATCTTCTGGTTCGTGCCCTGCCTGATGCTGGCGCGCATCCTGTTCAACCTCGCGCTCAACCGCTGGCCCGATCCGCTCGACCGGCCCTGGCTGATCCTGATGCCGGGACTGCTGGTGCTGGCGGAGGGGCTGGGCTGGATGACGCAGGCCTCGCCGCTCGGCTTGCTGAGCGTGCCGATGGCGATGATCCTGCTCTGGGTCGGCGCGCTCTGGCCCCGGCTGCACTGGCGCAATCTCTGGATCGTGCCGCTCGGCCTGCTCGCGCTGGCGGGCCTTTGCGGCTGGCTACCGACGCTCAACATGAAGGCGGCAGACTATGGCTGGCCGCTGTTCTCTATCGCGTCCGGCATCGCGACATCGTTGCTGCTTTTCCGCCTCTCGGCGCGGCTCGCGCCAGTCGCCGCCCCGCTCGCCGCGCTTGGCCGGGCGTCACTGGTCATCATGTATCTGCACGTCGCGATCATCCATTATGGCACGCCCTATCTGGCCAGGCCCTGGCTGCTCGCGCTTGCGCTGCTGACGCCCTTCGCCCTGTGGCACCTCATCCGCCTGTCGCCCCGGCTCAGCCGCTGGATGCTCTAGGACAAGGACGGCGCCGACGCTGGCCAGGATCGCCAGCCTGCCAGGAAAAAGGCGATGGCCGCCATGGCGCGCGCATGCGTCCGGTCTGAAACGCCGGCCGGCTCGATCCCCTGCGCCGCCCGGTCCAGCGCCTCGCCGGCAACCAGCCGCACGAACATGTCCGCGCCCAGCCTGACCGTCTCTGCCGGCCGGGCGCCATCCTCGGCCAGGATGGCCGCGATCGCCGTGCTGGCGCGCTGGAACGGGCCATCGACGCTGAGCGCCAGCCCCGGCTGACGCGCCGCCTCCGCCACGATCATGCGATACAGCGCGATCGCATGGGGATTGAGCAGCCAGCCGAGCAATATCTCGCCCGCCGCCTGCAAGCGCTGTTCCAGCGGACCGGCCTCGACCCGCGCCAGATTGGGCATGCCCGACTGGCGGGCCAGGCGCTCGACCACCTCGACGAACAGGTCCGACTTGGTCCGGGCGCGGCGATAGAGGGTGCGCTTGGTCACCCCGGCGCGGCGGGCGATGGCCTCCATGCTGGCCCCCTGGAAACCGGCCTCGATGAAGGTCGCCAATGCCGCATCCAGCATCGTCGCTTCAATCTGTTCGGCCGCCTCGCGCGATGGCCGGCCGGTCGGCCGCGCCGATCCGTCGCTTCCTGATCCGTCAGCCCGCTGGCTGGTGTCGGCGGCCATCCCTGCTTTCCTTCCATTTGGCTCCGGCATAAAAGGATACGGAACCGGATACTTTGAGTCGAGTTTATTTCCCATCGGTCATGCCGTCGCCCGGCGGCGATAATCAAGGAGCAGTTGGAATGGCGTTGTTTAAGGATCGGGTCGCGATCGTCACCGGCGGTGCATCGGGCATTGGCGAAGCGGTGGTGAAGGATTTGTTGGCGGAAGGGGCGAAGGTCGTGATCGCCGATTTCGACGAGGCGGGGGCACAGCGTCTCGCGCAATCCTGTGGCGAGGATCGGGCGCGCGCCTTCAAGGTCGATGTCAGCGATGCACAGGCGGTCAGCGCCAGTGTCGACTTCGCCGTCGAAACCTTCGGCGGACTGCATCTGGCGGTCAATAATGCCGGGATCGGCGCGCCGTCCACACCGCTGGCCGACATCGCCATCGATGACTGGCACCGGGTTGTCGGCGTCGATCTGCACAGCGTCTTCTACGGCATGAAATATCAGATCCCGGCGATGCTGAAATCCGGTGGCGGCGCGATCGTCAACATGGCCTCGATCCTGGGCGCGGTCGGCTGGGCCGGTTCGGCCGCCTATGTGACGTCCAAGCATGCTGTCGTCGGCATGACCAAGACTGCCGCGCTCGACTATGCCGGCCAGGGTATCAGGGTGAATGCGGTCGGGCCGGCCTTTGTCGAAACCCCGGCGCTCGGCAAGACCATGACCGATGCGGAACGGGCGGTCCTCGCCGGCCTGCATGCGTTCGACAGGCTGGCGCGCCCGGAGGAGATCGCTGCCATGACCAGCTTCCTCCTGTCCGACCGCGCCTCCTTCATGACCGGAACCTATTATCCGGTCGATGGCGGCTATCTGGCGCGCTGACGGCGCGGGGCGTCAGCCCTGCTGGATCAGCGACAGCCGATGATCCTCGCCGGCGCGGGCGACCAGGGCATAGGCGGCCTGGGCGATGACCTGCGCCTGGCTAAGCGCGGCGGCATCCTCCTGCTGGGCGGGGGCGACCGGGTCGGCGACGGCCGATGCCGCTGGCGACGCATAATAGCCCGCGTCGGACAATTGCGTGTCCAGCGTGGTTTCCGGCGCCGCGACGGCCTGCGATCGCGGCGCTGGCGTGGGCGCGCTATAGGTCAGGGGCGACAGCGAAGGTGACAGGGCAACGCTGTCGCTGACGACGGCGGCGGATTCGCTTGCGATCGCCGGCGCCGGCGCGGTCGCTGCGGCAGTTGGTGTCGTTTCGACCGCCGGCTGGACGCTGGCGACCGGCTCGCTTGCCGCAACCGGCGTGGTGGCCGCCGGTGCGCTCGCCTCTGTCACTTTCGCTGTCGTGCTGCCGCCATTCTGGTTCGCCTGCCGAACCTTTTCGGCAAATTCTTCCATCGCCTTCTTGAACTGGCCCCAGCCATTGCCCGAGCCGCCGATCGCACCAACCATCTCTGTTTCGCTCCCGGTCCCCGATGCTGCCATGGCGCGGCAGGGGCTGCGATTTTGACAAGGAACGGGCTTATCCGGCGATTAAGCATTCAATGCAGATGGCGCAGCTTGTCGGGGTTGCGCATGATGTAGATGGCGGTGACATGCCCGTCCTCGATATCGAGCGCGGTGGTCTGCAATTCGCCATCGGCCTCGCGGGTGACGAAGCCGGGCAGGCCGTTGACCATGCAGGTGCGCAGCAGGATCGACCCATATTTGCCGAACAGCACCGCCAGCGCCTTGTGGACCTGCATCACCTGGCCATGGCCGATCGCCGGGCGGATCGCGGCGGGACGCTTGCCCCCGCCATCGCTGTGGAAGCTGACATCCTGCGCCAGCAGCGCGCCCAGCGCCCCCATGTCGCCGCTGCGCGACGCGGCGAAGAAGGCGCCGGCAATCTCCAGCCCGCGCTGTTTCTCGACTTGGAAACGGGGGCGGGCGTCGCGGACATGATCGCGCGCGCGGGCGGCGAGCTGGCGACAGGCGGCGGTATCGCGCTGGATGGTCCTCGCCACCTCGTCAAAGGCGAGGCCGAACACGTCATGCAGCAGGAAGGCGGCTCGCTCCAGCGGCGACAGCCGCTCCAATGCCAGCATCAGCGGCAGGGTGACATCCTCTTCCTCGTCCGCTTCCTCGACCACCGGCTCGGGCAGCCAGGGGCCGACATAGGTTTCGCGCTGCGCCCGCGCCGACTTCATCTGGTCGAGGCAGAGCCGGGTGACGATACGGCGGAGAAAGGCTTCGGGCTCGCGCACCGCGTTGCGGTCGGTGCCCATCCAGCGAATGAAGGCATCCTGCACCACATCCTCGGCATCGGCGACCGATCCGAGCATGCGATAGGCCACCCGGATCAGGCGGGGACGCAGCGGGCCGAAGCGCGCCGCCGCGTCCATCTGCGTCCCCCGCGCCATCAGGCCGCTGCCTTCATCGGCATGTCGTACCAGAGGTTGAAGCCGACGGCGATGCGGTTCCAGCCATTGATGATGTTGATCATCAGGGTCAGCTTCACCTGTTCCTCCTCGGTGAATTCCCAGTTCAGCGCCTCCTTGGCGGCCTCGTGGGTGTGGCCCTTGGCGATTTCGGTCAGCGCCTCGGTCCAGCCCAGCGCGGCGCGCTCGCGGTCGGTATAGCAGGGCGCCTCGCGCCAGGCGGACAGCAGGTAGATGCGCTGTTCGGTTTCGCCCTTCTCGCGCGCTTCGTATGTGTGCATGTTGATGCAGTTGGCGCAGCCGTTGATCTGCGACGAACGGATCTTCACCAGTTCGATCAGGCTCGGCTCCAGGCTGTCGGCGACGGCGGTGGAGAGGGCGGTCCAGCTCTTCATCAGCTGCGGCGCGGCGGCATAGGGATTGATCTTGTCGGTCATCATACAGCTCCTTTGCTTGCTATTGCTGACATGACGAGACGGCCGCGCCCGATGTGACATGGGCAGCAACTTTTTTCGTCGGGCTTGAAAATATTTGCCGATTCCGGCTCTGGACAGGGGGCGGGGGCAGGCGCTAGCGGCCGCGCCCTATGTCTATCATTGCCACCATCATGAACACGGCCACCGGCCAGCCCATCCAGAAGATGAAGTTCGAGCGCATGCCCAAGCCCTGGGTGTCGCTGAACCTTGAAAATGGCGAACTGGTCACCGCCGACCGCGTCGTCGTCGGCAAGCCCGCACCGGGTAAGTTCATTACCCCGGTCGAAGTCTGGGTCACGCCCAAGACGCTGGGATGACATCCGCAAGGTTCGCTCACGCCAACATTGCCGGATCGTAAAATTCCATTGAGCTCCTAAATAAGGCCTTTATATCGGCGGCTTGCTGAGTGGGGACTCAGGGGGCTTGGGGGATTCTATCAGATTCGCGGCGCGTCTTGTCGCGTCGGTGCTGTGCGTGCCGATGTCGGTTGCCAGTGCGCAGCATGTCGATGCGGAACGCGCATCGACACCTGCCATCCTGTCGGCCGGACAGATTTTCGACGTTGCCGAATCCGCGCGACAGGCACGCGATTTCGAAACCGCCCAGGCGGCCTATCGCGCCCTGTTCGCCGATGCCGATCCCGAGTTGCGGATCGAAGCGCGCTTCCGGCTGGGGCTGATGCTGGCCGACGACCTGCAACGCTACAGCGATGCGGCGGTCGAGTTCCGGGATATCCTTGATGTAAAACCCCATGCCGCCCGCGTGCGCTTGGAACTGGCCAGGGTGCTGGCTGCCAGCGGTGACGTGCGGGCTGCCGGCCGCGAAATGCGCGCGGCACAGGCCGCCGGCTTGCCGTCACAGGTCGAGCAGATGGTGCGCTTCTATGCCAATGCCTTGAGCGCACGGAAGGCGCTCGGCGGTTCGGTCGAACTGGCCCTTGCGCCCGACAGCAATGTCAATCGCGCGACCCGTTCCGATCGGCTTGGAACGGTGATCGGCGATTTCCTGCTCGACAAGGATGCCCAGGAAAAATCAGGCGTCGGGCTCAGTCTGCGCGGACAGGGCTATTGGCGCCACGGCATCGAACCGGGCGCGGATCTGCTGGTGCGCGCGTCGGTCGGCGCCTCGCTCTATCGCGATGCCTCTTTCAACGACATCAGTGCGGCGTTGCAGGTCGGCCCCCAATATCTGTCGGGGTCGGATCGTATCACCGTGGCGGTCGGGCCAAGCTGGCGCTGGTATGGCGGCCGTCTCTATTCGACCGGCTATGGTGGCAGCGCGAACCTGCTGCACCCGGTGGGAAAACGTAGCCAACTTCAGCTTGAAGGTGGCATCACCCATGTCCGCAACCAGCGCAACGCCTTGCAGACATCGGATGATTTTACCCTGGCCGGGGCATTTGATCATGCCTTCAGCGCGCGGGGCGGCGGCGGCGTTCAGATGTTTGCCCTGCGCGAAGCAGCGCGCGATCCCGGTTATAGTTTCGTCAGTGGTGGGGGCAGCGTCTATGGCTTCCGCGAAATGGGGCGCACGACCTTCGTCGCGACAATGGGATACAGCCATTTGGAGGCTGATGCCCGGCTGCTTCTTTATCCACGCCGGCGCATCGAAAATCGATTGAGCGCGAGCATCGGGGCGACGTTACGCGCCTTGCAGGTCGGTCCGTTCGCGCCACTGGCGCGGCTCAAATGGGAACGCAATCGCTCGACCATCGAAATCTATCAATATCGCCGAATTTCTGCCGAGTTCGGCATCGGTTCGGTTTTCTGACGGGGGAATGAAGATGACGAAACAGGCTCTTCGCGGCGCGAGCGCGATCGCCTTCATGCTGGCGCTTTCTGCATGTGGCGGGGGTGGTGGCGTGAACAGTACGCCCACTCCCACGCCAGCACCTACTCCGACTCCGACGCCCACACCCACACCCACACCGAGCGCCAATGCGGATCTGGTCGCACCGCTTGTTTCGGAAACTTTCGTCAATAATGCGGTGGCTGGCACAGCCAGCTTCCCGGCAAATGGAGCAGGTACGGCGACAGCCGCCAAGTCTGCGCTGACGTTCCGTTATGATGCGTCGAGCAATCGCTATTCGGTGTCGGCGGCCGACCGTTCGCAGAATTTTGCTGTATCGAGCAGGGATGCTGCGCTCAGCAATGCGGACCTCGACGTTTATGTCGATAAATCGGGTAACCGCACAGACACGTTGGCCGTTCGTAAGAACGCAGCCGAGAAGGGGACGCCTGACAGCCCGCAATTCCAATATGCCGGCGCTGCCGTGTGGCAACGCACCACAGCAAATAGCAGCGCAGTGAGCGCCACAGCGGATGCCTTTACCTATGGCGTGGAAACAAAGGCTTCGGCCATGCCGCTCGGCGGCACCGCAACTTTTGTGGCATCGCTGAACGGCATTGCCACCTATGCCGACACGGCACTGGGCCTCAAGGGAGGCGGCACTCTCAACATCGATTTCTCCTCTGGCGGCCTGACCGGCAATGGTGATTTTTCCACCTATGGAACGGATGGCGGAAAGGTGGACACCAGCAACTGGTATGCCAGCGCCAGGATCGCGTCCGGATCCAATGCCTTCAGCGGTAGTTTCACGATCGGGGCGCCCAGCAACCCGGCCGGGTCGTTCGATGGACGCTTTTATGGCCCCAACCATGAGGAGCTTGGTGCGGCCTGGAGCTGGAACACGCCGACAGGAGGGCGCGCCTATTTGGGTACGCTGCTGGGGCGCGACCTGGCAACATTGCCGGCCAATGGCGGGCTGGATGCGCTGCGCGTCAATGAGGCGTTTGAGACCACGGGCATGCAGGCGCAATATATCCTGACCTCGCCCACCAACAGCTATATGCAGCGCATCACCAGCCTGACGACACCGCCCGTCACCATGCGCTATTCGGAAGATAGCGATAGTCTGGTGGTCAATCAGTTTGCGGTGGTCAGCGATGTCGCCTTGACCGACGCGATCAGGGATGCTGCGGCCAGCAATGCGTCCTTCGACGTCTATCGGACCACGAAGACGGAAACATTTGGTGGGGTCGCCAGCGAATATCCGATCGAGATCCGTGTCCTGAAACCGGGCGCCGGAAACCCGACGATTGCGCTGACCTATACCAGCTTTGCAACCTGGTCGGTTGGTCCCGTTCCCAGTCTGTATCAGTCCGACGTCAACGAAACTGTGCTGGCCTATGGCCGCAAGACGCCGGATGGCGCGATGCCGCGGTCTGGTTCGGCCAGCTATGCGGCGATCATCCAGGGGATCACGACTGTGCCCGTAAGTGCCAGTGCAACGCAGCGGCCCTATGTCATCACGGGCGATGCAAGCCTCTCCTATGATTTCGCCGCGGCCCGAATGTCGGGCGTGATGCGCCCCGTGGCAACCGATCGCGATAGCGGGCAGCGCTACGAACTGGGGGCGCAGAATTTTGCCGGAAGTTCCATTGTCGGCTCATCCAGCTTTTCGGGACAGTTCGAAAAGGAAATGACCATTCGTGGCATTGGCACCACTAATGGCAGCATCAACGGCCAGTTTACCGGCCCGCAGGCGCAGGAATTCTTTGCGCGCTGGAATTATGGCATGATCGATCCGGTCAATGGCGGCACGCTCAACATGGGCGGCGTCATGGTCGGCAAGCAGACGCAGTAGAACGTACCCCAGTTCGAAAGAAAAAGGAGCTGGCGCGCAGTCCCGGCGTGCCAGCTCCCTACAACCTGATGGCGCACCCATGCGACCGAAGAACGCAGCCAGGCTGCGTTCCCCAGACGGCGCGGGCTGCGATTAACCGTGCAGCTTGATCGCGGTTTCGGCGATTCGGCGGCCCTGATAGCGGGCGCCGTCCAGCTCTTCCTCGCTCGGCTGGCGGCTGCCGTCGCCATCGGCCAGGGTGGTCGCGCCATAAGGCGAACCGCCACGCACCTTGTCGACGCCCATCTGGCCGGCAAAGCCATAGTCCAGGCCGACGATCGTCATGCCGAAATGCAGCAGGTTGGTGATGATCGAGAAGAGGGTGACTTCCTGGCCGCCATGCTGCGACGCGGTCGAGGTGAAGGCGCCACCGACCTTGCCGTTGAGCGCGCCGCGCGCCCACAGACCGCCGGCCTGATCCAGGAAGGCCGCCATCTGGCTCGACATGCGGCCAAAGCGGGTGCCGGTGCCGATGATGATCGCGTCATAGTCGGCCAGTTCGGCGACGGTCGCGACCGGCGCGTCCTGGTCCAGCTTGAAATGGGCGGCCTTGGCGACTTCCAGCGGTGCGGTTTCGGGCACGCGCTTGATGTCGACCTGCGCGCCGGCGGCGGCGGCGCCTTCGGCCATGGCCTTGGCCATCGTTTCGATATGCCCGTAGGACGAATAATAGAGAACCAGAACCTTAGCCATTGTCACGTCTCCTCATCTGAAACTGAAAGGTTGAAAGGGTGGTCGCCCGCACAAGGGAGGGAGCATGCGGGCGACCCGGACCGGTCCGTCTGGGGGAGGGGAATGACGGACCGGTGCGTAAGCGTCATGTCTATTCGCTGTCGACCAGGACGATCTCGCTGTCCTCGACCGCGGTGATGGTGATGGGCGCGCCGCCGATGATGGCCGCGCCGTCCCGTACCTCGAAGGCCTGGCCGTCAATCTCGATCCGGCCCGTCGCCGGGACCAGATAGAGATGGCGGCCTTCGCCGGCCTCATAGGTCACGCTGTCGCCGGCCTTGATCGTGCCGCCCAGCAGCCGGGCGTCGGCCCGGATGCGCAGCGCTTCCTTGTCCTCGTCATGGCCGCTGGCGAGCACGACGAGCTTGCCGGAGCGATCGCCCTTCGGGAAGGGCTTGGCGCCCCAGCTGGGCGATCCGCCGACCGACCGGGGAATGACCCAGATCTGGAACAGGGTGGTGGTCTCGTCCTCCAGATTATATTCGGCGTGGCGGATACCGGTGCCGGCCGACATCACCTGGACGTCGCCCGCCTCGGTGCGGCCCTTGTTGCCCAGGCTGTCCTGGTGGGTGATCGCGCCGGTGCGGACATAGGTGATGATCTCCATGTCGCTGTGCGGGTGCGGCGGAAAGCCCGAGCGCGGACCGATCTCGTCGTCGTTCCATACCCGGATCGCGCCCCAGCCCATGCGGGCGGGATCATAGTAATTGGCGAAGGAAAAATGATGCCGTGCGTTCAGCCAGCCATGGTCGGCATGGCCGAGCGACGCGAACGGGCGGCGCTCGATGCGGCTCGCGGTTGTCGTGCTCATGGGGTCTGCCTTTCGATTGCGATGCCGGATGCTTCCGGCTTGCTTTCCGACAATCTAGCGATCAGGTTCGTTTCTTGAATAAGCAGTGTTGAAACGGATTGTTTCCCTATGCGCCTACCTGATTTCGAGGCCTGGGCGATGTTTGCCGCCGTGGTCGAACATCGCAGCTTTACCGACGCGGCCAAGGCGCTCAGCGTCTCCAAGGCCACCGTGTCCAAGGCGGTGACCCGCCTGGAGCAGCATCTCGACACCAGCCTGTTCAGCCGCACCAGCCGCCGCCTGGCGCTGACCGAGAGCGGCCGGCGCCTTGCCGATCATGCCCAGCGCATCCTGGCCGAAGGGCAGGCGGCGGAGGAGGCTGCGCGCGACGAGACCGCCGAACTCTCCGGCACGGTGCGGCTTGGCGCGCCGATGAATTTCGGCCTGCTGCGGATCGCGCCGCTGATCGCGCAGTTCACCAAGGAAAATCCGCTGGTCGATGTCGACCTGCATCTGTCCGATGCCAAGATCGACATCGTCGAACTCGGCCTCGACGCCACCATCCGCATCGCCGACATGCCCGACAGTTCGCTGCGCGCGCGCCGGCTGGCCGACGTCCATATGCATGTCGTCGCCTCGCCCGCCTATCTGGCCGAGCGCGGCCGTCCGACCCATCCATCCGACCTCGGCAGCCATGACTGCCTTTGCTATTCCAACGTCACCGCGCCCGATGTCTGGCGCTTCACCGGGCCGGGGCAGCAGAATGTGACGGTGCAGGTCCGTCCGCGCATCACCGTCAACAGCGGCGAGGCGATGATGCCCGCGCTGCGGCTTGGCGTCGGCATTGCCCGTCTGCCCGATTTCATCGTCGGAGACGCGATCCGTTCGGGCGAGCTGGAGGAGATTTTGCTCGACTGGCGGCCGCCGCCCTTCGGCCTGCATCTGGTGACGCCGCCCTCGCGCCTGCGGCCGGCACGGGTGGAGGCGCTGCTCGACTTCCTGACCCGCCACCATGGTTGCTGAGGCTGGTTTACGAAGTGCAAATTTCCGCCTTGTGAGCGGCGCAGATCGCCGGCGCGAAAGGCGGAACCAGGGCAGGACTTTGCTCGTTTCGTCCCGTAATCCAGCTTGACTCGATAGGGATCGTTACGGGGTCAACGCTTTGTAAATAGATTCGTTTTTATACGACTCGCGGATTCCTGCGGGTTAGCGAAAAATTAACCTTTGTCCTTCAGAAGTTTTTTGGTTAATGATTGCGAGCAGAAACCGTTCTGGTGGGGTGAACGGACCTGCGACACGAAGGGGCTTCCAATGCGCGTGCTGCTGATTGAGGACGAACCGACCACCGCCAAGGCGATCGAGCTTATGCTCACGACCGAGGGCTTCAACGTCTACACCACCGATCTCGGGGAAGAGGGCCTCGATCTCGGCAAGCTGTACGACTATGACATCATCTGTCTCGACCTGAACCTGCCCGACATGCACGGCTATGACGTGCTGAAAAAGCTGCGGGCGGCACGGGTGCAGACCCCGGTGCTGATCCTGTCGGGCGTCGCCGAAATGGACTCCAAGGTCCGTTCCTTCGGCTTCGGCGCCGACGATTATGTCACCAAGCCGTTCCATCGCGAGGAACTGATTGCGCGCATCCACGCCGTGGTCCGCCGCTCGAAGGGCCATTCGCAGTCGGTCATCCGCACCGGCAAGCTGGCCGTGAACCTCGACGCGAAGACCGTGGAAGTGGACGGCAACCGCGTCCATCTGACCGGCAAGGAATATGCGATGCTGGAGCTGCTCTCGCTCCGCAAGGGCACGACCCTCACCAAGGAGATGTTCCTCAACCATCTCTATGGCGGCATGGACGAGCCCGAACTCAAGATCATCGACGTGTTCATCTGCAAGCTGCGCAAGAAGCTGGCGCTGGCCTGTGGTGGCGACAATTATATCGAGACCGTCTGGGGTCGTGGCTATGTGCTGCGCGATCCCGATGAGGTCGAGGCGCTCGAAGCGCGGGTTGCCTGATCGACCACTGATTGCATGTCAGGGGGTGGAAAGGCCGGCGGTCCGATGGGATCGCCGGCCTTTTCCGTGTCAGCCATATTGTTACAAATTATGTAATTTCCATAGAATTAAGCTGCTATTTACCATCGCGGCCTAGGCCGGGCGTGAAGGAGTTTTATGTTCATGGGCCAGGCCATTCACCCCCACAGCCGCGATGCCGTCTGGGACGCCATCTGCCGTTCGCAGGCGGTGATCGAATTTGCGCCGGACGGCACGATCCTCTGGGCCAATGACCTGTTCCTGGCGACCATGGGTTATGCGCTGGGGGAGATTGTCGGCCGCCATCACCGCATCTTCTGCGACGAAGGCCAGGCGCGCTCGGCCACCTATGCGGCGCTGTGGGACAAGCTGGCGCAGGGCGATTTCGATGCCGGCGAATATCGGCGCCTCGACAAGCATGGCCGCGACATCTGGCTGCAGGCCACCTATAACCCGGTCTTCAATGCCGAAGGCCGGGTCGAGCGCATCCTCAAGATCGCGACCGACACCACCCCGTCCAAGATATTGCGCGCGGAACTCAAGAGCACGGTCGACGGGCTGGTCGACATTGTCGATACGATCAGCGGCATCGCCAACCAGACCAACCTGCTCGCCCTCAATGCCACGATCGAGGCAGCACGGGCGGGCGAGGCGGGGCGCGGCTTTGCGGTGGTCGCGGCCGAAGTGAAGAAACTGGCGGGGGACACGCGCGCCGCCACCGATCGCGCCCGCGCCATGGTGGTCGCGTCCAGCTGATCCCGTCGCCCGATTGCGGACATGATGCGGCCGGCGATCCGATGGGGATCGCCGGCCGCTTCCGTCAGGCGACGGCTACGGGGTTATGGGGTCAATCGGTCGCCTGATCGGAAGAGGAAGGGGTAGCGGCCTCGCTCTGCGGCTGGCTGGTGCTGCCATGGGTCTCGCCACTGCCCGAAACCTGCCCGCTGGCGTCGATCGAGGCAGCGCTGCCGACGGCATTGGTCGCGCTGCCCGCGACATTGCCCGCCGCCGATCGTGCGCCGCTGGCCGTCGAGCCCGCTCGATCCCGTGCGGAGGCAACCGTGCTGCCTGCCCGGTCACGGGCCGATGCCACGGTGCTGCTCGCCCGATCGCGCGCCGTCGAGACGCCGCTTTCCGCCCGGTCCCGTGCGGCGCCGACCGTGTCGCTCGCCCGGCTGCGCGCCGCATCGGTCGCGCTGGTCACATCGCTGGTGCCCAGCGTATCGACCGCCAGATTGCCGCTGGCCGATCCCGATCCGCTGGCCGAGCGGCTCTTGCCACGACGGCTTGCCGATCCTTCGGCGCGGCCATTGCCGTTGCCGCTGGCACCGACCCGGCCATTGTCGAGGTCGATGCTGCGATCCAGGCTACCCGATCCGCCGAAGGAACCGCCCAGCGTGCCGCCCAGGCCGCCGGTCATGCCGCCCAGGCCGCCACCGCCAAGCCCACCACCCAGGCCGCCGCCGCCCAGCAATTGAGCCGAGGCGGGGGCCGTGGTGAGCGCCGCGAGGCAGGCGGTTGCGATGATAATCTGCGTCTTCATGGACCGTCTCCTTGGTCATCTTGATCCGATGACAGGACAACGGCGGGGCGTTTCGCTTTAATCCCGGACGTCTGAATTTTTCTCGCAAGGTACGGAAATTCAATCCATATTTCTGCAAGTCTCGCACAATATGCCGGCGCCATAGCCCTTGCCGCGACCGGGTTTTGCCTCCCGCCGCAGCGCCTCGACCGATCCACCCGCCATCAGCCGCCCGGCCACCAAAGGCGCCGCAAAGGATGTGCCGCGCACCTTGTCCCGGCCGCCCGCCATGTCGGCGGCCATCATCTCCGCGCCGGGCGCGGCGAAATCGACATGGACCGCACGCCCGGCCTCGGGCAGCAACCGGCCGCGCCCGTCCACGCCGGTCACCGCGATCACCTGCGGGTAGGAGGCAGGGAAGGCGGGCGGGGCAGCCGGGCCGTCATTGCCGACCGCCGCAACCAGCATCACCCCCTTGTCGCGCACCAGCCGGATCGCCCCGGCCAGCAAGGGATTGTCCGGCCCGACCAGGCTGATGGTCACCACCTTCGCGCCGCGCGCCGCCATCCAGCCCAGCGCGCGGACAATGGCAAAGCTGCTGCCACCGGCCGGATCGTCGCCATAGACATCGGCGACCAGCAGCGGCGTGCCCGGCGCGGCGCCCTTCACGCGGCCACTGCCGCCGATCAGCGACGCGACCGCCGTGCCATGGGCGCTGGCCCGTGGCGCGCCGGCCACGAAGCCGCGCTGCTCGATCGCGCCGGCCAGCGCCGGATGTGCGGCCACGCCGCCGTCGATCAGCCCGGCCGCGCCGCGCCCGACACTGCCATGGCCCGCCAGTGTAGCGGATCGTCCCTCCGCAGCCGCGCCGCTCGGGAAATAGAGATTGTCGGCGCTCGCCTGCGCCTTGGGCGCGATCTTGCGCACGCTGCGCAGCGCCCGCGCCAGGCTCTGTCCGTCCGGCACGGTCAGGCGCGTGATCGCCATGTCGATCCCCTCCGCCTCGATCCGTTCCAGGCCATAGCCGGCCGCACGCAGCGTCTCGATCGCGGCCGCGTCCGCCCCGGTCAGCAGGATGATGCCGCGCCGCGCCGGCTCTCGCCGGTCGTCCAGTTCGACCGCGTCGCCATGCTGGCGCAGCAGCGCGTCGATCCGCGCCGTGCGCGCTGCCGCCAGCCGATCGGCCAGACGTGCCGGTGACAGCCGGTCCAGTCCACTCTGATCGACGATACCGCCCAGCCGGTCGAGCGTGTCGGGCACTATCTGGCCGACCCCGCCCAGCGCACCGCCCCCCAACGTCCCCGCGGCCGGGGCGGGCAGCAATTGCGCCTGCGCAGCCGGTGCCGCCAGCCACAGCCCCGCGATCAGCAACGGGCGCGTCCATCTCATCTCTGTCTCTTCCCGCCGGTCATCGCCGGCCTTTTCAGCGTCAAAATCGTCCATCGTCAAAAAAATTCCGGTTGCTGGACTTTCTGAAGGATGAAACGGCCGGGCAGGGACGTTTCATCCCTGAAAACAATTTGGAGAAACCATGTCGTTTGAGCGCGACCTGCTGGCGATCCTGCCCCGGCTGCGGCGTTTTGCCGCCAGCCTGTCGCATGATCGCGCCGATGGCGACGATCTGTGCCAGGCGGCACTGGAAAAGGGGCTGCGCGCCCGCGACCAGTGGCAACCGGGCACGCGGCTCGACAGCTGGATGTATCGGATCATGCGCAATCTTTGGATCGATGAGGGCCGCGCGCGGCAGCGCGCCGCCAGAACCTTCGCCCCGGAAGAGGCGGGGGCCGATGTCGGCTATGCGGGCGACAAGGCGGTGGAACAGGCCATGACCCTGTCCGACGTCGATCGGGCGATGCAGGCATTGCCGCCCGAACAGCGCGAGGCAATCGCGCTCGTGCTGGTGGAGGGGCTGTCCTACAAGGAGGCGGCTGCGATATTGAACATACCGATGGGCACGCTGACCTCGCGACTGGTGCGCGGTCGCGGCGCGCTCATCGAACTATTGGGGGAAGCGGCATGACCGACATTGACGAAGCCATGCTGATCGCCTGGGTGGATGGCGAACTGGACGAGGTGACGCGGCGGCGGGTCGACCGCGCCGTGGCGGAGGATCCCGCGCTGGCCGCCCGGCTGGAGCAGCATCGCCGGCTGCGCGCACGGCTGGCCGGCCATTTCGCGCCGATCGCGCAGGAGGATGTGCCCGCGTCGATGCAGGCCATGCTGGCGCCGCCGACGGTGGTCCCGATCGCCCGGCCGTCGCGGCGCTGGGCGTGGGCGACGGGCGGCGCGATCGCCGCCAGCCTGCTGCTGGGCCTTGGCATCGGCCATATGTCGGGCGGGCCGGTAGGGCCGATTGCGGTAAAGGACGGCGCGATGCTGGCACAGGGATCGCTCGCCACCGCGCTCGACAGTCAACTGGCCTCGGCCGGGGAGGATGGCCCGGTCCGCATCGGCCTCAGCTTCCGGCGCAAGGGCGGCGGCTGGTGCCGCAGCTTCGACGGCGCGGCCATGGCCGGTGTCGCCTGCCGCACCGATGCCGGCTGGCAATTGCTGCAGGCGGTGCCCGGCAAAGGCGAGACGAGCGAATATCGTCAGGCCGCCTCGGCCGATCCGCGCCTTCTCGCCACCATAGACGGCCTGATCGACGGCGCTCCCGCCGATGCGCAGGGCGAGCGGGCGGCGCAGGCGGCGGGCTGGCGTTAATCGTCGCTTCGCTGTCGCCTGACTGTCGCTTCCGTGTCGCTTCAGCGTCGCGTCACTGTCGCTTCGGTGGCGCGTCAGGGACGCATGGCAGGCGCGCCAGGCCGCAAAAATGGCTGATTTCACGTCGCACGACACTGTGAACTTTCAACTGTCGCGTCAGAATTCCAGGTTCAGCCGGCCATAATAGAAACCGCCGCTGATCCCATAGGGGGCATAGGCATTGTAGAGGCTCCCGGCCGTCCGGTTCACGGGCTTCAATTTGTTGGGATAGGTGTTGAGCAGATTATTGGCGCCGACCGAGATCTTGACCCCTTGGGTCAGCTTGTAGCCTAGTTCGAGGTCGAGGATCGTCTTGGGGCTCAGCTTCTCATCGACATAATCATAGAGGCAGCCGGGGCTGTTGGCGGTGCAGCTTTGGAAATCCGCGGTATGATAGACGGCGGCGCTCGCCCGCTGATAGATTTTGCCATAGCGGGTGGCGCGCAGGTTCAGGTTGAAATCGCCCTTTTCCCACAGGATGTTGCCGATCAGCTTGTCGCGCGGCGTGCCTTCGGAAAGGTCGCCCTGCTTGGCCCGGCCGATCAGCACCAGCTTCGATTCCAGGATTTCCGCCGGAACCGGGTCGATATGGGTGAAGATGGTCTTGTTGAAATTGGCCGACAGGCTGATCGTCGCGGTGCCAAGGTCGCCCAGCCCCGCCCGATAGGTGCTGACGATGTCGAGGCCGCGGGTGCGCGTGTCGGCCGCGTTGGAGAAGATGAGGCCGCCGGCAATGCCCTGGATGCCGGCTGCCGCCAGCGCGTTCATGACCACCGTGCCGCTCAGCGTTTCGGACAGCAGGATGCGGTCCCTGACCTTGATCTGATAGGCGTCGACCGTGACGTTGAAATTGGGCGCCGGGGTCAGGACGATGCCGGCGGAAAAGTTGGTCGATTTTTCGGGCTTCAACGGCTGCGCCCCCAGCGCCCGCGCGGCAACCCCGTCGACCGGCAGTGCTTGCACCGGCAGCAACTGGTTCACGCCGTTGACGGTGACGTTGATCGTGGAGGAGGAGGCATAATGTTGCTGCTGCAGCGTCGGTGCGCGAAAGCCGGTGCTGGCGGTGCCGCGAATGGCAAAGCCGCGAAACGGCTCGATGCGCAGCGACGCCTTGCCGGTATCGGTGGTGCCGAAGTCGGAATAATCCTCATGCCGTCCGGCAAGGCCGAACTCCAGCCCCTCGACGATCTGGCCTTCCAGATTGATATAGGCGCTCCAGTTGTCGCGGCTCCAGTTGCCCGATCCTTCGGGCAGGAAGCCGGTGACGCCCTGCGACCCGACCCCGGTCCGCGTCGCCCCCGCGAACCAGCTGCCGGCCGGCGAGACATAGCCGCCATCGATATAGGATTCCGGGTCGCCCGGACCGATCAGGAACTTGTTCTTCTTATATTCGGCGCCGACCGCGACCGACAGCGGCCCGGCGAGGCCGATGTCGAGCTCCTTGCTGAAGTCGAGATTGCTGGTCCATTCGTCGAAGCGGATCTTGCCGAGATAGAAATGGGTCGGGCTGGCCGGCCCCATGGAGGGATTGAGCGAGGTGGTCTGCGCATATTTGACCTCGTCCTGCGCATAGCTGGTCGAAAGGTCGACATGGATGCCGCCGCCAATCTCGCCGCGCAGGCCGCCGGCGACCTGAAAATCCTCGTCATAGACGTGGATGCGCGGGATATAGCCTTCGGGGTAAATCTCCAGGATGTTGTTGAGCGCCGCCGGATTGCGATAGGTCAGCCAGCCGGCGGCATGGCGCTTGGAGTAGGTGCCGAAGCTGTACAGCTCCATGTCGCCGCCGACCGGCATCATCGCGTCATAGCTGGCATTGCCGCCGATCACCTGCGGCTGGCCATATCTGGCGCGAATGCGGTCCGGATCGGCATTGCGCGCGTCGCCGGTGGGGTAGAAGGGATTGCTGGTGATCGGGCTGCTGTTGACCACCGTATTGTCCTGCAGCACGCCTTCGCCCGACAGGTGGATATAGCCGCCGTCCGGCCCGATGGCGAAGCCCTTGTCGATCTGCCAGCGGCCCTGCCAGCCGCCATTGTCGGCGGTGCTGCCCATGGTCAGCGCCGCGCCGCCCTGGGTGTCGTTCTTCAGGATGATGTTGACCACGCCGGCGATCGCATCCGACCCATATTGGGCCGACGCGCCGTCGCGCAGCACCTCGATCCGCTGGATCGCATTGCCGGGGATCAGGTCCAGGTCCGGCGGCGACTGGCCATTCTGGACCGACCCGTTGATGAACAGGGTGGCGGTATTGTGGCGCCGCTTGCCATTGACTAGCACCAGCAACTGGTCGCCGCCCAGGCCGCGCAGCGACAAAGTGCGCACCGCCCAGCTGGCGCCCGCGCCGTTGTTCGACACATTGATCGACGGCACAAGCGTGCCGAGCAGATCTCGCACCGACTGCTTGCCGCTCGCTTCCAGATCCTTTTCGCCCAGCACGTCGATCGGCGCCAGGCTTTCGGCGACGGTGCGGGTCGTCTGGCGGGTGCCGGTGACGATGATGGGCGCGGATTCCGCTGCCGGCTCCGGCGCAGGCGCCATGGCGAGGCCATCGAGCGTAGCGGTGCCGCTCGCCTGCGCGAACTGGATCGCCAGCGGGCGGCGGCGCACCGCGCTGCGGTTGGGCGGGGTGATAAGGGCGATGACGCCGGCGCCGGCCGGGGATCGGCGCAATTCGGTGCCGGCCAGCAACTGGCTGAGCGCATCGTCGGTGCTCAGCCATCCTTCGACCCGCCGGCTGCGGATATTGGCGACTTCGTCATAGGGGAACAGGATGCGAATGCCGGCCTGCGCCGACAGCGCCCGCAGCGCGCCGCTCAGGGGCTGCGACGGGATGGAGAATTTGTGCCGCTGCGACAGGCTCGTGTCCGGCGCAGGGGCGGCAAGCAGTTGGGTCGGCGCAACAAGGCATGTGGCGAGCGAAAGCCCCGCCAGAACATGGCGTTTCTGCATGATATGTCCCCTGCTGATCGGCATTTTTGCCGTTGGTCATGGGAACGAAATATGGCGGGCGATCCGCCATGGACCGGCAACAAAAGCGCCAGGCCATGGCAGTTGCTCTGGAAGGGCTCAGGTCTCGCCGGTCTGAAGGAACCAGCGATCCGCGCCCTCCAGGCCGATGGCGGTCAGCCGGCCGGAATAATAGGCCCCGGTATCGATGCCGATGCGATTGGCCAGATTTTCGACCTCCAGCGTGATGCTATGGCCATGGACCACCATCTTGTCATGCCGTCCGCCATGGTTGAGGAAGTCGCCGCGTATCCAGCGCAGGTCCGATGGTCGCTGCTCGGAGATCGGCACCCTGGGGCGGATGCCGGCATGGACGAACAGATAGTCGCCGACCGTCAGATGATCGACGAAGCTGTCGAGGAAGTCGACATCCGCGCGCGGAACATGGTTCAGCATCCAGTGGGCGATCGCCCCATCATCCATGTCGGCGCTCAGCGAAAGCGGCAGGCCGTAGCTGGCGAGCGTTTCCATGCCGCCGATGCGCCGGAAGAAGCCGACCGCGCCCTGATCGCCGCGCGCGGCCATGACGAAAATCTCTTCATGATTGCCCTTGAGCAGCCGGATGTCGCTGCCCGATCCGTGCAGTGCCCGGACCCGCTCGACCACCTGCGCCGAATGCGGCCCGCGATCGATCAGGTCACCAAGAAGGATGAGGCATCGGCGCTTCCCAGGCCGCAGCGCATCGTCGGCGACCAGCATGCCGAGCAACTGGTCGAGCAGGTCGAGCCGGCCATGAATGTCGCCTATCGCATAGACGCGCCAGTCATCCCCCACGCTGGGAGGCGTCCCGTCCTGGTCGTCGGATCGGCGCAGGAATTTCAGCATCGGGTGGGCCATGAGCGCTTCATGGCCCGCGATGCTGCCACAGCGTCACAGGCGCGGCAATGTCACGCCCTGCTGTCCCATATATTTTCCGGCCCGGTCGGCATAGCTGACCTCGCACGGCTCGTTGCCCTGCAGGAACAGGAACTGGCAGGCGCCTTCATTGGCGTAGATCTTGGCAGGCAGCGGCGTGGTATTGGAAAATTCCAGCGTCACATGGCCTTCCCAGCCCGGTTCCAGCGGCGTGACGTTCACGATGATGCCGCAACGGGCATAGGTGGATTTGCCGAGGCAGATCACCAGCACGTCGCGCGGGACGCGAAAATATTCGACCGTGCGGGCGAGGGCGAAGCTGTTGGGCGGGATGATGCAGACGTCGGTCTTGCGGTCGACGAAGCTGTTGGCGGCGAAATCCTTGGGATCGACCACGGCGCTGTCGACATTGGTGAAGATCTTGAACTCGTCGGCGACGCGCGCGTCATAGCCATAGGAGGACAGGCCATAGCTGATGCAGCCGTCGCGGCGCTGATTCTCGACGAACGGCTCGATCATGCGGTTCGACTGGGCCTGCTTGCGGATCCAGCGGTCGGAAAGGATGGACATGGGTCTGTCAGCTCTTCTGTGCAGGGGTGATGCCAAGGTCGGCCGGGCCGAAGGCGTGGGGCAACAGGTCGGCAACGCGATGTTCGACCAGGCCGTCACCTTCGGGCGCGACGCAATAGATGGCCAGGGTGCGGCCGGCCATCTGTTCGGCCTCGTTGATGACCTGGCGGCATCGGCCACAGGGGCTGACGATCGCCTCGCCGCCGACGCTGCCGTCCGCCGCCATGCCGCCGCCGACGACCGCGATCTCGGCGACATCGGCCAGGCGGCCCTGGGCGTTGACGGTCGCCAGCGCGACCGTTTCGGCGCACAGCGACAGGCCATAGCTCGCATTTTCGAAATTGCTGCCGGTGACGATGCTGCCATCGGTCAGGCGCACTGCGGCGCCCACGGCAAAGCGGCTGTAGGGCGCATGGGCATGGGCCAGCGCGCCGCGTGCTGCCGCGACCAGCGCGGCGATATTCTTGTCTTCTGCACTCATGGTGCCACCACATCCCATCTGATCGGTCCGTCGACGCCGTCGATATGCCGCATGTCGCTGGCTGTCCACATCACCCAGGGCCGTTTGGCATAATCGGGCGCGAAGAAATTGCCATCGACCCACAAGGTCCGGTTGATGCCGCTGGCAATGTCATATTGGGCGTCGAAATCGGCGCTGATGTTGAGCAGGGCGGGCTTGCCGGCATGGCTTTCGACCAGATTGACCAGCGTGTTGAGTTCCGACAGCACCTGATCGCGGCCCGGCCGCGTGGCACAGGACGGATCGAATCCCAGCCGGATGACCGGGGGCAGGGCGGCATTGTCGCGCGGCACGGTGGTCATGAACTGGGTCGCCTGATCGACGGCCTTGGCGCACAGGCTATAGTCCAGCGCCGCGCCATAGCGCATGCCCGCGCCGCGTGCGCCGCGCCAGTTGGCGGCGAACAGCGGGTCGCGCAGGCTGGCGCCCCTGGCCGCGCGAATATAGGCGAAGTCCGCCCCCTGCGCGGCCAGCGTGCCCCATTCGACCAGGCCGGTGTCGGATGTCACCGATACGCCCTGGGTCGGATATTCGTCACGATTTGGCGCCCATCCGCGTGCATAGATCCACAGTGCCGAACCCAGCACCATGATGATTGCCAGAATCGCCCCCAAGCGGACCAGCAAGCCCCCCAAAGTCAAACGCCCGATGATATTACCCCTTGATGTGCAGGACGCAGATAAGTGTGAACAGGCGGCGCGCGGTGTCGAAATCGACCGCGATCTTCCCCTCCAGCCGCTCCTTCAGCATGTCCGCTGCGTCGTTGTGAATGCCCCGCCGGGCCATGTCGACGGTTTCGATCTGCGCGGGCGAGGCATTGCTGATCGCCTGATAATAGCTGTCGCAGATCGCGAAATATTCGCGGATCGGCCGGCGGAAACGGCCAAGGCCCAGGATGATCGCCTCCAGCGGGCTGTCGTCCGCGCGATTGATCTCGATGACCAGGCGCCCTTCCTCGACCCGCAGCACCACCTTGTAGGGGCCGGCATAGCCGTCGGTATGGACGCGCTCGGGCGCGAAATGATTATCCTCCAGCAGGTCGAAAATGGCGATGCGCCGTTCCTGCTCGACATCCGCGTTGCGCCACAAGATGGTGCGCTCGTCGAGCTTGATGTCTATGATGCGCGGATCGGCCATGGCGGGTCTGCTGTCAGTGCGGCGGCGGGCCACGAAAAGCAAGCGGGACTTGTGGCGGGGGAGATGCGGTTGTTTCAACCTTCGCCCTTGCGCGACCCGCGTCGTGGCGCGATGAGGGCCCATGGTCGAACTCGTGAAACTCAATGCCGCTCCCGAAGAGGGCGGGCTGGAACTGCCGCGCAATGTCGAAGCGGAGGCAGCGCTGCTCGGCGCGCTGATGATTGACAACCGCATCGCGGAGGATGTGCAGCTCAAGCTGAAGCCCGAACATTTCTTCGAGCCACTGCATGGTCGTATCTATGAGGCGGTGATGCGCCTGATCGAGCGCGACATGATTGCCAACCCGGTGACGCTCAAGCCGATGCTGGAACAGGATCCGGCGCTCAAGGAGCTGGGCGGCGCTGCCTATCTGGCGCAGCTCACCGGCAGCGGCGCGGCGCTGCTGGGTGCGCGCGACTTCGCGACCCAGATCTATGACCTTGCCCTACTTCGTCAGCTTGTGAACGTCGGTCGAGAACTGGTTGATAATGCTCTGGATACTAGCGAGGATGTCAATCCGCGCGAGCAGATCGAGCTGGCCGAAGTCGCGCTTTACAAAGTGTCGGAAGGCGAGGGCGAGAGCGGGTCGGTCAAGAGCTTCCTTTCGGCCTCCACCATGGCGGTACAGGTGGCTGAACGTGCGCTCAACAGCGGCGGCCATGTGTCGGGTATCACCACCGGCATCAACAGCCTTAACGAGAAGATCGGTGGTCTGCACAATTCCGACTTGATGATCCTGGCCGGTCGTCCGGGCATGGGGAAGACGTCGCTGGCGACCAATATCGCCTATAATGCGGCGTCGCGCTGGCTGCGCGACAATAATGACGGCATTCCGCCGGAAAAGAATATGGGCGCCAAGACCGCCTTTTTCAGCCTCGAAATGTCGGCCGACCAGCTCGCGACCCGCGTTCTGGCCGAACAGTCGGGGATCAGCGGCGAAGCGCTGCGTATGGGCAAGATCAGCCGGGCGGACTTCCAGAACCTGTCGCGCGCCGCGCGCGACCTTCAGGAACTGCCGCTGTTCATCGACGATACGCCGGGTCTGACGATCGCGGCGCTGCGGACCCGCGCTCGTCGCCTCAAGCGCCGTCATGATGTCGGCTTCATCGTCGTCGACTATCTCCAGCTGCTGCAGGGCAGCGGCAAGGCGGGCGATAGCCGCGTCAACGAAATTTCGGAAATTTCCCGTGGTTTGAAGACGTTGGCGAAGGAACTTCATGTACCGGTGCTGGCGCTGTCGCAGCTCAGCCGTGCGGTGGAACAGCGCGAGGACAAGCGTCCGCAGCTGTCCGACCTTCGCGAATCGGGCTCGATCGAGCAGGACGCGGACATGGTCTGGTTCGTGTTCCGCGAGGATTATTATGTCGCCGCCAAGGAACCGGGCAACAAGGAAGGCCCCGAGCATCAGGAATGGGTGCAGGAGATGGAACGCATCTACGGCCTGGCCGAAGTGATCGTCGCCAAGCAGCGTCACGGTTCGACCGGCCGTATCCGCATGAAGTTCGACGCCAAGATCACCCGCTTCTCGGATCTGGCCGAAGGCAGCTCCTACCTCGAAGACCTCGAATAAACGGGCATGGCGGCGGACATGTCCGCCGCCACCCGGTTCAGCCGGCGACGAACGCCTTGAAGACGATGCACAGGCCGATCATGCTGGCGAGATAGGCGAGCGAGCGGACCACCGGCACGCCCAGCCCATAGAGCGGCAGGTAGAGCGCGCGCGACACCAGCCACAGCCAGCCGCCGATCGCCGTCCATTCGCTGGTGCGGCCGGCCACGACCACGCCGAACAGGACGATGATCGCGATCGGGAAGGTTTCCAGGAAATTGGCCTGGGCGCGAACCAGCCGGCCGCCGACAGGATCAAGCGGGGGCAGGTTTTCGTCCCGCGCCCCGGTATTCCATTTCAGGCCATATTGCTTGGTCTTGAGATGCGCCGCCGCGAAGATATGGACCAGCAGCAGGACGCAGGCCCAGGCCAGGATCTTCAGTTCAACCGCCATCATGCCCTCCCTTGATCGCGGCGGCGCCATGCCATCCGCTTATTTGACGATCGGCAACCATATCGCGCTGGCGCCCGCCGCGCCATATTGGACACTCTGGGTCGCCGGCTTGTAGTCGTCCGGCTTCGCGTCGAAGATCGAGGGCACATAGGTCTGCGGATTGCGGTCATAGACCGGGAACAGGCTGGACTGGATCTGCACCATGATGCGATGGCCTGGCTTGAACACATGGTTCACGTTCGGAAGGCCGAACTTGTAATTTTCCGCCTTGCCCGGCGTCAGCGCCTGCGGCTTGTCGAAGCCATGGGCGTAGCGGCCCCGGAAAATGTCGATGCCGATCGGCAGTTCATAGCCGGCCATCACCGGATTGGCGGTGTTTTCCTCGGGATAGACGTCGATCAGCTTCACCACCCAGTCGCTGTCGGTGCCACTAGTGGCGGCGAACAGGTCGACCATCGGCTGGCCGGCGATATGGACGTCCTTGTCCAGCACCGGCGTCACATAGGTCAGCACATCGGGCCGACCATCGACGAAACGCTGGTCCTTGACCAGCCAGGTGCGCCAGGCCTCATTCTGGTCCTGGTGGATCGGCCGGGGCAGATAGGGGACCGGCTTGGCCGGGTCGGAGACATAGGAATCGCTGCCCGACGCTGCCGGCTTGGCCCAGGATAGGCTGTAACTGGCGCCGAGATAGAGCGGGGTCGGCGTGCCGCCCGGCCATTTGGCGCGAGTTTCCCATTTGTCGATGCCGGTCGCATAGGTGAGCGAGCCGGGCATGGTGTAACCGGCTGGCGGATTGTCCTTGAGATAATGGTCGAGGAAGGGCTTCATAGTGCCGACCCGGAACTGGCGGCCGGTATCGCCCTCGAACTGCAGATCGCCCAGGCTGCGCCCCTCATAATTGACGCCGCTATGGCGCCAGGGACCGATCACCAGGCTGACCATGTCATTCTTCTTGTCCTGAGGTTCCAGCGCCTTGTAGACCGCCGGCGCGCCATAGCTGTCCTCCTGGTCCCACTGGCCCACGACCAGCATGGTTGGCACGGTCAGCGTGCGCTTGGCCAGCAGCTTGTCGACCGCCTGTTCCTGCCAATAGGCGTCATAGGCCGGATGTTCGAGCAGCTTGCGCACCGAGGGGAAGGCGTCGAGGCCATAGGCGCGGGCGAAGTCGCCGGCCGATCCGGCGTTCAGCATCGTCGTATATTCGTCGCCATTACCCATCGGGATGGCGCCGCCACCCTTCTTGGCGGTCTGCGACAGGCTGTAGCCAAAGCCGAAATTGCGGAACGCGCCATTGTGGGACCAGTCGTCGCCCATCCAGCCGTCGACCATCGGGCTCTGCGGCACGGCGGCCTTCAGCGCAGGGTGCGGATCGATCAGCGCCATCAGCGAGGTGAAGCCGGGATAGGAGGAACCGGTGATCGCGACCTTGCCGTTGGTTTCCGGCACATTCTTCACCAGCCAGTCGATCGTGTCATAGGCGTCGGTGCTATTGTCGACGTCGGTCTTGTTGAGCGGTCCACGCAGCGGGCGGGTCATGACATAGTCGCCCTCCGACCCGTGCAGGCCGCGTACGTCCTGATAGACGCGGATATAGCCGTCATTGACGAAATCGGCGTCCATGACCGGCAGGATTTCCTCGATCCTCTGGCTGCGGTTGCGGCTGGTCGCCTTGCCCGCATCATAGGGGGTGCGGGTCAGCAGGATGGGGCCATGGCTCGTGCCCTTGCGCATGACGATGACGGTGAACAGCTTCACCCCGTCGCGCATCGGGATCATCACTTCCTTGCGCACATAGTCCGCCTGCGGCCGGGCCGGATCATAGGCATCGACCTTGTCCGGGGTCATCGGATCGGTCTGGGCGGCGATCGGCGCGGCGAGCGCGGCGATCATCAGGGCGGCAGCGGAAATCTGTGCGGCACGAAGCATGGCGATACCCCTTTGTTCTTTTGTGATCATGCAACGGGTCCGGCCTTGAGGAAAGGCCGGACCCGCTTGTCCGTTGTCAGCCCTGCGCGAGGGCGCGGGCGCGATCCTCGATCCGCTTTTCCAGGATCGACAGCGGCATCGCGCCTTCCTCAAGAACGGCGTGGAACTGCTTGATATCGAACTTGTCGCCCAGCAGCGCCTGCGCCTTTTCGCGCGCCTTGGTCCAGCTGCCGTGGCCGACCTTGTAGCTGGTCGCCTGGCCCGGCTGGGTGCAGTAGCGCTCGACTTCGCGCTGGCAGCGGGGGCGGGCAAAGCCGGTCTTCTCGACCATGTAATCGGTCGCCTGCTTGACGCTCCACTGCTTGGAATGAATGCCGGTGTCGACCACCAGGCGAGCGGCGCGGAACAGGAAGGACTGGAGATAGCCGGCACGGTCGATCGGCGTCGCATAGCCGCCCAGTTCGTCGGCCAGTTGCTCGGCATAGAGCGCCCAGCCTTCGCTATAGGCGCTCATGAAGGCGGTCTTGCGCAGCATCGGCACGTCACCGGCGGTCTGCGCGGTCGAGATCTGGAGGTGATGGCCGGGCACGCCTTCATGATAGGTGAGGGCGGGCAGGCCATATTTCGGCCAGTCGCCGACATCCTTGAGGTTGATGAAATAGATGGCCGGGCGCGAACCGTCGAGCGCAGCGCGATTATAATAGCCGTTGGAGGCGCCGTCCTGGATCTCGACCGGCACCGCGCGGATTTCGAGCGGGGTATTGGGGATGGTCGTGAACGCCTGGGGCAGCTTCGCCTTCATGGCGTCGAGGTCGCGGTTGAGCTGGGCGAGCAAGGCGGCGCGGCCGTCCGGGCTGTCGGCATAAAGCTGGGCCGGGTCGACATTGAGCGCGGCGAGCTTTTCGCCGACGCTGCCCTTGGTGAAGCCGGCGCCGTTCAGGATCACGTCCAGCTTGGCGCTGATGTCGGCGACCTGCTCCAGGCCCATGGCATGGATCTGGTCGGCGCTAAGGTCGGTGGTGGTCGCCTGCTTGAGCGCCGCGGCATAGATTTCGTCGCCGCGCGGGGTCCGCCATACGCCGTCGCCGGCGGCGGTCTTTGGCTTCAAGGCCTCGATCGCGGCGATCTGTTCGTCGAGCGCGGGATAGATCGATTTTTCGACGATGGCGGCGGCCTGTGCCTGCCAGTCGCCGGTCACGCCCTTGGCCGCGGCGCGCTTCACCAGCGACTGGACCAGGCTGCTGGTCGCGGCGGGCTGGCTGCGCAGCTTCTTCATCTGGCCAAGCGTCAGGTCGAGCGACCAGCCGGGCGCGAGATAGCCGCGCGCGGCCTCGTCCCGCTGCAGTGCGGTGTCGGTCCGCAGGTTGCGGGCAAAGGCGTCGAGCCGGGCGACATAGGCCTCGCAATCACCGGCCGTGTTGATGGTGTGCGCGGTGTTCAGGAAATCGGGCGTCTGGAAATAGCTGCCGCCCTGCTGGAAGATGCGATAGGGGCGCTGGACACTGTTGAGGCCGAATTTTGCCGGGGCGACCGTCTGCTGGTCGAGCGAATAGAGGATGACCTCCAGGTTCAGGCGCTGCGCATCCGACAGGGCGGCGCCCTCATATCCCTTGAACTCCTTGATCGCGGCCTGGGTCGCGGCCAGCTTCTTCATCGTGCCCGACTTGCTGTTGTCGTCGAGCTGGCTCTTGGCGGCGGAGCGGGCGCCCTTGTCGAGGCCTAGGCTGGTGACCATGGCCGGCGACAGGTCGAGCTGGCGCTCGAAGGCGGTGGCGAAGGCGGCCGACAGGCGGGCATCATCGGCGCCCGCCGTCTGGGCCAGGGCACGGGGCGCGGCGGTGGCGAGCGCGACCGCGCCCGAGGAAAGCAGGAATTGACGACGATCCATGGGGCGACTCCCTTAAGTCCCGTTGGAAAGGGGGGAGTGTATTGCGCTGCTGACACGACAGGTCCAGCGCGCGCCCGCGCTTGTTACGCAATGTTACAATAAGATAGGGGACGGGCACCCCGCAGGGCGCCCAATGCGATCAGAAGGCGGGCAGGTTTGCCGGGTCTTCCGGATCGATGACGGGGATCGGCGTCACCGGCGAATGGATGCCGCATTCCACCTTGTCCCATCCGCGCCAACGACCGGCACGCGGGTCTTCGCCCGGCAGAACCTTGGACGTGCAGGGTTCGCAGCCGATCGACAGATAGCCCTGTGCCTCCAGCGGGTGGCGCGGCAGTTGTTCGGCCTCGAAATAGGCTTCCAGATCGGTCTTGGTCCAGTCGCCGAGCGGATTGATCTTGAGCCGGCCGTCCTCGACCTCGAAGCGGGGCAGGTTCTGGCGCGTGACCGACTGGAACGCCTTGCGGCCAGAAATCCAGGCGTCCAGGCTCGCTTTGGCACGCTTCATCGGCTCGACCTTGCGGATTTCGCAGCAGCCGTCGGGGTCATAGGACCAGCGCAGGCCGGTTTCGTCCTTCTTGGCCAGCACGGCGGCGTCGGGCGCGACCACGCTGCTGTTGGTGAAGCCCAGCCGCGCGACCAGCGTGTCGCGATAGTTGAGCGTCTCGGCGAACATCTTCTGCGTATCGACGAATATCACCGGGATGGCCTTGTCGGCCTTGGCCACCAGATCGAGCAGCACCGCGCTTTCCGTGCCGAAGGAGGAGACGACGCCGACATTGCCGGCGAGGCCTTCCGCAAACACGGTCTTGAGCATGGTCAGCGTATCGACACCCTCGAAGCGCGCGTTGAGCGCATCGGCATCCCCCTGGGTAAAGACGGGGCGGGCATCGATAATGTCGATCTGGCGGGCAGGTTCAGCCATCAATTTTCTCCGGATGCCGTTTCGCCCAGACGGGCTGACGGCCATCGATCGTCTTCTGATAGACGTCGGCATAGCGGGTGAGCGCACGCTCCACGGCGGCGTCATCCAGGGCTTTTGCGGGGTGGAAACTGTCGAAGCCGCAGCGGCGCATGGCGTTGATCTGGTCGACCAGCACGTCACCCACGGCGCGCAATTCGCCCTGATAGCCCGATTCCCGCAGGATACGGGCGGCGGAATAGCCGCGTCCGTCGCCATAGGCGGGGAAATTCACCTCGACCAGCGAGAGGCGATCGAGATGCGGCAGCAATTCGCGCGCATCCTCGCCCGGCTCGATGCGGACGGCGGTGGCGTTGGACTGGCCGGTGAAGGACTCGACCGTGACGGCCGGCTCCTGTGCGGCTTCACCGTCGCGGAAGGAGAGGAACTCAACCATAGATCGCCTCCTTGAAGGGCTTCATGCCGATGCGGCGATAGGTGTCGAGGAAGCGCTCCCCGTCGGTGCGTTCGGCGAGGTAGATGTCCGTGACCTTCTCGATCGCGTCGACCACGCCATCCTCGGAGAAACCGGGGCCGGTGATCTGGCCGAGCGAGGCATCCTCCGCGCCCGATCCGCCAAGCAGCAGCTGGAAATTCTCCACGCCCTTCCGGTCGACGCCCAAAATGCCGATATGGCCGGCATGGTGGTGGCCGCAGGCGTTGATGCAGCCCGAAATCTTGAGCTTCAGCTCGCCCAGTTCCGCCTGACGCGCATTGTCGGCGAAGCGCTGCGCGATCTTCTGTGCCAGCGGGATCGAACGGGCATTGGCCAGCGCGCAATAATCAAGGCCAGGGCAGGCGATGATGTCGGTGATGAGGTCGAGATTGGCCTCGGCCAGACCCGCTTCGTCCAGCTTTTGCCAGATGGCGTAGAGATCCGCCTTCTTCACATGCGGCAGGACCAGGTTCTGCGCATGGGTGACGCGCAGTTCGTCGAGCGAATATTGCTCAGCCAGCGACGCGACCAGTTCGATCTGTTCCGCCGACGCGTCGCCGGGAATGCCGGTCAGCGGCTTCAGGCTGATATTGACGATCGCATAGCCGAGTTGCTTGTGGGCTGCGACCTGACGGTCGACCCACAGGGCGAAGGCCGGATCGGCACGGTCGATTTCTTCGCTCAGGCCCGTTTCATAGGCCGGGTTGGCGAAGAAGGTGCGGATGCGATCCAGTTCCTCGGTCGGCGGGTTGAGGCCCAGCTCGCGCATATGGGCGAACTCTTCCTCGACCTGGCGCTTATATTCCTCGACGCCGATCTCGTGGACTAGGATCTTGATCCGGGCCTTGTACTTGTTGTCGCGACGACCGTAGCGATTATAGACGCGCAGGCAGGCTTCGAGATAGGAGACGATCTCCTCTTCGGCCACGAAATCCCTGATCTGCGGCGCGACCATCGGGGTGCGGCCCATGCCGCCGCCGGCATAGACTTCGGCGCCGATGACGCCATCCTTCGACACCAGCTTCAGGCCGATATCGTGCAGGCGCATCGCCGCGCGATCGTCGTCGCTGGCGATCACGCAAATCTTGAACTTGCGCGGCAGGTAAGTGAATTCCGGGTGGAAGCTCGACCATTGGCGCAGCAGTTCGGCCCAGGGGCGGGGGTCCGCCACCTCGTCGGCGCTAACGCCGGCATATTGGTCGGAACTGATGTTGCGGATGCAATTGCCGCTGGTCTGGATGGCGTGCATCTCCACCGTCGCCAGTTCGGCGAGGATGTCGGGTGCGTCGGCCAGCTTGATCCAGTTATATTGCAGGTTCTGGCGCGTGGTGAAGTGACCATAGCCCTTGTCATATTTCGCCGCGATCTCGCCCAGCTTGCGCATCTGCTTGCCCGACAGCGTGCCATAGGGGATGGCGACGCGCAGCATATAGGCGTGAAGCTGCAGATAGAGGCCGTTCATCAGCCGCAGCGGCTTGAACTGATCCTCGGTCAGGGCGCCGGTCAGGCGGCGCTGCACCTGATCGCGAAATTCATCGACGCGGGCGTCGACGATGGACTGGTCATAGCTGTCGTAGCGATACATGTCAGATCACCCAGTTGCCGGCGTCGGCGTCATTCGGTTTCAAATTGAGGTCGGGGCGCACCGTGGGGCCAAGGGCGCGGATGCGGTCCTTGATATGGGCCGGGCGCACGCCCTCGTCGGTGACGGTCGCGTCGATCACATAGGCGCCGACGACACGCAGCGCCGCTTCCTCGGTGCGGGCGAGATCGTCGCCCTGTTCGCCGACATCAGCGCTGTCGCCGACCTGGCGCGACCAGCCATCGCCGGCCCACCAGATGACATCACCGGTCACCAGATCATTGCCCGTCAGGATCTTCACGAACGCATCTCCGAAATACTCTCCCCTTTTGCCGCCCAGTCCGCCAGCACATCGCGTGCCAGGGCATTGGCTGCCACGTCGCCGACCACGATTAGGGCCGGGCTTTTGACTTCTTCACGCGCCACCATGTCGCCCAGATCGGCGAGCAGGGTGCGCAGGCTGCGCATATCGGCGCGCGTGCCATTTTCCAGCACCGCGACCGGGATTGCCGGCGACACGCCGTCGGCGATCAGCTTGTCGGCGATGTCGGCGGCGGTCGCGACGCCCATATAGATGACGAGCGTGCGGCCTTTTCCCGCAAGGCCCGACCAATCCTGATCGGTAAGACCCTTGCACTGGCCGGCGACGAAGCTGACCGCGCTCGACGCCTCGCGATGGGTCAGCGGCAGTTGCGCCTGGGCGGCGGCGCCGATCGCGGCGCTGATCCCCGGCACGACCTCGACCGGCACGCCGGCGGCGCGACAGGCATCCACTTCCTCGCCGCCGCGGCCGAAGATGAAGGGGTCGCCACCCTTAAGGCGGACGACCGGCTCGCCAGCCAGGGCAAAGCGGACCAGCAGGGCGTTGATCGCCTCCTGCGGCATGGAGTGGCGGCTGCGCTGCTTGGCGACCGAGACCAGTTCGGTCTGCGGCCCGGCCAGCGCCAATATGTCGTCGGACACCAGCCCGTCATGCACGATCAGGCGCGCGTCGCGGATCAGGCGCACGGCCTTGATGGTCAGCAGTTCCGGGTCGCCCGGTCCCGCGCCCACCAGGTGGACGGTAGCAGGTGCAATGTCAGCCATGCTCGCCACATGGCGAAAGGGCGGCGGAGTTTCAATTCAGAATGGATATGGAGGGGCTTAGGAAAAGTTTTGTCCAGTAGCCGGGTTGTCAATCGCCCATGGCGCTGACGTCGATGTCCTTGAGGCCGATGCCGATGGTGGCGCGGGGCTGTTCGATCTCGGCGGATGCGACCGGATAGGCGCAATAATCGGCGGCATAATAGGCGCTGGGGCGGTGGTTGCCGGATACGCCGACGCCGCCGAACGGGGCGGTGCCCGACGCGCCATTGGTGGGCCGGTTCCAGTTGATCACGCCGGCGCGGACGTTGCCCCAGAATTGCGCATATTGTTCGGGACTGCCGCCGACGAGCGAGGCGGACAGGCCATAACGGCTGCTATTGGCTTCGGCGATGGCGGTTTCGAAATCGGGCACGCGCACGATCTGGAGCAGCGGACCGAACAGCTCGACATCGGGCCGTTCCTTCATCGCGGTCACGTCGATGATTGCGGGTGTCAGGAAGGGCAGGCCCTTTTGCGGCCGGACCATATGCTTGATCGGCCGGCCGCCATGGCTCATCAGATAGAGGAAGCTTTCGGTCAGGCCATCGGCGGTCGGATTGTCGATGACCGGCCCCATATAGGGCTGCGGATCGGCATGGGGGTGATCGACGATCAGCCTGTCGGCGAGCTTCTTGACCTCCGCGATCAGGGCGTCGGCCATGGCGTCGCGGACGATCAGCCGGCTGGCGGCGGTGCAGCGCTGGCCGCTCGACAGGAAGGCGGACTGGATCACCAGCGCGGCGGCGGCGCCGATCTCCGGCGTATCCCAGACGACCAGCGGATTGTTGCCGCCCATTTCGAGCGCCAGGATCTTGCCTGGCTGGGTCGCGAACTGGCGGTTGATGGCGATACCGGTCTGGGCCGATCCGGTGAACAATATGCCCGCGACATCGGCATGGGCGGCCAGCGCCTTGCCTTCCTCCGCGCCGCCGAGCAGCAACTGGACGGCGTCGGTCGGGACGCCCGCTTCATGATAGAAGCGCACCAGCATCTCGCCGACTGCCGGGGTTTTTTCCGATGGCTTGAAGATGACGGCATTGCCCGCCAGCAGCGCGGGGATGATGTGGCCATTGGGCAGATGGGCCGGGAAATTATAGGGGCCAAGCACCGCCATCACGCCATGGGGTTTGTGCCGCACCGACTGGCGGGCGCCCAGATTGGCCTCCAGCCGGCGCTGGCCGGTGCGTTCGGAATAGGCGGCGACCGACGTGTCGATCTTGGCCATCACCGCCGTCACCTCGGTCCGGGCATCCCATAGCGGCTTTCCGGTTTCGCGGGCGATCAGGTCGGCCAGTTCTTCCTCATGGGCGCGCACGACATTGACGAAGCGGCGCAGCGTTTCGATGCGGAAGGCGACCGGCTGTGCGGCCCAGCGCGGCCAGCCGGAGCGGGCGCGGGCGACGATATCGTCCACGTCGCCGCTTTCGCCCTGCCATAGCAGGGCGCCGGTCGCGGGTTCATGGGACGTCAGCGCGGCGGACATGGTGCAGGATATGACCGAAAATGGTTAACGAAGGAAGAGCGGGGCATGGAGGGCGCTCTTCTACGTTCGGCCAATAGGAAATGTTCCGCTTAACTTCCCATATTTCCCGCATATTTGGACATTTAAGAACCGAAGTTGGAAATTTTATGATGCTGGATCGATCCGGCCGGGGCGGGCGCCCGTGCCGGATCGATCCTGTACCATCCTGCCGTCGAATAGGACAGCTTGGCCGCCTGTCAGCGGCGATCAGAAGCCGTAGCGGATCGACATTTCGGCGCTGCGCCGGGCTTCTTCGTTGCGGACCGCTGCAAGATCGGCCGGAGTCGTCCGATCGGTCAGGCGGTGGAGCAGGAACTGGCCGAAATTCCATTCGCCCAGATCCGACGCGGCGTTGATATGGCCGCTTTCGCCCGCGTCGGCGAACTGGCTGCCCCAGAATTGGGCGAGCCGCCGGGCGCTGGCAAAGTCGATATAGGGATCGTTGCGGCTGGCAACGACGATCGAGGGGAAGGGGAGCAGTCCCTTGGGCGTGGGGCCGAAGCCGACGAGGCGGCGGTCGACCGCGCCGCTGTCCACTTCCGGCGGCGCCACCAGCAGGGCGCCGGCCACCTTGTCCCGCAACTGTCCGGTTTCGAACGCTGCCCACCAGGCGACCGCATGGCAGCCAAGGCTGTGCGCGGCCAGGACCACCGGCCCGTCAACCTGGGCGATGGCATGACCCAGATTGGTGATCCAGGCGTTGCGATGGGGGGCGTCCCAGCTGCCCAATTCGACCCGATGGCAGTCGGGAAGCGCCTTTTCCCAAAGGCTTTGCCAATGGCCCGGACCGCTGTTCATCAGGCCGGGCACGGTCAGGATGGTGGGGGTCTGGTCATCCGACAGGGTGTGAATCGTCATCTGCACCTCCAAATCTATGGGGCGATTTAATCACTACTGATTTGATTGACAATAAAGCTTTGCTGATGCGTGGCGAAGCTGCGGTGGATTGCGTTGCGCGAAAAATACCAAATATAAAAATATAGCACCGACTGTTGGCGTAATTTTCGTGCGATAAATATGCTCTGCGCGAACTGAAGCCCGATTTTCCGGGCTTTGGGCAAATTGGCACGGCCCCTGCAATGCTCCTGGCACGACCCGATCGGGGTCGCGGAACGAGATTTCAGGGAAGGAATTTGCTCATGAAGACCATCGCCATCATCGCCGCCGCTGCCGCCATGACCGTAGCCGCCACGCCGGCCTTCGCCCAGCCCGAAGGCAAGTTCGGCAACGCGAAGGTCAGCTATGAAGAAAAGACCGACCGCTACTGCTTCCGCGAGACGCGCGCCAATTCGCGCATCCCGCTGGTCGATTGCCGCAGCAAGCAGGACTGGGCCGACGCGGGCCTGACCATCAGCCGCAAGCCGGCCGTCCAACTGGCCCAGCGCTGAACGCCGGCGCCACCGATCCATCAAAATCAGGGAAGGAATTTGCTCATGAAGACCATCGCCATCATCGCCGCCGCTGCCGCCATGACCGTTGCCGCCGCGCCCGCCTTCGCCCAGCCCGAAGGCAAGTTCGGCAATGCCAAGGTCAGCTATGAAGAGAAAACCGACCGCTACTGCTTCCGCGAAGTGCAGCCGAGCACGCTGGTGCCGCGCGTCGATTGCCGCAGCAGGCAGGATTGGGCCGAGGCTGGCCTGACCATCAGCCACAAGTCGGCCGTTCAGCTTGCCCGGCGCTGAGGTGCAGTGCCTCCTGGCGAGAGGAAGCCGGGAGGCTGCCCAGATGGGGCGGATTTTGCGGCAGGTCGCGCCAGGCCCGCGATCAACGCCGGAACGGCCTCGCTCCGATGTCGTTGGTTCGACGGACGCGGCCCGCGCATGGTTATCACGGGGCGGCCTGCGACCGATGGAGCGTCCCGTCCCGCCTTCCGGGGCAAAGGCGGGACGCTTTTTCCGTGTTACGCTGCTGCGATCAGCGGTAATCGGCCGGACGGATCCGGCTTCTTTCTGAAAATTGCTGGCTGGTCTCGACCGGAAATCGACGCGACAGTCGAAGTTCACAGTGTCGTGAGGCGGATTCCAGCGAAATGCGCCGGTGATGCTCCTGCGACGCGCCGACGGCGCGCCTGTGAAGCGACACGCGCATCGAAATCGGGTCATCACCACGCCTCGGTGACGCGACAGCGGGGTGACAGTGAAGCGACGTCCATGCGCCAGCAGGCGATTGTTGCACGACCGCAAGAGGGCGTGAAGTTCGTGCGATTGATCCATGCCCAAGGGTAGATCAGAGACCGGCCGAGTAGGAAAGCTGAGTTAGGCGGTCTGGCAACGACCATTTTTAGGCCCTCGACGCGCAAATAGGCTTGCCCGATAGCGGTCGTTCCATGAAGGCTGTCGGTATGAAGGACGAGCGGCAATACACTGTTGAGACGATAAGCGGGTTTCTTGCCGGAACCGGTGGCAAATGGGATTGGGACGACTTCACTTCCTGCGCGCTTCGCGATGCCAGAATGGAGAGCATCCGCCGCCGCGCGTTGGCAGTGGACTTGCCATTAGACGAGGAAGGTGCAGCCATTCTCCAAAGCCTCCTCGCTGAAGCTGATGCAGAACATGGCGTCTGACGACCAATCGCTGCTGTAAAATCTCCCCCTGCAAGGGGAGGGGGGGCGCGAAGTGGTGGGGGCGCCCTATCGGGAGGGGGCCTCCCCCTCCGTCTGGCCTACGGCCAGCCACCTCCCCTTGCAGGGGAGGATGGTCTCGAAGCGACCAGTTTTTGCCGTCCAAATCTCGGGAGTTGTTCCCGATTGCGGACGTTCGGTGTGAATGGCATTGATGAGCTATGAGCAAAAATGATCGTCTCTGGGATCGATACTGGGGTATCCGCGACAATCACAAAACTGGCTATGCTATGCCTATAATCTGGCACCTTTCCTTTCAACGCGATCCATTAGCGATGACGGAACTTGGCAGCACATTCGACAAGCCCGGTAGCCTTGCCAATCCATTTAGCCAAGCAGGCCTTGCCTATCGAGCATTTCGTCGTGGTCACCTGACCGCCGCGCAGCATCTTGCTATGAACGCATTCAATGGACGTGATCTCCGCGGATATCGGCATTGGCTGGCGCGTGCTGCTAAGCTTGGAGACGTTGATGCCGCTCGCGAGTTGAAGCGATTTGAACTTCGGTTGCCGCATACAAATGCGGCCCTCATAGGGCGCAAGCGTCCTTATCGCCCATCTGATTTCGCATAAGCCGACCGTCCGCAAACCACCCACTCCGTCATCCCAGCGCAGGCTGGGATCACTCTTTTCTTCTAGGGAGACTAGAACAAGTGGGATGCCAGCCTTCGCTGGCATGACGGGTCTGAAGGACAGTGCTGATCCACTCAATTCCCCACTCGATCAGGGGGCACAGCACTCGCTTTGCCGGACTTCGGCCTTTCTCAGGGCAATGCCGGCGCACTTCCATGCGCCTCACCCATGCGGCGGATCGCAGCGACCTTGGCGTGGAGCGGGGACCAGTCGTCGGACTGGTCGATGGCGCTCCAGATCGCTTCCACCTCGTCGATATGCATGGAGCAGGGCGCGGCGTCCGACCAATAGGCGTGGTCGCGGGCGCCAGGGACGGGCGGGTGGTCGGCCAGCGTGTCGCGCAGTTCGGCCCAGATGGGTTCGCTGTAACGCGCCGGGTTGCGGGGTGTGCCGCCGCGCCAGTCGTGGAAGAAGATGTCGATTGGCGTCGCGGTGGTCATCATCGCGCGCACGGCGGTTTCGGTCATGGCGGCGCTGTCTGCGCCCGGCAGGACGCCGAGGCGCCAGCAGAAGCGGCGCTGCATCGCCTGGGCGTAGAGGGCGGGGAAGCGTTCGAGCTGTTCGATCAGCGGCGGCGCTTCGCTGAGCGGGCGTAGCGAGACGGCAAGCTGGGCGACGTCCCAATGGATCGCCTCGGCCTGGCGGGCGAAGGCGTAGAGGCCGGCATGGTCGAAATAGGCGGCGGTGAAGCCCGCGTCCCAGAGCGGCGTGAAGCGCCAGGGGCCATAGTCGAAGCTTTCGCCGGTGACATTGATATTGTCGCTGTTGAGCACGCCATGGACGAAGCCGGCGACCATGTAGCTGGCGGCCAGGTCAGCGGTGCGATCGACCACGCGGCCGAGCAGCTGGGCGGGCGGGTTGTCGCCGGGCTGTTCCCCATAGAGGCGGGTGAGGGCATAGTCGGTCAGCCGTTCGAGCAACCTATTATCCTCGATATAGGCGGCGCGCTGGAAGCTGCCGATGCGGATGTGCGAATGGCTGAGACGGACCATCGCCGCGCCGCGCGTGGGCGAGGGTTCGTCATTGCGCTCCAGCGCCTCGCCGGTCTCGATGATCGAGAAGGTCTTCGACGTGTTGACGCCCAGCGCCTCCAGCATCTCGGTCGCCAAAATCTCGCGCACGCCGCCCTTGAGCGTCAGGCGGCCGTCACCGAAGCGGCTATAGGGGGTCTGGCCCGATCCCTTGGTGCCAAGGTCGAGCAGGCGGCCATCCGCGTCGCGCATCTGCGCGAACAGGAAGCCGCGGCCGTCGCCGATATCGGGATTATAATGGCGGAACTGATGGCCATGGTAGCGCAGGGCGAGCGGTTGGGGGAGCGTGCCGGGCAGGGGCGCGAAGCGGCCGAAATGGGCGATCCACTCTTCGTCGCTCAGATGGTCGAGGCCGACCGATGCGGCAGCGCGGTCATTGCGGAAGCGCAACAGGGTCTGCGGAAAGTCCGCAGCATGCACCGGATCGGCGATGTCGGGCATCAGCGCGGTGATTTCCGTGGCGGGGTGGTAATTGGCGGCTTGCGGCTTGTTGTCCATGCGGCGATATGGGGGAGCATGGGCGGAAGGATCAAGCTTGACCGGCTATAGTGACGCATATTGGTGGTCCCCGGATGGACTGCGGCTGCATTATCGCGACTATGCGGGCGGCGAGGACGGGCGGCCGCCCGTGCTGTGCCTGCCGGGGCTGACCCGCAATGCGCGCGATTTCGAGCCGCTGGCGCAGCGGCTGGCGGGCGAGTGGCGGGTGATCTGCCCGGATATGCGGGGGCGCGCCGAAAGCGCCTATGCCAAGGATCCGATGAGCTATGTGCCGCTCACCTATTTGCAGGATATCGGCCGGTTGCTGGCGGACCTGGCGATCACCCGCTTCGTCGCGGTCGGCACGTCGCTGGGCGGGATCATCACCATGCTGATCGCCGCGACCCATCGCGAATGGCTGGCGGGCGCGGTGCTGAACGATGTCGGCCCGACGCTGGACGAGGCGGGGCTGGACCGGATTCGCGGCTATGTGGGCGTGGGCCAGTCGCACCCCAGCTGGGTCCATGCGGCCCGCGCGCTGGAGGAAGCGAATGGCGATGTCTATCCGGCCTATGGGCTGGAGCAGTGGCTGGCCATGGCCAAGCGGCTCTATCGGCTGAACAGCGGCGGGCGGATCGTGCTCGACTATGACATGCGCATCGCCGAGCCGCTGCGCGCGCCCGGTGGCGAGGCGGGGGTCGACATGTGGCCGGTAATGGCGGCTTTTCAGGATATTCCGACCCTGTTGCTGCGTGGCGGCCGGTCGGACCTGCTGAGCGCGCCGACGGCGGAACGGATGGCGCGCGAGGTGGGGGCAAGCGCGGAACTGGTGACGGTGCCCGATGTCGGCCATGCGCCCGCGCTGGACGAGCCGGCGGCGGTGGCCGGGATCGACCGCCTGCTGGAACGCGTGCTGCGTGGCTGATGGTGGTGGCGTGATGCGGGGGGATCCGCCGCGCATCCTGCATATCCATGGCAGCTTCACCCTGGGCGGCAAGGAAGCCCGCGCGATCCGGCTGATGAACATCTGGGGCGACAAGGCGCGGCACAGCATCGTCAGCGCCGCGCCCGAGGCGCTGGGTGCCCGCAGCGCGATCGGGCCGCAGGTGCCGGTCGATTTTCCCGAAGCGCCGCCCTTTGCCGGGCGGCCGGGGCTGGCCCGGTTCCGCGCGATCGCGCAGTTCCTGTCCGGCTATGACCTGGTGCTGGGCTATAATTGGGGGGCGATGGACGGGGTGATGGCGCACCGGCTGTTTGCCCGGTCGATGAGGCTGCCGCCGCTGATCCATCATGAGGATGGCTTCAACGCCGATGAGGCGGCGGGGCTGAAGCCGCAGCGCAATCTCTATCGGCGCATGGCGCTGGGCCGGGCGCAGGCGCTGGTGGTGCCCTCGGCGCGGCTGGAGCGGATCGCGCATCAGGCGTGGAAGCAGCCGGCGGGCAAGGTGCATCTGATCCGCAACGGCATCGATGTGGCGCGCTATGCGCAGGCACCGGCACCGGATGCGATACCGGGGCTGGTGCGCACGCCGGGCAAGCTGCTGGTCGGCACGCTGGCGGGGTTGCGCGCGGTCAAGAATATTCCCCGGCTGGTGCGCGCGGTGGCCGCCCATCGCGAGCGGTTGCAACTGGTGGTGGTGGGCGAGGGACCGGAGCGCGACGCGATCCTGGCAGAGGCGGCGGCGCAGGGGCTGGACGATATCTGCCTGGCTGGGTTCATGACCGATCCCTGGCGCTTCGTCGGCCTGTTCGACATTTTTGCCCTGTCGTCGGACAGCGAGCAGTTCCCGATCTCGCTGGTCGAGGCGATGGCGGCCGGACTGCCGGTGGCCTCCACCGATGTCGGCGACGTTGCCAATATGGTGGCGCCGGCCAATCGACCCTTCGTCGCGGCGGACGAGCAGGGGCTGGCCGACGCGCTTGGGACGCTGGCCGCAGACGCGGAATTGCGCGCTACATTGGGGGCGGCAAACCGGGCGCGGGCGCAGCGCGATTATGACGAAAAGACCATGGTCGACGCCTATGCCGCATTATATGGCGAGGCTCTGGCCAGCCCCCACATTTTGCGCTAGGGCGCCCTACAGTTCGTCATCCCTGACAAAAACTGTTATAGGACGACATTTCAACCGGTCTGGGGAGGCCGGTTCATTTCGCGGGAGAAGTCGTTGTTCAAGGGTTTGAAACCCATCGTCTATGGTGGCCGTGAAGTCTGGCCGCTGGTCGAAGGTGGCAAGGGTGTTGCTGTTTCCAACCATGCCAGTTCGGGCGCCTGGGCGGCTGCCGGGGGCATCGGCACGGTATCGGCGGTCAATGCCGACAGCTATGACTCCATGGGCAATATCATCCCGCAAATCTATCATGGCCGCACCCGCCGCGACCGCCATGAGGAGCTGATCGCCTATGCCATCGACGGTGCCGTCGAGCAGGTGAAGCGCGCCTATGAGATTGCCGGCGGCAAGGGCGCGATCAACATCAACGTGCTGTGGGAAATGGGCGGTGCGCAGCGCGTGCTGCACGGCGTTCTGGAAAAGACCAAGGGCATGGTCGCCGGCGTCACCTGTGGCGCGGGCATGCCCTACAAGCTCAGCGAAATCGCTGCCTCCTACAATGTCAGCTATCTGCCGATCGTGTCGTCGGGCCGTGCCTTCCGCGCGCTGTGGAAGCGCGCTTATTCCAAGGCATCGGAATGGCTGGGCGCAGTGGTCTATGAAGATCCCTGGCTGGCCGGCGGCCATAACGGCCTGTCGAACGCGGAAGATCCGCGCGCGCCGCAGGATCCCTATCCCCGCGTGCGCGACCTGCGCGCCACGATGCGCGAAGGCGGCATTTCCGATGATGTGCCGATCGTCATGGCCGGCGGCGTCTGGGCGCTCAAGGACTGGAACGACTGGATCGACAATCCCGAGCTGGGCGCGATCATGTTCCAGTTCGGCACCCGTCCGCTGCTGACCCAGGAAAGCCCGATCCCGCAGGATTGGAAGGACCGGCTGATGCAGCTGGAACCGGGCGACGTGCTGCTGCACAAATTCTCGCCCACCGGCTTCTACAGCTCGGCGATCCGCAATCCCTTCCTGCGCTCGCTCGAAGCGCGGTCGGACCGCCAGATCCCGTTCAGCACCGAGCAGGCGGGCGATCATACCCATCAGCTCGATGCCGGCGTGAAGGGCAAGAATTTCTGGGTGACGGTCGGCGACCTGCTGCGCGCGCGCGAATGGGTGGGCCAGGGCTTCACCTCCGCGCTCAAGACGCCGGACAACACGCTCGTCTTCGTGACCGAGGAAGAGAAGGCGGAAATCCGCAAGGACCAGACCGACTGCATGGGCTGCCTGTCGCAGTGTAGCTTTTCCAGCTGGATGGACAGCGAGACCAACTCGACCGGTCGCCTGGCTGATCCGCGCAGCTTCTGCATCCAGAAGTCGCTGCAGGAATCGGTCCATGGCGGCGACCTGGACAAGAATCTGCTGTTTGCCGGCCATGCCGCCTATCGCTTCAAGCAGGACCCCTTCTATTCGAACGGGTTCGTGCCGACCGTGAAGCAGCTGGTCGACCGCATCCTGACCGGCGACTGATGGCGGCGGATATTCAGGGGCTGGCGGTGTTGCATTATGACACGCCGCATTTCGACGTGGTACGGCCGGGGCAGTTCGTGCTCTGCGCCGTATCGGGCGCGCGAATCGACCTCGACGATCTGAAATATTGGAGCGCCGAGTTTCAGGAAGCCTATCGCGGGCCGGAGGAGGCGACAGCCTCCTTCCTGCGCCACCGCGGTGCAGCATTTCGCTGAACCGCGGTAAGCGCCTGACACTATTCGGCTTTTTGGCATCGTTCTATTAGTTGAATGACCGCTGTGCGCTGCGGCGAAAATTTCAAGATGTTGCGATTTCCATTCATCGCCCTGGTGGCACGTTTTGTCGTGAGATTGCTGTTCCCACGTCCATTTATCTGATGTATTCTTCCTCAACAGGCGGCGCAGATCGTCTTTTGGGTGAAGGATGTGTCAGATGTCTCGAATTGATGTCTTCGGCGATCGTATCTGTCTGGTGAGCAGCCTGCTGATCCTGGGCTGGTTCATTTACAACGTGTCCTTCTAAACAGGACGCGACCGGGAAAGGCAGGGCGATCTATTTGGCGATGCAAGTCGCTGGATGCGCTTTGTTTTTTTCGGATCCTGCTGGATTTTCCTCTCCTTTGGACAGCGGTATCGGCTGGCAATTGCTGCCGGAACCGATATGAACGCCGGGAATGCTTTTAACAGGGCGTCCTCGGGGCGCCCGTTCACGCCAGTCATGGGAGTAGCCCGCCGTGAAAACCCGCGCCGCCGTCGCCTTCGAAGCGAAGAAGCCCCTCGAAATCGTCGAGGTCGATCTGGAAGGCCCCAAGGCGGGCGAAGTCCTGGTCGAGATCATGGCGACCGGCATTTGCCATACCGACGCCTATACGCTGGACGGGTTCGACAGCGAGGGCATCTTCCCCTCGATCCTGGGCCATGAGGGCGCGGGCATCGTCCGCGAGGTTGGCCCCGGCGTCACCAGTGTCGTGCCCGGCGACCATGTCATCCCGCTCTACACGCCGGAATGCCGCCAGTGTAAGTCGTGCCTGAGCGGCAAGACCAACCTCTGCACCGCGATCCGCGCAACCCAGGGCAAGGGGCTGATGCCCGACGGCACGACCCGCTTTTCCTACAAGGGCCAGCCGATCTTCCACTATATGGGCTGCTCGACCTTCTCCAACTTCACGGTCCTGCCCGAGATCGCGCTGGCCAAGATCCGCGAGGACGCGCCGTTCCAGAGCAGCTGCTATATCGGTTGCGGCGTGACCACGGGCGTGGGTGCGGTGATCAACACCGCCAAGGTGCAGGTGGGCGACAATGTCGTGATCTTCGGCCTGGGCGGCATCGGCCTCAACGTCATCCAGGGCGCGCGCCTGGCCGGTGCGAACAAGATCATCGGCGTCGACATCAATCCCGATCGCGAGGAATGGGGCCGCAGGTTCGGCATGACCGAATTCCTCAACTCCAGGGGCATGAGCCGCGAGGAGGTGGTCGCCGCAATCGTCGCGATGACCGATGGCGGCGCGGACTACACGTTCGACGCCACCGGCAACACCGAAGTGATGCGCGTGGCACTGGAAGCCTGTCATCGCGGCTGGGGCACCAGCATCATCATCGGCGTGGCCGAGGCCGGCAAGGAAATCAGCACCCGTCCGTTCCAGCTGGTCACGGGCCGCAACTGGCGCGGCACGGCCTTTGGCGGGGCCAAGGGCCGCACCGACGTGCCCAAGATCGTCGACATGTACATGACCGGCAAGATCGAGATCGACCCGATGATCACCCATGTCATGGGGCTGGAGGACATCAACAAGGGGTTTGACCTGATGCATGCGGGCGAGAGCATCCGCAGCGTCGTCGTCTTCTGAACCGATTACCCAACAGGAGAGTGACCATGTTCAGCCATGTGATGGTGGGATCGAATGATCTCGACGTTTCCCGCGCCTTTTATGATGCGCTGTTCGGTGCGGTCGGCGGCAAGCCGGCGATGCAGGACGACAAGGGGCGGCTGATCTACATGCATGACGGCGCGCTGTTCATGGTCACAAAACCGATCGACGGGGAACCGGCCTGCCACGCCAATGGCGGCACGATCGGTTTCCGCATGACATCGACCGAGCAGGCCGATGCCTGGCATGCGGCCGGGGTCGCTGCGGGCGGCACGGCTTGCGAAGATCCGCCGGGCGTGCGCGAGGGCGGCTTCGGCAAGCTCTATCTCGCCTATCTGCGCGATCCCGCCGGCAACAAGCTGTGCGGCCTGCATCGGATCGGCTGAGGAAGGAAATACGGGTGGAAACGGTTTCGACCAACACGGCCTTTGGCGGCGTCCAAGGCGTCTATCGCCATGCTTCGCGCGAGACGGGGACGGAGATGACCTTCTCCGTCTTCGTGCCGCCGCATGCGCCGGGCGCGAAGCTGCCGGTGGTCTGGTATCTGTCCGGCCTTACCTGCACCCATGCCAATGTGACGGAAAAGGGCGAGTTTCGCCGGGCCTGCGCGGAACTGGGGTTGATCTTCGTCGCGCCCGATACCTCGCCGCGCGGCGAGGGCGTGGCCGACGATCCGGACGGCGCCTGGGACTTTGGCCTGGGCGCGGGCTTCTATGTCGATGCGACGCAGGCGCCCTATGCCGCCCATTATCGCATGTGGTCCTATGTGACGCAGGAATTGCCGGCGCTGATCGCGGACCAGTTTCCCGCCGACATGGATCGCCAGTCGATCATGGGGCACAGCATGGGCGGCCATGGCGCGCTGACCGTCGGGCTGACCTATCCCGATCGTTATCGCGCGGTGTCTGCCTTTGCGCCGATCGTGGCGCCGGGGCAGGTGCCCTGGGGCGAGAAGGCGCTGGGCGGCTATCTGGGCGAGGACCGGGCGGCGTGGCGCAAGCATGACGCGGTCGCGCTGATCGAGGATGGCGCGCGGATCGATGCGCTGCTGGTTGACCAGGGCGCTGGCGACAGCTTCCTGGAGGGGCAGTTGCGCCCGCAATTGCTGCGCACGGCCTGCGACGCGGCGGGCATCGACCTGACGCTCAATCTGCGCGAGGGCTATGATCATAGCTATTATTTCATCTCCAGCTTCATGGACGATCACCTGCGCTGGCACGCGGCGCGGCTGGGCTGAGCAATTGGGCTGATCGCGGGCCGTCCGGGCAAAGCCTGGATGGTCGCGGCACAAGATAAGCTATTTTGCCTTTCTCTATGGAATGAGTAGATAGAGTGCCGAGCGTTTCGCTCCGCGGCTTTTGAAGGATGTCAGCTTGCTCCGCGTCACCAACGGCTAAAGCGCACGGTACCCAAGCGACAACGCCCGGTTTCGTGTTCCTCCCGCACAAGGAGAAGACGATGACCCACAAGCAAGCCCGTGTCCGCCAGCAGCGGCAGGACCAGATCCCGCAAATCCACATTCCCCATAGCAGCTGGTCGCGCGTCGAGCGCAACCGCAGCGCTGAGGCCGTGCTGGCGCCGGGCGATTTCTGGGCGCGATTGGGGCTTTAACGACCGTTCGCTTCGCGCTTGTCGAGAAGGGCCGCATAGGGTTTTCGACAGGCTCGAACCGAACGGATGTCGGGCCGCTTGTCCTTCCTAGCGAAACACCACCGTCTTGCCGCCATTGCGCAGCACGCGGCGGTCGGCGAGCCAGCCGACGGCGCGGGCCAGCACCTGGGCCTCGATATCGCGGCCGATGCGGATCATGTCGTCGGCGGTGGCACGATGGTCGACGCGCTCGACCGCCTGTTCGATGATCGGCCCTTCGTCGAGGTCGGCGGTGACGAAATGGGCGGTGGCGCCGATCAGCTTGACGCCGCGCTCATGGGCACGGTGATAGGGGCGGGCGCCCTTGAAGCCGGGCAGGAAGCTGTGATGGATGTTGACGCAGCGGCCCGCAAGCCGATCGACCAGACTTTCCGACAGCACCTGCATATAGCGGGCGAGGATCAGATATTCCGACCGGCTGCGATCGAACAGGTCGAGCAGGGCGGCCTCCTGCGCGGCCTTGTCGCCATTGGGCGGCAGCTCATGATAGGGGATGCCGTGCCATTCGGTGATGCGGCGCATGTCGGGATGGTTGGACACCACCCCCATGATGTCGACCGCGAGCGTGCCGGTCTGCCAGCGGTGCAGCAGGTCGGCGAGGCAGTGCGACCCCTTCGACACGGCGATCAGCATGCGCGGGCGTTCGGCCGCTTCGGTGAGGCGCCAATCCATGGCGAAGCGGGTGCCGATGTCGGCAAATTCGTCGCGCAGGCCGGCGGTATCGAAGCGCATGCCGGTATCGGTCGCCTCGAACGCCACGCGCATGAAGAAGAGGCCGGCCTCGCGGTCGGCATATTGCTGGCTGTCGGTGATGAAGCCGCCCCGTTCGGCGAGGAACTGGCTGACCGCCGCGACGATGCCGACGCGGTCGGCGCAGACCAGGGTCAATATCCAGGACGGGATGGTCTTGTCATTCACGGCAACGCCTCCAGCAACATTGCGCAGGCGTTGCCTCAAGCCGGGGCCGCGATCAAGCCTTGGCGCTGGTCATGGCGAAGATGCCGGTGGCGTTGCCGGTGTCGAAGGCGAGGTCCAGCGTGCCGGTGTCCGGGTCGATATCGCGGCTGATGAATTCGTAGAAGGAGCCGGGCACGCTGCGCAGATCGCGGTCGGCGAACAGGCGCTCGACACTGTCGGCACGGAAGGCGGTCTGGCGGACGCGGCCGGTGGCGGAGATTTCGAGCTTGGGCTTCATCGGCCGGTCTTCCGCCTTGAGGCGATCGGCCAGCGCGGCGACATCGGGCACGCGGTCGGTGGCATGGTTGAAGGCATTGCCCTCGGTCGCGATCCAGGCGGCTTCGTTGGAGCGGGAGAGCAGCAGCTCATAATCGGCAAAGGCCGGCGGTTCATGCTGGCGGTCGAAGGCGGAGACGATGACGGACAGGGCGGCGGCTGCGTCATTGAAGCCGACCGGTTCGCCGGCGGCATAGCGGTCGAGCAGGGCAATGGTCGGGGCGTCGAGCGGATCGCGCGACGTGCCGAAGATGCGGGTCGCGGCCGCGCCAAATTCCGCGTCGAACCGGTCGACATGCAGTTCGGAGAGGAAGAATTGCGGGATCGCCTCGGGTGCGTCGACATGGGCATAGGCGCGGCCGGTCATCTTGAGGCGATCGAGCGGATAGAGGGCGGCCATGCGATAGCCCAAGGGCAGGAAGATGCGGGTGAAGGCATCCTCGCCAGCGGGCAGGGCGCCGGTCGGCCCATCGGCAAAGCGGATGGTGCGCAGCGCGCCATGGTCGAACATCACCCGGCCACCACGCGCCAGCGTGTCGGCGACATAGGCCGCGCCGCTCGGCACCCGTTCGAGCAGGTCGTGGAACAGGATGACGTTCATCGCCATGGCAAAGGCGGCGCGGCTGACGGTCGGGCCGCTTTGCGCCAGCAGCGCGGGATCGATCGCCAGTGCGTCCAGTGCGGCCTTGCCGGCGTCTTCGCCCAGCACCGACTGAACCAGGGCGACGATGCTTCTTTCATTCTGTGACGACATAAGAACGCTCCACGATGACAGCGTCCTTATCGCAGGATAGGGTGGGTCGCGCAAATAGGGAGCTGTCATCACTTGATGCGGAACGGGAATGGATAGGGCGCGCAAATGGCTGCCGCCGATGAGCGCGCTCAACAGTTTCGACGCGGCCGCGACCCATGGCAGCTTCTCGCGCGCCGGGGTGGAAGTGGGGCTGACCCAGAGCGCGGTCAGTCGCCAGATCGCACTGCTGGAGGATTGGTTGCAGACGCCCTTGTTCGACCGGGTCGGGCGACGGGTGCAACTGAACGAGGCGGGACAGGCCTATGCCGAGGAGATCCGCCCGGCGCTCGACCGGATTCGGCGGGCGACCCGGCGGGTGGCGGCGCGGCGGGCGCAGGGGGCACTGCGGATCGCGACCCTGCCCAGTTTCGGCATGCGCTGGCTGGCGCCGCGCCTGCCGGGCCTCAGCGCGCTGCATCCCGATCTGGTGGTGGATTTCGCATCGCGATCCGACCCGTTCGATTTCGCGCAGGAGGAATTTGACGCGGCGATCCACTATGGCCTGCCGGAGGAATGGCCCGGCGTGGCACAGGATTATCTGTTTCGCGAGCAGATGGTGCCGGTCTGCGCGCCGGACTGGCTGGCGGCCAATGGGCTGCGGTCACCGGCCGATCTGCTGGGCAAGCCGCTGCTGAGCCAGAGTTCGCGGCGGGACGCCTGGGCGCGCTGGTTCGCGGCGGCGGGCGTCGAGGCGGGGCCGTTGCCGCCGGGGCCGGCGTTCGAGCATTTCCTGATGCTGGCGCAGGCGGTGGTGGCGGGGGCGGGCGTGGCGCTGATCCCCAGCTTCCTGATCCGGCCGGAGCTGGAGGCGGGCAGCCTGGTCATCCCGTTCGACCGCCCCTTGTCGAGCGAGCAGGCCTATTATCTGGTCTATCCCACGGGGCTTGGCGGCCATCCGGGACTGGCACGGTTCCGCGCCTGGATGCTGGCGAGCGCGGGCGCGGAATAGGCGCCCGCGCTAGGGTGCCTAGTTCTTCTTCGGCATGCAGTCCGCGCCGGCGGCCTTGATGCTGCTGCATAGGCGCGAGGCGTCGGCGCTGCTGGCGATCGGTCCGGCCTGAAGGCGGGTCACGCTGCCGGCCTTGACCAGATAGGGCTGATAGCCGGAGAGGCCGCTGACCTTGCGGGTCAACTGGCTCCACAGCGCACGGGCGCGGCCTTCGTCGCCGAACGCGCCAAGCTGGACGCGCCAGTCGCCGCCGGCGGCCGGTGCCGGCATCCTGGACGGCGCGGGCTTGGGCGGCGCGGGCTTGGAGGGGGCTGGTTTGGCTGCCTCCGGTGCCGGCTTGGGCGCGACCGGCTGCGGCTTGGCTACCGCGACCTGGGTTGCGGGTGCGGGAACCTGCTTCGCTGGTGCCGGGGCGGGAGAAGCCGGGCGCGGCTGGGTCGCTGTCGCGGGCAGGGTCAGGCTGGCACTGGCCAGGCTTTTTTCCTGCGCTTCCATCGACGAGGCCAGGGCAAGGCCCTGCTTGCGCTGGTCGGCGGGGATATATTTATCCATCTGCTGCAGGCTGGTGGTCGCCTGTGGCAGGCCGGAGGCGGAGGCGCGGGTCATCATCGCATAGGCGCGGACCCAGTCCTTGCCGACCATGTCGCCGTTGAACAGGGCGGTGCCGACAATATATTGCGCGCGGGTTTCGCCGCGGGCGGCGGCATGCTGCAGATAGGGCATGGCCCCGGCGCGATCGCCCTGCTGAAACATCAGCAGGCCCAGATTATCCTCGGCGCGGGCGTGGCCCTGCGCCGTTGCCTTGCGATACCAGTCGACGGCGCTGTTGAGATCGGCCGGAACGCCGCGGCCGAGCTTGTAGGCCTGGCCCAGATTGAACTGCGCATCGGGATCGCCGGCATTGGCGAGCGGGCGCCATTCGGCGATCGCCTTGGCATAATCGCCCTGCTGCCAGGCATCGACGCCGGCCTTCACATCGGCAAGCGCCGGCAAGGCGGCCGTCAACAGCGTGCCGAACGCAACGGCTCCCCAGATAGGCTTCATATCCATGCTCCAGACCGGAATATTCGTCCGGCACTATCGTCAAACAAGGTTAACGCCTTCTTAGCATTGCCGGATCCATGATGTGAAACCGGGGATAGGTGATCCTCAACAAGGTTGCCAGACCAGTTAACCGAATTTTAGGCGGCGCCATGCCAAATCGTTTCGGAACTGGATTTACCTGGGGGAAGGCGCGTGCGCATATTGGCATTGGCATCGCAAAAAGGCGGATCGGGCAAGACGACCCTGTCCGGTCATCTGGCCGTACAGGCGCAGCTGGCCGGGGCCGGTCCGGTCGTGCTGATCGACATCGATCCCCAGGGTTCGCTGGCCGATTGGTGGAACGAGCGCGAGGCCGAATATCCCGCCTTTGCCCAGACCACGGTTGCGCGGCTGGCCGCCGACCTCGAAATCCTGCGCCAGCAGGGCTTCAAGCTGGCCGTCATTGATACGCCGCCGGCCATCACCATGGCGATCCAGAGCGTGATTTCGGTTGCCGAACTGATCGTCGTGCCGACCCGTCCGAGCCCGCATGACCTGCGCGCTGTCGGTGCCACGGTCGACCTGTGCGAACGCGCCGGCAAGCCGCTGATCTTCGTCGTCAATGCTGCGACGCCCAAGGCGCGCATCACCTCCGAAGCCGCTGTCGCTTTGTCGCAGCATGGCACGGTGGCGCCGGTGACGCTGCACCATCGTACCGATTTCGCCGCCTCGATGATCGACGGGCGCACGGTGATGGAGGTCGATCCCAAGGGCAAGTCGGCCGCCGAAGTAACGGGCCTGTGGAGCTATATCTCCGATCGCCTGGAAAAGAATTTCCGCCGCACGGTCTTTTCCGTGCCCCAGAACAGCGTCGGCACCGCCGCTGCTTCGCGTCCCGCCGGTGGTGGCTTCGGCCGCCGCGTCGTGCAGTAAGAAAAGGGGGCTATCATGGCTGAAGCCAAACCGATCGCTTCCCTGACGTCCGGCCTGCTGGCGCGCAAGGGCGCAGCCACGCCGGCAATGCGCCGCCCGATGCTGGGCTTTGGTCGCCCGAGCAATGCCGGCATGGTGTCCGACGATCTGGGCTGGAACGACATGGGTTTCGACGTGCCGATGCACGATGACGAGCCTGCCGCGCCGACCGCGCCCGTCGCCACCGGCCTGACGCCGATGACCACGGTGCTCGCACCGGTTCCGGTCCCGGCGGTCGTGACCGAACGCGAGGAACTGGCCGAGCGCGTGGCGCAGGTTGTTCTGCCCGAGACGGTGGAAGCCGAGCCGGAACCGGCCGAACTGGTGATGGCTGCCAAGCCGATGCGGGCAAAGCCGGCGCCGGTGCGCGCCGCACCGGCCAAGGCGATGGCAGTCGATAACGCACGCAAGGCGGCCTTCACGCTGCGGCTGGATGCGGGCCGTCATCTCAAGCTGCGTCTGGCGGCGGCCGTGACTGGCCGGTCGGCGCAACAGGTTGTTACCGAAGCACTGGATGCTTTCCTCGAAGGGCTGCCCGAGATTGATCGGCTTGCCCAGCAATTGCCGCACTGACGCGGCGATCTTTGATTATAGGTGGGTAAGGTCATGAAACGAACGGCATTTGGCAAGGCGGCCGTTTCCTCCTTGATGGTGGCGACGACGATGGTCGGCTGCACCGGCGCGGCATTCCATCCGCGATCGGCGGCGGTCAAGCACGCCAACCCCGGCAAGCCGGCCGAGGCGGCAGAAAAGGCGCTGGCGGATCGCGACGGCGCAAAGGCCGTGCAGGCAGCGGAAGCGGCCGTGCAGGCGGCGCCCGACAATGCGCAATATCGCCAGCTGCTGGGCCGTGCCTATGTGCTGGATGGCCGCTTCGTTTCGGCCGAGACGGCCTTCACCGACGCGATGACCCTGGGCAACCGCGATTCGCGCACCATCGTCAGCCTGGCGCTGGTCGAGGTGGCGCTCGGCAAGAATGATGCCGCGCGCGATCTGCTGGCGGCCAATACCGACAATGTGCCGGCGGGCGATTATGGCCTGGCGCTCGCCATGGCCGGTGATCCGACCGAAGGCGTCCGCATCCTGTCCGCCGCGATCCAGGATCCGTCGGCCAATGCGCGCACCCGCCAGAACCTGGCCTATGCCTATGCGCTGGCCGGTCGCTGGAAGGATGCGCGGCTGGTCGCCGGGCTCGATCTGGCGCCGCTTGCCGCCAATCAGCGTATCGCCCAATGGGCCGGCATGGCCGACCCGGCACTGGCGCCGCAGCGCGTCGCCGCGCTGATGGGCGTTACCGTCAACGGCGCCGATCAGGGCCAGCCGGCGGTGCTGGCGCTGGCGCCCGCTGCGCCGGATGCCGCACCGGTGGCGTTGGCCGCGGCGTCGACCGAGCCGGCCCCGGTACTGGACCTACCGACCGGATCGCCGATCGAGATGGCGGCGGCAGAGCCGGCCCCTGCCGCGTCTGCGCTCAACACCCGGATCATCGAAACTGCCGTGCCGGCGTCCACGCCCGCACCCGCGGTCAAGGCTGCGCCCAAGCCGATGACGGTCCTGGCCGTCGCCAAGACCAAGCCGGCCAGGGCCAAGGTTGCTCCCGCTGCCAGCCCGGCGGCTCGGATGCAGCAGGTTGCCTATATCAAGCCGGTGACCACGGGGGCGAGCGCCTGGGTCGTTCAGCTTGGCGCCTTCAATTCGCCGGCCGTGGCCAAGGAAAAATGGACCAGCATGGCGCGCGTCAACGGACGCATCGCCGCCTTCCCGGTGCTGACCAGCCAGGCGACCGTCAATGGTCGGACCTTCCACCGGATCGCGATCAGCGGCTTTGGCAGCCGTGCGGATGCGCAGACTTTGTGCCAGTCGATCAAGGCGCAGCACGGCCAGTGTTTCGTGCGGGAAGGCGCACCGAACGCGACGCCGCAGCGCTGGGCCGTGGCATCGACGCGCGGTCGCCAGTTCGCATCGCGCTGATTGCACGGCGCCTTCGGGCGTGACCATCACGTCTTGCGGGCCGGGCCGAAAGGTTCCGGCCCGCAATGCATTTGCGCGCCGCGAGTGCCGCAATCGTGCGATGCGCTGAATTTCGGATTGTCTGGAGCCAGCCCGGCCTTGCCAAGGGCTGAAATAGTGGCTCCCCGAGTAGGATTCGAACCTACGGCCATTCGATTAACAGTCGAATGCTCTACCGCTGAGCTATCGGGGAGCAGCCCCGCTTGCGCCGGGCAGGCCGCGCATATGCAGCGGCTTGTCCCAAATGGCAAGCGCTGCTTTTGCCATTCCTCAAAAAAACTGTGCATGTGCATACGCTTGCGGAACGGGCGCATTCTCGTCCTTTCCGCCGGTTTTTCAGGTTTCGCCGATGTGGATGGCAAGCCAGATGGTCGGCGCGTCCGTATGGGTGACGCGGTGCGGTATGCCCGCGCGAATCAGCCGATGATCGCCCGGTTCCAGGCGATAGGTGCCAATCCCTTCCAGCAGCAGTTCGGCGGTCCCGGCCAGCACCAGCACCCATTCATCCCAATGCTGGACATAGGGGCGCTCTGGCGGTGTGCTGTGACCGTGGGATATGATCCGTTCGATCCGCACGCCCGGCATCGACACTATATCCTCGAACAGTTCCTCGGCCGCATGTCCGGACGGGATATCGAGCAGGTTGGTCGGCGCGTCGACCGGCAATGCAGGAGGTGGGCATGTCATCGGCGCATGATGCCGATTGGCGGAAAATTGGAAATGGGGGTTTTTACCGGGGCGTCAGCCTGTGGGACGGGGCGTGCCATCTCCGTTGTCGCCGCGCTTGTTGCTTGAAATCCTGCGCCTATCGTGCTGACCATGCGGCCTGGCCGTTCGGCCCAATGTCAGAACAGGGGTTTGATACCGTGACAATGATATCCCGTTTGCTGCTGTCGGCGGCAATGGTGGCGGGCGCGTGCGCCGCGCCGGCAATCGCGCAGCCCAAGCAGGTGCTGACCCACGAAACGCTGTGGATGATGAAGCGCGTCGGCGCGCCGGTGGCGAGCCCGGACGGCAAATGGGTGGTCTATGCGCTCAGCGAACCATCCTATGAGAAGGATGGCGCGGTCAGCGACCTGTGGATCGTGCCGGCCGACGGATCGGCCGCGCCGCGCCGCCTGACCGCGACCAAGGCGGGCGAGGGTGATCCGGCCTGGGCCCCCGACAGCCGCCGCATCGCCTTTTCCGCCAAGCGCGAGGGCGACGATGTCGCGCAAATCTATGTGCTGGACCTGGCCGGTGGTGAAGCCCGCCGCGTGACCAGCATCCCGACCGGCGCGGGCAAGCCGATCTGGCGGCCCGATGGCCAGGCGATCCTGTTCGAAAGCGCGGTCTATCCCGGCGCGATGGACGCCGCCGCCAACAAGAAGACGGCCGAGGAACGCAAGGCGCGCAAATATAATATGCGCGTCTATGAGCATTTCCCGATCCGCTACTGGAATGACTGGCTGGACGACAAGCGGCCGAGCCTCTGGGTCCAGCCGCTGGCGGAAGGTGCGCCGGCGCGTGATATCCTGTCCGCAACCAGGCTGGCGCAGGCCGATGGCTTTGGCGGCAATGCCCAGAGCGACGGCGGCATGACGCTGGCGCCGGTCTGGAGCCCGGACGGCAAGGAGATCATCTTCACCGCCACCACCGAACGCTGGAATGCGGCCCATGCCCGCGTCAATTTCGGCCTCTATCGCATGAATGCGGACGGCGGCGAGCCGGTGCTGCTAACGCCGACGCCGGGCGAATATGGCGACATGAAGTTCACGCCGGACGGCAAGAGCCTGATCTTCAAATATAATAGCCAGGGCGAGGAGGTGTATGACCTGGCCCGGCTGCATCGTGTCGCCTGGCCGGCGGGCGGCGCGGCGACGCTGCTGACCGGAGCGTTCGATCGCGAGGTAGACGGTTATGCCGTGACCCCCGACAGCCGCAGCCTCTATCTGACCGTGCCGGACGCGGGGATGGAAAATCTCTATCGCGTGCCGGTGAGCGGCGGCACGCCCGAACTGGTGATCGCGCCCAAGGTCGGCGGCTATGCCGGGATCGACATTCCGTCGGACGCCAAGTCGACGCAGATTATCGCCAGCTATGGCAGTTCGGTGAACCCGGCGGAAATCGTGCGGATCGACCCGGCGGCCAAGCGACACAAGAACCTGACCAACGTCAACACCGCGCTCGCCGCGACGATCGACTGGGCCAGCCCGGACCATTTCTGGTTCACCACCGACAAGGGCCGGCGCATCCACAACATGATCGTCACGCCCCCGGCGTTCGACCCGGCGAAGAAATATCCGCTGATGGTGCTGATGCATGGCGGCCCGGCATCGTCCAACATAGACCAGATCGGCCTGCGCTGGAATTATCACCTGCTCGCCAGCGCCGGCTATGTCGTGCTGATGACCGACTATACCGGCTCGACCGGCTATGGTGAGGCCTTCTCGCGCGCGATCAAGCTTGATCCGCTGCGTGGCCCGGCGAACGAGATCAACCAGGCGGTGGATGAGGCCGGCAAGCGCTATGCCTTTATCGACACGGCCAATGCCTGCATCGGCGGCGCCAGCTATGGCGGCCATCTCGCCAACTGGATGGAGGCGACCACCACCCGCTACAAGTGCATCGTCAGCCATGCCGGCGAAGTCGACCTGCTGACCCAGTGGGGCACCAGCGATTTCAACTATGGCCGCGAAGTGGCGAGCGGCGGTCCGCCCTGGGGCGACAGCCCGGTGTGGCGCGACCAGAGCCCGATCACCTATGGCAAGGACTGGAAGACGCCGATGCTGCTGACCGCGGGCGAGCGCGATTTCCGCGTGCCGCTGGCGAACACGCTGGAAACCTGGTCGACCTTGCAGCGGATGCAGGTGCCCAGCCGCCTGCTGATCTTCCCCGATGCCTGGCACTGGATCACCAAGCCGGAGGATAGCCGCCAATTCTACCGCGAGGTGCAGGGCTGGCTGGCCCATTATCTGAAGGGGGCGCCGGAAGTGAAGGGCGGCCCGATCGCCGCGCCCGAAGCGGCCAAGGCGCAGTAAGCCCAAAGAAAAAGGCCCGGTCGTTCATCGACCGGGCCTTTTTCCATCAGTCCTTTTCGACCTGGCTGACGTCGCGCACCGCGCCGCGCGCGGCGTTGGTGGTGAGCGCCGCATAGGCGCGCAGGGCCGGCGAGACGTTGCGCTTGCGGCCGAACGGCTTCCACGCCTTCTTGCCGCGCGCCACCATCTCCTCATGGCGCTTCGCCAGTTCGGCATCGTCGACCAGCAATTGGATGCCGCGATTGGGGATGTCGATCAGGATCGGATCGCCGGTCGCGACCAGCGCGATCAGGCCGCCTTCGGCCGCCTCGGGCGAGACATGGCCGATCGACAGGCCCGACGTGCCGCCGGAGAAGCGCCCGTCGGTGATGAGCGCGCAGGCCTTGCCCAGCCCCTTCGACTTCAGATAGCTGGTCGGATAGAGCATTTCCTGCATGCCGGGGCCACCCTTGGGCCCTTCATAGCGGATGACGACGACGTCGTTCGCCTTCACCTCATTGCCCAGGATTCCCGCGACCGCCGCGTCCTGGCTTTCATAGACACGGGCCGTGCCATGGAAGGTCAGGATGCTGTCGTCGACGCCGGCGGTCTTCACGATGCAGCCTTCGGGCGCCAGATTGCCGAACAGCACGGCGAGGCCGCCATCCTTGGAGAAGGGATGTTCGGCGCTGCGGATCACGCCGGTCTGGCGATCCATGTCCAGTTCCTTCCAGCGATTATTCTGGCTGAAGGCCTGGGTGGTGCGCACGCCGCCGGGCGCGGCCTTGAAGAATTCCTGCACCGCCTCGCTGTTGGTGCGGCTGATGTCCCAGCGGTTGATCGCCTCGCCCATGGTGGTGGCGTGGACGGTCGGCAGGCTGGTGTCGAGCAGGCCGGCGCGTTCGAGCTGGCCCAGGATCGCCATGATGCCACCGGCACGATGGACATCCTCCATATGCACGTCCTGCTTGGCCGGCGCGACCTTGCACAGGCACGGCACGCGGCGCGACAGCCGGTCGATATCGGCCATCGAGAAATCGACGCCGCCTTCATGCGCGGCGGCCAGCAGATGCAGCACCGTGTTGGTCGAACCGCCCATCGCGATGTCGAGGCTCATCGCATTTTCGAAGGCTGCATGGCAGGCGATGTTGCGGGGCAGGGCGGATGCGTCATCCTGCTCATACCAGCGGCGGGCGAGGTCGACGATGGTGTGGCCGGCTTCGCGGAACAGCTTCTCGCGATCGGCATGGGTCGCCAGGATCGAGCCATTGCCCGGCAGCGACAAGCCCAGCGCTTCGGTCAGGCAGTTCATCGAGTTGGCGGTGAACATGCCCGAGCAGCTGCCACAGGTGGGGCAGGCGGCCTTCTCGATCGCGGCGACTTCCTCGTCGGTGTAGCTCTCATCGGCGGCGACGACCATCGCGTCGACCAGGTCGAGCGCCACGGTCTTGCCGCGAATGTCGGCCTTGCCGGCCTCCATCGGTCCGCCCGACACGAAGATGACGGGGATGTTGAGGCGCATCGCGGCCATCAGCATGCCCGGCGTGATCTTGTCGCAGTTGGAAATGCACAGCAGCGCGTCGGCGCAATGGGCATTGACCATATATTCGACGCTGTCGGCGATCAGATCGCGGCTGGGCAGCGAATAGAGCATGCCGTCATGGCCCATGGCGATGCCGTCATCGACCGCGATGGTGTTGAATTCCTTGGCGACGCCGCCGGCCGCTTCGATCTCGCGCGCGACCAGTTGGCCCAGATCCTTCAAATGGACATGGCCGGGCACGAACTGGGTGAATGAATTGGCAATGGCGATGATCGGCTTGCCGAAATCCTCGTCCTTCATGCCGGTGGCGCGCCAGAGGCCGCGCGCGCCCGCCATGTTACGGCCGTGGGTGCTAGTGCGTGAACGATAATGAGGCATTTTGCGCCGTTCCTGTAATCTTGTTTCCCTGCAATGGCTGCCCCCTACGCCTTTGCGCAAAGGTTGTGAAATATATTATTGAAGCGGTATAAGGTCGAAGGGAGACTTTATCGCCATGGACCTTCGCCCGCTGCGCCATTTTCTGGCTGTTGCCGACACGCTGCATTTCGGCCGGGCGGCGCAGCGCCTGGGCATGACCCAGCCGCCGCTCAGCCAGTCGATCCTGGCGCTGGAGCGGGAACTGGGCGCGCCGCTCTTCACCCGGTCGAAGCGCAATGTCGCACTGACCGCCTTTGGCCGGCAATGGCTGGAGCATGTCCGTCCGGCGGTGGAAGCGGTCAGCGCGCTGCCGGACATTGCCCGCCGCCTGCGCGACGGCAGCGCGGGGCAGATTGGCCTCAGCTTCGTGAGCACCGCAGACTATAGCCTGTTGCCCGCGCTGGTGCGCGATTATGCCGCCCGCTTCCCGGAGGTGGAGGTCGCGCTGACCGAGGCGACCAGCGACGTGCAGATTGCCGATCTGATCGACGGGGTGAATGATGCCGGCATATTGATCGCCCCTGATGGCGCGCTTCCCGATGCGCTTGCCTATATGCCGTTGCTGCGCGAGCCGCTGGTGGTGGCGGTGCCCGACGGCTGGGTGGCGGATGACCAGGCGCAGGGTGATCCCTGGCTCGACCGGCCGCTGATCCTTTTCCCGCGCCGGGTGGCGCCGGCCTTCCACGATCTGGTGAGCGGCTATCTGGCCGGCCGAGGGCAGCCGTTGCTGATCCGGCAGGAGGCGATCCAGATGCAGACGATCATCAGCCTGGTGTCGGCGGGCATGGGCATCGCGCTGGTGCCGGCGTCGCTGCGCAACCTGGCGCGAACCGGCGTGCGCTATCTCGACCTGCAGGATGCGCCGATCCTGGAGACCGGCCTTGCCTGGCGGCGGGACGATGATGGCGCGACGCTGGCGGGGTTGCTGGGCGTCGCCCGCGCCATGGCCTGAACAGAAAGAGACCCCGTCGCACAAGGGATGCGACGGGGCCGAGGTTCAGGGAGGTGTCACTCCAAGGGGGGGAAGAAGTGACAGCCACATCTATAGGTCCGGTCCATGAACCTTATGTGAAGCAAGCAGAAATTTTCTGCGGGGGCGGTTTCGCGCCAATAATCGCCACGCTGGGCTACCAGCGTTCGCCCTGGGTCGAGGCGATGACGGGGCGCTGGTAGGAGGCGTCTTCCCTGCTCCAGTGGGGCTTGAGGAAGCCCTTCACATTGGCGGAATAGACCCAGCTCGCATCGGTGTCGGCGGTCATCTCGATCGTGCAGCGTCGGGTAAGCAGCCGCCATTCGCCGCCGCGCTGTTCCAACTGGTCGATGTAGCGGCCAAAGGCGATCGTCGTGGTCTTGCCATCCTGCCAGAACAGGCCGCCGACCGTGTAGCTTTCGCAATAGGCGGTGTCGCCGTCGATCTCGCACAGATGGTTGGTGATATTGTGGCTGGTCGACAGGAAGAATTTGCCATGGCCCATATTGGCCCGCGCCGCATAGTCGGGCGCGCGGGTGATGATGGGGCCATGCTCGTCCACGCCATCCTCCCACCAGCAGCTGTTGATGATGTCGACATCCTGCCGGTCGCGTCCGCGGCATTCGCGCAGGATGCAATCGCGGATCGCCTGCCGGTCCTGCAGGTCGCGCACGGTGGCGCGCAGCGCGGCGACTTCCTGTTCCAGGTCCATCTCCAGCTCTTCCCTTTCAGTCCTGCGGCACCAGTTGCACCTGCATCATCTCGCCATTCGGCCCCATCGGGCTGTCATGTTCCTCGACCAGGCAGACGGGGTTGCTGTTGCTGGCGAAGAGTTGCAGTTCGTCGGCCTTGCGGATGTCGAGCATCGCGGGATCGGACAGGCCCTTCATCGCGGCCTGATAATCGGCCAGGCTGTTCCACCAGATTTCCATGATGCAGTCATAGCCGGGATGAATGACCTCGCCGGTCAGCGGGTTGGGCTGGGGCGTGACATAGCGGCGGACATAGCGCTGGGCATTGGGGAGGGCGGGCTTGGCGCCCATCTTCTGCGACAGGCGCGAATGCTGGTTCTCATAATAGTCCATGAACTGGTCCATGGAGAGGTCGTCGCGCTTCCTGAGGAAGACGATCTGCTTGATCATGGCTCTCCTCCCGCGCTCAATATTGCCGTTCGCCGGTGGCGTCCGACGCCTTGAAGCCGTCGATCGGTTCGATCGCCTTCATCATCACCAGCGGGATCAGGCGATCGGTCGACTGCTGATAGCCGGCATAGGCCGGGAAGACCTGACACATGAAGGCCCAGACCCGATCGCGTTCCTCGCCCTGCGGCTCGCGCCAGGTCGCGCGGAACGCCTGGGTCGCGACCTGGAAGTCGACTGTCTCGCTGTCGCGGATATTGAGATACCAGGCGGGATGATGGTCGGCGCCGCCCTTGGACGCGACGATCACCACTTCGCCGCCGATATCGCCATAGATGAGGGTGGTGATGAAGGTCTTGCCGCTCTTGCGGCCGGTATAGCGGATCATGCAGTGGGTAGTGAAGCCATGACCGCCGACGGCGCTGATGTCCATGATATGGCCCTGCGCCCCGCCCGATCGCAGATACATGTCGCGATGCTCGCTGATCCAGTCCTTGCGCGTGTCGCGGATGGCGGCGGAACTGTCGTCGCTCATGACGGCCTCCTCTCTGTCAACTTCGGTGTAAACCAGCCCGGCGCCGGACGGACCTGAAAAGGGCGTCGCCATGGCGATGCTTGGCCGATCGGTTCAGCGGATGATCCGGGTATATTGGGGCAGCGGCGCGACGCCGTAGCTTTGCCGGTAGGAGGGCGGCCGGCGATCGCCCGCGTCGCGCAGCCCGTAATTTTCGGCCAGTTCCGCGCCGATCAGGGTCTGGCCGGCATGGTGCGCCAATGCCGGATCCTGCGACAGCGCCCAGATGACATGGCCGGTGAACTCGGGCGTTTCGACCATCTTTTCCAGATAGGCATATTTGGCCGGGTCCGACGCGATCAGTTGCAGCAGGCGTCCGGTGCGCAGCGCGCCCATCCAGATCGACAGGGCGGTGACGCCGGTATCGCGCAGGTCGACGGCCATGTCGGCCGCCATCTTGTCCTGGCTGACCTTGTGCGCGCCATAGCCGGGGCCATAGACATAATGGGAGGCGCCCGACCCCGATGTGAAGACGATCAGCCCCTGGCCGCGATCGACCATCATCGGTGCCGCATGATAGCTGGCGACATAGGAACTGCGGATGCCGACGGTGATGATGTCGGCCAGCTTCAGCGGCTTTTCCCAGAAGCGGCCGGGCAAAGTGAGTTCGTCATGGATGGCGGCGACATTATTGACCAATATGTCGATATGCCCCTGTTCGGCGCGCACCCGGTCGAACAGCGCGCGGGTCTGCTCGTCATCGCCATGGTCGACCCGCACGGCAATGCCCTGTCCACCGGCTGCCGTCACGGCGGCGGCGGTTTCGTAGATGGTGCCGGGCAGGGGGGCGTCGCCGGCCTTTTCCGAGCGCCCGGTGACATAGACGATGCAGCCATGCTGGCCGAGCGCGGTGGCAATGCCCTGGCCCGCGCCGCGACTGGCGCCGGTGACGACCGCGACCTTGGGTGTCTGGCTCATCCATTCTCTCCTTGGGGCGCCGGGCTAACCCAAGCAGTCTGTGCCTGGCCATGCAGATGCTGGAGATATCGCTTCGGCGTTAGGCCGGGCTGGGCGGATTGCCGACCAGCTCCAGTTCATGGCCGTCGGGATCGTGGATCATCAATATGGAGGGGCCCTTGCCCGAGGCGCGGATCGCACCGACCGGATAGCCCGCTGCCTGCATGCGCGATGCAACGCCCGACAGATCTGGCACGCGCAGCACGATCTTGGCGATGCCGTTGTCGGTGGGCGGCGCCTTCTGCGCCTTGTCGTGCAGCAGGATCAGGGTCAGCCGGCCGGCCTTGCCGTCGGCGCAGAGCATGACTTCGGTCACTGGCCCATGTTGCAGCGTGGTGGCGGGGACGAGGCCGAGCGCGACCTGATAGAAACGCAGCGCCTTGTCGAGATCGGCCACGGGCAGGCCGGGCGCTATCAGGGTCGCGCCGACCGGTGGTGGCGTCTGGGCACGGAGCGGGGCCGCGCCGACGGGCAGCAGAGCGAGCAGAAGGGCGATGTCGCGCATGGTTCAGGCAGTTTCGCTGGCGGTGGTAACCGGGGCGTCGTCCGTCTTCCGGCGCTGCTTGATCTTGTCGAAATCCGGCTCGAACTTCGGGCGCATGGTGCCGCACAGTCGGTCCCAGATCGTCGTGTAGCCACCGAAATTGCCGGTGAAATAGCGATGATGCTGATCGTGGAAGGTGGCGGAGATGAACCATTTGGTCGCCCAGCTGCGGTTCCACCAGCGCGGCAGCATCTCATAGCCGGAATGGACATAGAGGCCCATGATGATGTTGGTCGGCACGATCAGCGCGACGGTCGCGTCATGGACGGTGAAGACGGCCAGGAACAGCGGCACGAAGCCGCCATTGATCAGCGATTCCAGCGGGCTGACCGACAAAGTGGTAAGCAGGTTGGGGGAGGTCGACTTGTGATGCAGCTTGTGGACCCAGCTATAGACCGGTTCCTTGTGCATCCAGCGGTGCAGCCAGTAGAAATAGGTGTCGAACAGGAAGAAATAGAGCGCATATTCGAGCGCGATCGTCCACCAGACGGCGGGCGCCGGATTGAAGCTGATCGCGCCGATTGCGACCAGCTTGGTCTTGATCGTGCCGAGCAGCAGGCCTGTGATGGCGAGGTTGATGACGGCAAAGCCGGCTTCGTTCCGGAAAATTTTCCACTTGAAGCCGCGCGGCTGGATCTTGCGCGCCTTGAAATAGCCGCTGACGATGCCTGCCCCGATCCCGGTCGCGACGAACAGGCCAAGCCATAGCGAGAGAAGATGCTCGCCCTTTCCCAGATATTCCAGCACGCCGGTCCTTCCCGTTGCAGACAGAAGGGTCTGCTATCATGGGATGGGCCGGGGAATTTGTCGGCGCTGACACATAGGCTGGAAATGCGGGCGGACGCTCAGCCCCGATTGGCGTTGATCCCGTCCAGCACGAAATCGGCGATCGCGGAGTCGATGCTGGCATCGTCCGCCAGCCCCGCCGGATAGAGCCAGTCGCGAAACAGCCGATTGGCGAGCACCGCGGCAAAGGCGGCGCGGACCATCAGGCGCGGATCGACGCGTGGCCTACCCTCGATCCGGGCCGACTGGACGGCGGCGCCCTGCTCGAAATAGGCGGCCAGGCTCTCGATCGGATTGCCGGTCTCTCCCGCCGGGCCGCCAGTCAGCATCATCGCCCGCAGCAGTGCCTCATGCTCGGTGACGAAGCGTTGCAGTTCGGCGATGTAGAGGCGTGCGGTATCCGCGCGGCTGGCATCGTCCTGCGGCACCGGATGATCCGCATTGAAGCGTTCGAGATGCTGGCTGAGCGGGCGGAACACGGCTTCCTGGAACAGTGCGGCCTTGGACGCGAAGCTGCGAAACAGTTGCGCCTCGGTCGTGTCGGCGGCGCGGGCAATGGCGGCGGTCGTCGCGCCGGCATAGCCATGGCGGCGAAATTCCTCCTGCGCCGCCTGGATCAGTCGGCTGGCGACCTCCGCCGAGGATCGGCGCGGCCGCCGGGCCGGCTTGTTGGCGTCGCCGCCGTTCATGCGCGTAGGCGCGCTTCGGACAGGTCAAGCTCACGGGTGAGCTTGCGCCCGACCTCGCTGCCGATCTTGCGGCTGCGCAGCAGGGTGAGGAGGGCGGCGCGTTCCGCCGCGACGCCGACCATGCGGAAATCGCGGAACAGGGCGCCCTGCGCACGCAGGCTGTCGGCTTCGGCTGCGCCTAGGGCCTCTATCCGCTCGCGATACAGGTCCATCACGCGCGCGCCAGCCTCGGCATAGCGTTCGGCATGGCCATGGGTTTCGGCCAGGTCATGCTGATGCCGCTCGATCGCCTGGATCGCTGCCTCGGCGGTGACGATGCGGGCGGCGTCCTCTTCCGCGGCCTTGTTGGCTTCGGCCGGCATGTCGAGATTCTTGAGCAGCAGCGGCAGTGCGACGCTGGCCAGGATCAGCGACAGGATGATGACCCCGGCGGCCAGGAAGATGGCAAGGTCGCGCGCCGGAAAGGGCGTGCCGTCGTTGAGCGCGAGCGGCAGGGTGAGCACACCGGCAAGGGTGATGGCGCCGCGCACCCCGGCGAAGGAGGTCGCCGCCACCAGCCGCCAGTTGGGCCGGCGCGGACCATCGACGCCGCGATACTGGTTGCGCAGGATGGTGAAGCGCAGCGACAACCACACCCACAGGAAACGCAGCGCAGCCAGGCCAGCGACGATCGCGACCGTGTAGAGTGCCAGCCAGCCGGGTTCTGTATGGCCGGTCAGCGCCACCGTGCGCTTCGCTTCGGCAAGGATGCCGGGCAATTGTTCGCCCAGCAGCACGAAGATGATGCCGTTGAGCGTGAACTGGATCGTGTCCCACACCGAATTGCGGCGCATCCGGGTTTCGGCCATCGCCTCGCGCGAGATTTCGGCGAAGGTCATCGTGACGCCGGCCGCGACGGCGGCCAGGATGCCGGAGGCATGGACATGTTCGGCCAGGATATAGGAGCCGAAGGGGATCAGCAGGCTGACCAGGATCTGCGATCCGGTTTCCTCGCCCCAGCGGCGCGTGACCCAGGCCTTGGCGCGCGACACGACCAGCGTGACGCCGACGCCGATCGCGATGCCGGCAAAGGCAAGCCAGAGGAAATTGAGTGCGGCATCGCCGGCCGAGAAGCTGCCGGTCAGCGCCGCCGCAATGGCAAAGCGCAGGCAGACCAGGCCCGATGCGTCGTTGAGCAGCGACTCCCCTTCGAGTATGTGCATCATGCGCTTGGGAATGGGCACGCGCGCGGCGATGGCGGACACGGCGATCGGATCGGTCGGCGAGACAACGGCGGCGAGTGCGAAAGCGACGGCGAGCGGCATCGCCGGGATCATCCAGTTGATGAAGAAGCCCATGCCGATGACGGTGGTCAGCACCAGCCCCAGCGCCAGTTCGACCACGGTCGAGGCGTCCTTGAGCAGTTCATCCTTGGGAATGCGCCAGCCGTCGAGGAACAGCAGAGGCGGCAGGAACAAGAGCAGGAATATTTCGGGATCGAGCGCGACCCTGTGCGATGTCGACAGGCCGATGATCGCGCCAAGGGCGATCTGGACCAGAGGTGTCGGGATGGAAATCGGCATCATGCGCGACAGGGCGCCACTGACGACGACAGCCAGCAACAGAAATAATACGACCGAAATGACGTCCAAATCTTCGCTCCAACTTATATGCCGGGCGACACTAGGCGGACGGATTGCCGATGGGCAAGCGCCGGGCGCGAATTTTCCTTCGATTTCAGCACCGCAACGCGGCTGTCATGCAGCGGACCTAGAGGGTTAACATTATTTGCCGTTCGGGGACGATTCGATGAATGCAAGCGTGGCAATTGGCGGGGCACGCCGGCCCGAGATGGACAAGGGGCTGGGCATGGCCGGCTCGATCGGCTTTGGCGCTGCCATCATCGCCGCGCTGATCTATGTCGTCTACAGCGTCTATAGCGATGCGACGGCGGTGGGCTTGGCGCCGACCGCCTATCTGCCCTTCCTGCTGCTGTTCCTGGCGCTGCTGATCGCGCTCGGCTTCGAATTCGTGAATGGCTTCCACGACACCGCCAATGCGGTCGCGACGGTGATCTACACCAATGCGATGCCGGCCAATATCGCGGTGGTCTGGTCGGGCTTCTTCAATTTTCTGGGCGTGCTGCTGTCGACCGGCGCGGTCGCGTTCGGCATCGTGTCGCTGCTGCCGGTCGAACTGATCCTGCAGGTCGGGTCCAGCGCCGGTTTCGCCATGGTGTTCGCGCTGCTGATCGCGGCGATCCTATGGAACCTCGCCACCTGGTGGTTGGGTATCCCGTCGTCCAGCTCGCACACGCTGATCGGATCGATCATCGGCGTCGGCGTCGCCAATGCGCTGTTGCACGGCAAGAGCGGCACGTCCGGCGTAGACTGGAGCAAGGCGACCGAGATCGGCCAGGCGCTGCTCTTTTCCCCGCTGATCGGCTTTGGCCTGGCGGCGCTATTGTTCGTGGCAATGAAAGTCCTGGTCCGCAACAAGGCGCTCTATCGCGAGCCGCAAAATGGCATGCCGCCGCCATTGTGGATCCGTGCGCTGCTGATCTTCACCTGCACCGGCGTCAGCTTTGCCCATGGCTCCAATGATGGGCAGAAGGGGATGGGCCTCATCATGCTGATCCTGATCGGCACGGTGCCGACCGCCTATGCGCTCAACCGCGCGGTGCCGGCTCGCTACACGACCGAATTCCATGCCAATTCGATTGCCGCCACGGCGGCGCTTGGCCAGCATGCGCCCGCCATGATGCAGCCGGCCGAGGCACGGGCGCAGGTCACGCGCTATATCGCCGACAAGCGTTTTGCCGACACGACCATGCCGGCGCTGTCGGTGCTGATCGCCGATGTCGATCGGCAGGTGATGAATTATGGATCGCTGGCGCAGGTGCCGGCCGCTGCTGTCTCCAACATCCGCAACGACATGTATCTGGCCTCCGAAGCGATCAAGCGACTGGGCAAGGAGAAGGCGGCGGGGCTTTCTGAAGCGAAGATGACGGCGCTGACGACCTACAAGGGATCGCTCGATGCCGGCACCCGCTTCATTCCGACCTGGGTGAAGATTGCCGTCGCCTTTGCGCTGGGCCTGGGCACCATGGTCGGCTGGCGGCGGATCGTGGTCACGGTGGGCGAGAAGATCGGCAAGACGCACCTCACCTATGCGCAGGGTGCATCGGCCGAACTGGTGGCGATGGCGACGATCTTCGGCGCGGACCATATGGGCCTGCCGGTATCGACCACCCATGTCCTGTCGTCGGGCGTGGCCGGCACGATGGCGGCCAATGGATCGGGTCTGCAGATGGCGACGGTGCGCAACCTGCTGATGGCCTGGGTGCTGACATTGCCCTGTTCGATCCTGCTCGCAGGGCTGCTATATATGGTCTTCGCGCAGATCTTCTGATCGACAGGAGCGGCATATCGGCGACCGGAACGACCCGCTGATCCCCATCATCTTACCGGTTCCGGGCATGGGGCCGGGGCTGATCTGGGGGCTGGACTTCGCGCCTGACGCGATCAGGCCGGTGGATCATTGCGATGGCGGGACGACGGGCGGCTTTCGCTGGCTGCACCTGAACCTGGCCGATCATGGCACGCGGCAATGGATCGAGGGTGCGGCGATGCTGCCCGAGGCGGTGCGCGAACTGATCCTGGCGCCCGATACGCATCAGCGGGCGCTGGTCGATGGCGACACGGTCGGCTGCGTCCTGCATGATTTCGAGCGGGATTTCGATGTGGCGGATACCGCGCGGGTGGGTGCGCTGCGCATGGCGTTGACGCCGACATTGATGCTGACCACCCGGCTGCATCCGCTGCGCTGCGCCGACATCGCGCGCCATCGGCTGGAGCGGACGAAGGGCGTGATCGGCGGGGCACAGGCGCTGGACCTGCTGGTCGGCGCCATTGCCGAGAATATCGCCGATATCAGCCGGACCCTGTCGGCCGACATCCAGCGCGCCGAGGACGCCTTTCTGGAGGGGCATCATCCGCCCCAGCCTCGCGACCTGATCGGCATTCGTCGCCGGCTGGCGCAACTGCATCGGTTGCTTGCCGGCGCGCGGGGCGTGTTCCAGCGGCTGGAGCGGGACGAAGAACTGCCGGACGCTCTGCTGCCCACGGTCGAGAAACTGACCCAGCGGTTGCAGGCGCTGGACGCCGACATATTGGAAGGGCAGGCGCAATTGCGGTTGCTGCGCGACGAACTGGACATACAGGCGGCGCAACGGACGAACCAGAATCTCTATATCCTGTCGATCATCACCGCGCTGATGCTGCCGGCGACCCTGGTCACCGGACTGTTCGGCATGAACACCGGGGGCATGCCCTTTGCCGGTGCGTCGCACGGCACGCTGACCGCGACACTGGTGGCGGCCGGGGCGGCGGGTGTGAGCTATTGCCTGCTGCGCTGGATGGGATTCATGCGGCGCTGAACCGCGATCCATCGCGCCGACGATCTTGGGCCGGGGCCTCTCCTAAAATCAAATGATAGTGAATACTATCTATGTACTGCCCGCCAGTGGCAGAGGAGAGGCATGCCATCATGATCATCGAACCCGACATCCTGGCCTATATGACTGACCTGGAGAGCGCGGTCGCCAATCTTGGCGACACCTGGCACCCCGATGATCCGGCCTATCGCGCCGACGTTTATCGCCAGACGATGACCAGCCTGTCCTATGCCTATTTCGCCTATTTCCATGCCACGCCGGAGCATCCCGATTGGGCACCCTTGTGGAACCCGGTCTATACGCTCCAGCCCAATCCGGACGATATCTACCTCCAGTCGCCGATCTGCGGGGATCTGACCTACCGCATCGCCGGCAATCGGGGCAGCTGCAAGATATTGAGCTTCACCACCCAAAGGGCCTTGTCCGGCACGGTGGATGAAATGCCCCGACCCAATGGCCATCATGAGGTGGACGACAGCGATCTGGGGCTGGAGCCGGGGGAGCATTTCGAACTGATCCTGAGCGCCCAGCGCCCGGCGGGCTATGCTGGCAAATGGGCGCCGATCGATCCTCAGGCGGGCGGGCTGATGGTGCGCTATCGCAGCTATGACTGGCTGAACGAGGTTGATCCGCAACTGACGATCGAATGTCTGGATCCAGTGCCGCCCAAGCCGCGCCTTTCGCCGGAGGAGATTGTCGCGCGCATCCGGGAAATGGCCAAATTCCCCGGTCGCAAGACGCGGCTTTATTATCCGATGCAGAATGGCGTGAAGGAGCGGGTTGGCTTCAACCGGTTCGAGCCGGTGCGGATGCCCGGCGCGCTTGCCAAGCAGGTCTATTGGCCGGCCTGCTTCCAGTTCGACGCCGATGAGGCGCTGATCATCGAGACCGATATCCCCGCCCATGCGCCATACTGGAATATCCAGCTCAACGACCCCTATTTCAACGCGCTGGAATATGTCTATCGCCTGTCCAGCAGCAACGGCCATTATGCCAAGCTGAGCCGTGACGGCAAATATCGGGCCGTCATCGCGCTGGAAGACCCCGGCGTGCCCAACTGGCTCGATCCGGCCGGTTATCGCGAAGGCGGCATCTATGGCCGCTGGTATGATTGCGACAGCGCGCCGGTGCCGACCATCACGCGGGTGAAGCTGAACGCGCTGCGCACCCATTTGCCCGCCGACACGCCGATCGTCACGCCGCAGCAGCGCGCCGAGGAGTTGCGGCTGCGGGTGCGGGCCTGCCAGCGTCGGCGGCGCTGGTGAAAGGGAGGGGATTGCCAATGATGTCGAACGGATATGAACCGCCGCTACGCTTCGCCGCCGCGCTCGATCAGCTGCACGATCTGGTGACGGCGGAAACCGGCCATGATGATTTTGGCCCTGACGATTATCTGCCGGGGCTTCGCGTGCTGCTCCGGTCGATGGATTATGATCCGCGCTTTACCGTGGCGGGGCGGCGCACTGCCTGGGGACATGTGGTGGGCGTTCTGCGCGGCCGGGCAAGTGCGATCGCGGCGATGAAGGCGCATCCGGGCTTCGATGCCCGGCCGATCCTGAGCCCTGTCGTCATCACCGGCGTGCCGCGCACCGGGACCACGGCGCTGCATCGGTTGATGGCGGTCGATCCGCGCTTCCAGGGTCTGCAAAGCTGGCTGCTCGATACGCCGCGTCCGCGTCCACCGGTCGAAAGCTGGCAGGACGATGCCGATTTCCGCCGTTCGGTCGCCTTGCTGGAGCGGCGCTATGTCGATGCGCCAGCCAAGCGGGCCGCGCATCATGTCGCGGCCGAGGAAGTGCATGAATGCTGCATGCTGCTGCGCCAGTCCTTTGTTTCCAACCTGTGGAGCTGCGGCTGGTCGGCGGCAAGCTATGACGCGTGGTGGTGCGCGCAGAGCGAGGCGGCGGGCTATGACCATTATCGCCGCTGTGTGCAGTTGATCGGCGCCAACGACCCGGACAAGCGCTGGCTGCTCAAGAATCCTGGCCATATCGAAAATCTAGACCTGCTCTTTGCCGTCTTTCCCGATGCAAGGGTGATCCAGACCCATCGCGATCCGGCCAGGGCATTGCCTTCGCTCGTGTCGTTGCTGATGGCGGGGCATGGCGCGATGGAGGACGGGCGGGCGGCCGAGCGCGGCGCGCTGATGCTGGCACGCGAAACGGCCAAATGGTCCCATGCCGTGCGCAAGGCGGAAAAGGTGGCGGAACGCCATCCGGGCCAATTGCTCGATATCGTCCATGGCGATTTCCATGCGCAGCCCATGGCCGTGCTGGAGCGAATCTATGCCTTTATCGGCATGGAGATGCCCGATGCGACGCGCATGGCCATGGCACAGCGGATCGCGGACAAGCCCGAGATGCAGCATGGCGTTCATCGCTATTCGATCGCTGACTATGGCATGAGTGCGCAAGAGGTGCGGTCGGCGTTTGGCGATTATGTGGCGCGCTTCGACCTGGCGGAGACAGGACGATGAAGGCGGCCATCTATCCGGGCGATGGTCAGCCGATCGTCATCGCCAACCTGCCCGATCCGCGACCGGCCATGGGGGAATTGCTGATCCGCGTCCACCGCTGCGGCATCTGTGGCACCGACCTGTCGATGACCAGGGGGGGCATGTGGGATTATGGCCGCGGCGTACAGATCGGCCATGAATATGCCGGCGAAGTGGTGGACGTTGGCGCGGGTGTCGATCGCTTTCGGGCTGGTGACAGGGTTGCGGTCATGCCCTCGATCGGCTGCGGCCAGTGCACTCCCTGCCAGGAACATGGTAATCCGGTATTGTGCGGCGCAAAGCCGGGCGGCGCGATGCGGGGCTTTGCCGAATTTGCGGTGGTGCCGGCCGGTGCGGCGGTACGCCTGCCCGAAACCCTGTCCCTGGCCGATGGCGCGCTGATCGAACCGCTGGCCGTCAGCCTGTATGGCGCGCGCTTTGCCGATATCCGCCCCGGCGACCCGGTGCTGGTGCTCGGCGGCGGCACGGTTGCGCTCTATGCCATCTACTGGGCGCGGCGATTGGGGGCGGGGCGGATCGTGGTCCTGTCGCGATCCGCCCGGCGGCGCGATCTGGCGATCGCCATGGGTGCCGATGCCTTCTTTTCTTTTGGCGACGAGGAAAAGGGGCAGGTGATCGAAGCGCTGGGCGGCGCGCCCCGGATCGTGTTCGAGGCTGTCGGGGTGGACGGGATGCTGGGGCGGGCGGTGAACCATGTCGCGCCATTCGGGCGGATCGTGTCGCTGGGCTTCTGCACGGCGCCGGATGCGATCATTCCGGCGCTGGCATCCTATAAATGCGTCAACCTGCAATTTGCCGTCGGCTACCGCATGGCGGAATTCCTCCACATTGCCGACCAGATGGACAAGGGGCATGTCGACCCCAAGACGATCATCAGCAACGCGATCGCGCTGGATCAATTGCCGGCGATGATGGCGACGCTGCGCGGGACCAATGAAGAGACCAAGGTGCATGTCCGTTGCGGCTAGACCTGGACGGCGACCGTCTTTCGCCCGTCGTCGCCGAAAATGCGCAGATAGCGGTCGATCTCGGCCGGATCGCCGGTCGCCTTGGCGGGATTGTCCGACAGCTTGACCGCCGGGCGACCATTGGCGTCCACCACCTTGCACACCAGTGAGATCGGATCGAGCCCGTCGGTTTCGAACGGAGCGCAGCCACGAAAATCATTGGTGAGATTGGTGCCCCAGCCAAAACTCATGCGCACGCGGCCGTGGAAGTGGCGATAGGTCGCCTCGATACTGTCGACATCCATGCCATCGGAAAAGATCAGTAGCTTGCTGCGCGGGTCACGCCCCTTTTCCTGCCACCAGCGGATGATCTGTTCGCCCGCCTCGATCGGCGGGGCGCTGTCGGGGCGGAAGCCGGTCCAGTCGGCCACCCAGTCCGGCGCATCATTCAGGAAGGCGGCGGTGCCGAACGCATCGGGCAGGGCGATGCGCAGATTGCCGCCGTAATGGGCCTGCCATTGTTCCAGAACCGCACAGGGCGCGCGGGCCAGTGCTGCATCGTCTGGCGCCAGTGCCGCCTGGACCATCGGCAATTCATGCGCGTTGGTGCCGATCGCTTCCAGATCGGCGTCCATCGCCAGCAGCACGTTGGACGAGCCGATGAAGCGGTCGCCCAGACCTTCCTTCAGCGCCTCGACGCACCAGCGCTGCCACAGGAAGCCGTGGCGACGGCGTGTGCCGAAGTCGGAGATGACGAGATCGGGCAGGGCGCTCAGGCGCTCGACCTTTTCCCACAATTTCGCCTTGGCACGGGCATAGAGCACGTCGAGCGCGAAGCGGCCACGCCCCTTCATCGCCGCGCGCGATCGCAATTCGTTGATGATCGCGAGTGCCGGGATCTCCCACATCATCGTGTCGATCCAGAGCCCGTGGAAGCGCAGCTCATATTGGCCATCGACCTGACGCAGCTCATATTCCGGCAGGCGAAAGTCGGCGAGCCAGGCGATGAAATCCGGGCTGAACATCTGGGTGCGGCCATAGAAGCTGTTGCCCGCCAGCCAGATCAATTCCTTCTTGCCGAACCGTAGGGAGCGGGCGTGGTCGAGCTGGGCGCGCAGTTCGCCTTCATCGATGATGTCGGCCAGGCGCACATGGTGGGTGCGGTTGATCAGCTTGAAGGTGGTCTGGACATCGGGATGCTGCTGCCGGATCATCTGCAGCATCAGCAGCTTGTAGAAATCGGTGTCGAGCAGGCTGCGGACGATCGGGTCGAGCCGCCAATTATGGTTGTAGGTGCGGGTGGCGATATCGGTGAAGACCATGAGAACCTGATGGACAGCAAAATTGACAGGGGCGTGCTGCACCGTTCCCCATGGAGATCATGATGGCAAGGCTGATGAGGTGATTATCGGCCGATGAAGTTCGGGGCGCGCTTGTCCCGCGTTGCGGCCAGCCCCTCGCGATGATCGGCGGTGGTCGCCAGCAGCGGCTGGACCAAGAACTCGCGGTCGAGGAACTGGTCGAAGGATAGCGTGGTCGCCTCGAACAACTGTTTGCTCATCGCATGCGCGACAGGCGGCCCCTTCGCAAGGCGGGTGGCCAGGTCGACGGCGGCATCGCGGATCGGGCGGCCTGCCTCGATCGAGAGGATGAGGCCGAGCTGCAAGGCTTCATCGGCGGTCAGCGTCCGGCCGCTATAGACGATTTCCTTCGCGCGCATCGGGCCGACCAGCCGGGTCAATTGCCAGATGGCGCCGGCGTCGGGGGCATAGCCTATCCGGCCGAACAACTGGGCGAAGCTGGCGTTCGGGCTGGCGAGGATCAGGTCGCAGGCGAGCGCCAGGCTCCAGCCGGCACCGACGCAGACGCCGTCGACCGCTGCGATGACCGGCTTGGGCATGGTCATGATGGCGCGGATCATGCGGTGGAGCGCGCGCATCCGCTTGAGGAAAGCGGCACTGTCGGCGGCGCCCATTTCGCCGGTATCGGCGCCCGAGCAGAAATGCCCGCCTGCGCCGGTCAGGACGACCGCCCGAACCCCGTCATCCTGGGCGAGATCGTCGAACAGCGTGGCGATCTCGCTGCGCATCGCCATGGTGAACGCATTGCGCCGGTCGGGGCGATCGAGCGTCACGATCGCCACTGCGCCGTCATGCTCCAGCCGTAAGGTCATGGCGTGGGCGTCCAGCCGAAGGACTGGCCACTTTCCCGCTGCCATTTGTCGAACCAGGGGGCGAGCTGGCGGGCGCGGAAGTCCGGGGTGGCGGCGATATGCTGGCCGATGACCAGTGGGTTGGTGCGACCGTCCTGGCTGGCGGGCCATGGCGGCAGGCCGGGGCCGTTAGGATCGCCGCTCCGCACATAGTTCAGCATCCAGCCTGACATGGTTCTGGCGAGTGCCCGGCTTTCCGCATCGGCCGAGGGGGACTGGCCGAGCCAGAACAGCCGGTCGGCGCAATGGTCTGCGCCGGGTTTCGAACTGCGCTGCTCGGGCGGCACGAAATCGAACTGATAGGCGCGCGCCGGCAGGCCGGCGCGGGCCGCCAGCTGGGTCATGCCGAGCGCCGCCGAGGTGAACAGGAAATCGGTTTGCACCTGGCGCAGCAATTCCGCCTCTTCGGACAGGTTATAGCTGGCGGACACGGCCGACAGATCGATGCCGAAGCGGCGCGCCATTTCGGCCCGGCCAAAGCCCATCAGGCCAAAGACGCTGGCTTCGTTGCTGGTCGATCCGCTGATCAGCGGGACATGCGCGATCTGGCCCCTTGCGAACAGGGTGGAAAGGGGAGCAGGGAGCCAGCTGCCATCGACGGTTGCGCCAAAGTCCGGCGCGCCGCTGTCGCCGGCCAGCACCTGTGCGACGCTGAGCCTGCGCAGGGCAGCGAGCGATGGCGAGCCATCGCCGGTCACGCCGGTGCGCTGGGCAAAGGCCAGTCCCTGTTCCTGCGCCTGGGGCAGGGGGCGGTTGGCGTTGAACAGGCCGCCGGCCGAATGGGCGCTGGCGCGGGCGAACAGGCCCCTGGCCATCGGCGTCGCCATCAGCGCATTGATGCTGGAGCCGCCTGCCGAACAGCCGATGATGGTCACATTGTCGGGATCGCCGCCGAAGCGGGCGATATTCTGCCTGACCCAGTGCAGCGCCGCGACCTGGTCCATCAGCCAGAAATTGGCGGTCGCCTTGGGCGCTTCTTTTGTCAAGGCGGGATGGGCGAAGAAGCCGAGCCGCCCGATGCGGTAATTGGGGGCGACGAGGACGACACCCCGCTTGACCAGCGGCGGCATGCCGTTGCGGAACGGCTCCCGACCCGAGCCGACGAAATAGGCGCCACCATGGGCGACGAACAGCACCGGCAATTTGCGGGCGCCAAGGTCGGGCGAGGCGACGTTGAGGGTCAGGCAATTTTCATCCTGGGGGAAGGCGGCGTCCCCTTTGCGCTGTGGCTGGGGGCAATCGGCAGCAAAGCCTGTAGCGTCACGCTCGGTCTTCCAGGAGCGGACCGGTTGCGGTGCGCGCCAGCGATTGGCGCCGACCGGCGGCGCGGCATAGGGGATGCCGCCAAAGAAGCGGACATCGTCGCGCATCACGCCGCGGATCGGCCCGGACGTGGTGGACAATCGGGGCGGTGCCGAAGAAGGCGCGGCATTTCCAAGGCTTGCCCATAAAGCGACGGCCGTAGCCGCGCAGGCGACAGGGCGCTGCACCATCTCCATCATCCCCTCATCAATTTTGCCCTATGGTGCATAATAATGTTGGAGACGATTATCGCTGTCAAGCGCGCAGGCGCGTTGACAGGGTCATGAATCTGCACCAAGGTGCAATATAAAGAGGCGCGAACAGGGGCGCACGGAGAAGGATGAGAGCATGAAGGGAAGAGTGTCGACGGCCGTGGCGATCCTGGCTCTGGCGAGCGGGCTGGTCGCCTGCGGAGCGGACAGCGCAGCGCCGGGCGGACCGACCGCCAACTGGTCCAGCTTTGGCGGCGACGACAAGGAGCAGCATTATAGCGCGCTCGACCAGATCAGCGCCGACAATGTCGGCAAGCTCGGCCTCGCCTGGTCCTATGATATCGACACCTATGACAGCTATACCCAGCCGCTAGCGATAGATGGCGTGCTCTATTTCGCGGTCGGCCTGTCGGTCGTCCATGCGCTCGACGCCAAGACCGGCAAGTTGCTTTGGCAATATGATCCCGATGTGGCGAGCCAGCCGGAGGCGAAATGGCGGATGCGCGCCGGCTGGGGCACGCGCGGCATCGCCTATAAGGACGGGCTGATCTATACCGCCACCCGCGAAGGCCGGCTGATCGCGGTCGACGCCAAGACCGGCAAGCCGCGCTGGTCGGTCCAGACGCTGGACGAGGCGGAAAACGGCTATATCACCGGCCCGCCATGGGTCGCCGGCGACAAGATCGTGGTCGGCTTTGGCGGCGCGGATTACAGCCCGACCCGCGGCTATGTGACCGCCTATGATGCCAAGACCGGCAAGAAGGCGTGGCGCTGGTTCGTGGTGCCGGGCGATCCGGCCAAGGGCTTCGAGAACAAGGCGATGGAGGCGGCGGCCAAGACCTGGACCGGTGAATGGTGGAAGTTCGGCGGGGGCGGCACGGTGTGGCATGCCATGGCCTATGACGCCAAATATGACCGAATCTACCTGGGCACGGGCAATGGCTGGCCGTGGAACCAGAAGATCCGTTCGCCCGGCGGCGGCGACAATCTCTATCTCGCCTCGATCGTGGCGATCGACGTGAAGACCGGGGAATATGCCTGGCACTATCAGGTGAACCCGGAAAACAGCCACGATTTCAACGATGCGATGGATATCGAGCTGGCCGATATCGAGATTGGCGGCAAGATGCGGTCGGTGCTGATGCATGCGCCCAAGAACGGCTTCTTCTATGCGCTGGACCGCGAGACCGGGAAATTCATCTCGGCCGGCGAGTTCGCCAAGCAGAATTGGGCCAAGCGGATCGATCCGGTCACCGGCCGACCCGAGATCAATCCCGAGGCGCAATATCCGAACGGCAAGCCGTTCATGATGTACCCCTTCCCCAATGGCGCGCATGGCGTCCAGGCGATGGCGTTCAGTCCCAAGACGAACCTCAGCTATATTCCGGTGATGGAGGGCGGCCGCGTGTTCGTCGATCCGGCCAATGTGAAGGACTGGACCTACAAGCCGGGGATGATGGTCAATACCGGTCTGGGCGCGCCGCCGGCCAATCTGGTGCCGCCCGCCGCGGTGAGCAAGCTGGTCGCCTTCGACGTCGCCAACAACAAGGTCGCCTGGTCGGTGCCGCAACCTGGCGTGTTCAATGGCGGCATCATGGCGACCGGTGGCGGCCTGCTGTTCCAGGGCACCAATGACGGCAATTTCAACGCCTATTCCGCGACCGACGGGCGCAAGCTCTGGTCCTTCCCGGCGCAGAACGGCATATTGTCCGCGCCGATCAGCTATACGGTCGGCGGCAAGCAATATGTGTCGGTGATCACCGGTTTCCGCAGCAGCTTCCCCAACGTGCCCAACTGGGATTATCGCCAGCAGCAGCGCCGGGTGCTGACCTTTGCGATCGGCGGCACCAAAGCGCTGCCCAAGTTCGAGCCGGTGGACGAGCCGATCCAGGATGATCCGGCCTTCATCGTCGACGCCGCCAAGGCCAAGGTCGGCGGCGGCATATACAATAGCAGCTGCGTCATCTGTCATGGCGCGGGCATGATGGCGGGCGGCGCCGCGCCCGACCTGCGCAAGTCGGCGGTGCCGCTGGACGCGGAGACGTTCAAGTCGGTGGTGCATGACGGGGCGCTGATGGCGCGCGGCATGGGCGCCTTCGAGCAATTGAGCGACGCCGATCTGGAAGGGCTGCGCCATTATATCCGCCAGCGCGCGCGGGAAACCGCGCCCAAGGCGAACTGACCTCCCATGGCATCCGTCCCCTTGTGGCGGATGCTGCTTCGCCCCGCTTCCTTTCATCGGGAGGCGGGGCTCCTTGTCTGCGCCGAGCGGGGGCTTGCACAAAGTCCAGCCGTGCGGCATCAAATTTGCACGTTCATGCAATTGCGTTATGATCGTCGGTTACGTGCCCCCGCCGGGCGCGCCTCGGGGAGGATGAGCGAATTTGACGACGGACAAGGACATGGCTGACCTCAAGGAAAATGGCGATCGGCCGCAGACCTATTCCAGTCCGGCGATCATCGAACGCCGTCGCCGGATATTGGAGGAAACGCGCAAGGTGATCGCCGAGCAGGGGATCGCGGCGCTGAGCATGAACGAGATCGGCCAGCGCGCGGGCGTCGCCAAGCGGACGCTCTACAACGCCTTTCAGACCCGTGAGCGCATGATCGCCACCGCGATCCAGGAATATTTCGACGAATATGTCAGCCGCATCGTCTATTCGAGCCCGCCCGGCACGATGCAGCATAATCTGGAGCGGATGATCTCGGTCGTCCAGCGCAACCGGGAGATCCGCAATTATATCAAGGCGATCATGGCGCTCTATTTCAGTTCGGATGTCGACCGCGACATCTGGACCGCGATGCACTCGCCGGCCATCCATCATAACAAGCAGTGGATCGAGGCGCTCGACGCCGCGAAGCAACTGCAACCCTGGGTGCAGGTCGACAAGCTGGTCGATGATCTGGTGCGCTTCGAATATGCGACGATCAATGATTGGGCACAGGGCCGCATCCCCGATGACGAGGTGATCGTCCGTCTGGTCAGCAGCTATCTGTCCTGCCTGCTCGGTTCGCTGAAGGGCGCGGCGCGCAAGGAAGTCGAAGCGCTGATCAAGGATATTGCCGAGCGCGGCATGGACGCGCTGCCGATGTCGCCCAAGACCAAGACGAAAGCGGCTTGAATCTGCACCATGATGCAAATTTTCTTGCATCATGGTGTGCGCCTCGTCTAGGCATGCCCCAGGCCCGACATGGGCATCAGCATGGGAGAGTGAGATGAGCGCGCCGAGCGAAGACCCCGAACTGTTGTTCGAGCTGCGCGAGGATGGTGTCGCCGTCATCACCCTCAACCGGCCGCGCGCGAAGAACACCGTCTCCTTCACCATGTGGGAGCAGTTTTCCGCTGCGCTCGACCGGCTGGAAAATGCGACGCCGGCACGGATGCTGATATTGTGCGGGGCGGAGGGCTATTTCAGCAATGGCGGCGACGTGAAGCTGCCGCCAGCGCGGGGCGAGGGCGCGTTGCGGCTCGCCGCTCGGCTGGAGATGGGGCAGCGGATCATCCGCCGGCTGCGCGCGCTGCCGATCCCGACCGTAGCGGCGGTGGAGGGCGGCGCCTATGGCGTGTCCTGGAGCCTGGCGATGGCCTGCGACATGATTTTCGCTGCTGACAATGCGCGGTTCGGTGCGCCGTTCCTGGATTTCGGGCTGGTGCCCGATGGCGGCGCGGCCTGGTTCCTGACCAAGCAACTGGGGCGGGCACGCGCGGCCGAGATCATCTTTTCGGGGCGGACATTGGAGGCGGCCGAGGCGCTGAGCCTGGGGCTGGTCAGCCGGCTGGTCCCGCCGGGCGAGGCGGTCGCGCAGGCGCTGGCGCTGGGCGCGACGATCGGTGGCGGCAATGCCCATGCGGTCGAACTGACCAAGCGGCTGCTGGATCAGGCGGAAAGCGGCGACCTGTCGGCCAATCATGCGCTGGAACTGGTCTATTGCCATACCTGCCAGGCGGGGGAGGAAGTGCCCCGCGCCCGCGAGGCGTTCAAGGCACGAGCAGCGGCGAAGGCTGCCGCGAAGGGCGCAACTGGGGCGAAGGAATAAGTCATGCAGTTCGACATGCGCAGCCTGCCGATGGCGACCCGCTACAAGATCGTCAATTCGACTATCACCCCGCGTCCGATCGCCTGGGTCACCACCCGGTCCGAGGCTGGCGTGGTCAATGCCGCACCCTACAGCTTCTTCAACTGCGTCGGCACCGAGCCGCCGCTGGTGGCGCTGGGCCTGCTGAAGGAGCCGATGTCGCGCGGCCTGAAGAACACGGCGACCAATATCGTCGCCACCGGCGAGTTTGTCGTGAACCTGGTGTGCGAGGATGATGCCGAGAAGATGAACCATTGCAGCGTCGATGCGCCGGCCGATGTTAGCGAGATCGACTATGCCGGGATCGAGACCGCGCCGTCGGTGCTGGTCGCGCCGCCACTGATCGCCAGCAGTCCGGTCAGCTTCGAATGCCGCAAGGTCGCGGCGATGGACATCGGCACGATGCAGACGGTGATCATCGGCGAGATCGTCATGGCGCATGTCCGCGACGAATTCATCACCGATCGTGAGCGTGTCTATTTCGACACGCCGGCGATGAAACTGATCGGCCGCACCCATGGCAGCGGCTGGTATGTGCGCAACGGCGACAGTTTCCAGATGGACCGGCCGCGTTATGATCCGGCGCGGCTGACGGGCAAGGAATGAATTTGAACCTATAGTGCAATATTACTTGCGCTGCCGGGAAAAAGCGTGTCTGTTTCAAGGGAAAGGCCGGAGGCGCGATTCCGCGCACTACCGGCCAGATCCCAGAAGAGGCGGCGCAGACCGCCAAACAGGAGTGCGTGATGCCCGGCCCTCTGGACCATCTTGTCGTTATCGAGCTGTCGACCGAAATGCCGGTCGCGATTGCGGGCATGCTGCTCGCCGACCATGGCGCCGACGTGCTGAAGGTCGAGCCCAGGGGCGGCGCCTATTTCGCCCATGAACTGACCCGCAAGAGCTGGGACCGGTCCAAGCGCAGCGTTGAGCTGGACGTTGCCGATGCGGACGACCGGGCGGCGCTGCGCGGGCTGCTGAGCGGAGCGGACATCTTCATCCATGCGCTGGAGGAGGGAGAAGCGAAGGCGCTCGGCCTGGACGGTGAAAGCCTGGCGCGCGACTATCCGGAGCTGATCGTGTCGGCGCTGACCGCCTATGGCGCGGACACGCCCTTTGCCGATCGACCGCGCGGCGAGGGGCTGGCGGCGGCGCTGCTCGGCACGATGATCGACAAGTCCAGTCCATTCCGCGAAGGGCCGGTCTATCTCGGCCATCCCGCGCTTCATTATGGTCAGGCGTTTCTGGGGGTGATCGGCGCGCTGACGGCGATCCGGGCGCGGCGGTCGAGCGGCAAGGGACAGAAGGTCGAATCCTCGCTGCTCGACGCGATGCTGGCCCAGTCGCCGATGAACAACTGGTGGCAGGAAGAGGGGATTTCCTACATCAAGGCGGGGGATTCCGGGGCGGTCGACCGGTTCGGCCGGACCCGGCTGGTGACAGGCATGTTCGAATGCGGCGACGGCCTGTTCCTGCAGATCCATACCGGCGGCCAGGGCGGCTTCAAGGCGGCGATGGATCAGCTGGGCTTTGGCGACCGGGTGTCGGCGGTCAAGGGCGCGGCCGAAATGTCGGTGCCATTGAGCGACGACGAATATCATATCGCCCGCGTCGAGATTTTCGATGCGTTCAAGGCGCGCCCGCGCGCCGAATGGATCGCGCTGTTCCAGGCGGCTGATGTGGCGGCGCTGCCGGTGCTGGAACCGGCCGAAGTGCTGCTGGACGAGCAGGTCGAATTTGTCGGCCAGCGGATTGCGCTGCCGGACGCGGAGTTCGGCACCATCTATCAGGCGGCTCCCGCCGTGCGGTTCGATCGCACGCCCTGCGCCGCGCCGCGCCCGGCGCCGGCTATCGGTGCCGACAATGGCGTGCTGGCCGATCTGATCGCGCGCAAGCGGGGCGAACTGGCGGCAGAGGGCAAACCGCTCGATCGGCCGCTCGAAGGCATCAAGGTGGTGGACTTCTCCTCCTTCTTCGCGGTGGGTTTTGGCGGGCGGCTGCTGTCGGACCTGGGCGCCGACGTCATCAAGGTGGAGACGCCCGACGGCGACCAGATGCGGCCGCTGCCGGACTGTTTCGACGCGGCACAGCGCGGCAAGCGCGATATCGTGCTGAACCTCAAGCAGCCCGAGGCGCTGGAGGCGGCGCTGAAGCTGGTGCGTGAGGCCGATGTCGTCACCCATAATCTGCGCCCCGGCAAGGCCGACAAGCTGGGCATCGGCTATGAGGCGCTGTCGAAGATCAATCCGCGCCTGCTCTATGTCTATCTGCCCGGCTATGGCTCCAGGGGCCCCAAGTCGCTGCTCAAGAGCTTTGCGCCTTTGGTGTCGGGCTGGACCGGCCTGCTCTATGAAGGGGGCGGCGCGGGCAATCCGCCGACCCGGTCGGTGTTCGGAAATGAGGATTATAATAACGGCTTTCTGGGCGCAGCGGGCATATTGATGGGGCTGGAGCGGCGCGCGATCAGCGGCGTCGGTGACTATATGGAGATACCCCAGCTTCATTCGAGCCTGTGGACCACGTCCGAGCATTTCCTGGATGCCGACAAGAAGGTCGTCTACGGCTTCCGCCTCGACAAGGATCAGGCCGGCTATAATGCGCTCGACCGGCTCTATCGCACCAGCGACGGCTGGCTCTGCATTGCGTGTCGGCAGGACGATCGCTTCGCGGCGCTGGCGCGGGCGGTGGGGCAGGCTGGGCTGATCGACGATCCGCGCTTTGCCTCGCCAAAGGAACGGTCGCTGCATGACGCGGCGCTGCTGGCGGCGCTGGAGCCCTGGTTTGCCGACAAGACGAGCGCGGAGGCCTTCGCCCTGCTCGATGCGGCGGGTGTACCGTGCGAGATACCGGCGGCCAAGAGCTGGGTACGCGAGGCGCTGTGGCAGGACTGGGCGGTGGCCAGCAACCGGGTGATCGAGAATTTCGATTCCATGTATGGCCATGTCCGCCAGTTCGGCAGCTTCATCCATCTGAGCGATACGCCGGGACATGCGCGCAAGTCCGCGCCGCGGCTGGGCGAGCATACGCGGCAGATATTGGCCGAGATCGGCTATGCGCCGAACGCGATCGACGCGCTGATCGACAGCGGCAAGGCGATGCAGGCGGCGGACGTGACCGGCCGTATCCAGTCACGCGTCTCGGCGGCCTGAACCAATACATAAATAGGGAAGAGGAACCCAAAGGGTGCAGTTGAACCTTCGTTACGACATGAACCGGCCGGATTTCGGCGCGCCGCATCCCGTGCTGTACCGCACTGCGATCGAGCAGGCGCAATGGGCCGACAGACTGGGCTTCACGCAGGTGTTCCTGGCCGAGCATCATGGCGCGGAGGGCGGCTATTGCCCGTCCTCCATGGTGCAGGCGGCGTCTATTCTGGGCGCGACGGACAACATCGTCGCGCATCTTTCGGCGCTGGTCGTCACCATGCATGATCCGCTGCGGCTGGCCGAGGATCTGGCGGTGCTGGACAATATCGCGCCCGGCCGGGTGTGGCTGACCGCCGGCATGGGCTATCGCCCGCATGAGTTCGAGATGTTCGGCAAAGACATCAGCAAGCGGCTGGCGATCATGAACGAGGCGATGGCCACACTGAAGCAGGCCTGGACCGGCGAGCCGTTCGAGTTTCGTGAGCGCAGCGTGCGGGTGACGCCGGCGCCGGCGACGTCGGGTGGTCCCAAAATCTACATGGGCGGGTCGACCGACAAGTCGGCGATCCGCGCGGCCAAGGGCGGCTATCAATATTTCCCCGGCCATCCCGACCTGTTCACCCTCTACAAGGAAGAGCGGGAGAAGGCCGGCTTCCCGCCGCCCGAGGAACTGCGCAAGCCGGCAGCGAGCTTCCTTTATGTTTCCGACGATCCGGATCGCGACTGGCCGCTGGTGGCGCCGCATGTCGCCTATGCGACCAACGCCTATGCCGAATGGGCCAAGGAGCGCGGCACCGGCCAGACACGCTACCAGCCCGCCGAGACGATCGAGGGGCTGAAGGCAATGCCGAACATCAAGGTGCTGACGCCCGACGAATGTTTTGAATATCTGAAAGGTCTGGGCCGGGGCACCGCCGTCACCTTCCACGCGCTGCTGGGCGGGCTGGACCCCGAAGTGTCGTGGCGCAGCCTGCGCCTGTTCGAGAAGGAGGTGCTGCCGCGCCTGCGCGCCGAGCCGGGCCTGCTGGAAAATCCGGGAGAATGAGCATGGAAGAACGCAATCGTCGCGGCACGCTGGCCGCCATGCTGGCGCTGCCGATCGGCATGGCGGCCGCCGCCGAAGCATCGGCCGCCGCGCCAAAGGGAAAGGCGAGCGGCATGGACATGGCCCAGCGGCTGGACATCATCGAGTCCAAGCAGGCGATCACCGAACTCCTCTATGCCTATGCGCGGGCCAATGACCGTGCGGACGAGGCGCTGCTGCGATCGCTGTTCTGGCCGGAATCGACGCACAAGCATGGCAAGTTCGAGGGCAAGTCGTCCGATTTCGTCGGCTTCGCCTTCAAGATCGTGTCGACGCTGAAATATGCCTGCCACCACATCACCAATGTCTCGGTCGATGTGAAGGGGGACAAGGCCTTTTCCGAATGCTATTATTTTGCGCAGCATCGGCGCGATCGCAAGGAAGGCGGGGGTGAGGAGGATGTCTTCTTCCAGGGCCGCTATCTCGACGATCTGGAACGGCGGAACGGGGTGTGGAAGATCATTCGTCGCCGGGGCCTGTCCGACTATACCTCGCCGCCCGAACCGGCGCAGACGCCCTATGCCGACTGGCCGGCAGGGCAGCATAGCGAGAAATATCCGAGCGACGATTATTACAAGATGCGCCAGCAGTTTCTGGGTAGCTGATCCGTGCGGGCGCTGATGTGCGAGGCGCATGGCGCGCCCGAGCAACTGGCGTTCCGCGACGTGCCCGTGCCCCGGCCGGGGCCGGGCGAGATCAGGCTGGCGGTGTGGGCGGCGAGCGTCAATTTCCCCGACGCGCTGATGATCCAGAATCTCTACCAGACCAAGCCGCCCTTGCCCTTTATCCCCGGTGGCGAGGCGGCCGGGGTGGTCGATGCGATCGGCGAGGGCGTCAGCGGCTTTCGCATCGGCGACCGGGTGGCGGCGATCCCGTTCCAGGGGGCCTTTGCCGAGCAGGCGGTGGCGCCGGCTTTCCGTACCAGCATCATTCCCGACGCGATGGGCTTCGATGTCGCGGCCGGTTTCACCATGGTCTATGCGACGGCGCTGCACGGGCTGCGCCAGCGCGGGCGGTTGCAGGCCGGCGAGACGCTGTTGGTGCTGGGCGCAGCGGGCGGCGTCGGGCTGGCGGCGGTGGAGATCGGCAAGCGCATGGGGGCGCGGGTGATCGCGGCGGCGTCCAGCGCGGAGAAGCTGGATCTGGCGCGGGCGCATGGCGCGGACGAGACGGTCAATTATGCTGAGGTCGACATCAAGCAAGCGGTGAAGGCGCTGGCCGGGGAGCGCGGCGTCGATGTGATCTTCGATCCGGTCGGCGGCGACCTGGCCGAGCCGGCCTTCCGCACCATGGGCTGGGACGGGCGCTATCTGGTGGTCGGCTTTGCCGCCGGGACCATACCCGCGATCCCGTTGAACCTGCCGCTGGTGAAGACGGCATCGATCGTCGGCGTGACATGGGGGATGCACAGCCGGCGCGAGCCGGACATCCATGCCGCCAATATGACGCAGCTTTATGACTGGTATGAACAGGGCGGGCTGCGGCCGGCGATCGGCGCGCGCTTCGGCTTTGACGAGAGCCGGGCGGCGATCCGCTGGATCATGGATCGCAAGGCGCAGGGCAAGGTGGTGATCGAAATGGCCTGATCGCGAGAGCGGGAGGAAATGAGATCAACCCATGCCGTCATTGCGAGCGTAGCGAAGCAATCCACCGGCGGGAGATGGATTGCTTCGCTACGCTCGCAATGACGAATCTCTCTTATCCGGTCGGCCAGTTGGCGAGCGGGGCGCCGGCGATGGTGGTGCGGGCCTGGACGATCATGCCCTTGCCGCGCGAGACGACATAGAGGGTGCGGCGATCCGGCCCGCCCCAGCAGAGATTGGTCGGCATCGCGATCTTTTCGCCGGCGGGATCGTGGAGGATGTCGATCTGGCGGCCCTGCGGCGTCAGCGCGACCAGCCGATTGGAAAAGGGCAGGGTGATCCAGAGATTGTCGGCCATGTCGAAGGCGATGCCGTCGCAATAGCCGAGCGCGGCTTTTTCCAGCGGCGGCAGAGCCAGGATCGCTTTCACTGTCTGGTCGGGGACGACGGTGCCAAGTTGCGGGCCGAAATCCTGCGGGTCGGCCAGGGTGCCGTCGGCGTTGCGGCGCCAGCGGCGGATGCGCCCTTCGGCGGTCAGCGAGGCATAGACATGGCGTTCGTCCCGGTCGAGGCAGAGGCCGTTGACCCCGCGCAGGTCGCGTGCGACGATCGCGGCGCTGCCGTCCGGCCGGACCATGTAGATGAAGCCCGCCGGCGTGGTGGTGCCGATATTGGCGACCGGCCCCCAACTGCTGTGGGTGCAATAGATGCTGCCATCCCGTGCGGTGGCGGGGCCGTTGGAGGCGACGAGTTGGCGCCCCTCCAGTTCCGAGACGAGCGTTTCGACCCTGCCGGTTTCGAGGGTGATGCGCTGGAGCGGGCCGGGCTGCTGCTTGAGCAGGCCCATATTGGCGACGATGACGCGGCCCTGTGCATCGACGGCGACGCCATTGGCGGCGAGCGGGGCGCCGACCTGCCGCAGCGGCTGTCCCGGTGCCAGCACGCCGATCGCGCCACCGCTGTTGGACAGGAACAGGCGGCCGTCGGGGGCGCTGGCGACACCCTCGGCATGGTCGAGCCCGTCGATGACCAGGCTGAAATCGGCCGGGGTCAGCGGTGCCGGGACAGTGGACGCGCGCGACGGGGCGGCGCGGGTGCAGCCGGCGAGCGCGAGTGCCGCGCCGCCGAGCATGGCCGTGCGCCGGTCGACCGCCCTGTCAGCGGCCATCTTCAGCGAACCGGCGCAAAGCCGGCGATGCGATGATCGTCCGCCTCGACCGGGCGGAAGCGCAGGCGCATGTCGCAGGCCGGTTCCACGCCGTCGTCATCGACCAATATGCCCGCAATCCGCACGCCCGGCGCATCGTCGGGCTCGAACAGGATGACGGTGTAGGGGACTTCAGCCTTGTGGTCGCCGGGCAGCAGGCTGCGGATCACGGTGGTGAAGCTATAGGCCTTGCCCTCGGCCGAGACCGGGCGCCATTCCAGCACGGCATCGGGCTTTCCGGGGACGACCTCTGGCGGATACCAGACCCATTCGCCGGTTTCCGCGTCGGCGGTGATGCGCAGTTCGCCGGCATCGAGGCCGTCGTAGAAACCCTGGAACAGCGGGTCTTCCAGATGGACGGGATAGATGGGAATGCCCATGGTCAGTCCCTCGCAAGGATGGTGGTGGAATGATTATTGCCGCCCAGGCCCGCGACGGCGCAGAGGCGGGCATCGGGCACCTGGCGGTCGCCCTCCTGCCCGCGCAGCTGGCGCACGGCCTCGATCAGCAGGTTGATGCCGGGGACATAGCCGCCCGACATATGGCCGCCGCTGGTGTTGACCGGCATCCGGCCGCCCGGTTTGGCATGGCCGGCGGCGTAGAAGCGCGCGCCTTCGCCGCGATCGCACAGGCCCAGCATCTCGGTCTGGACGATGGCCGAGATGGAGAAGCCGTCATAGACCTGGGCGAGGTCCAGATCCTTGGGGTCGACGCCGGCCATGGCATAGGCCTGCGCCGCGGAGTCCCAGCCGGGATAGTCGAAAGTGCAGGGCTTTTGCGTGAACAGCACGCCATGGGGGTAATTGTTGTAGCCGATGCCGACGCCCTGCACCGATATCACCGGATGAGGCAGGTCGCGGGCGGCCTCCACCGCGCTCACCACATAGGCGCCGCCGCCATCGGTGGTGAGGCAGCAGTCGGCGACGCGCAGCGGGGTCGAGATCATCGGCGTCTGGCGATAGGCGTCGAGGTCCATCGGATCGCGCTTCTGCGCGCCGGGGGTCAGCGCCGCCCAGGCGCGATATGTCATCGAGACCGAGGCCAGTTCCTCCTCGCTCATGCCGAATTCATGGGCGTAGCGATTGGCCATGGTGGCGAAATAGGTGGGCTGGCCGAAGAAGCCGGCGGGCATTTCCAGCCCCGCCTTTTGCGGCTCGCGCGCGTGGAAGCCATAGACGCCGCCCGGCTTGGTCGAGCGAATGGCATAGGGGACGAGGACATGGCGGGCGAGCCCGGCCTCGATCGCGAGCTGCGCCAGCCGCAGCGCGTCACCGGTGGTGGCGGTGCCGCCCGCCGTGTCGGCGACGGCGGTGAAGCGCCTGGTCGCGGCGCCGATCGCATGGGCTACCTCCTCCGACGGGTGGCCGACATATTTGTTGCTGACATGGCCGTCGATATCGGCGGGGATGAGGCCCGCATCGGCGATCGCGGCCAGGCTGGCGCGGGTCATCATCTGCATCACCGTTTCCTCGCCCTTGCGCAGGAAAGCGGTTTCGCCAATGCCGGTGATGGCGACTTTGTTGCCCTTCATCATGCGTCCTTGAACCCCTTGCGCTGTGCCACCAGTCGTTCGATCAGCGGGGAGGGAGTGAAGGCGGCGCCATGCGCGGCCTCCAGTGCCTTCAGCCGGTCGAGGACGGTGGGAAGCCCCTGGAGATCGGCCCAGAACATCGGGCCGCCGCGATATTTCGGCCAGCCATAGCCGGTGATCCAGACGATATCGATGTCCGACGCGCGCGAGGCGATGCCTTCGTCAAGGATGCGGGCGCCCTCATTCACCATGGCGAAGAGGATGCGATCCTGGATTTCCGCGTCACTGATGTCACGGCGGGTCATGCCCTGTTTCGCGGCGAAATCCTCGATCACCTGCATCGCGACCGGCGAGGGGGTCTGCTTGCGGTTCTCGTCATAATCGTAGAAGCCACCCTTCGTCTTCTGTCCATGGCGGCCCATTTCGTTGAGGATTTCGCGGACATTGGCCGAGCTGGTCGTCTTGGGGTTCCAGCCGACATCGAGCCCGACCAGATCGCGCATCTGGAAATGGCCCATGGCAAAGCCGAAGTCATACAGCACCTTGTCGACCGCCCAGGGCGTGGCTCCTTCGAGGATCAGCTGGTCCGCCTGCGTATTGCGAGCGGCGAGGATGCGGTTGCCGACGAAACCATAGCCATTGCCGACCAGCACGCCGATCTTGCCGATCGTCTTGGCGAGCTTCATGGCGGTGGCGATGATTTCCGGCTTCGTGTCTTTGGTGCGGACCACCTCCAGCAGCTTCATGACATTGGCCGGCGAGAAGAAATGGAGGCCGACGACGCTGTCGGGCCGGCTGGTGGCGGCGGCGATGTCGTCAATGTCGAGATAGGAGGTGTTGGTGGCGAGGATGGCGCCCGGCTTGGCGATCCTGTCCAGTTTGCCGAAGACCTCGCGCTTGACGTCGATCTGCTCGAACACCGCTTCGATGATGAGGTCGCAATCGGCCAGATCCTCCATCGCGATCGATCCGGTGAGCAGGCCCATGCGGGTGTCGACATCCTCGGGCTTCATCTTGCCCTTCTTGGCGGTCGTCTCATAATTGCCGCGGATGATGCGCAGGCCGCGGAACAGCGCGTCCTCGTTGGTCTCGACCAGGGTGACGGGGATGCCGGCATTGGCGAAGTTCATCGCGATGCCGCCGCCCATGGTGCCGGCGCCGATGACGCCGACCTTGGCGATCGGCAGGATCGGGGTGTCGGCGGGCAGGCTGTCGACCTTGGCGGCCTGACGCTCGGCGAAGAAGACATGGCGCTGGGCGGCGGACTGGCTGTCGGCCTGCAGTTCGTTGAACAATTGCCGCTCGAAGGTCATGCCCTCGTCAAAGGGCAGGTCCAGCGACGCCTCGACGCAGCGGATGATCGCTTCGGGGGCGTTGAAGCCACGGAATTTGCGGGCATTGGCCTTGCGGAAATCGGCGAAGATTTCGGGCTTGCCGCGCGCTTCGTCCAGCTTCTCGGTGCGGTCGCGGACCTTGAGCAGCGGGCGTCCTTCATCGAGCACGCGCTGGGCAAGGGCGATGGCGTCGGCGCGCAACTGGCCTTCGATGGCGAGTTCGTCGATCAGGCCCATTTCCTTTGCGGCTTTCGCCGAGACCGGGCTGCCGGCGGTCATGAGGTCCAGCGCCTTTTCGACGCCGACGATGCGGGGCAGGCGCTGGGTACCGCCGGCGCCGGGTAGCAGGCCCAGATTGACTTCGGGCAGGCCGCATTTGGCCGAGGGCACGGCGATGCGATAATGGGCGACCAGCGCGAGTTCCAGGCCCCCGCCCAGCGCCGTGCCGTGGATAGCGGCGATCACCGGCTTGGTGGCATTTTCCACCACCAGTTGCAGGTTGCGCAGCGTGGGTTCGACCGGCGGCTTGCCGAATTCGGTGATGTCCGCGCCGGCGAAGAAGGTGCGCCCTTCGCAGATCAGCACCATCGCGCCGACGGCGGGATCGCCGATGGCGGTCTCGACCGCGCTGGCGACGCCCTGGCGCACGGCGTTGGAGAGGGCGTTCACCGGCGGCGAGTTGACCGTGATGACCGCGATGGAGCCTTCCACCGCATAGGTGACGACGTCATTGACCTTCATTCAAGCCTCTGTGCGTTTGGGCGCCCGGCTGGCCGGCGGATTGCGCGGCCAGCACCTGACGGGCGCGTTGGCGGAAATAATGCTGGAGTCCGGCGATCTCGTCGTCGGTCAGTTCCTGGAAGCGCGGCATGCCTCGTTCGCGCAGGATGCCGTTGTGCAGCACATCCTTCATGCTGGCGGTGTCGAGCGGAACGCCCGACTGGAGCAGGTCCGGCGCGGCGCCGCCCGACACGGCGTTGGCGCCATGGCAGATGGAGCAGCGCTGGCCAAAGACGGTGGCGCCGATGGCGGCCCTGGCCGGATCGACGGCGAAGGCGGGATCGTCGATCACCGGCATGTCGACGGGATCGACCCTCGGCAGCGCCGCCTTGCCATCGAGGGCGAAGGTCAGGACGCGCCATTGCTGGGTGCGGTAATTCCATTCGCGTGGCAGGCCGATCGCGCTGGGGAAGCGGGAGCCGGCGATCACCGTCACATATTGTTTGCCGCGCGCGCGATAGCTGATCGGCTGGGCCATCACGGCCGTCTGGGCGTCGAACGACCAGAGCGGCTTGCCGCTGATGGCGGCATAGGCGACGAACTTGCCGCCGGCATTGCCCTGGAACAGCAGATTGCCGGCCGTGGTCGCGGTGCCGCCGCCGCCGCGCAGGCCGGGCATGGGAATGCGCCAGGCCTCGCTCTGCGTCACCGGGTTCCAGGCGAGCAGGAAGCTGGTGGCGGGACGATCGGGCGTGACGCCGGGCGGTGGCGCGCCGGTGCCGACGCTGATGCGCTGGCCGTCCAGATGCTTCCAACCCTTAAGCGGTTCGGCCGGGTCGATATAGACGCGGCCCTGGTCCATCGTCGGGATATAGACGAGGCCGCTGCCCGGATTGAAGGACATCGCCTCGATATTATGGGCACCAAAGGGCGAGGGGTAGACGATCGCCGCCTTGCCGCCGGGATAGCGGGCGGCGGGGTTTTCGATTGGTCGGCCACTCTTGACGTCGATGCCGCTGGCCCAGTTGACCGGGACGATGTTGCGGGCGGAGATAAGCTTTCCGGTGGCGCGGTCGATGACGTAGAAGAAGCCGTTCTTGGGCGCGTGCATCAGCACGTCGCGTTCGTGCCCGTCGATCTTCAGCCGGGCGAGTTCCATGTCCATCGCCGAGTTGAAGTCCCAGGTTTCGCCCGGATTGGTCTGATAGTGCCAGACATATTCGCCGGTGTCGGCGTCGAGCGCGACGATCGAGCAGAGGAAGAGATTGTCGCCGCCGCCCGGACTGCGGATCTTCTGGTTCCAGGGCGAGCCATTGCCGACGCCGATATAGATGCGGTTATATTTGGGGTCATAGGCCATGGCGTTCCAGGCGGTGCCGCCACCGCCATATTTCCACCACTCGCCGGTCCAGGTCTTGGCGGCCATCGCCATCGCCTTGTTCTCGAAGCCGAGCTTCGGGTCGCCGGGCACGGTGTAGAAGCGCCAGAGCTGCTTGCCGGTCTTCTGGTCATAGGCGGTGACATAGCCGCGGATCGGGGCGAAATCGGCGCCGCCATGGCCGATCAAGACCTTGCCGTTGAACACCCAGGGCGCGCCGCTGATATAGCGTTCGTCATCCTTGCCGATGGTCTGGGTCGACCAGAGCCTGTGCCCGGTGCGGGCATTGATGGCGATCAGCCGGCCGTCGATCGTGCCGACATAGACGGCGCCATTGTCATAGGCGATGCCGCGACTGCCCCAGGCGCCGCGCATCTTCTTGTCGGCAACCTTCCAGCTTTGCGGATCATAGGTCCATAGTTCATGGCCGGTGGCGGCGTCGACCGCGTGGACGACGCTGTAGCCCGAGGCATAATAGAGGATACCGTCGACCGCGATCGGTGCGGTCAGGCTGGAGCCGCCGCCTTCGATATCCTGATACCAGGCGAGGCCGAGCCGGCCGACATTATGGTCGTTGATGTCCTTCAGCGGGCTGTAGTGATTTTCATCGATGCCGCCATAGCCGGGCCAGTCGGTGCCGTCGCGCCGGGCCTGGCCCGAGGGCGCACAGGCGGCGAGCAAGGCGAGAAACGGCAAAGTGAGGGACGCAAGACGCATGTAGATCAGCCCCCGATCGTCCGGTCGGACGGCCAGAAACGCTGGCGCAGCGCCTTCTTGTTGACCTTGCCCATGATGGTGCGGCCGATGTCATCGACCATCTCGTAGCCGCGCGGACATTTATAGCCGGCCAGGCTGGCACGGCAGAAGGCGTTGAGTTCGTCGGCGCTCGGCGGATCGGCCGGATCGCGCGGGATCACCAGCGCGCGGGCTTCCTCCCCCATTTCCGCATTGGGGGCGGCGACCACGGCGATGTCGGCCACCTTGGGATGGCGCAGCAGCACATGTTCGGATTCCGCTGGATAGATGTTGACGCCGCCCGATACGATCATGTCGGACACGCGATCGGTGATGAAGAGATAGCCGGCATCATCGACATAGCCCATCTCCCCCAGGGTGAAGATGCCCGGCGCGATATGGGCGGCGGCGGTCTTTTCCGGGTCGCCGCGATAGACGATGCCATGGCCGCTGGTGTCACGGAAATAGACCTGGCCGACCTCGTTGGCGCCCAGCACCGCGCCATCGTCTCCGTAAATGACGGTTTCGAACGGGGCCAAGGCGCGGCCGACCGATCCAGGGCGTTCCAGCCATTCTGGCGAGGTGATGAAGGTGGTCGAGCCGGCTTCGGTGCCGCCATAGGCCTCCACCAGCACCGGGCCGAACCAGTCGATCATCGCCTGCTTTACGGCGCGGGGGCAGGCCGCGCCGGTATGGGCGAGGCGCTGGATGCTGGAGACGTCATATTTCGCGCGCACTTCTTCCGGCAGGGCGAGCATGCGCTGGAAATGGGTGGGCACCATGACCGAGCCGGCGACCCGATATTTCTCGATCAGGGCCAGCGCCCTTTCCGCGTCGAAATGCTCGACCGTGATGAGGCTCATGCCGCCGAAGACGTTGCGGGCCATGCCGAGCGGGCCGGTATGGTAGAGCGGGCCGACAGCGATGCCGGGCGAGGGCGTGATGCGGGCGCGCACGGTTTCCGCCAGCGCCTGCACTGTGGCGACGCGCGGGAAATATTGCGGCGGGGTCTCGGTCGCCTTGGGCCGGCCGGTGGTGCCGGAGGTATAATGGAGATGGGGCAGCGGCGGCACGCTGGGGTCGGGCTCGGCGGTCGAGGCGGCGGCGAGCCACGCTTCCCAATGGATGATGCCTTCACGATCGGGACAGCGCCAGCCGATCACGGTGCCGACACCGGCCTCGGCCGCAGCGGCAAGGCCGGCCTCCATCGTTTCCGGGCCGACCAGCAGGGCGACGGCGCCGCTGTCCTTCAAAATATAGGCGGCCTCCGACGGGGTGAGGTGGAAGCTGACCGGGACGCTGGAAATGCCGGCCTCCAGACAGGCGACATAGGCGATCACGGTTTCGGCGCTGTTAGGCGCGAAGACGGCGACGCGCCGTTCGCGCAGGTCGAGGCCATTGAGGGCATTGGCGGCGCGATTGAGCAGGTCATCCAGTTGCAGCCAGTCGAGCGAGACACGCTCGTCGGTCAGCGCCATGTCGGTGCGACGGTCGGGCGCGACAGCCTGGAGGGTGAGTGACATCAGGCGTCCTTTCAGGCGGCCGGCGCGTGGACGGCACGCGCGGCGATGGTGGGGGCGAGGTAGCGCAGGGCCATGCGGAAGGAGAGGAGGGCGACGACCGAGCAGACGGTGACGACCACCGCCAGCGACTGGCCCAGCGCGGCTTCCGACCGGAACACATATTGGGTGAGCGCGGCGACGATCGCCGGGCCGGCGCCCAGGCCCAATATGGTGAAGACGAACAGGAAGAAGGCCAGCATCCGCGCGCGGATCGTCGCCGGCGCGATCAGCCCCATGATCGAGGAGACATAGACCATGAAGGGCACGGTGATGAACTGCGCGACGCAGTAGCAGACCAGGAAGACATAGACGTTGGTGGCGAAGAACATATAGGCGATCACCGGCAGGAAGCCGAGGATCAGCCAGCTGTAGAAGCGCAGATGCGCATCCGTCATGCCGCGCGTGAACAGGCGGTCGACGATCCAGCCGTTGATTACCAGCGACACGGCCGAAACGATGTTCATCAGGCTCAACGCCACGCCATATTGCACCGGCTTCCAGCCGAAATGCCGTTCGATATAGGCCGGCACCCAGTTGGTCATCGAATAGCCGCACATGGCGAGGCAGGAGGTGCCGACCAGCATCAGCGCCAGCAGCCGCCAGTTCTGGCGCACGAAGACAGCGATCGCGCCCTTTTCCGCAACCGGGCGCGCGGCCCTGGTCGCGCCGCGGCGGCCCGGTTCGGGGAAGGTGAAGACCAGCAGGGCAATGAGCAGGCCGGGCACGCCGACCATCATCATCACCAGCTGCCAGGGCTGGGCCGGGCCATGGAAGGGAATATGGATGCCGCTATGCGCGGCGGCGAAGGCGATCGCGACGCCGCCCAGTGCGAAGGCGGTGGCAGAGCCGACCTTGCCCGCCATCTGGAAGGTGGAGGTGGCGCGGGTCAGCAGGCGCGGCGGGAAGGCGTCGGCAATCAGCGAATAGGCGGCGGGCAGCAGCGCCGCCTCCCCCACGCCGACGAAGATGCGGCCGACCAGCAGCGCCTCATAGCTTTGCGCGAAGCCGCAGGCGGTGGTGGCGACGGCCCAGAGCGCGACGCCGCCGAAGATGATCCAGCGGCGCGAATAACGGTCCGCCGCCCAGCCGAGCGGCAGGCCGAAAATGGCGTAGAAGATGGCGAAGGAAGTCGAGGTGATCATGCTGACCTGGACATCGCTGAGCAGCAGATGCGCCTTGATCGGCGTGACCAGCATCGACACGATCAGCCGGTCGACCCAGGACAGGACATAGAGGCCGAACAGCACGGCCACCATCCACCAGGCGGTGCCCAGATGCTGGGTGTCGCCGCCGTCCGGGGCTCTCTCCTGGCTGGTCATCAGCATGATCCTTCCCTTCGCCCTCTTGCGTCTCTCAGCGTTGCGGCAATGCGTTGAGTTCGGCGATCTTGAGCTTGCCGAGCTGGGCCATGTGGACTTCGTCCGGCCCGTCGGCGAGGCGCAGGTAGCGCGCATTCATGAAGGCGGCGGCAGGCGGAAAGTCGCTGGCCATGCCGATGCCGCCGAACACCTGCATCGCCCGGTCGGCGACCGTCTGGGTCATGCGCGGGGCGACGATCTTGATCGCGGCGATCAGATCCTTGGCGACCTTGTTGCCGTGACGGTCCATCGCGTCGGCGGCCTTGAGCGTCAGCAGACGGGCCTGTTCGATCTCGCAGAAGGACAAGGCGATATCCTGGCGGATGCTGCCCTGATCGGCGAGCTTGCGGCCGAAGGCGACGCGGCTGTCGACGCGGCGGGCCATATATTCGAGTGCGCGCTGGGCCTGGCCGATCAGGCGCATGCAATGATGGATGCGGCCTGGCCCCAGGCGGCCCTGGGCGATCTCGAACCCGCGTCCTTCGCCCAGGATCAGATTTTCCCTGGGCACGCGCACATCCTTGAAGACCATTTCGGCATGGCCGCCGGGCGAGTGGACGGCGTTCATCACGTCGAGCGGGCGGACGATCTCTATTCCCGGCGTGTCGGCCGGGATCAGGATCTGCGAATGCTGCTGGTGGCGCGGCCGGTCCGCATTGGGGGTGCGACCGAGCAGGATATAGACTTTGGTCAGCGGATCGAGCGCGCCCGAAATCCACCATTTGCGGCCGTTGATGACATAGTCGTCGCCATCGGCGACGATCGTCGTCTCGACATTGGTGGCGTCGGACGAGGCGACGCCCGGCTCGGTCATGACATAGCAGGAGCGGATATCGCCAGCGAGCAGGGGCTTGAGCCATTTTTCCTGCTGTTCGGGCGTGCCGTAGCGGGCGAGCACTTCCATATTGCCGGTATCGGGGGCGGAGCAGTTATAATATTCGGATGATCCGATCACCCGGCCCATCAGTTCGGCCAGCGGCGCATATTCGAGGTTGGTGAGGCCGGGGCTCCATGCCCCATATTCATGGGGCAGGAACAGGTTCCACAGGCCCGCTTCCTTCGCCTTCGCCTTGATCGTCTCGGTGCCCGGCCAGCGCTGCCACAGATGGGCGGGATCATGGTGGAAATGATCCCGTTCCTTCTCGATCGGATAGACATGGGCGTCCATGAAATCGGTGAGCTGCGCCCGCAGCGCCTGCACCTTGTCGGAATATTCGAAATCCATGCGATCGGTCCTTTTGGGAAATGGGGCGAAGGCGGGCAGGGGGATCAGGTCAGCGTGAGGCCGCCGTCCACGATCAGCGTCTGCCCGCAGATGTAGGTGGAGAGGGGGGAGGCGAGGAACAGGGCGACGCCGGCCATCTCGTCCACCGACCCGAAGCGGCCGAGCGGGATGCGCGACAGCGCGCGGTCTCGCCGCTCGTCATTGTCCATCGTCACCTTGGTCATCTTGGTATCGACCAGGCTGGGGGCGATGCCGTTGACGCGGATGCCCTCGCCAGCCCAGGCGATGGCGAGCGCGCGGACCAGATTGACGGCGCCGGCCTTGGACGCGGCATAGGCGGGGTTGCCGAAGGTCGCCTTGAACCCGCCGATCGAGCTGACAACGATGACGGCGCCCTTCGTGGCGGCGAGCGCATCCTTGAAGCGGTTGGAGATGTGGAGGATGGAGTCGAGATTGACCGCCATCACCTTGTTCCAGCCGTCGACCTCGAACTCCTGGCGGCGATAGAGGACGGCGCCCTGCGAATGGATGAGGATGTCCAGCGTATCGAAGGGGGCCGGCGCGGCGGCGATCGCGGCGGGATCGCTGACATCGACCTGGGTATAGCCGATATTGTCGAGGTCCGAGCCTTCCTCGCCGGCATAGTCGGCGGCGCTGGCGCGTGTGCCCCAGACATGGACGCGGGCGCCGCGCTTCAGGAAGGCCTGGGCCATGCCATTGCCGATGCCGCTCGATCCGCCGACCACCAGCACCGTCTTTCCGGTGAAGTCCAGTTCATTGCCCAAGGGAGAACATCCTTCTTGCATGTCAGCGGATCAGCGCCTGGGCGCGGTCGAAAAGGTGGATGGCGCGGCTGTGGAGCCGGTCGCCGGTGTCGCGTGGGGCCTTGCCGGCACAGGCGCGGGCATGGGTGCCCTCCAGCAGGATGCCGAGCTTGTAGCAGGCGAGGACATGATACCAGTCCACCGCCGACAGATCGCGCGCGGAGCCGGCGCCATAGCGCGCGACCAGTTCGGCGGGCGCCGGGAAACCCTCCCACGGCGTGACCGACACGGTGCTGGCGCCGCTGCCGTCGGGCCAGGTGGCGAGCACCCAGCCCAGGTCCAGCAGCGGATCACCGATCGTTGCCAGTTCCCAGTCGATGATCGCGGCAAGATCGCCGCTGTCGGGGCGGTACATGACATTGGCGAGATGATAGTCGCCATGCATGATGCCGGGGGTAAAATCGGCCGGGCGGTGCCGTTCCAGCCAGGCGGCGATGGCGTCGACCGAGGGCAGCGCCTGCGGCCCGGTCCAGTCGGCAAATTCGCCATAGCCGGCCAGTTGGCTGCGCCAGCGATCGACCTGGCGGCCGAGGAAATTGTCGGGCCGGCCGAAATCGGCCAGGCCCAGCGCCTGATGATCGAGCGCGCCCAATGCGGCGATGCCGTCGACCAGCGCCAGGCCCATGGCATGGCGCATCGCCGGCGACCCGGCATGGGGCATGGGCAGCTGGCCGACCGGATTGAAGCCATCGACCGGCTCCATCAGGTAGAAGGCGACGCCCAGCACGCTTTCGTCGCCGCAATCGGCGATCAGCGCGGGATGGGGGACATTGGTGCCGGCGATGGCGCGCAGCAGCCGGGCCTCGCGCCGCATCGTTTCATTGCTGTTGGGGCGGGGATGCGCCGGCGGGCGACGGAAGATATAATCGCGGCCGTCGCGGGTCAGGCGCAGCAGGATATTCTGCGTCCCCCCGGCAAGCGGCGTCACGTTGTCGATCGGACCGGCGCCAAGCCCCTGATCCGTCATCCACGTCGCCAGCGACTCGATGTCGACCGCTGATTCCACTTAGGCATCCCTCGCTTTTTTCGACTGTTAGCCGTCGATTAGGTCAATTGGATAATGCACTTGACGAACCAGCATTGCAATGAGAAATTGCACTCATGGTTAGACTTCAACTCGCCAAGGCCGATGATGCCACCCGCGGTTCTGCTGCCGAGCAGATCAAGCAGGTGGCGTTGCGCCTGTTCGCCGAAAAGGGCGTCGATGGCGTGACCGTGCGCGAGATTGCGGCGGCGGCGGGGCAGAAGAATCACGGTGCCGTCAGCTATTATTTCGGGTCGAAGGAGGCGCTGGTCCGGGCGCTGGTAATGGACGGCGCGATGGCGCTCGAACGGGAGCGCAATGCGGCGCTCGACGGGCTGGAGGCGCAGGGCGGGCCGCGCTCGATCCGCGAAGTGGTGGAGATATTGGTGCGGCCGGTGCTGGCGCTGCCCGATAGCCATTATGTCCAGTTCATCGTCATCTTTGCCATGACCCATCGCGACATGATGCTGGATGCGATCGATCCGGCCTGGAACAATGCCTATGGCCGGTGCCTCGATCATCTGCGGGGCATGATGGCGGACCTGCCGGTGGCGTTGCAGAACCAGCGCTTCGTGTTCATGGGCGCTTACCTCAGCGCCGTGTTGTCGGCACGGCAGCGCGCGCTGGCAGACGAGAGCCGGGCGCATCCGATGTGGGGCAGCGAGGCGAGTGTCGAGCATTTCCTGCAGACGCTGGTGGCGTTGCTGGAAGCGCCGGCGGACCTGCCGGTGGCGATGCTCAGGCAATTGGGACAACGCGGCGGCGCTATTCCGGATCGACCCGGCCCTGTCGGTTGAACCGGGGCGCAATCACAATCAGAACATAGAAGACGAAACAAGCGGAGCGGGATGATGGCAGTTACGGAAAGGATCGGCGAAGTGGAGCATGCGCGCACGGCAGAGCTGCTGGCGATGCCGCTGGCCGAACTGATGGCGCAGGCGGCGGCGCTGCGCGACGAAGGCCATGGCTGGGTGCAGAGCTGGTCGCGCAAGATCTTCATCCCGCTGACCCAGCTATGTCGCAATCTCTGCCATTATTGCACCTTCTCCCAGCCGCCCCGGCCGGGCGAGAATGCCTATATGACGCGCGAGGAAGTGCTGGCGGTGGCACGCGCCGGCAAGGCGGCGGGCTGCACCGAAGCGCTGTTCACGCTGGGCGACAAGCCGGAACTGCGCTTCGCCGCCGCGCGCGAGGAACTGGCGCGGCTGGGCCATGACAGCACCCTGTCCTATCTGGCCGAGATGGCGGCGCTGGTGCGCGACGAGACCGGGCTGCTGCCGCACATCAATGCCGGGGTCATGACCCGCGAGGAAATGGCCAGGCTGCGCCGGGTGTCGGTGTCGCAGGGGCTGATGCTGGAGTCGGTGTCCGACCGGCTGTGCCGCAAGGGCGGCGCCCATTATCGCTCGCCTGACAAGGAACCGGCGGCACGGCTGGAGACGATAAGGCTGGCGGGGGAACTCGCCATCCCCTTCACCACGGGCATCCTGATCGGCATCGGCGAGACGCGCGAGGAACGGATCGAGGCGCTGGAGGCGATCCGCGACCTGCAGGACGGTTATGGCCATATCCAGGAAGTGATCGTCCAGAATTTCCGGGCCAAGGAACGTACGGTGATGGCCAATGCGCCCGAGCCGGACATGGACGATCTGCTGTGGACGATCGCGGTGGCGCGGCTGATCCTGGGGCCGGAGATGAATATCCAGGCGCCGCCCAACCTGTCGGCAGCGGACTTCCCCCGGCTGATGGCCGCGGGGATCAACGACTGGGGCGGGGTGTCGCCGGTGACGCCCGACCATGTGAACCCGGAAGCCCCCTGGCCGGCGGTCGAGCGGCTGCGCGCCGCGACCGAGGGCGAAGGGCGGATGCTGGTGGCGCGGCTGCCCGTCTATCCCGCCTATGCGCAGGATAATGAGCGCTGGCAGGATCAGGCGATGGTTCGCCATGTGCTGGCCCATGCCGATGCGATGGGCTTTGCGCGGGAGGATGACTGGTCGCCGGGCATTGCGCTGGAGCCGCGGGTGACGCGCCCGTCGGCGCTGCCGGTCGATCCCGCGATCGCGGCGATCGTCGACCGGGCGATGGCCGGCGCCCTGCTGGAAGAGGCGGAGATCGAGGCGCTATTCACCGCACGCGAGACCGACCTGGAGCATGTCTGCGCCAGTGCGGATGCGCTGCGGATGCAGGAGATGGGCGATACGATCAGCTATGTCGTCAACCGCAACATCAACTACACCAATATCTGCGCCTATAAGTGCAGCTTCTGCGCCTTTTCCAAGGGCGACAAGGCGGAGGCGCTGCGCGGCAAGCCCTATGACCTGGACCTAGAGGAAGTGGTGCGCCGCACCCGCGAGGCGTGGGAGCGGGGCGGCACCGAAGTCTGCCTGCAGGGTGGCATCCATCCCCATTATACCGGCGACACCTATCTGAACCTGGCCCGCGCGGTGAAGGCGGCGGTGCCTGAAATGCACATCCACGCCTTTTCCCCGCTGGAAGTGTGGCAGGGGGCGGCGACGCTGGGCCTGCCGGTCGAGGATTTCCTGCGCCGGCTGAAGGCGGTGGGCCTCGACACGCTGCCCGGCACGGCGGCCGAGATACTGGATGACGAGGTGCGGGCGATCATCTGCCCGGACAAGCTGGACACGGCGCAATGGCTGGAGGTGATCGAGACCGCGCATCGGGTCGGCTTCGCCACCACCGCGACGATCATGTTCGGCCATGTCGACACGCCGCGCCACTGGGCCAGGCACCTGATCCACATCCGCGACCTGCAGCGGCGGACCGGCGGCTTCACCGAATTCGTGCCCTTGCCCTTCGTCCATATGGAGGCGCCGATGGGCGTGCGCGGCCAGTCGCGCCATGGCCCGACCTTCCGCGAGGTGCGGCTGATGCACGCGGTCGCGCGGCTGGCGCTGCACCCGCATATCCGGTCGATCCAGACCAGCTGGGTCAAGCTGGGGCCGGAAGGGGGGAAGGCCTGCCTGGAAGGCGGCGCCAATGACCTGGGCGGCACGCTGATGAACGAGAGCATCTCGCGTGCGGCCGGTACCCAGCACGGCCAGGAAATGCCGCCCGCGGCGATGGAGGCGCTGATCCGGTCGATCGATCGCACGCCCCGGCAGCGCAGCACCGCCTATGGCGGGGTGAGCGCGGATATCCATGCACGCGGAATGACCGCGGCGGAACTGACACCCATGGTCCTGACGCCTCCGCGCAAGCGGCGGCGCGAGGCCGATACGAACCAGGAGAGGTTTGAATATGCAGAATGAGGCTTTGGCGACGATCGCCGTGCTTGGCGGGACCGGCAAGGAAGGCGGCGGTCTGGCGCTGCGCTGGGCGCACAAGGGGCACAAGGTCATCATCGGCAGCCGCACGGCCGAGCGGGCGCAGGAAGCGGCCGATGCGATGAACGCGACGCTGGGCGGCGGTTCGGTCGTCGGCGCGGCCAATCCCGATGCCGCAGCGCAGGCCGACATCATCGTGCTGGCCGTGCCCTATGCTGCGCAGCAATCGACGGTGAAGGATGTCGCCGACGCGCTGGCGGGCAAGATATTGATCGACGTGACCGTGCCGCTGGTGCCGCCCAAGGTCAGCCGGGTGCAGTTGCCCGACGGCGGATCGGCGGTCGAGGCGGTGCAGAAGATGCTGGGCGAGGGCGTCCGCGTCGTGTCCGCCTTCCAGAATATCAGCGCGCATCACCTGACCAAGCTGGACGAGGAGATCGAGTGCGACGTGCTGGTCTGCGCCGACGACAGCGAGGCGGCGGACCAGGTGGTCGCACTGGCGCAGGAAATCGGCCTGCGCGCCTGGAATGCCGGGCCCTTGTGCAATTCGGTTGTTGCAGAAGGGCTTACGTCGGTCTTGATTGCGCTCAACAGGCGGTACAAGGTGCCCGGATCGGGTATTCGCATCACCGGAGTGTAAGCTGCATCCATGATAGTCGTACCGGCCGCCGTCACATTATCGGCCCTGAACGGGGTTCCCATGGTTGCGCCGGGCGACGATCTGTCGGCCATGCTGCTGTCGGCCTGCCATGCCAATGGCCTGTCGCTGCAGGATGGCGACATCGTCGTGCTGGCGCAGAAGATCATATCCAAGGCGGAGGGACGCGCGGTGCCGCTGGCCAGCGTATCGCCCTCGGCCGAGGCGATCGATCTGGCAGCGCAATGCCACAAGGATCCCCGGTTGGTCGAACTGATCCTGTCGGAGAGCGAGAAGTTGATGCGGGTCCGGCCGGGTGTGCTGATCGTGCGCCATCGGCTGGGTCTGGTGCTGGCCAATGCCGGGATCGACCAGTCCAACATCGCGCAGGATGGGGATGGCGTCGCGCTGCTGCTGCCGCTCGATCCCGATGGCAGCGCTGCGGCCCTGCGGCGGGCGGTGCATGATGCCTTGGGCATCGACATTGCGGTGGTCATCATCGACAGTCTGGGCCGGGCCTGGCGCAAGGGCACCTGTGGCGTGGCGATCGGCGTCGCCGGCATGAGCGGCCTGCTCGACCTGCGTGGTGAGCCGGACCTGCATGGCCGGCCGTTGCAGACCAGCGAACTGGGCCTGGCCGACGAGGTGGCGGCCGCCGCCTCGCTGATCATGGGGCAGGCCGGGGAAGGCCGGCCGATCGTCGTGGCGCGCGGCATTGCGCGGGGCCGCAATGAGGGCAGTGCGGCCGAACTGATCCGGGAGCCGGCGATGGACCTGTTTCCATGAGCGTGTTGGCCCTTGCCGGGGGCGTCGGCGGCGCCAAGCTGGCCAATGGCCTGGCCGGCGTCGTGCCGCCGGGCGCACTGACCATTGCCGTCAACACCGGCGACGATTTCGTCCATATGGGCCTGCATATCTCGCCCGACATCGACAGCGTCACCTATGCGCTCGCCGGCATGAATGATAGCGTGCGGGGCTGGGGCGTGGCCGATGAAAGCTGGGCCTTCATGGACGCGACACGGCGGCTGGGCGGCGAAAGCTGGTTCAACCTGGGCGATCGCGACCTGGCGACCCATGTGCTGCGCACGGCGTTGCTGCGCGAGGGCACGCTGTCTTCGGCCACGGCGGACATCGCCGCGCGGCTGGGCATCGGGCCGGCGATCGTGCCGATGAGCGACGATCCGGTCCGGTCGATGATCGACACCGACCAGGGCGAAATGGCCTTCCAGGATTATTTCGTGCGCCATCAATGCGGGCCGCGCTTTAAATCGATCCGGTTCGACGGGGCCGCAGCAGCGCGGCCGAGCGCCGGTCTGATGGCGGCACTGGATGATCCTGCGCTGGAGGCGATCATCCTTTGCCCGTCCAATCCGATCCTGTCGATCGACCCGATCCTGGCGGTGCCGGGTGTGCGGGACAGGCTGGTGGCGCGGCGCGTGCCGTGCGTGGCGCTGTCGCCCTTCATCGCGGGACAGGCGGTCAAGGGGCCGGCAGCCAAGATCATGACTGAACTGGGTTTGCCGACGACGCCGGCGACGATCGCCCGCCATTATGACGGGCTGATCGACGGGCTGATGGTGGACAGTGCCGATGCGGCGGGCTTGGCCGATGATGGTCTGGCGGTGCGCAGTGCCGACATATTGATGCGCAATGTCGATCAGCAGCGGGCGCTGGCCGCTCAAATGATCGATTTTGCGGCGGCGTTGCGGCGCGCGGTGCCATGACCCTGTCGATCCTGATCCCGGCCAAGAGCTTCGCGCAGGGCAAGAGCCGGCTAGCCGAGGTTCTGGGGCCACGGGATCGGGCGGCGCTGTGCCGGCAATTATTGGGGCATGTGCTGACAGTGGCGCGCGATGCGATCCCGGATGCGGCCGTGCATGTCGTCAGCGCCTGCCCGGAGGTGCGCGGTTTCGCGACCGAGCGGGGCGCGACAGTCCTGGCCGAACGGGAACCCGGCCATGTGCCGGCGCTGATGGTGGCGATGCAGGCGTTGCCGGTCGATCGCCCGGTGCTGATCCTGAGCGCGGACCTGCCGATGCTGGCGGCCGCGGACCTGCGCGCGATGGTGCAGGAACCCGCCGATGTGGTGATCGCCACCGATCGTGAGGGGCAGGGGACGAACGCGCTGCTGCTGAAGTGGCCCGGCCTCATTCCGCTGCGCTTCGGGCCGAAGAGTTGTGCTGCCCATGTCGGCGAAGCGGAACGAGCCGGACATCGCGTATCGGTCATCCGGCGACCCGGTCTCGCCGACGATGTCGACCTGCCCGAGCACCTTCAAATATTTTCCGTTGGTGCATAATTGCCTTGGTCCTGTCGAAAGGGCGGGGTAAGGCAATAAAATTGCATCTAGGTATATAATTGGAGGAGTCGGATGGCGGAGGCATATATTGCGGCCGTGGCGCGCAGCGCCGGTGGCAAGCGGGGCGGCAAGCTGGCGGGGGTGCATCCTGCGGATCTGGCCGGGCGCGTGCTGGCCGGACTGGTGGGCCGCAGCGGGATCGATCCGGCCGCGATCGAGGATGTCATCATGGGCTGCGCCTGTCCCGGCGGCGAGCAGGGCGCGAACATCGCCCGCAACGCCGTGCTGGCCAGCGGCCTGCCCGAATCCGTGCCCGGCACCCATGTCGACCGCCAGTGCGGATCGTCGCAACAGGCGCTGCATTTCGCCGCCGCGACGGTGATGGCGGGCGTGCAGGACGTGGTGATCGCCGCCGGTGTCGAGAGCATGACGCGCGTGCCGATGGGCCTGCCCTGGACGCTGGCGGCCAAACATGGGTTCGGCACCTATCGCAGTCCGGGGATCGAGGCGCGCTATCCCGACACGCCGTTCAGCCAGTTTGGCGGAGCCGAGATGATGGCCCGCAAATATGGCTTCGACCGTGCGGCGCTCGACGCCTATGCGCTGGAAAGCCATCATCGCGCGGCGGCGGCGACGCAGGCCGGCAAGTTCGATGCGGAGATAGTACCGCTGGAGGTCGAGACCGCCGAGGGCGAAAAGCTGGTCCACAAGGTGGATGAGGGCATCCGCTTCGACGCCAGCCTGGAGAAGATTGCCAGCGTCAAGCTGTTGACCGAGGGCGGGGTGATATCCGCCGCCAATGCCAGCCAGATCTGCGATGGCGCCGCGGCGCTGCTGATCGTCAATGAGCGGGGCCTCAAGACCCATGGCCTGACGCCGCTGGCACGGGTGCATGAAATGACCGTGCTGGGGCATGATCCGGTCATCATGCTGGAGGCGCCGATCCCGGCGACCGAGCGGGCGCTGGCGCGGGCAGGCATGACGCTGGGCGATATCGATCTTTATGAAGTGAACGAGGCGTTCGCGCCGGTGCCGCTGGCCTGGGCCAAGGCGCTGGGCGCCGATCCGGCGCGGCTCAACGTGCATGGCGGGGCGATTTCGCTGGGCCATCCGCTGGGCGGATCGGGGGCCAAGCTGATGGCGACGCTGGTCAGCGCGCTGCATGATCGTGGCGCGCGCTATGGCCTTCAGACCATGTGCGAGGCCGGCGGAATGGCCAATGTGACGATCGTGGAACGGCTCTGAGGGGAATGGATCGGCCCTTCCCCGGTGGCGGGGAAGGGCCGATCCTTCAATTGGCTTCGTCGAGCAGGCGGCGGGCGATGACCTGGGCCTGGATTTCGCCGGCACCCTCGAAAATGTTGAGGATGCGCGCGTCGGCCAGCAGGCGGCTGACCTGATATTCGGTGGCGAAGCCGTTGCCGCCATGGATCTGCAGCGCATTGTCGGCCGCCGCCCAGGCGACCCGCGCGCCGATCAGCTTGGCCATGCCGGCTTCCAGATCGCAGCGTTTGTCCTCATCCTTGCGCCGGGCGGCGAAATAGGTGAGCTGGCGCGCGCCCATGATCTCCGCCGCCATCATCGCCAGCTTGTTGGCGACGCGGGGGAAGTCGAAGATCGGCCGGCCGAACTGCTTGCGGTCGAGTGCGTAGGAAAGGCCGATGTCGAGCGCCGCCTGGGCGACGCCGATGGCACGGGCGGCGGTCTGGATACGGGCGCTTTCGAAGGTGGCCATCAACTGCTTGAAGCCCTGACCCTCGACCCCGCCGAGCAGATTGGCGGCGGGCACGCGGAAATCGTCGAAGCCGATCTCATATTCCTTCATGCCGCGATAGCCGATCGCCTCGATCTCGCCGCCGCTCATGCCGGGCGTGGGGAAGGGGACGTCGACGGTGCCGCGCTGCTTGGGCGCGATCAGCATCGACAGGCCGCTATAGTTGCGGGTGTCGGGATCGGTGCGGACCAGCAGGGTCATCACGTCGGCGCGGGCCGCATGGGTGATCCAGGTCTTGTTGCCGCTGACCCGATATTCGCCGTCGGCAAGCGTCGCGCGGGTGCGCAGTGCGCCAAGGTCGGAACCGGTGTCAGGCTCGGTAAAGACGGCGGTGGGCAGGATCGCGGCATTGGCGATCTGCGGCAACCAATGGGCCTTCTGCTCGGCGGTGCCGCCGGTCAGGATCAGTTCTGCCGCGATTTCCGACCGGGTGGCGAGGCTGCCGACGCCGATCCAGCCGCGCGACAATTCTTCCGACACGACGCACATCGCGGTCTTGCCCATGCCAAGCCCGCCAAACTCTTCTGGAATCGTCATGCCGAACACGCCCATCTCGCCCAGTTCCTGGACCAGCTGCAGCGGGATCAGTTCGTCCTTGAGATGCCATTCATGGGCGAAGGGCGCGACCTTCTCGTTCGACAAAGCAAAGAACTGGTCGCGCACCATGTCGAACATTTCGTCGAGGCCGCAATTTTCCAGGGTCGCCCGGCCGCGCGCATCGACCAGATGGCCGGCAATAGCGCTCTTCACTGCCTGGCCGCCGCCGCTGCGAATGAGGGTGCGCAGGGCCGGTGCGTCGAGCGTGGAAAGATCGTCGGTGAGGTCGGTGGGGCGGATCACCTCGCCCTGGTTCATCGGGATGCCGCCCAGCATCTGCGCGCCATATTCGGCGAAGAGCAACTGGGCGAGCAGCGCTTCGATCTCGCCAAAGCTGCCCTGGGCGTCGAGACTGGCGGCCCAGCTGGCGACTTCGCGCAGCATTTCGGCATAGGCGGCGAACCAGCCAAAGCCGTGGACGACATGCTGCTCGACATCGGCGAGGACCCGATCGACCTTACCGCTTTCGCTGCAGATTCGGGCCTTCACATGCGGGCGGGCGGCGGCGACGAAGGCGTGCGCGGCATCGGCTGCGCCCGACAGCAAGGCCGGCAGATCGGGCAGGACCAGGATATTCTTGTCCATCTCCATGGTCGCGCTCATCCTTCCCCCGCCTGCTTCTTGTTCGCCGATGCCATGGCCTTGGCATCCAGTCCGCCGACCAGATTGCCGGTCATCAGCTGATTATGGGCATGGGCGAGATGGTGCATGTGGAACACGCTATCCATCACCTGCCGCTTGCCGCGCGCATCCTCGACGAAGTTGAACGCCTGCTTGGTCAGGGCCAGGCCGAACCGTTCATGCTGGGCGATCTCGGCGGCGATCTTGGCCACTTCCTCGCGCAGCGTCTCGCGCGGGAAAATCTCGTTCACCATGCCGAAATTACAGGCGCGCTGGGCCGGCATGCGGCGGCCGAGCAGCAGCAGTTCGCGTGCGACGCGGGTCGGCAGTTCGAAGGCATGGGCGAAATATTCGACCCCCGGCTGGGCCATGCGCTGCACCGGATCCTGGAAGAAGGCGTCTTCCGATGCGATGATGAGGTCGCAGACCCAGGCCAGCATCAGCCCGCCGGCGATGCACGCGCCCTGCACCATGGCGATCATCGGCTTGGGGATGTCGGCCCAGCGCCGGCACAGGCCCAGATAGCCGTCCTGTTCCAGCACATATTGGCGCTCCGCGCCGCCCTTGTTCAGATGGTCCCACCACATGCTGGTGCGCGTGCGCGGCATGTGGCTGTCCTTGTCCGGGGTGCCGATGTCATGGCCGGCCGAGAAATGCTTGCCCTCGCCACCGAGCACGATCACCTTGACCCCGTCATCCTCGACCGCGCGCTTGAAGGCGTCGTCGAGCTGGCCGAGCAGCCGGTAATTCTGGGCATTGCCATATTGGGGGCGGTTCAGCATCACCCAGGCGACGCCGTCCACCACATTATAGGTTACGAATTCGGGCTGCGCTTCTTCGGACATCGTCCCTCTCCCTCAGCGCGGCGGCATGCGCAGGCCACCGTCGAGCCGCACATATTCGCCGTTCCAATAGTCGTTCTCGATCATCGCCAGCGCCATCGCGGCAAACTCCTCGGGCTTGCCGAAACGCTTGGGGAAGGGAACGGTGGCCGACAGCGCATCGCGCACCTTGTCGCTGGCCCGCGCCATCAGCGGCGTGTCGAAGATACCGGGCAGGATCGCGTTTACGCGGATGCCTTCGCCCATCAGGTCGCGCGCCATCGGCAGGGTCAGACTGACGATGCCGCCCTTCGACGCGGAATAGGCCGCCTGGCCGATCTGGCCGTCGACCGCCGCCGCGCTGGAGGTGTTGATGATGACGCCGCGCGCCTTGTCCTCCAGCGGATCGAGGCTCAGCATGCCGGCGGCCGACTTCGCGCAGCAGCGGAAGGTGCCGATCAGGTTGATCTGGATGATCCGTTCGAACTGGTCGGTCGGGAAAGCCTTGATCTCGCCGGTCTCGCGGTCGCGGCTGGCGGTCTTGATGACATTGCCGGTGCCGGCGCAATTGACCAGGATACGTTCCTGGCCATGGGCGGCGCGTGCCTTGGCAAAGCCGGCATCGACTGAGGCCTCGTCGGTGACGTCGACCTTGCAGAAGGTGCCGCCGATGTCCGCCGCGACTTTCGTCCCGGTTTCCTCGTTGAAGTCGAACAGCGCGACCTTGGCGCCCTGCGCCGCGATGGCGCGGGCCGTCGCTTCGCCGAGGCCCGATGCCCCGCCGGTGACGATGGCGGCTACCCCCTGGTCGATCTTCATGCCTGTGTCCTCTCCTTCACGGGGCGTTGGGCGATCGCGCCGTCGCTCGTCAGCGCGTCGAGTGCGCCGTCGTCGAGGCCGAGCCATTCCCCCAATATTTCGCGGCTATGTTCGCCCACGCGCGGTGGGCAGTGACGATAATCGGCCGGCGTCGTCGACAGCTTGCCGGGATAGGCGACGGTCGGGATCTCGACCCCATCCTCTTCCCGGCGATAGCGATGGACGGTCTGGCGGGCGTCGATGAACGGATCCTCGAACACATCCTGGATGCTGTTGACCGGGCCGGCGGGGACGCCCGCAGCGACGAAGCGCGCCATCAGGTCGTCGCGGGCGAAGGGGCGGACGATCTCCTGCACCTTCGCCTCGATCGCGTCGCGGTTGATGAGGCGCTGGGCGCTGGTGGCGTAGAGCGGATCGGTGCCCAGCTCGCCATGGCCCATTTCCGTGCAGAAGGCGCGGAACTGGCGATCATTGCCGATCGCGATGATCATCATGCCGTCGGCGACCTCGAACGTCTTGTAGGGGACGACGGTGGGATGGCGATTGCCCAGGCGTCCGGGCACGATGCCGCCGACCAGCCAGTTCATCCCCTGATTGGCGAGCATCGCGATCTGGGTATCGAGCAGCGACACGTCGATCTGCTGCCCCTCGCCCGTGCGTTCGGCATGGCGCAGGGCGGCCAGGATGGAGACTGTCGCGAACATGCCGGTCGACAGGTCGGCCATGGCGACGCCGGCGCGCAGCGGGCCGCCATCCTCTTCGCCGGTGATGCTCATGAAGCCGCCCATGCCCTGGGCAACGAAATCATAGCCGCCCCGGTCGGCATAGGGGCCGGTCTGGCCGAAGCCGGTGATCGAGCAATAGACGAGGCGCGGGTTGATCGCCTTCAGGCTGGCATAGTCGAGGCCATATTTGCTGAGGCCCCCGACCTTGAAATTCTCGACCAATATGTCGGCTTCCGCCGCCAGCCGGCGGATCAGCTCGGCGCCCTGCGGCGTCGCCAGGTTGATCGCGGCGGAGCGCTTGTTGCGATTGCAGGACAGATAATAGGCGCTGGTGCCGATTTCCGGCTGGCCATCGGCGCCGGTCAGGAAGGGCGGGCCCCAGGCGCGGGTATCGTCGCCATGGCCGGGCAGTTCGATCTTGATGACGTCGGCACCGAAGTCGGCGAGTATCTGGGTCGACCATGGCCCCGCGAGCACGCGCGACAGGTCTAGAACCTTGATCCCTTCAAGGGCGCGGCCGCTCATCGACTGCCCGCCTTGTCCGTCATGACCGCTGTCATCGCCATCCGCTCCTGTCCCCGTCTATCTGCTGCATCGGTTGATGATTCTGATAGCGGGTGCAGGAATGGAGGGCAAGAATTATTGCACTATGGGATACTTTTGGCGCTATTTCTTGGTGGCGCCGGCGAGATAGGCGAGCAGGTTGGCGCGATCCGCCGGGTTGGGCAGGCCGGCAAAGACCATGCGGCTGCCGGGGACGGCAGCGCTGGGCTTGGCGAGGAAGCCGTCGAGCGACTTGGCATCCCAGCGGATCTTGGCCTTCTGCATCGCCGGGGAATAAGTGAAGCCGGGGACGGTGCCCGAGGTGCGCCCGAATACGCCCGAGAGCGAAGGGCCAAGCTTCTTCACGCCCGGATCGACCGAGTGGCAGACGGCGCAGCGGGCGAAGACCGCCTTGCCCTTGGTCGCGTCGCCAGCCTGGGCCAGCGCCGGGCCGGTGGCCGCGACCGCCATAGCGAACATCATCACGCGCGAAACATGCTTCATCGACATCCTGATTCCTCTTCCCTTCTTCTCTGGTTAAAATCTATACCAGTGTGCATAAATAAACCAATAGCCGTCTGAGTCTGAACGGCGGTTGAAGCGGGAAGGATGCGGAAATGGCCGATGGCGAACCCATGGCGAACCATCGGTTCGGGCCGGGCGGCATGGCGCTGGCGTTGCTGGTGAACATCATGTTCGCGCTCAACGTGATCGCGATGAAAGTGGTGGTGGATGCGACCGCGCCGCTATTGTCGGTGGCGCTGCGGATGGGGACGGTGTTCCTGATCTGTGCGCCGGCGCTGCGTCCGCTGCCGGGCCGGACCGGTTGGCTGATGCTCTATGGCTTCCTCAATGGCGGTCTGTTCCTGCTGCTGCTGAACCTGGCTTTGTTCATGGCGACCAATGTCGGCGCGCTGGCGATTGCCGGGCAATTGAGCGTGCCCTTCTCGCTGTTGCTGGGCGCGCTGCTGCTGGGCGAAAGGCTCAACCGGCGCAAGATCGTCGGCGTGCTGCTGGCCTTTGCCGGGGTCGTGGCGCTGGTGTTCGACCCGCATATATTGGCGGAGGTGCCCGCCGTACTGGTGATGGCCAGCGCGGCGATGGTGTGGGGCGGCGCGACCCTGGTGCAGCGCAAGCTGACCGGGGTGAGCGTGATGAACGGCCAGGCGTGGAACGGACTGATGGGCGCAGCGGTGCTGGCGCCCTTTGCCCTGATTTTCGAGCGGCCGGCGATCGCGGGGCTGGCCCATGTCGGCTGGACACCGACCGGCTGGTTCGCCTTTTCCTGCCTGGGGGCGACGGTACTGGGACAGGGGACGCTCGCCTGGCTGCTGCAACGCTATCCGATCTCGACCATCATGCCGCTGATGCTGGCATCGCCGGTCATGTCGACGGTCTTTGCCTCGCTCTATTTCGGCACGCCGATCACGGTCGGCATGATTGCGGGTGGGACGGTGGCGCTGCTGGGCGTGACGATCATCGCCTTCTCGCCCGACCGCCGGCCGGTCGACTGACCATCAAAAAAATAGGCCGGCGTCGCATGCCTCGACGCCGGCCCAGGGGGCTTCCGAAAGGCGGTGGTCAGACCGCCCGCTCGAAGATGGCGGCCAGGCCCTGACCGCCGCCAATGCACATGGTTTCCAGGCCATAGCGGCCGTCGCGCCGCTGCAGTTCGCGCAGCAGATTGGCGAGGATGCGTCCGCCGGTCGCGCCGATCGGATGGCCGAGCGAAATGCCCGATCCATTGACGTTAAGCTTGTCGCGATCGTCCCAGTTCCAGCCCTTGAGGCAGGCCAGCACCTGCGGCGCAAAGGCTTCGTTGAGTTCGACCAGATCGATGTCGTTCCAGCCAAGGCCATTGCGGGCGAACAGCTTTTCGACCGCCGGCACCGGACCAATGCCCATGCGCGAGGGATCGCAGCCCGCCGCCGCCCAGCTGTGCAGCCAGGCCATGGGTTCAAGGCCCAGTTCTTCCAGCTTGTCCTCCGCGACCACCAGGCAGGCGGCGGCGGCGTCATTCTGCTGGCTGGCATTGCCGGCGGTGACCACGCCGTCCTTCTCGATCGGCTTCAACAGGGCGAGCGATTCCGGTGTGGCGTCGGCACGAATGCCCTCATCCATGGCGAAGATCAGCGGATCGCCCTTGCGCTGCGGCACGGCGACCGGGACCAGTTCGTCGTCGAACTTGTCGGCGGCCCAGGCCGCGGCGGCGCGCTGATGGCTCATCGCGGCATATTCGTCGCAGGCCTCGCGGCTGATGTCATAATCCTTGGCGAGATTGTTCGCCGTTTCGATCATGCCGCTGATGATGCCATAGCGGGCGATCGGCTGCGACATGACGCGGCCGCGGGTCAGGCGGTCGTGGAACTGGGTCGATCCGGAGCGGGCGCCCCAGCGATGGTCCATCGAATAATATTCGACATTGGACATGCTCTCCACCCCGCCGGCGACGACGATGTCGGCGGCGCCGGTCTGGATGCGCATGGCCGCGTCGATCACCGCCTGAAGCCCCGAACCGCAGCGCCGGTCGAGCTGCACGCCGGGAATGCTTTCGGGCAGGCCGGCGGCCAGCGCCGACCAGCGACCGATGCAGGGTGCCTCGCCATTGCCATAGCCCTGGGAGAAGACGACATCGTCGATCCGTTCGGGATCGATCCTGGTCCGCTCCATCAAAGCCTTGATGATGACCGCGCCCAGATCGCCGGCGCTGAAGGATTTCAGAGAACCGCCATATTTGCCGACGGCGGTGCGGATGGGGGCGACGATGGCGGCTCTGCGCATGCAATGTCCTTTGCGGGAATAGGAAGGGATCAGGCGGCCGCTTCGGCCTGGCGGATCATCTGCTTGGCGATGATGGTCTGCTGGATCTGGCTGGTGCCCTCATAGATGCGCAGCAGCCGGACATCGCGATAGAAGCGCTCGACCTTATACTCGGCCATATAGCCGGCGCCGCCATAGATCTGGACGGCGCGGTCGGCGATCCGGCCGACGGCTTCGGAGGCATAATATTTGAGCGCGGCGCATTCCAGGCTGACCGGCTCGCCGGCGTCGAACTTGGCGGCGACCGACTGCATCAGCGCCTCGGTGGTCAGCATGTCGACCTTCATGTCGGCGAGCATTGCCTGGACCAACTGGAAATCGGCGATGCGCTGGCCGAACTGCTTGCGCTCCATTGCATATTGCAGGGCCATATCGATCAGCCGCTGGCACATGCCGAGCGCGACCGCGGCGATATGGATGCGGCCGCGATCCAGCACCTTCATCGCGGTCTTGAAGCCGCGACCGGGGACACCGCCGATAATGTTGGCGGCCGGCACGACGACGTCATCCAGGATCACATCGGTGGTGATCGATCCCTTCTGCCCCATTTTCTTGTCCGGCTTGCCGAAGCTGATGCCGGGCGTGTCTGCGGGCAGGATGAAGGCGGAAATGCCGGCTGCGCCCTTCACGTCCGGTTCGGTCCGGGCCATCAGGGTGAAGACGCTGGCGCGCGGCGCATTGGTGATATAGCGCTTGGTGCCGGTGATGCGGTAAGTGTCGCCGTCGCGGATGGCGACGGTGCGGAGCGAACCGGCGTCGGACCCGGCCTCCGGCTCGGTCAGGCCGAAGCTGGCGATGGCTTCACCGGTGGCGAATTTGGGCAGCCATTCGCGCTTCTGTTCCTCGGTCCCGTCCATGACGATGCCCTGGCTGCCGATACCGACAGTGGTGCCGATGACCGAGCGGAAGACGACCGAGGCGCGGGTGATCTCGCGGATGATCGCCGCTTCCTCCGCCATGGTGCAGCCGATGCCGCCAAATTCCTCCGGCACGGACAGGCCGAACAGGCCCATGTCGCGCATCTGCTGGATGATGGTTTCGGGAACGGCGTCCGCTTCCTCGACGGCGTCCTCGGCTGGGATCAGCTTTTCGCTGACGAAGCGGCGGACGGTGGTGCGGAACAGGTCGAACGTCTCGGCGTCCATGCAGAAATCTCCTCTCAATATCCGATGTCGGCGACCATCGCGTCGCTGCCGTCGCAGCGGATCGCACGGCAGCGGCCGGCTTCATCCTCGCGCAGCAATACGGGCTGACCGGCGAAGACCGGCGCGACCGCGCGGAAGGCGAAGCGGGTCGGGCTGCGGCCGCCGCGCCGGGCATGGCCGAACAATCTGGCGGCGGTGAAGGGGCCGTGGATCACCAGGCCGGGATAGCCTTCCTCGCCGGTCGCATAGGGCAGGTCATAATGGATGCGATGGCTGTTGAAGGTGACGGCCGAAAAACGGAACAGGTCGACGCTGCTTGGCGCCCAGTTCACATCATCGGGGGCGTCGTCAAAGGCGGCGGGGACGATCGCGGGCGTCGGTGCGCCGGTGTCGCGATAGACGATGGTCTGCACCTCGCTCACCCGTTCGCGATCGGCCTGGACGATGCTGTGGCCGACCTTCACCAGGAGAAGCTCGCCACTGCGGCCGCTCTTGTGGGCGATGTCCAGCACGGTCGAGGTGCGGGTCGCTTCCCAGTCGAGCATCAGCGGGGCATGAAACTGCATCTCGGCGGCGGCGAACATGCGGCGCGGCAGGCTGATCGGCGGCAGGAAACCGCCGCGCTTGGGATGGCCGTCCGGGCCGATCTGGTCGGCGGCGGCAACCGGCAGGAAAAAGGCCCAATGGGCCAGCGAGGGCTGGACCGCCTCGACATCGAGCGGTTCGCCGATGGCGGCGGCGAAGCGGCGCAGCGCTTCCCGGTCGAGCATTTCGGTCCGGCTCTCTGTCCTGCCGACCCATGTCTGCCAATGGGCGATATCGGATGGGGAAAGGGTCATGCGACCAGTCCTTCGTCATGGAGGCGGCCGATCGCGCCGCTGTCGAGGCCTAGAAGCTCGCTCAATATCTGGTCGCTATGTTCGCCAAGGCGCGGGGCGGTGCCGACGGCGCCGCGCGCTTCGCCGGCCAGCGTGCCCGCTGGGCCGGATGTGGGGTAGGTGAGGCCGCTGGGATGGGCGATCGTCTCGAACAGGGGATTGGCGGTGAACAGCCGTTCGTCCTGCGTCACGGCCTGGTGCAGCGACTGATATTCGCCCCAGGTGACCCCACCCGCGTCGAAAGCGGGTTTCAGGGCATCGCTGCTGCGGGCGGCGAAGGCGGCTTCGAACAGCGGGAAGAGGCTGGCGCGGTGGGTGAAGCGGGCGCCTTCATCTTTGGCGAAATTGGCACCCGTTTCGCTTTCCAGCGCGGCAATGGCTTCGCCCAAGTCCAGCGTCTTGAGCAGGCCGGTCCATTGGCGCGGGGTGATGGCGACGACGATCAGTCTTTTGCCGTCGGCGGTCAGGAAATCCCGGCCGAAGGCGCCGAACAGGTCATTGCCCATGCGCGGCCGGTCGCCGGCTGACAGCACTTCGGCGACGGAGCCGAGATGCGACAGGGTTGAGGCCGCGAGGTCTGAAAGGGGCACGCGGATTTCTGCGCCCTGGCCGGTCGCGCGCCGGCGGAGCAGGGCGGACGTCATGGCAAAGGCGGCATAGGCGCCGCCGAGCAGATCCCAGGCCGGCAGGACATGGTTGACCGGGCGGTCATCGTCGGCCGGGCCGGTCATCATCGGCACGCCGGCGGCGGCGTTGATGGTGTAATCGACCGCCGGTGATCCATCGGCCCAGCCCATGACGCGGACGCTGATGATATCAGCACGGCGCGCGGCCAGCGCGTCATGGCTGAGGAAGCCCTTCACCGGATAATTGGTGAGGAACAGCCCGGCATTGTCGCCTGGTGCGGTGGCGATGGCGACCGCCAGTTCGCGCCCTTCAGGCCGGCCAAGATCGATCGCGATCGATTTCTTGCCCTTGTTGAGGCCTTCCCAATAGAGGCTGGCGCCGGAGGGGACGACCGGCCAGCGACGATAGTCAGGGCCGCCACCGATTGCGTCGAAACGGATCACCTCCGCCCCCATCTGTGCCAGGTGCAGGCCGCAGGACGGGCCGGCGATGAAGGCGGCGCCCTCTACCACGCGCAGGCCCTTGAGCATGTCGTACATGAAATTCCCCCCTAGCCCAGCCTGACCATGGTGCGGCCGATATTGGCGCCCGAGAACAGGCCCCAGAAGGCGTCGAGCGCCTTGCCGATGCCATCATAGACGGTTTCGGCCGAGGCCATCTGGCCGGCCTGGTTCCAAGCGGTCATGCGTTTCAGCATCTCCGCCTCCAGATCCATATGGTCGAGCGCGATATAGCCCTGCATGCGGATGCGCTTGGTCATCAGCATGGTGAGGTTGCGTGGCACGGTCGGCGCGTCGGTCACATTATATTGCGAGATCATGCCGCAGATGGCGAAGCGCGCGAAATCATTGGCGAGCGACAGGGCGGCCTGCAGATGATCGCCGCCGACATTGTCGAAATAGACGTCGATGCCGCTGGCACCGATCGCCTTGACTTCGCGGGCGAGCGCTTTCGTCAGGTTCGGCTCCGCCTTGTAATCGATCGCGGCGTCGACCTTGAGCACGTCGCGCAGGAAGGCGGTCTTGTCCGGGCCGCCGGCCGATCCGATCACCTTGCATCCCATGTTGCGGGCGATCTGGCAGGCGATCGATCCGACCGCGCCGGACGCGGCCGACACAAAGACGGTATCGCCCGGCTGTAACTCCGCAATGCGGATGAGGCCGGCATAGGCGGTGAGGCCGGTCATGCCCGCGAAGCAGAGATAGGCCTGGGGCGGCAGTGCCTGGCGATCGCGATGCTGGAGCGCGGTGCCGGGGGCGTTGAACGCCTCACGCCAGCCAAGTCGGGAAAAGACCAGGTCGCCGGGCGCGAAGGCCGGATCGTTGGAGGCGATCACCTCGCCAATGGCCGGTCCTTCCATCGCCGCGTCGAGCGCGAAGGGGGGCACATAGCTCTTGGCGTCGCTCATTCGCCCGCGCATCGCGGGGTCGACCGCCATCCAGAGATTGCGGACCTGGACCTCGCCGGGGCCGGGCGGTGGCAGAGCCTGTTCGACGGTAGCGAAATCCTCCGTCACGGGGGCGCCGACCGGGCGGCGCTTCAACTGTATTTCGCGCGATGGCATGGTCATCGGCCCCTCAATAGCCATTGAGCCGCGCCCAGCGTTCGCGATGCCAGGCGGTGCTGCCATGGCATTGCTCGGCGACGCGGGCGCGCTTCAGGTAAAGGCCGGCATCATGTTCATGGGTCATGCCGATGCCGCCGTGCAGCTGGACCATCTGCGAGGAAATGCGGTGCAGCGTCTCGCCGGCGGTCGCCTTGGCAAGCGAGGCGAGGGCGGGGAGCGCCGGATCATCGGCATCGATCGCCGCCAGCGCGGTTTCCACTGCCGATCGCGTCAGCTGCAATTCGCCGAACAGTTCGGCCGCGCGATGTTGCAGCGCCTGGAAGGAGCCGATGATCGCGCCGAACTGGACGCGGGTCTTGAGATAATCGAGCGTGATGTCGAAGGCCTGGGTCGCGCTGCCCAGCATTTCGGCGGCCATGCCGATCGCGGCCCGGTCGCGGATCGCGTCGATCAGGTCGGCGGCCTTGCCGACTTCACCGAGCACATCGTTGACAGCGATGTTGACACTATCGAAGCGATATTGGGCGGGACGGCGGGCATCGATCTGGTCGAGCGCCAGCCGCTCCAGCCCGGCGCTGTCGGTCGGTACCAGGAACAGGGTCAGGCCGTCCCGATCGCCGGCCACGCCGCTGGTGCGCGCGGCGACGATGGCGAGGTCGGCGATCATGCCGTCCTGCACCGGGCGTTTCGTGCCCGACAAAGTCCAGCCATCGCCCGAGGCTGTGGCGGCCAGCGCGGTGCGCTCGGGGGCATGATGTGGCCCTTCGTCGAGCGCCAGCGTGCCGATCAGCGATCCGTCGGCGATGCCCGGCAGCCAGCGGGCCTGCTGATCCTGCGTGCCCGCGAGGCGCAGCGCAGACGCAGCGACCAGCGCGGAGCTGATGAGCGGTGAGGCGGCCAGGGTGCGCCCCAGTTCCTCGATCACCAGGCCAAGGCTGAGATAGCCAAAGTCGGCGCCGCCATGGGCTTCCGGCACGATGATGCCGCACCAGCCCATCTGCGCCATTTCGGCCCAGGCGTCGGCATCATAGCCGTCCGATCCGCTGAGGCCGCCGCCGCCATGATCGTAGAGGCCGCGCAGCGCGGTCACGGGCAGGCGGTCGCGCACCCATTGCGACGCCATGTCCTTCAGCATCGTCTGTTCTTCGTTCAGCACCGCCACGGCGCGTCCTCCCGCATCCTGTCTTTTCTCTCGTCCTCGCCCATGCTCAGCCCGGCAGGCCCAGCGTGCGCTTGGCGGTGATATTGTTCTGCACCTCGTAGCTGCCGCCGTAGATGGAGAAGGCCTTGCTGTGCAGCCAGGCGCGCGTCGCCTCCTTCTCGGCCGCGCTATAGGGATCGCCGGCCCAGCCCAGGCCGTCGGCGCCCATGATCTCGACCAGCAGTTCGGCCCGCTCCTGGATGATGCCGGACCACAAATTCTTGAGCGCCGAAACGCCATGGCTGGGGCCGCCATTCTTCCCTTCGGCGGCGAGCCGGCGGACGGTCGCCATATAGGCTTCATGCCGCATCGCATTGCGCACCATCCGGGCGCGCAGGTCCGGACTGTCGATCCGCCCGAGCGCGTCCGTGCCCAGATAGTCATGGGCCAGCGGGGCGAGGGGGGTGATGTCGGCCTTCACCTCCGACAGGCTGTTGCGTTCGAACTGCAGCAGCCGCTTGGCGATGGTCCAGCCCTGGTTGACTTCGCCCACCAGATTGCCCTTGGGCACCTTCACATCGTTGAAGAAGACCTCGCAGAAATGGGTCGACCCGCTGATCAGGACGATCGGCCGGGCTTCGATCCCCTCCGATTGCATGTCGACCAGCAGGAAGCTGATGCCGCCCTGCTTGCGCTCGGTATCGGTGCGGACGAGGACGAAACACCAGTCGGCCTGGTCGGCGCCCGATGTCCAGATCTTCTGCCCGCTGATCAGCCAGTGGTCGCCCATGTCGATGCATTTGGTTTGGAGCGCGGCCAGGTCCGATCCCGCGCCGGGTTCGGAAAAGCCCTGGCACCAGCGCCGTTCATGGCTGGCGATGAAGGGCAGATGCTCCAGCTTCTGCGCTTCGTCGCCATATTCCAGCAAGGTCGGGCCGAGCATCATCGTGCCATAGCTGCGGATCGGATTGAAACCGCCGATCGCGGTCAGTTCCTCGCCGATGATCTTGCCATGCGCTTCGGTGAGGCCGGCGCCACCATAGCGTGGCGCCCAGGTCGGCACGCCCCAGCCCTTGTCGGTCATCCGCTGGCGCCACAACTGATAGTCGGCATTGGCGGCGGCGGCATGAGCGTCGCCCTGGAAGAGGAGACCGGGCACATTGGTCAGCGCCGGCGGAAAATTCGCCTTCAGCCAGGCGCGCGCCTCCTGCCGGAATTCTTCTCTATCGATGGGCTCCATTTCCGCCATCCACTCACATCCCTGTTCTGCTCGAAAGGCGAGCGCGCCGTCCGGGTGTTACCCGTCGGGCTGCTCGCGGCTTTCGGATGGCCGCTTGCGATCCATGACCGATTCCTTAGGTCAATATTGCACAGGTGGCTAGATATATTTTGCACTCAAGGATAATTTTCATCCGCAACGGAAATCGCGAATTTTGCGCAATGTGGCGGAAAAGCGTGGAAATGCGGCGGCGCCCTTGCGCTGTGCGCGGGAAAATATCGTAACGACGATTGTCCGATTGACAGCCGGTGGCGTGCCCATAAACTATACCATAATGCAAAATTGATAAGGCCGGTCCGTCTTCGCGCGAAAACTGGCTACCGCTGCAGGAGAGCGTAGTATGGAAACCATGGCCGCCCGTCCGATCCCGGCGCATGTGCCGCCCGACATGATCGGCAATTTCAGCCTGTTCAGTTCGCCAGGGCTGGAGCCGACGCCCAATGGCGATCCGCAGGCGGCGAGCGCGGTCGTGCATGATGGGCCGCGCATCTTCTATTCGCCGGTCAACACCCGCGACGGCAAGGGCACCTGGGTCATCACCCGTGCGCAGGACCAGCGGCGGGTGTTGCAGGATCCCGAAACCTTCTCCAGCCATCGCAGCATCTTTGCCTCGGCGCTGGGCGAGAGCTGGCCGATGATCCCGCTGGAGCTGGACCCGCCCGAACATGGCAAGTTCCGCTCGTTGCTCAATCCGCTGCTGTCGCCCAAGCGGGTAATGGCGCTGGAGACGGCGGTGCGCGAAAGGGCGAGCGTGCTGATCGACCGGATCGCGGCGTCGGGCACCAGCTGCGACGTGATGACCGATTTCGCCTTCCCCTTCGCGGTCAATATCTTCCTGCGCTTCCTGGGTCTGTCGGACGATCGGCTCGACGAATTTGTCGGCTGGGCCAATGACCTGCTGCATGGCGACAATGTGAAGCGACCGGCGGCGGCGCGCACGATCGTCGCCTTCATCGACGAATTGTCGGCCGACCGGCGTCGGCAGCCGGTCGATGACTTCATGTCCTTCCTGGTGCAGTCGCGGATCGACGACCGGCCGCTGACCGACATGGAGATCAGGGGCACGGGCGTGCTGCTGTTCATCGCCGGGCTGGACACGGTGGCCGCCGCGATCGGCTTCGACCTCAACTATCTGGCGCGGCATCAGGCGGACCAGCAATGGCTGCGTGACGACCCCAAGCGGATCGTGCTGGCGGCGGAGGAATTGCTGCGCGCCTATCCCACGGTGCAGATGATCAGGGTCGCGACCAGGGACGTGGATTTCGAGGGGGCGCCGATCCGCAAGGGCGATTATGTGTCCTGCGCGACGATGATCGCCAATCGCGATCCACTGGAATTTGCCGATCCCGCGCGCATCGACCTCGCCCGCGAGGATAATCGCCACACCGCCTTTGCCTATGGTCCGCATCGTTGCCTGGGGTCGCATCTGGCGCGGCGCGAGATCGTCGTGGGGCTGGAGGAATGGCTGAAACGCATCCCGACCTTCCGCATCAAATCCGGCACCGCGCCGGTCACCTATGGCGGCCATGTGTTCGGGATCGAAAACCTCATCCTCGACTGGTCGCAGGAGGATGCGGCATGAAGATCATCGTGCATCGCGAGAAATGCCAGGGCCATGCCCGTTGCTGGGCGATGGCGCCCGATATCTTCGAACTGGATGACGAGGGCTATATCATGCCCGGCGACATCGACGTGCCGGAAGAGCAGGAAAGGCTGGCCTGGATGGGCGCCAAGTCCTGCCCCGAACGCGCGCTCGACATCCAGAAATGAGAGCCTCCCTGCTGGCCCTTGGTGGCCTTGTTGCGCTGGCATCCGGCCGGGCGACGGCGGCTGAATTGCGCCCGGACCAGATCGCCTTTCGCGATATCTATCGCGAACTGGTGGAGACCGACACCAGCGCCCCGACCGGCAGTTGCACCGTGGCGGCGGGCCGGATGCTCGATCGGCTGCGCAAGGCCGGGTTCGGGCCGGATCGCGCCGAGGTTTTCGTGCCGGACGGGCATGAGAAGGATGGCGGCCTGATCGCCCGGATCGAGGGGAGCGATCCGCGCGCCGCGCCGATGCTGCTGGTCGATCATATCGATGTGGTCGCCGCCCGGCGCGAGGATTGGCCGCGCGATCCGTTCCGGCTGACCGAAGAGAAGGGCTATTTCATCGGGCGCGGGGTGATCGACGACAAGGCGCTGTCGGCGATCTGGATCGACAGCCTGATCCGGTTGCAGGCGGCGGGCTTCCGTCCCCGGCGCACGATCAAGGTGGCGCTGACCTGCGGCGAGGAAAGCGGTGACGCGGTGAACGGCGTCGATTGGCTGCTGCGCAACCGGCGCGATGCGGTGCAGGCAGGCTTTGCGCTGAACGAAGGCGGCTATGGCATCAGCGACAAGGATGGCCGGCCGATCGCCCTCTATCTGGCGGTGGGCGAGAAATATGCGCAGAGCTTCACGATCGAGGCGCGCAACAGCGGTGGCCATAGCAGCCGGCCACGCCCCGACAATGCGATCTATGACCTGGCCGATGCGCTGGCGGCGGTACGGCGGCTGTCATTCCCGATCCAGCTCAACCCGACCAATCGCGGCTATTTTACCCGCATGGGACCGATCGTCGGCGGCGCGATGGGGCAGGCGATGGAGCGGCTGGGGCAGGGGCAGGACGCCGCCGCGACGGTCGCGACGGTGACGGCCGACGTTACCTATAATGCGATGCTGCGCACCACCTGTGTCGCGACGCAGGTGGAGGCGGGGCACGCCGAAAACGCGCTGCCGCAGCGGGCGCGGGCGACGATCCAGTGCCGCCTGTTTCCCGGCGACAGGGTGGAGGATGTCGAGGCAAAGTTACGGTCGGTGCTGCCGTCCGGCATTGCCCTGACGCGCAAGGGCGACAAGGGGGCGCCGGCCGTGCCGCCGCCGCTCGATCCACAGATCATGGGGCCGGCCGAAAAACTGGCGCAGCGGCATTTCCCCGGTATTCCGGTGGTGCCCAACCTGCTGACCGCCGGCACCGATGGCCGCTATCTCAGCGCGGCGGGCATCCCGACCTATAGCGTGCCGGGCATCGTCCTCGATCCCGACGGCAATGGTGCCCATGGCGTGGACGAGCGCATCCGGGTGAAGAGCGTCTATGACGGGCGCGATTATCTCTATGCGCTTATCCGCGCCTATGCCGAGGGGCGCTGACCGGCCCCTCGGTTGGCGGCGCTCAGGTGCGGATCCACACGCCCTTGGTCTGGAGATAGGCGTCGATATGTTCGGCGCCGCCCTCCCGGCCATAGCCGCTCATCTTGTAGCCGCCGAACGGGACCGACGGGTCCATGGCGAAATAATGGTTCACCCAGATGGAGCCGGCGCGGATGCGCTTGACCGCCGTCATGGCCTTGCCGATGTCGCGGGTCCAGACCCCACCGGCCAGGCCGAAGCGGGTCGCATTGGCGCGACCAATCACCTCGTCCAGGCTGTCGAAGGGCAGGATGCAGGAGACCGGCCCGAAAATTTCCTCCCGCGCGATCCGCATCTCGTCGGTTACATCGGCGAAGATGGTCGGGGCGACCCAATGGCCCTTGTCGAGCGCGCCGCCGGTGACGCGATGGCCGCCGGTGACGAGCCGGGCGCCCTCCTGCGGGCCAAGATCGAGATAGGAAGAGACGCGGGCGAACTGTTTGGCGGATACCAGCGGGCCGATCACGGTTTCGGGATCAAGGCTGGGGCCGATCTTGAGATTGGCGGCGAAGGCGGCGATGCGCTGCACCATCTCTTCATAGACCGGCCGTTCGACGAACAGGCGGGTGCCGGCGGCGCAGACCTGACCCGAATTGTTGAACACGCCCATCGCGGCCGCCGGGGTGGCGGCGTCGAGATCGGCGTCGGCGAAGATGATGTTGGGCGATTTGCCGCCCAGTTCCATCGTCACCTTCTTCACCGATCCGGCCGAGGCGGCGATGATCCGCTGGCCGGTCTCGCACGAGCCAGTGAAGGCGATCTTGTCGACGTCGGGATGGGCGGAAAGGGCCGCGCCGGTCTCGCCCGCGCCGGTGACGACATTGACGACGCCCGGTGGCACGCCGGCCTCCAGGCAGAGTTCGACAAAGCGCAGCGGGCTGAGCGAGGCATCCTCGGCCGGCTTCAGCACGATGGTGCAGCCGGTGGCGAGCACCGGGCCGATCTTCCAGGCGGCGCTGAACAGTGGTCCGTTCCAGGGGATGATCGCGCCCACGACGCCGACCGGCTCCTTCAATGTGTAGGAGAGGAGATCGACCGGGAAGCTGTTAGACAAAGTCTCGCCATGGATGGCGGTGGCGGCGCCGGCGAAATGGCGCAGCGATCGCTGTAACATGCCGCGCAGCCCCATGGCGGCGGTGATCGGCCGGCCCATCTCGATCACATCGAGCAGGGCGAGATCCTGGAACTCGGCATCAACCAGATCGGCGAGGCGCAGCAGCACCGCCTGGCGCTCGGCCGGCTTGAAGCGGCTCCATGGCCCTTCAAAGGCGGCGCGCGCGGCGCGCACGGCGCGGTCGACATCCTCGGCGCCGGCCAGCGCCAGTTCGGCGACCAGTTCGCCGGTCGACGCGCTGAAGCTCTGGAAGCGCTTGCCCGACAGCGCATCGACATGCTGGCCGTCGATCAGCAACTGCTTGGGCTTGCCGTCGATGAAGGCGGGGCGGCGGGTTTCGATCATCTTTATGTCCTTTCGGAAGAGGCCGGTCAGACCGGCTCCCCTTCATGGGCGCGGCGCATCGAGGCGCGGCCGAGGGCGAAGAGAAGGGCGGCGGGCAGCAGCACGCAGAAGACGCTGGTAATGAGCGAGAGGCCTACCTTCATCTCATCGCCCCACAATTTGTCGGTGACGAGGCCGATGAAGGCTGGGCCGCCGGCCATGGCGATGAGGCCGGATGCCAGCACATAGAGCGCCGAGACGCGGCCGCGCAGATAGGCGGGGGTGACGACCTGGACGGTGGCCGGCCCCATGCTGGCGGTCGAGAGGATCAGGGCCATGAAGCACCAGTAACAGGCGACCGTCGCCCAGGGGCTGGCGACCAGGAAGGCGGCGATGCCGAACGGGGCGGCGGCCAGCACGGTCATCAGGCACCAGAAGAGATGCGCGTCCTTGCGCCCCCGGCGATAGAGGCGGTCGACGGTCCAGCCATGGAGCGGGATCAGTGCGGCGGCGGCGATCTGGGCGATGCCGATCACCGGGCCGATCTGCGCCGGCTGCCAACCATGGACGCGGGCAAGATAGACCGGGGTCCAGAGCTGGAAACCGATGGTGGCGGCATAGGCGAGGCCGAAGCCGACAAAGGCGGCGGTGTAGAGCGGCTTGTGCTGGCGGATATAGGCCCATGCCTCGCCATAGCCGGCGCCGGCGCTGCTGGCGGCCTTGCGCCGGGGCGGTTCGCGGAACAGGAAGACGAGGAAGGCGAGCAGGATGCCGGGCGCGCCGGTCATGATGAACACCTGCTGCCAGGGCTGGAGCGTCCCGAAGAGCGGCCAGGTGGCAGGGCCGGCCTTCATGGCCGCGCCGACGATCGGGCCGCCCAGCAGGAAGACGATGCCCGCACCCATGACGCCGCCCATGATGAAGACCGACATGGCGAGCGAGACGCGGTGCGGCGGGAAGCTGTCGCCGACGACCGAATAGCTGCCGGTGCCAAAGCCCGACTCGCCCGCGCCGACACCGGCCCGCGCCATGGCGAGGCCGATGAAGCTGCCGGCGAGGCCGCAGGAGGCGGCGGCGATGCTCCAGACCGTGACCGACAGATAGAGGACGATGCGGCGGCTGAAGCGGTCGAGCGCCATGCCGAGCGGAATGGCGCAGAGGCAGAAGAGGACGGCGAAGGCCGGTCCCTGGAGCAGGCTGATCTGGAGGTCGGAGAGACCCAGATCCTGTTTGATCGGGCCGACCATCAGCGCCATGATGTTCCGGTCGGTCAGCGACAGGATATAGAGCAGGAACAGGATCGCGACCGTCAGCCAGCCCATGAAGGGGCTGGGATAGTCGGCGGTGGCCGGGGCAGGAGGCGGTGGCGCGGGGCTGTCGATCGGCGCGGATGATGACGGCGAAGCTGACAGGGACAAGGCAGGTTCGCTCATCGGCGGAACGCCCTGATTATCACCGATTCTCTGTTGCGCAGGCTCGACACCGACCTTCTCCATGCTGATCGCCGTGCCTGGTCCGCAGAGCGGCACGATCTGTTGCCGGCATAACGCACATTTTTGCACCATAGGTCAATATATGATGCACCGCTTTTCGCGGCTTTATCCCCTGTCCCTAATAAGAAGGCCGGATTTCCGTTGCGGCAAGGGGGCAAATTCTTTTCGATCAAACATTTACCACTGGTGCAAAATTAGTTGACATCCACCGCTGGAGCGATAGAAATAAAAATGCACACCGGGATAATAATGACAGGTGTGGGCCAACGAGCCGACACATTGCGTCCAGGGAGAGGAAAGACCAATGTCCAAGCACAAGATTTTTGCGTCGTCGCTGGCGATCGGCGCCAGCATCGTCGCGATGACCGGCAGCGCGCTGGCGCAGGATGCGGCGGCGCCCGCACCGGCACCGGAGCAGGCCGCCGAACAGGGTGGTGCCGCGCCGGTCAGCACATCCGACATCGTCGTTACCGGATCGCGCATCGTGCGCGACGGCTATACCGCGCCGACGCCGGTGACGGTCGCCACGACCGAGGAACTGTCGCGCACGACGCCGTCGAGCATCCCGGACGCGCTCAACAAGCTGCCGCAATTCTCCAATTCGCTCAGCCCCTCCAAGTCGGCGTCGAACTTCTCGAATGCGCCGATCCACGGCAATGTGCTCAACCTGCGCGGCCTGGGCACGCCCAGCGCCAATCCCAAGGGGCCGCTGCGCACGCTGATCCTGTTCGACGGCATGCGCGTGTCGCCGACCGAATATATCGGCACGATCGACACCAATGTGCTGCCGCAGCTGCTGATGCAGCGGGTCGACGTGGTGACCGGCGGCGCCTCGGCCCAATGGGGCTCTGACGCGGTCGCGGGTGTCGTCAACTTCGTGCTCGACAAGAAATTCACCGGCATCAAGGGCGTCGCCCAGGCGGGCATTTCCGACGAGGGCGACAATGCCAACCAGCGCCTCGGCCTGGCGGTCGGCCAGGATTTTGCCGGCGGACGCGGACATATCCTGCTGAGCGGCGAATATTCCAACAATGAAGGCATGCTGCGCAGCGATCGCGACTATGCGACCAAGGGCTATAGCTATGTCGGCAGCGTCGTGGGCTGCACCAAGCTGGCGAGCGAGCCGGCGTCGGTCTGTGCGCCCGGCGGCGCGCGCAATCCCTATACGATCGGGTCGAACATCCTGATTTCGGCGCTCGCGCCCAACGGCCGCATCACCGCCTCCAGCGTGGCGGGCAATCCCTATGTCGGGCAGGTCATCAACAATGACGGCACGACCCGGCCGTTCAACACCGGCACGGCGGTCGGCACGACCGGCTTCCAGTCGGGCGGCGACGGTTACCAGATCCCGACCACCGGCGCGGCGGTCATCCCGCTGACCACCTATCAGGCGTTCGGGCGCCTGAGCTATGACCTGACCGACGATATCAACGCCTTCGTCCAGGGTAGCTGGTCGCGCTCGGACCTGGAATATTCGACCCAGGTGAATGCGCTGGTGCCTTCGTCGCAGGGCGTCACCATCTACAAGGGCAATCCCTATCTGTCGTCCGCGCTGAATTCGGCGCTGACGTCCGCGACCGACAGCTACACGGTCGGCCAATATGATGCCGGCCAGCCGACCGCCATCGCCAAGGAACGGACCGATTACTGGATGGTCAATGCCGGCTTCACCGGCAAGCTGGGCGGGCTCGACTGGAGCGCCACCTACTCGCATGGCGACTCCAAGCATATCCTGGCCAATTCAGGCCTTTATGACAGCAAGAAGCTCTATGCCGCCGCCGACGCGGTGGTGGACCCCAGCACCGGCCAGATCACCTGCCGCGTGCTGCTCGATCCGACCTATGCCAGCCAATATGCGGGCTGCAAGCCGATCGACGTGCTGCATGGCGATCCGTCCAAGTCGACGCCCGAAGGCTATGCCTATGCCACCGGCACGTCGCGTTACCGGGCCAGCATCCGTCAGGACAGCTTTGCGGTGAACCTCAATGGCAGCCTGTTCGACCTGCCGGCTGGGCCGGTCGACTTCGCGGTCGGCGCGGAATATCGCAAGCAGACGCTGAACCTCACCAGCAATGCCGATCCCTCGCTGCTCGACACGGCGGCCGAGCGCAGCGCCTATTTCGCCGGTCTGCGCGGCGTGCCGGCCACCACCAACTTCTACTGGCTGACCAATGTCGGCACGGCGCATGGCAGCCTGAACGTCAAGGAAGCCTATGCCGAACTGGCGGTGCCGATCCTGAAGGACAAGCCCTTCTTCCGGGAACTGAGCATCAACGGCGCGGGCCGCATCACCGACTATTCGACGTCGGGTACGGTCGAGACCTGGAAGGTCGGCGCAACCTGGAAGCCGGTCGATGACCTGCTGCTGCGTGCCACCCTGTCGCGCGACATTCGTGCGCCCAACCTGTTCGAACTCTATTCGGGCGCGCAGAGCGGCATCGGCATCGTCAATGATCTGCAGACCGCCGACGGCAGCTATGGCAGCGGCCTCAACCAGAATGTGAACACGGTCACCAGCGGCAACGCCAATCTGAAGCCGGAAAAGGCCAAGACGTTGACGATCGGCGGCGTGCTCACGCCGTCCTTCTTCCCCGGCTTCTCGCTGTCGGTCGACTATTACAAGATCAAGGTCACTGGCCTGATCGACACGCTTTCGTCGCAGCAGATCATCACCAACTGCTATAATGCGGGCGGATCGGGCGTGGCCGAATGCGGCCTGATCGATCGGGCGACGCCGACCAGCCTGCCCTCGCTGGTGCATATCGTGCCGGCCAACATCGCCTTCCTGAAGACCGCCGGCATCGATTTCGACGCCAGCTATCGCACGGCGATGGGCGACGGGGCGCTCAGCCTGCGCCTCTACATGAACTATCTCGACAAGTTCGATGCCCAGCAATATGCGGGCGCTCCGATCGCCCATTATGCGGGCGTCAGCGTGGTCGGCAGCAACCCGGCCGGCTTCCCGCGCTGGCGCGGCAATTTCTCGATCGACTACAGCAACGGGCCGTTCGGCATCACCCTGTCCGAACAATATATTCACAAGATGCGGCTGGATATTCCCGGCGGGCCGGTGCCGATCCAGTTCGTCGACGATAAGGTGAAGGCGGTCTGGTATACCGACCTGGCCATGCGCTTCACCGTGCCTCAGGGGAATGGCAATTTCGAGCTGTTCGCCAACGTCAACAACCTGTTCGACAAACAACCGCCGATCATTCCGGGCACCGTGCCGGGCGTGAACCTGCCCACCAATATCGCGGTCTACGACTTTATCGGCCGGGCCTTCACGGCGGGCGTCCGCTTCAAATTCTGATAAAAGCCGAAGAGCCATTCGGGGCAAGCCGCTGGAGGCCGGATCATCCGGTTTTCAGCGGCTTTTTTCGTGTCGATGGGGTGGGGCAGACGACTTGGTGATACCGGCGCCAAACAGCCGCAAAAGCGCCCAATGGCGGATTTGCGGTCGTCCCCGTTCACTGTCCTTTTCGGGTCGTTTGACGCTTGGGTTGAGCAGAAGGTGCTGCCTGGCATTCAAAGCGGGGCGCTGGACCGGCGGGATATGGTGGCGGTCGTCGCTGCCCTCCGCCGCTGGGAGCATGACGGGACATGGAGCGCGAGCAACGGTGCGCTAGACAGGTGACTGCACTCCCTTACCGTGCTCAAGAGCAACGATAGGAAAGAGAATCAGTGCGCGGGGACATCGATAATACTCAGCCGGTCTGTCTTGATGGTGCATCGTCAGCCAAGGCCCGCGTAATATACTCGCTACGGCGGGTGCCCGAGCAAAAGCTGCAATTTGGCACAGTCCAAGTCGACTATGGCACTGTGGCGGTTTGGCGACCGTTCGACCCTGACGATACCGGATATGAAGCGGCGTGGAGGTCTATCCCTTGGCGGAATGTTTATCGCATTCACGTTCCTCGGCATCCTATCCCAGACCGACCGAAGTATGTCGAATATGCGATCGAGGAAATGGCATTGGGCGATGTGCGTGCAAAGCTACCGGTCGCTATGCTTGAGTTGAGCTACCATCTCAAAGAGCATCTTAAAACGCTCTGATCCGAGAAAACCGACGCGTCAGCGCCCTGCACCTAGCCGGTGTGGGGCGCTGCTATGATAGGCGTTTGGGCGTGCTAGCGGAGCCTGCTGCGCGGCTAGCATAGTGCTAGCATGGAAATGCTAGCAGCGTTCGGAAGCTGGCCCCATGTGGGGTAAGTTGCTGTATTTTCTAGGAAAGTTTGGTGGACGCACTTGGGCTCGAACCAAGGACCCGCTGATTAAGAGTCAGCTGCTCTACCAACTGAGCTATGCGTCCACACTGGCCTATAAGCGATCCGCCGGGGGATCGAACCTGCATCAGGCCGATGCAGGATTTGGTGGACGCACTTGGGCTCGAACCAAGGACCCGCTGATTAAGAGTCAGCTGCTCTACCAACTGAGCTATGCGTCCATCCCGTTGCCGGTCAGTCTTGGTGGCTGATCGCTTCGGTGTGGGCGGGCTGTTAGCAGGCACATTTGATTCTGCAAACAGTAAATTGCGTTATCGCACAATTTTTTCGCGAGAGGCCTGCTCAGGCCCAGTTGCCGATGCGCGTGGTGCGCCTGGTCGAGCGGTCGATCGACATGATGATGCCCACGCACAGCATGACGGTCAGCATCGACGAACCGCCATAGGACATGAAGGGCAGGGGGATGCCGACCACAGGGGCAAGGCCCATGACCATCATCAGGTTGATCGCCATGTAGAAGAAGATGGTGGTGGTGAGGCCCGCCGCGACCAGGCGCGCGAACTTGTCGGGCGTGCGCAGCGACACGCGGATGCCCCAGCGGAACAGCAGCATGAAGGCGCCGATCAGGAACACGCCGCCGGCCATGCCCCACTCCTCGGCCATGGTGGCGAAGACGAAGTCGGTATGGCCTTCGGGCAGATACTGGAGATGACTCTGCGTGCCCTGGAGGAAGCCCTTGCCCCAGATGCCGCCGGAGCCGATCGCGATCTTCGACTGGCTGATATGATAGCCCGCGCCCAGCGGATCGCTTTCCGGGTCCATGAAGATCAGGACGCGCTTCTTCTGATAGTCATGCAGGAAGCTGAAGGCGATCGGGATGATCGCGGCGACGGTGAGGCCGGAACCGATGAACAGGCGCAGCGGCAGGCCGGCCAGGAACATGACGGTGATGCCGCCCGCCAGGATCATCGTCGCAGTGCCCAGATCCGGCTGTACCAGCACCAGCGCCCAGGGAACGCCGATCAGCACCAACGCGGGCCAGATGGCGTTCCAGCGGCGGATTTCCCCCACTGGCAGCATCGCATAGAAGCGGGCGACCGCCAGCACGATGATCGGCTTCATGAATTCCGACGGCTGCAACTGCATGAAGCCCAGGTTGATCCAGCGCTGGCTGCCACCGGCAACGCCGCCGATCAGTTCCACCAGCACCAGCGACACCAGCACCGCGCCATAGGCGGGGAAGGCAAAGCGGGCGAACAGTTCCAGCGGTATGCGGCTCAGCACCAGCGCCATGACGGCGAAGATGACGAAGCGCACCCCCTGGTTGATTGCCCAGGGGGTGATGCTGCCACCCGCTGCGCTGTATAGCACCAGCGTCCCGAACAGGGCGATGGCGGCAAGCAGGCCCAGCACGCGCCAGGGAAATTCGGTGACGGACTGGGGTATGATGCTCATTACGGGTTTCCGGGGCCGGGGGGCGCGGGCAGGTCGTCGCCATCATCGGGCTCAGCCGATGACGGGGCCGGTGGTGGCGGGCTGGCGGTCGGCGCGGACGCATTGGCGGCCTCGCTGCCATTGGCGGCGGCGGCCGGTGGCGGCGCCTGTCCCTTCTCGATCGCCTTGGCCAGGCGGAAGGCGGCCATCTGCCGGGCCTGGCGTTCGGCCGGGGTGCCGCCCCAGCCCTTTTCCAGCGTCACCAGCTTCTCCATCGCCTTCTGCGGATCGAACAGATAGGACATGGTGTCGCTGGCGATCATCGGCGCATCCTCGTTGCGGATGGTGTGGCCGCCATGTTCGATGATGCAGGCGATCGCGTAGCGGGGATTGTCGAACGGCGCGAAGCCCTGGAACAGGGCGTGGTCGCGCAGCTTGAAGGGCAGGCCGGCATTGCCGCGCACGCCGCCGGCGCGCTCCGCCATGGTGATGCGACGCACCTGCGCGGTGCCGGTCTTGCCGGCGATCAGCACATTGGGGATGCTCATCCGCGCCGCGCCGCCGGTGCCGCCGCCATTGACCACCGCGCTCATCGCGTCGCGGATCGTCACCAGATGCTCCTCGGGCACGCCGACCAGCGCCGGCTCGGGCCGGGCCGCGCCATGCAGGAAATTGGGCATCAACTGCCGTCCGGTCGCCAGCCGCGCTGCCATCACCGCCATCTGCAGCGGGTTGATGAGCATATAGCCCTGGCCGATGGTCGCGTTGACGGTGTCGTACACCTGCCATTTCTGGTTATATTTCTTGAGCTTCCACGCCGGGTCCGGGACCGTGCCATAGCTCTGGCTGGGGAAGGGCAGGTCGAAGCGCTGGCCCATGCCGACGCGCCGGGCCATACTGGCGATGCGGTCCATGCCGATCCGCTGGGCCATCTGGTAGAAATAGATGTCGCAGCTCTGGGCGATCGCGCCGCGCATGTTGAGCGGGCCATGACCGCGCTTCTTGTGGCAGTGGAACAATGTGTTGCCGACGCGGATCGCGCCGCCGCAACTGACCGTCTCGGCCGGCGACACGCCCGCCTCCAGCAGCGCCAGCGCCACCATCGGCTTGACCGTCGATCCGGGCGGATACAGGCCTTGCAGCACCTTGTTGCGCAGCGGGACATGGTCGTCCTTCGACAGCATTTCCCATTCCAGATGGCTGATGCCGTCGGAAAAGCTGTTGGGATCGAAGCTGGGCATCGATGCGCAGGCCAGCACGTCGCCATTATGGCAGTCGATCACGACCACCGCGCCGCTCTGGGTGGCGAGGCGCCGGCCGGCATATTCCTGCAGGCCCGCGTCGATCGTCAGCTTGATCGGATTGCCGGGCGTGTCGGGTCGAGTGGTCAGTTCCCGCACGATCTTGCCGCGCGCGGTGACTTCCACCCGCTTGGCGCCGGGCTTGCCGGTCAGATGCTCGTCATAGGCGCGCTCCAGCCCGTCCTTGCCGACCTTGAAGCCCGGCGTGATGAGCAGCGGATCCTTGCGCTTCTTATAGTCTTCCGCGGTCGCTGCGCCGACATAGCCGAGCAGATGGCCGACCGTGGCGCCGGCGGGATAATGGCGCGAAAAGCCCTGGCTCGGCGCGACGCCGGGCAGGTCGGTCAGGCGGACGGAGACGGCAGCGAACTGGTCATAGGTCAGCTTGTCGGCGACCTGGACCGGACGGAAGCCGGCCGACTTGTCCAGTTCCTCCTTGATCCGCTCGACATCGTCGGGCTGGAGCGAGAGGAGTTGCGCAAGATGGCCCACCGTCGCTTCGGCATCGACGATCCGCTGCGGGATCAGGTCGACGCGGAAATCGGTGCGGTTATTGGCCAGCGGCCGGCCGTTGCGATCGACGATCCAGCCGCGCCGGGGCGGGATCAGCGTCAGGTTGACGCGATTGCTTTCCGACAGGAGCTGATATTTCTCGTTCTCGGCAATGCTGATCCAGCCCATGCGGCCGACCAGCAGCGCGCCGATCGCGCCTTGTAGCCCGCCGACCACCATGGCCCGGCGGCTGAAGGTGAAACTCTGGGTGGCTTCGGTGACGATCTTGCGCTTGGGCGTCGGGAATTTCATGCCATCACGCGCCAGCGGTCGATCCGGGCGCATTGCCGGACGACGAAGGGAAAGAGCAATATCGTCCAGAGCATTTGGGGCGCGACCAGCAACAGTTTCACAGGACCTCCGCCGGTAATTCGCGCGAAGAATACGCCGCCGGCCAGGCAGAAGATAATCGCCATGGTCGCGATTAACCAGTCCTGACGATAGCTGCGCCAGACGAGCCGATGCTCGATCGCGTCGATCCCGATCAGCATCACGGTCCACAGGAACATGGCCGAGCCGATCGGCTGGCCGCTCATCATGTCGTCGAACAGGCCGAGCGGCAGGCCGACCCAGGCGCGCCACAATTCCGGGCGCAGCAACCGCCAGGCCAGCAGGATCAGCAGGCCGAAGGGCGGCATCGCCGGCGACTGGGCGATGACGGGCAGGATCGTCAGCATCGACCCCAGCATCACGGTCACCACCGGCGTTCCCGCCAGGCGCCAGCGCGACGGATGGCGGCCCAGGCGGGGAACCGGCGGCAGATTGCGATCGATCATGGCGTCGCGGCGTTCCCGGCGGCCAGGCCATTGGGGTCGCTGGTCGCGGCCACGCCCGGATCGGGGCGGGTCACGATCTGCTCGAAGGCGCGCTCCACCACCACGGCATCGACCTTGGTCGGGTTGGCGAGCGGCACGCCATAGGCGATCTCGCCCTGGACGCGGACGACCACGGCGACCGGGATATTGGGCTGGAAGATGCCGCCAATGCCCGACGTCACCAGCAGGTCACCCGGCTTGAACGGATTGCGACCGGCCGCCAGCGCGCGGATCTCCAGCGATCCGTCGCCGCCGCCGGTGGAAATGGCGGGGACATTGTCGTTGGCGCGGCGCACCGGCACGATATTGCTCGTGTCGGTCAGCAGCAGCACTTCGGCGGTGTTGGGCGTGGTGGTATGGACGCGGCCGATCAGCCCCTCGGCCGCGCGCACCGGCATGCCCGGACGCACGCCCTGCCAGCTGCCGGCGTTGAGCCGGGCGAAGCGACGCGCGCTGCTGGCGGACGAACTGATGAGGCGCGCCGACAGCAGCGCGCTGCTGTCGACATCGACCAGCTTCAGCAGCTTCTTGAGCCGCGCATTTTCCTGCGCGATGCCCTTTGCCTCGATGATCCGGTTGCGATCGGCCTCGACCTGACGGCGCAAGCCGACATTCTGGGAACCGGCGCGCCAATAGGCGGCCAGAACCTCGTCGATCGAGCTGACGCCGCTCACAGTCCGCTTCATGCCGGTGGACAGGGGGCGGGTGATTTCCGCCGTCCCTGTCCGGATCGCGGCAAAGCCGGTCGGATCGAAGATGGCGACAACGATCAGCAGCAGCGCGATCGCTGCCCCGGCCATTGCCACCACATAGCTGGCGAAGAGGCTATATTGCGCCTTCCGGTTATGACCGGGGCGTCGGCTGGGTGGCCGCGCCATCGTCTATGTCCCCCGGATCAGGCAGTCTGCAACACGCCCCGGAAGATCGGATCCTCCATCGCGCGGCCGGTGCCGATCGCGACGCAGGTCAGCGGATCTTCCGCGATGGTGACCGGCAGGCCGGTCTCGTCGCGCAGTTCATCGTCCAGCCCCTTGAGCAGCGCGCCGCCGCCGGTCAGGACGATGCCCTGATCGACAATGTCGGCGGCCAGTTCGGGCGCGGTGTTTTCCAGGGCGATGCGCACGCCTTCGACGATCGTGCTGATCGGCTCGGCCAGTGCGTCGGCGATCTGGCCCTGGTTGATGCTGATTTCCTTGGGTACGCCGTTGACGAGGTCGCGACCCTTGATGTGGATCGTTTCGCCGACGCCGTCCTCGGGCGGCTGGGCAACGCCGAACTGCTTCTTGATGCGCTCGGCAGTGGCTTCGCCGATCAGCAGATTATGGTGGCGACGCACGAAGCTGACGATCGCCTCGTCCATCTTGTCGCCGCCGACGCGGACCGAGGTGGTGTAGGCGAGGCCGCGCAGTGACAGCACGGCGACTTCGGTGGTGCCACCGCCAATGTCGACGACCATCGAGCCGATCGGTTCGGTCACCGGCATGTCGGCACCGATCGCGGCGGCCATCGGTTCCTCGATCAGGAACACCTGGCTGGCGCCGGCATTGCTGGCGGCGTCGCGGATGGCGCGGCGCTCGACGCTGGTCGAACCCGACGGCACGCAGATCACGATCTCGGGCGCGCGCCAGGGGCTGTGCTTGCCGCCATGCACCTTGTTGATGAAATGCTTGATCATCTGCTCGGCCACGTCGATGTCGGCGATGACGCCGTCGCGCAGCGGGCGGATCGCCTCGATCGAATCCGGGGTCTTGCCCATCATCAGCTTGGCATCGTCGCCGACCGCCTTGACGCGCTTGACGCCGTTCAGCGTCTCGACCGCGACCACGGAAGGTTCATTGAGGACGATGCCGCGGCCACGGACATAGACCACGGTGTTGGCGGTACCCAGGTCGATGGCCATGTCCTGGGAGGAAAATTTGAAGAGGCGCGAGAAGATCGACATGCTTCATCCTGTTTCGCCCGGTTGCGCCGGGACGGCAGTGTTCGTGTCCGCGCTCCGTCCCGCCCAAATCTATGCTGGAATATTTTTGGGGTCGCGGCTCGCGGAAAGCGCTCGCTTGGGCTAGTCACTAATCAATGTCAATACGCCGTCTGCCCGAACATCTGGTCAATCGCATTGCCGCAGGCGAAGTGGTCGAAAGACCCGCCAGCGCGCTCAAGGAAATCGTCGAAAACGCGCTGGATGCCGGCGCGACGCGCATCGCCGTGCGCCTGTCGAGCGGCGGGCTCGACCGGATCGAGGTCAGCGATGACGGCTGTGGCATGGATTCGCAGGACATGGCCCTGGCGCTGGAGCGCCATGCCACGTCCAAGATGCCCGACGACGCGATCGAGAATGTCGCGACCCTGGGCTTCCGGGGCGAGGCGCTGCCCTCGATCGCCTCGGTCGCGCGCCTGTCGATCGACAGCCGGCCGCGTGGCGCCGATGGCTGGAACCGCACCGTCGACAATGGCGTGCTGGTGGCCGAAGGGCCGGCCGCACTGCCGCCGGGCACCCGCGTCACCGTCGACCAGCTCTTCGCCAGGGTGCCCGCGCGGCGCAAATTCCTGCGCTCGGCCAAGTCGGAATATGCTGCCTGCCTCGACGTCATGCGTCGCCTCGCCATGGCCCATCCGTCGGTCGCCTTCTCGGTCGAGCATGACGGCCGCCGCGTGCTGGGCGTGCAGGCGGGTGAGGCGCGGGAGGAGCGGGTCGCTGCGCTTACCGACCGGCAGCTTGCCGACAATCATGTGATCGTCAGCCTGGAGCGGGACGGGGTGCAGCTTTCCGGCGTTGCCTCGCTGCCGACCTACAATCGCGGCGTGGGCGATCATCAATATCTGTTCGTCAACGGCCGCCCGGTCCGCGACCGACTGCTGATCGGCGCGCTGCGCGGTGCCTATGCCGACATGCTGGCGCGCGATCGCCATCCGGTCGTCGCCCTGTTCCTCGACGTCCCGCCGCTGGAGGTGGACGTCAATGTCCACCCCGCCAAGACCGAGGTGCGTTTCCGCGACCCGGCGCTGATTCGCGGCATGATCGTCTCGGGCCTGCGCCGCGCCCTTGACGCAGAGGGCTTTCGCGCCGTCCAGCATGCCGATCCCGCCGCGCTCAACGCCTGGCGGCCCGAACCGCTGTCGCCCACGCCGATCGGCGCCATGCCGATCTTCGAGGCGGCGGCCACGCCCTATGCGCCGCCCAGCTACAGCCAGTTCGCGCCATCCTCGCCCGCTGGCTATCAGGGCGTCGGGGATCGGCGGCCGAATTTCCTGACCCCGCCGCCCCAGGCGCGGGCCGAACCCGCCGCTGCGCCCGCACCCGAAGGGCACAGCTTCCCGCTGGGCGTCGCCCGCGGTCAGGTTGCCCGCACCTATATCGTCGCCGAGGCCGAGGATGGGCTGGTCATCGTCGACCAGCATGCCGCGCACGAGCGGCTGACCCTGGAACGGATGCGCCGCGCGATGGAGGGGCAAGGCGTCGCGTCCCAGGCACTGCTGCTGCCCGAGGTGGTCGAACTGGACGAGCCGGCCTGCGACCGGCTGGAGGCGCGGGTTGCCGAACTCAAGGAATTCGGCCTGGAACTGGAGCGCTTCGGCCCCTCTGCCATGCTGGTGCGCGCCACCCCGGCGATGCTGGGGCAGGGCGATGTGCAGGGGCTGGTCTCCGACCTGGCCGACGATCTTGCCGCCTATGACAGCGCCTTGTCGCTCAAGGAGCGGCTCGATCTGGTCGCCGCAACCATGGCTTGCCACGGCTCGGTCCGTGCCGGCCGTATCCTCAGCGTCGCGGAAATGAACGCCCTGCTGCGCGAAATGGAAGTGACCCCGCGATCGGGCCAATGCAACCATGGCCGGCCCACCTGGGTGAAGCTCGGCCATGGCGATATCGAGAAACTGTTCGGGCGAAAGTGACGGCCTGGCGTCAGTGCCAGGCTGCCCCTAGTAACGCCAGCCATCCGCGCGCATCCGCCTGGTTTGCAGGCCTTGGCGCGCCATAGCCGCGGCATTCCAGGCAGTCGGCGCGCACGCCCGCGCCGCTCACCAGCCCGCGCACATCGGCGACGGCCTGCAGCGCCCAGCGCTGCTGCAGCTTCGCCTCGCGGCCGATCAGGTCGCGCGGGGCGCCCGCATCATCCTTCTCGCGGTCGGCGATCGACTGGATGAATTCGGCGAACTTGTCCGGCTGCTTCTCGATCCAGTAGGGCTTGGCCTTGGCCGGATCGATCTTGGCACGGCGCGCCGCTTCGGCAATCGCGTCGTTGAGGTCGCCGAACCGGTCGACCAGGCCGATCTGGCGGGCGGTGCCGCCGTCCCAGACGCGGCCCTGGGCGATGGTGTCGATCTGCGCCGGCGTCTTGTGCCGGGCCTGCGCAACCAGGCCTACGAAGCGGCGGTAGATATCCTCGACCCCCATCTGCATGATCTGGTCGAATTGCGGGGTGATGCCGCCGGCGATATCGGGCTGGCCGGACAAGGGCGTGGTGCGCACGCCGTCGGTGGTGATGCCCATCTTGGCCAGCGTGCCCTCGAAGCTCGGGATGATGCCGAACACGCCGATCGACCCGGTGATGGTATCGGGTTCGGCAAAGACGATGTCGGCCGGGGTCGAGACCCAATAGCCGCCGCTTGCCGCGACATTGCCCATCGACACGACGATCGGCAGGCCGCCGGACTTGGCCTCCATGATGGCGCGGCGGATCTTCTCCGACGCCTGCACCGATCCGCCCGGCGAATCGACGCGCACGACCAGGGCCTTCAAGTCCTTCTCGTCCAGTGCCTTGAGCAGCAGGTCGGAAATCGTGTCGCCCGCCGCGGTGCCGGGGCCGGCCTCGCCATCGACAATGTCGCCGGCCACGGTCAGCACGCCGATCTGCCCGTCATTGGCGGGCTTCCTGGCCTTCACATAGGCGGCATAGTCGATCGCGGCATAATCGGTTTCGTCCTTGTCGGACGGATCGCCCGCTACCTTGGCGACGCGCTCTTCAAAGGCTTCCTGATCGCCCAGATGATCGACCAGCCCGGCGGTCAACGCAGCCTTGGCCATGTCGCCGCCGGCAGCACTGGCGGCGGCGGCCGGATCGGCGGCATAGGCCGCGACCTTGGCCTTCGGGCGCGCCCTGGTCACGTCGTCCTGCCAGTTCTGCCACAGGGCGCCTGCCAGTTCCTGATTGGCCTGCTTGGCCGCGGGCGACTGGTCGGCGCGGATATAGGGTTCGACGAAGCTCTTGTAGGTGCCGACGCGATAGACATGGGTGTTGACGCCCAGCTTGTCGATCAGCCCCTTGTAATAGAGGCCGGAGCCGCCGCGTCCGGCGATGGCGACGCCGCCCATCGGATCGACCCAGGCTTCGCTGGCATGGGCGGCGAGCTGATAGCTGTCGTCGCTATAGAGGGTGGCAAAGGCGAAGACCGGCTTCTTGGCGGCGCGCACCGCGTCCAGCGCCTTGCCGACGCGGGCGATCGCGACCTGGCCGCCGCCGGTGAAATCGTCGAGGTCGAGCACGACCGCCTTCACCTTGTCGTCGGTGCGGGCGGCGTCGAGCGCGGTCAATATGTCGGACAGGCGATATTCCTTCGCCTGATCGCCCGAGCCCGACAGGATGGCGGTGGCGCTGACCTCCGCCGGCTGCTCGACGATCGAGCCATCCAGATCCAGCAGCAGCGCGCCGCTGCCGATCGGCTTGGCCGGCTTGGGCGAGAAGGACAGGGCGGCATAGAGCAGCCCGAAGAAGAGCAGGAGGAACAGGAGCACCAGTCCGTCCTTGATCGCGACCAGGATGCGCCACGCGCCCTTCACAAATGCCAAATCGCTGTTCCTTTTCCGTTGGTCGTCCCGAGCTATCGCATCGCCGGTTTGACTGCAATGTGGGCTTGTCCTGACCCGCGACAAGCTTGCGCCCATAATTTTGCCCGCTATGGCAGGCGCATCTTTCGCCCCTATCGTGCAGGAGACACGCCCGATGCCCACGCTCGTCCTCATCCGCCATGGTCAGTCGACCTGGAACCTGGAAAACCGCTTCACCGGCTGGTGGGATGTCGACGTGACGGAAAAGGGCGCGGAAGAGGCGCGCGCCGCTGGCCGGCTGATGAAGGAAAAGGGGCTGGATTTCGACCAGTGCTTCACCTCGCTCCAGACCCGCGCGATCAAGACGCTGAACCTGGCGCTGGAGGAAATGACCCGGCTGTGGCTGCCGGTCGAGAAGGACTGGCGCCTCAACGAGCGCCATTATGGCGGCCTGACCGGCCTCAACAAGGCCGAGACCGCGGCCAAGCATGGCGACGATCAGGTCAAGATCTGGCGCCGCAGCTTCGACATTCCGCCGCCGGTGCTGGAAGCGGGCAGCGAGTTCGACCTGTCGAAGGACCGCCGCTATGACGGCATCGCCATCCCCTCGACCGAGAGCCTGAAGGACACGATCGCCCGCGTGCTGCCCTATTGGGAAGGGCGCATCGCCCCCGAACTGCGCGCCGGCAAGCGCGTGCTGATCTCCGCCCATGGCAATTCGCTGCGCGCGCTGGTCAAGCATCTGTCGAACATTCCCGACGACGAGATTACCGAGCTGGAAATCCCGACCGGCCAGCCGATCGTCTATGAACTGGCCGACGATCTGACCGCGACCGATCGCTATTATCTGTCGGAACGGTAATTCGGCCCGGCCGATACGGAAAACCACATTGCCCCTTGGCGGCCCGGCCGCTAAGGGGCTTTGCTTTCCGGGCAGGCCGGTGGGCCGCCCCATCAGGGGAAGCGATTTATGAGCGGGGCAGTGGAAGTCGGCATCATCATGGGCTCGCGCTCCGACTGGGAGACGATGCGTCATGCCGCCGAGACGCTGGAAGCGCTGGGCGTCGCCCATGAGTGCAAGGTCGTGTCCGCCCATCGCACCCCGCAGCGCCTCTATGATTATGCCACCAGCGCAGCCGGCCGCGGCCTCAAGGTCATCATCGCCGGTGCCGGCGGGGCCGCCCATCTGCCCGGCATGGCCGCATCGATGACCCGCCTGCCGGTGCTGGGCGTGCCGGTGGAGTCCAAGGCCTTGAAGGGCATGGATTCGCTGCTGTCCATCGTCCAGATGCCCGGCGGCATCCCGGTCGGCACGCTGGCGATCGGCAAGCCCGGCGCGATCAATGCCGGCCTGTTCGCCGCGTCGATCCTGGCGACGCATGACGATGCGCTGGCGCAGCGGCTGGACGAATGGCGTGCGCGCCAGACCGACGCCGTCGCCGAAACCGTCGAGGACTGATCCCGATCATGACGACCATTGCCCCCGGCGCCACCATCGGCATCCTTGGCGGCGGCCAGCTCGGCCGGATGATCGCCATGGCCGCGGCCCAGCTTGGCTATCGCACCCATATCTACGCGCCCGAGGAAAGCGGTCCCGCCGCCGATGTCTCGCCGAGCTGGACCCAGGGTGCCTATGAGGATGCCGCCGCGCTCGCCGCCTTTGCCGAGGGCGTGGACGTCGTCACCTATGAGTTCGAGAATATCGATCCGTCGGCGGTCGAGGTGCTGGCGAGCCATGGGCTGGTCCGCCCCGGTGCCGGGGCGCTGCGCATCGCACAGGATCGTCTGGCCGAAAAGCGCTTCGTCGCCGATCTGGGCGGCCTGACCGCGCCGTTCGCGCCGGTCGGCAGCCTGGACGACCTGGAAACCGCGATCGAGACGATCGGCAGCCGCGCGATCCTCAAGACCTACCGCATGGGCTATGACGGCAAGGGCCAGGCCCGGATCAACGAGCCGGGCGACGCGGTCGGCGCCTGGAATGCGATCGGCCGCCAGCCTGCGATCCTCGAAGGCTTCGTGACCTTCGATCAGGAATATTCGGTGATCCTGGTGCGTGGCGCCGACGGCGCGGTGCGCTTCTGGGATTCAGCCGCCAACGTCCATGTCGACGGCATCCTCGCCACTTCGACCGTGCCGGCCGGATCGCTGATCGAGGGGCAGTTGCCTGCCGCCCGCGCGCTCGCCAAGCAGGTCGCCGATGCGCTCGACTATGTCGGCGTGCTGACGCTGGAATTCTTCGCCAGCGCCGACGGCCCGGTGTTCAACGAAATGGCGCCCCGCGTCCATAATAGCGGCCACTGGACGACCGAGGGTGCGCTCACCAGCCAGTTCGAGAACCATGTCCGCGCGATCTGTGGCTTGCCGCTCGGCGACACCGGCCTGGCCGCCCGGCAGGTCGAGATGCGCAACCTGATCGGCGACGATGCGGCGGAATGGCTGGCGATCCTGTCCGACCCGGAAAATCATCTCCACCTCTATGGCAAGCATGAGGCGCGTCCGGGCCGCAAGATGGGGCATGTGACGCGGTTGTCGCTTTAATCTATTTACCTCGTCATCCCCGCGAAGGCGGGGATCCATCTCGCGGGTTCGCCCCATTGGCTTGGTTCGGTGATGGATTCCCGCCTGCGCGGGAATGACGAGATTTTTTGGCGGAGGAAGCGCGATCATGAGCGAGCAGCCCGACATCATCCTGATCCTGGCCCGCGCCGATAATGGCGTGATCGGCCGGGATGGCGACCTGCCCTGGCGGTTGCCGGCCGACCTCAAACATTTCAAGGCGCTGACCGCTGGCCATCCGATGCTGATGGGGCGCAAGACGTTCGACAGCCTGCCCGGCCTGTTGCCCGGCCGTCGCCATATCGTGCTGACCCGCGATCCGGAATGGATGGGCGAGGGGGCGGAGGTCGCCCATGATGTCGATGCCGCGATCGCGCTGGCCGATGCGCCGGTGCTGATGGTGATCGGCGGCGCGGAAATCTATCGCCTGTTCCTCGACCATGCCGACCGGATCGAACTGACCGAGGTGCATGTTGACGCTGAAGGTGACACCCATATCGCCTATCCCGATCCGGCGGACTGGCGCGAAACGGCGCGCGCGGATCATCCCGCGCTGGACGGGCGCCCGGCCTACAGCTTCGTGACGTTCGGCCGTCGCCCGTAAATCTTCCGTCATTGCGAGCGTAGCGAAGCAATCCATGTGCGCCGGTGGATTGCTTCGCTACGCTCGCAATGACGACAGGGATGTGTGGACGTGATCGCCAATTGCCACGCCCTGTGTGTCACCCTATAGCCCCGGCCATGGAGCGGCTTACCAGCAATGCCCCGATCCCTGCGCATCTGCGCGGCGGCGTCATGGCGCTTGGCAATTTCGACGGCTTTCATGCCGGCCATCAGGCGGTGGTCGGCCGCGCGATCGCGCGTGCGCGGGCGGAGGGGCGGCCGGCGATCGTCGCCACCTTCGATCCGCATCCGATGCGCCTGTTCCAGCCCGATACGCCGCCCTTCCGCCTGACCACGCTGGACCAGCGTCAGGCGCTGTTCGCGGCCGCCGGGGCCGACGCGATGCTGGTGTTCGACTTTACCCGCGAACTCGCCGCGCTCGACCCGGCCGGCTATGTCCGCCTGCTGATGGAAGAGCTGGGCGTTGCCGCCGTCGTCACCGGCGAGGATTTCACCTTCGGCAAGGGCCGCAGCGGCACGATCGCCAGCTTCGGCGAACTGGGCCTGCCGGCCGAAGCGGTCGCGCCGGTCATGGACGGGGAGGGGGTTATCAGCTCCAGCCGCATCCGCGCCGCATTGCAGGCCGGTGATTGCGCCACCGCCACCCGCTTGCTGACGCGTCCCTTCACGATCCAGGGCATGGTCCAGCATGGCGACAAGCTGGGCCGCACCATCGGCTTCCCGACCGCCAATATCGACCTTGGCCCTTATCTGCGCCCGGCCTTCGGCATCTATGCCGTGCGCGGGCTGCTGGCCGATGGCCGGGTGCTGGACGGCGCCGCCAATCTCGGCATCCGCCCGACCTTCGATCCGCCCAAGCTGCTGCTGGAACCGCATTTCTTCGATTTCGCCGAAAGCCTGTACGACCAGAGCATCGAAGTGCAGTTGATCCACTATCTCCGGCCGGAGGCGAAATATGACGGCCTCGACCCGCTGATCGCGCAGATCGCACGTGACTGCGACGACGCACGGCAAATCCTTGCGGGAACGCCTTACCTCGCTTAATGCCCCCTGACCTCACCCGTTCGCGCTGAGTAGGGGCTGAGCCTGTCGAAGACCCGTATCGAAGCATTCAGCCTTCGATACGCCATTTCGACTTCGCTCAATGGCTACTCAGGACGAACGGATTTGCTTAATTTGCCGGACCCCATATGACCGACCAGCCCGATTATAAAAGCACCGTCTTCCTTCCCGTCACCGACTTTCCGATGAAGGCCGGCCTCGCGCAGAAGGAACCGGCGATTGCCGCGCGCTGGGCGGCGATGGACCTGTACGGCAAGCTGCGTGAGAAGCGCGCCGGCCGCGAACGCTTCATCCTGCATGACGGCCCGCCCTACGCCAATGGCGACATCCATATGGGCCATGCGATGAACAAGGTGCTGAAGGACATCATCGTCCGCAGCCAGTCGCTGCTCGGCAAGGATGCGCCCTATGTCCCCGGCTGGGACTGCCACGGCCTGCCGATCGAATGGAAGATCGAGGAGGAATATCGCAAGAAGAAGCTGAACAAGGACGAGGTGCCCGCGTCCGAATTCCGCGCCCAGTGTCGCGCCTATGCCGACAAGTGGGTGGACGTGCAGAAGGAGCAGTTCAAGCGCCTGGGCGTGATGGGCGACTGGGCCGACCCCTATCTGACCATGAAGTTCGACGCCGAGGCGACGATCGTCGGCGAGTTGCTGAAGTTCGCGGAAAGCGGCCAGCTCTATCGCGGCGCCAAGCCCGTCATGTGGTCCCCGGTCGAAAAGACCGCGCTGGCCGAGGCGGAAGTGGAATATGAGGACATCACGTCCACGCAGATCGACGTGGCGTTCGAGATCGTCGAAGCGCCGAATGCGCCCGAACTGGTCGGCGCCCATGCGGTGATCTGGACCACGACGCCCTGGACGATCCCGGTGAACCAGGCTTTGGCCTATGGGCCGGAGGTTGAGTATGTTGCGCACAAGGGGCGGCAGCAGCGTCTCGTAGATGTCACCCAACCGGCATCGCCCGAAAATCTAGAAACGGTCTGGGAAGGCACGGTTGTCATCGCCGCAGCACTTTTCGACGACTTCCGTGGCAAAACTGCCTTTGTGCCGGACGATATGTTCGCACCCCTTTGGGCTGGCAAAGGCTCGGACCTCGCCGGCGCCGTCGCGCGCCACCCGATGCACGCGCTCGGCGGCTTCTTCGCCAAGCCGCGTCCGTTCCTCGCGGGCGATTTCGTCACGACCGATGCGGGCACCGGCCTCGTCCATATGGCGCCCGACCATGGCGAGGACGACTTTGCCCTGTGCAAGGCGAACGGCCTGAACCCGGTCTTCGCGGTCGAGGGCGACGGGAAGTATCGCGCCGACTGGCTGTGGCTGGGCGGGCAGGGCTCGGTCATCAACCCCAAATTCGTCGGCAAGGATGGCCCGATCTGCACCGACCTGCGCGAAGCGGGCGCGCTGCTCGCCGCGTCGGACGATTTCAAGCACAGCTATCCGCATAGCTGGCGCTCCAAGGCGAAGATCATCTTCCGCTGCACTCCGCAATGGTTCATCCCGATGGACAAGCCGCAGGAGGGCGTGGTGGCCGATGTCGATGGCGGCGTGATGCCGACCCCGATCGTCACCGGCAACGGCCCGACCCTGCGCGAGATCGCGCTCGACGCGATCGAGCATACGCGCTGGGTGCCCGAGCGTTCGACCAACCGCATCCGTTCGATGGTGGAGGGGCGCCCCGACTGGGTGATCAGCCGCCAGCGCGCCTGGGGCGTGCCGATCGCGCTCTATGTTCATCGCAAGACTGGTGACTATCTTGTTGATCCGGCAGTCAATGCCCGCATCATCGACGCGTTCAAGGGCGCCGGTGCAGATGCCTGGTTCGGTGCCGATCATCAGGCGCTGCTCGGCCCCGATTATGACCTCAATGACTATGAGGTCGTGAACGACATTCTCGACGTCTGGTTCGACAGCGGCTCGACCCACAGTTTCGTGGTCGAGGGCCGCTATGGCGAGGGCACCCGCGCCGACCTCTATATCGAAGGGTCGGACCAGCATCGCGGCTGGTTCCAGTCGTCGCTGCTGGAAAGCTGCGGCACCCGTGGCCAGGCCCCCTACAAGGCGGTGCTGACCCATGGCTTCGCGCTCGACGGCTCGGGCAAGAAAATGTCCAAGAGCCTTGGCAATGTCGTCGATCCGCTCAAGATCATGGCCGAAAGCGGCGCCGACATCCTGCGCGTCTGGGTCGCCAGCACCGACTATTTCGATGACGTCCGCATCGGCAAGGAAGTGCTGGCCGGTTCGTCCGACGCCTATCGCAAGCTGCGCAACACCTTCCGCTACATGCTCGGCGCCCTGTCCGACTATGACGAGAGCGAGGCGGTCAGCTACGCCGAAATGCCGGAGCTGGAGCGCTATATGCTCCATCGTCTGGCCCAGCTTGACGCGGAACTGCGCGCCGTGGTGGACAAGGCGGCGAAGAGCGAGAACTGGCTGGAATTCAGCCGCTACACCCGCGCGATCTTCGACTTCGCGAACAGCGACCTCAGCGCCTTCTTCTTCGACATCCGCAAGGACTGCCTCTATTGCGATGCGAAGTCGGATCCCAAGCGCCGCGCCTATCGCACCTTGCTCGACACTTTGTTCCATGCGCTGGTCCGCTATGTCGCGCCGATCATCCCCTTCACCGCTGAGGAAGTATGGCAGAGCCGCTTCCCAAGTGACGAGGATAGCGTCCATTTTCTGGAATGGCCGGAAGTCGACCATCGCTGGATCGACAATCATCTGAACGACAAATGGGCGGAGCTGCGCGACCAGCGCGAGCAGGTCAATGAGGCGATCGAACCCTTCCGCCGCGAGAAGGTGATCCGCTCCAGCCTGGAGGCCGATGTCACCATGGGCGAAATGTTGCCCAGCGACGGTGTGAACTTCGCCGAAATCGCCATCGTCGCCCGGATCGAGATGGGCGTGGGCGACGGCATCATCGTCAAGCCCAGCGAGTGGCACAAATGCGGCCGCTGCTGGCGCCTGCTGCCCGAGGTCGAGGAAGACGGCACGCTGTGCAACCGCTGTGACGAGGTGTTGAAGGCATGAGTGCCATCAACCATCGCCCGCTGGGGCTGACGGTCGCGATCGTCACCCTCGCGCTCGACCAGCTGGTCAAATATACCGTCACCTATCCGCTCGCGCTGCAGAGCCGGGCGGATGCGGGGATCGAGATACTGCCCTTCTTCCGCCTGCGCTGGCTGGAAAATCGCGGCGTCTCGATGGGCTTCTTCCATGCCGACAATGACACGATGCGCTGGATGCTGGTCGGCATGACCATGTTGATTGCCGGCTTCGTGGGCGTGTGGATGTGGCGCGAAAAGGCGCGGTCTGACGTCGCGGCGCTCGGCCTGGTGCTGGGCGGCGCGATCGGCAATATCGTCGACCGGATGCGGCTGGGCTATGTTGTCGACTATGCCGACCTGCATTTCGGCGAATGGCGGCCCTTCCTGATTTTCAACCTGGCCGACGCGGCCATCACGTTCGGCGTGCTGATCCTGCTTGCGCGGGCGCTGCTGCTGCGCGAGAAGGGCGCAAAGACGGAGACCCTGAAGTAATGCGTAAACTGATCCTCGCCGCCGGCCTTGTTGCAACCCTGTCGGCGTGCGGCGGCGGCGGTAACGGCCTGCTCAACCGTGGCCGTCCCGACGAGTTCGCTGTGACGCGCCAGGCGCCGCTGGTCGTGCCGCCCGATTTCGCGCTGGTCCCGCCCGCGCCGGGCACCCCGGCTGCCGCCACGGTCGATTCGAGCCGCGCCGCACAGGAAGCGCTGTTCGGCGGTCCGGCCCCGCGCAGCGCATCGGAAAGCGCGGCGCTGAACTCGGCCGGCCGTGGCACGGCCGCCGCCGGTATCCGCTCGCAGGCGGGTGATCCGGGCACCGAAGTGGTCGACAAGGGCGCCACCACCCGCGACATCATCGCTGCGCCGGAAGGCGACGGCCAGGACGCCCGCGCCGCCACCGGCACGCAGACGACCCCGCCGCAGCAATAATCTATGGGGAAGGGGGCGTCTTATCGTCCCCTTCCGCAAAGGCCTTGAGCCGGGCGAGCGTGCCATCCCATTGCGCGCCGACCCGGCCGAGCCAGTCCTGCGCCGCCGCAACCGCCTCCCGGCGCAGCGCGAAATGCACTTCCCGCCCCTGCTTGCGCCTGCGCACCAGTCCGGCACCGTGCAGCACATCCAGATGCTTGGCCACCGCCTGACGGCTGATCGGCAGGCCTTCGCCCAGTTGCACGATCGACCGGCCATTGCCGTCGCCCAGCCGTGCGATGAGGCCGAGGCGCGTGGGATCACCCAGTGCCGCGAAAATCTCAGCCGGTGACATGGTCGCGGATATTCTTCACCTGTTCCGCCCAGCCGCCGTCATTGTCGCGCATGACATTGGTCCGGCGTGGTTCGGGCACCGCGTCGAACCCGCTTTCGGTGACGGTCAGGCGCGTGCCGCCGTCGATCGGCTCCAGCACGAACTCCACCAGCGTCCATTCGGGGACCGGCACGCCGCTCTCCATCAGCGCCTTGTCGCCGCCGGTTGCAGGCCATTCATAGGCAAAGCGGGTCATCGGCTCGATCGCCACGACCCGCGCCTGCCAGCGATACGCCTCATAGCCCGGATAGGTCATTTGCCCGGTCGAGGGCTGGCCGATGGCAAAGGGCTGGTCGAGCGCGACGCGGAACCAGGTGCCGAATTGCACATGGTCGGTCAGGGCGTCCCATACCCGCTCTATCGGCGCGGCGATGTCGATCGTCTTGATGATGCTGTCGGTCATGATAGGCAACCTCCTGATTGCCAATATACGCCTCAAGACGGGGATATGCAACTATATGGTTGCTCTATAACGGCCCGCCGGCGTAGCGGATCGAGGCCCGGCCGGTCGCGCGCACCGGCAGATACAGGCCCTGGCCATGGGCGCTGATCTGGCCGATTTCCGTGCTGTCCAAATTGGTGCGGATACGGAAATGTGGGGTTTTGCGCTCGCCGATGGCGCGCCGGATCTTGCCCTTCAACTCCTCCAGATCATGGGTGAAATTCTGGCTGAGGGCGTCGGCGATGACGCTGGAAAAGGCGGGGCTGCCGGCCAGCGCGATCAGGATGTCGCCGCCGATCCCGTCGCTGGTGCCGGTCACCTGCAGATCCTCGAAATGGACCAGCGCCGAATTGGGCTGGTTGACCGGGCGGGCGGTCAGCCAGACGGTGCCATGGGTATCGCCGAGCTTGCTGTCCGCCGGACGCGCCGCGAGCGTTACGCCTACCGCAATGCGGTTGCCCGTCGTGCCATAGGCGGTCAGCTTGTCGAAGCGCGCGACGATAGGGCCTAGCTTTGGCAAATCGAACGGCCGTGCGGCGCGCTTGTGCAGGGCGCGCAGGATCACCGGCTCGAGCTGCGCATAATCGGCCCGCACCGGCAGGAAGAAATGCAGCGCGTCATTGATCGGCGCACGCGCGGGCGGTGGCAGTCCGGTCGGCTGCGGATCGACCGGACGGTCGCCGACCACGGTTTCGGTCAGCGCCTCTATTCCCAGTCGGAAGCGCAGTTGCGCGCCGCTGTTGCCATAGCCGTCGAACAGGAAGCGTTGCGGCGTGATGCGCATCCATACCGGCGGATCATGATCGTTGAGCGAGAGGCTGGTGAAGGCCGCGCGCCACAGCCGCTCGATCTTGCTGCGCAGGTCGACCTTGGCCAGTTCGCGCGGCAATTGCCGTTCGAGGTCGCGGACAACGGGCGCGATCTTGCGATCCACCTTGTCGGCGAAGGTGACGCGTTGGCCGAGGAAATCGATGCCGGGCGTCTGGGTCCAGTCATAGCTGATCTTCAGCGTGCCATGGGGGCGCCACTGGTCATCGATGCCGAGCTGAAGCCGGGCATGGGCCATGGCGTCGCCGGTGGCCGTCTCGCCCTTCAGCAAGCCTGCAATGTCACGCGCGCTGACCTGCGCATGGATCGGGATGTCCGCGATCAGGTCGCGCCCCGCGCCGCGCAGGCGGATCGGCCCGCGCGTGACCGCGCCGATGATGTGGCAGTCGATCGGCGGCGTCACCCTGATCTGCTTACCGAGCAATTTGACCCGCCTGGGCTGGACGCAGCGCGTGCCGGGCCGGTCGATCCGCCAGAGCTGTCGCGGCATGGCCCGCTCGATCGCCTGGGCAATCAGGGCGCGGTCGATCTCCACCGGGACGCTGATGATGGAAGATGCGCTGGTCGCCGGCACGGGATCATTGGCGCGCGGCGGCGGCTCCACCGCCTGTTTCTGCGAACAGGCGGCGAGCAGCGGCAGGAGCAGCAGCCAGCGATGATGTCGACCCGGCAATACTCTGCCCAACCGCCTTCTCCCGGACATGGTCCAGCGGAAGGCAGGCTAGGGCAGTTGGGTGAGGAGGTCCAGCGCGGACCTTCAGGCCCGCGCTTCCTCCACGCCGGCGCTGTTGTGGCGCAGCGCCGTCAGCACCGTGTCGACGATCGCATCGGCATCCAGCCGCGCGTCGGCATATTGCTGTTCGGGCTTGTCCTGATCCTGGAAGATGTCGGGCAGGCGCATGGTGCGGATCTTGAGGCCATGGTCGGTCAGGCCAAGATCGCTCGCCAGCGTCAGGACATGGGCGCCCAGACCGCCGATCGAGCCTTCCTCGATCGTCACCGCCACCTCATGGGTGGTCAGCATCCGGCGGATCAACGCCTCGTCCAGCGGCTTGGCGAAGCGCAGGTCGACGACGGATGCCGACAGGCCCTTGGCCTCCAGCGTGTCGGCGGCCTTCATCGCTTCTTCCAGCCGGGTGCCGAGCGACAGGATCGCGACCTGGCGCCCTTCGCGCACGACGCGGCCCTTGCCGATCTCCAGCGCTTCGGCAACCTCCGGCATGGCGACGCCGGTGCCATTGCCGCGCGGGTAGCGGACCGCGATCGGCCCGCTGTCATGCACGGCGCAGGTATGGACCATGTGCGTCAGTTCCGCCTCGTCGGCTGCGGCCATCACGACGAAATTGGGCAGGCTCGCAAGATAGGTGACGTCGAAGCTGCCGGCATGGGTGGAGCCGTCGGCGCCGACCAGACCGGCGCGGTCGATGGCGAAGCGCACGGGCAGGTTCTGGATCGCGACATCATGCACCACCTGATCATAGGCGCGCTGCAGGAAGGTCGAATAGATGGCGCAGAAAGGCCGCATCCCCTGCGCCGCGAGGCCGGCGGCGAAGGTTACTGCATGCTGTTCGGCGATGCCGACGTCGAAGGTCCGGTCGGGGAAGGCCAGCTCGAACTTGTCGAGCCCCGTGCCCGACGGCATGGCGGCGGTGATCGCACACACGCGCGGATCGCGCTGCGCCTCGGCGATCAGCGCCTGGGCGAAGACATTGGTGTAGCTGGGTGGACCCGGAGGTGCCTTGGCCTGGGTGCCGGTGATGACGTCGAACTTCTGCACGCCATGATATTTGTCGGCGGCCGCCTCGGCCGGGCCATAGCCCTTGCCCTTCTGGGTCACGACATGGATCAGGCACGGCCCTTCGGCCGCGTCGCGGACATTTTCCAGCACCGGGATCAGATGCTCGAGATTGTGGCCGTCGATCGGGCCGACATAATAGAAGCCCAGTTCCTCGAACAGGGTGCCGCCGGTCGCCATGCCGCGGGCGAACTCGTCGGTCTTCTTGGCCGCCTTGTGCAGCGGGCGGGGCAGCTTGCGCGCCAGCTTCTTGGCCATGTCGCGCAGGCCCAGAAACTCGCGGCTCGACACCAGTCGGGCGAGATAGGCGGACAGGCCACCGACCGGGGGCGCGATCGACATGTCATTGTCGTTGAGGATGACGACCAGACGGTTGCCGGCCTCGCGTGCGTTGTTCATCGCCTCATAGGCCATGCCGGCCGACATGGCGCCATCGCCGATCACGGCAATGCCCTTGCCCGGCTTGTCCTGCATCTTGTTGGCGACGGCAAAGCCGAGCGCCGCGCTGATCGAGGTCGAGCTGTGCGCTGCGCCGAACGGGTCATATTCGGATTCGGCGCGCTTGGTGAAGCCGCTGAGGCCGCCGCCCTGGCGCAGGGTGCGGATGCGATCGCGCCGGCCGGTCAATATCTTGTGCGGATAGCATTGATGGCCCACGTCCCAGACCAGCTTGTCGTTGGGCGTGTCGAACACATAATGGATCGCGGTGGTCAGTTCCACGACACCCAGGCCCGACCCCAGATGGCCGCCGGTCACGCCGACGGCGGCGATGGTTTCGGCGCGCAGCTCATCGGCCAGCTGGCGGAGCTGGTCGGGCTGCAGCTTGCGCAGGTCGGCGGGGATCTTGACGGTGTCGAGCAACGGCGTGGACGGATTGGACATGGGGAACTGCCTACTCGCTTTCCTGCGCCAAGTCGAACCCTGACGTCATGCAGGGGGGCGCCAAATCTTCAATCAGGGAAACGGCGCGGGTGAAACGACTGTCCCAATCCCCGCCGACCGAAGCCCAGGTAACGCCGCTGTCGATCAGCACGTTCCGGCTGATATCGGCAAATCGCGCCCGCACCGGATCGTCGCCATAGAGGCGCGTGCCATCGTCGATCCAGGCGACATCGGGTTCCAGCAGCAGATAGAGGTCGGCCTTCGGGTAGGCGAGGAGCGCGTCGGGCGCATGGCCGATCATCATCTCGGCCCAGGCCGCCGTCATCAGCGCGTCGGTGTCGGCAAACAGGCGACGGTTCGCCAGCCGCCGGCCGGCGGCAATCGTCGCGGACTGGGCGGCACCAATCAGCAGCAGGTCGGCCTCGTCCATATCGACACTGTGAACTTCGGCCTGGGCACGGCCATATTCGGGCACCCAGATCGTGTCGAAATGCCGGGCGAGCCGTTCGGCCAGCACCGACTTGCCGGTGCTTTCGACGCCATGCAACACGATCGTCCGGGTGAAATGCGCGCGGACCGGCGGCGCGATCCAGCGCCACTGGCCCCAGGGGTCGGCACGCACGGCGCTGGCGGACAGGCCGCCCAGTCCATCCAGGTCCGCGCCCAGGATCCGGGCGCCCAGCGGCACGAAGCGGCCGCCGACCTCTTGCGCCAGCCGCAGGCCATAGGCTTCGCCTGCGAACAGCAGGTCGATCGGCTCGGGATGGGCCTGCGCCACGATGGCGCGCCAGATCGGCCAGAAGTCGTCGGAATCTTCAGGAGCCTGCGGCACGACGGCGCCATGACCGATGACCCGGCATCCCGGCGCCAGTTCGCGCATCCATTGCAGCCGCAGCGGGCCGGGGATCGGATCGTCCGGCAGCCAGCAGACCAGGATGGTGAGGTCGTCCACCATCGCCCGGGCGCTGTCGATCAGCATCTGATGGCCGGCATGGGGCGGCATGAACTTGCCGAGCAGGAAGCCGCGGGTCATGTCGGCGCCCGGTCCATCGTGCGGCGCCAGGCGATCAGGCCCCATAGCGCGATGAAGAAGAAGATGGCGTAGAGGATCGACGTCGCGATCAGGCCGCGGCTCCAGAACAGGCCGGTGGCGAGGGCATCGACCGCCACCCACAGCAGCCAGCTTTCGACCTTGCGCTGCGACTGCAATATCTGTGCGGCGACGCTCATGCCGGCGATCATGGCGTCGGCGAAGGGCGCGGCGGCATCGGTGAAGCGGGCCATGCCCATGCCCCAGGCCAGGCTGGCGAGCGCCGTGCCCGCGATCCAGGCGAGGCGGGCCGGCGTGCCGAGGCGGACCACCGCTATGCCGCCATCGGCGACCTTCTCGCTATGCACCCAGTTCCACCAGCCATAGGCATTGATGATCAGGAAGAAGATTTGCAGCAGCGCGTCGCTGTAGAGCTTCGCTTCGAAGAAGACGAAGAAATAGAGCGCGACCATGGCGATGCCGAAGGGATAGTTCCACAGCGAACGGCGCGCCACCAGCACGACATTGATCAGGCCGAGCGCCGCTGCGACCCATTCGATGATGGTCATGAACCGCCCGTCAGTGGCAGGCGCTGCAGGTGCCGCGCACCTCGATCACCGGACGCACCGGCGCGAAGCCGGCCTTTTCCGCCACCGACCTCAGCGATCCGGTGATGGGATCATTGTCGATATGCGTCACCTGGCCGCAATTGTCGCAGACCAGGAAGATGCAGTCATGATGGCAACCGGGATGCGCGTTGGCGATATAGGCGTTCGCGCTTTCCACCCGCATCGCGATATTGTTCGCCACGAACAGGTCGAGGATGCGGTAGACGCTGTTGGGTGCGACCCGCTTGCCGCGCGCCTTGGACACGGTGTCGGCGATATCATAGGCCGATGCCGGCTTTTCCTCGGCCGCCAGCGCGTCGAAGATGGCCGCGCGCATCGGCGTCCACTGCTCATCCTTCGCCTCCAGCGTTGCCTGCGCCGCGTCGGCCAGCTTCTTGCCGGTGGGTTCCTGATGATGATGGTGCGAATGATCTGCCATGGCGATTATCTAGGCGTGTCCAACTGCGGCGGCAAGTGGCTGGCTCAGCCGCGCTGCCAATAGGCAAGGGCCGCCCAGAGCCAGCCGCCGATCATCATCGCGCCGCCGATCGGCGTCACTGCGCCCAGCCAGCGCGGGCAGCCCAGCGCCATGGCATAGAGGCTGACGGCAAAGATCGCCGCGCCGATCAGCAGCAACAGGGCGCCGCCGCGCGTGATACCCATGATCGTCAGGACGGCGACGGCATGGATGAGCTGATAGAGGCCGCCGGTGCGCAGCCACTCCGCCGCCTGCGGGCTGGCGGCGCCATGGGCGCCAAAGGCACCGGCAGCAATGGCAAGCGCTGCCGACAGGGCGGCCAGAATGGCGATCATGCTTCTTCTCCATCTCCGCGCGCGCGCAGGCGCATGCCCCGGCCGGGGCGGTACATCAGATCCTTGGCCGCCAGCAGATTGCCATGCTCGATCTGCAGGGCGAGGCGCTGGCCGTCATTCTCGCGATATTGGCGTTCGACTTCCTCGACCTCTTCCGGCGGCACGCCCAGCGTCTGCATCGCCTGGACGCCCATGCAGATGGCCGATTCGAACACTTCCCGCACCACGCCGGCCAGTTCGATATCCTGCATCGCCAGGATTTGGCGACGATCGAACACGCGCGCCATCAGCGCGGCCTGGGGGAAGGCCTCGGCAATGGGCTGCAGCACGCGTCCATCCAGCGAGGGATCGTCGATGCAGAAGGCGATCAGCCGGGCTTCGTCGGCACCGGCGCGGCGGAGCAGGTCGATCCGCGTGCCATCGCCATAATAGACCTTCATGTCGAAGCGGCTCGACACCTCGATCTGGGCAGGCTTCTTGTCGATCAGCACCACGCCGAAGCCATGGCCCATAAGCATCTGGGCCACGGTCTGGCCGAACCGGCCATAGCCCACGATGATGGCGCTGCCGCGCGGCGCATCCTCCGGCCCCGGCAGATCATCACGATCCTTGGGCTGGGCGAATTCGAAGCGGCGGGCAAACAGCATCAGGAAGGGCGTGGTCGCCATCGAGAAGGTCACGATCGCGCTGAACAGGCTCGCCGCCTGCGGCGCGATCAGATAGGCATTCTGCGCCTGGGCAAAGAGGACGAAGCCGAATTCACCGCCTTGGGAGAGCAGCAGGCCGGCGCTCAGCGCCTGTTGCCAGGCCATGCCGAACAGCCGGGCGAGCAGGGCGATGATCGCGGTCTTGGCGGCCACCAGCATCGCCGCCATGCCGATGACGAACAGGGGATTGGCGGCGACGGCGCGCAGGTCCAGCACCATGCCGACGGCCAGGAAGAAGAGGCCGAGCAGGATCGAGCGGAACGGCTCAACGTCGGACTCGATCTCGTGGCGATAGGGCGAGTCGGCCAGCATCACGCCGGCGACGAAGGCGCCAAGCGCGGTCGAGAGGTGCAGGCTGTGCATCACCGATGCGGCCGCCAGCACGGTGAACAGGCCGACCGCGACGAACAGTTCGCGCTCGCCCTGCCGGCCGACCAGATTGAGCAAGGGGCGCAGGATGAAGCGACCGGCCAGCACCAGCCCGGCGATCGCGGCGACGGTGTAGCCCGCCAGCACCCATCCGGGCGGCCCGCCCGCGTCGGCCGGATTGCGGGAAAGAGCCGCGACGATGGTGATCAGCGGAACGATCGAGAGATCCTGGAACAGCAGGATCGAGAAGACCTTCTCGCCAAAGGGCGAATTGATGCGGCCGCTGGATTTGAGGCTCGGCAGCACCTGCGCGGTCGAGGAGAGGGCGAGCGGCAGGCCGAGTGCGATCGCCGCGCCCCAGGTGAAGCCGGTCGAATAGAAGATGATGGCGATGAGGGCGAGGCCGCACAGCACGACCTGCGCCAGGCCAAGCGCGAAGATGTCGCGCTTCAGTCGCCACAGGCGCGCGGGATGGAGTTCAAGGCCGACGAGGAAAAGCAGCAGGACGATGCCGATTTCGGCGATGGCGAGCTTCGATTCCGCGCCGCCGACCAGACCCAGCCCTTGCGGTCCGACCAGCGCGCCAGCGACCAGATAGCCCAGCACGGCACCCAGGCCGAAGCGGCGGAACAGCAGGACGAAGGCAACGGCGACGCCGAGCAGGATCACGCCTTCGGACAGGAGGACGTCGGTAGCCGACATCGCGGTTTCGGCGACCGGCATCAGGCGTCCGCCATCCGGGCGGCTTCGGCGATCGCCTCGAAGCCCAGACGGATCGAGGGGTGCCGCGCGGGATAGGCGCGGGCCGGCGCCAGCACGGCAAGGCCGGGCCAGAAGTCCAGGTCCTCGCTCTCGCCCGACAGATAGGCGGTAAGCTTGTCGCGTGCCTCCGCCAGTTCTTCGGCGGTGAGTCCGATCGCCTGCGCCGCCATCAGCGCGGCGGAGGCCTGGCCCAGGGCGCAGGCCTTCACGTCCAGGCCCATTTCGGCGAGCCTGCCGTCGGCCATGCGGACATCGGCCGTGATGCGCGAGCCGCAGGTCGGTGACCGCTTCTCCACGCTGGCGTGCGGATCGGCCAGCCGCTGGTGGTGCGGGATGCTCGCCGCGAGGCGAAGAATGTCGTTATTGTAGAGGGATGCGCTCATTATCCCTCCATGTAGGACAGTTATCACCTCGGGAGAAGGCGGCAAAATGGCCTAGGGTCAATCGACATTCAGCCCTGACGGCCTGCAAATGGCGGCCTTCCGCACTTCCGGTGCTCACGTACTTTAAGTACGCTGCGCTCCGGATTACGGAAAACCACCATTTTCGTCACATCATCATCTGAATGTCGATCGCCCCTAGGGGCCGCGATAGCGCAGCGCGTCGACCAATATGCTGAACGCAGCGGCGGGCTGGCGGCGGCTGGGATAATAGAGATGATAGCCGGCAAAGGGCGGGCACCAGTCCTCCAGCACCGGGATCAGCCGGCCTTCGTCGATGTCGGCGCGCACCTGATCCTCCATCACGAAGGCGAGGCCGAAGCCGGCGAGCGCGGCGCGGCGGATCATCTCTATGCTGTTGAAGGCCAGTTGCCCCTCCACCCGCACCCGGATTTCATGGCCGTCCTTTTCCAGTTCCCAGGCATAAAGGCCGCCGGCGCTGCGCAGGCGCAGATTGATGCAGTCATGCGCGGCCAGATCCTGCGGCGTGCGCGGCACTGGGCGGCTGGCGAAATAGGCGGGCGCGCCGACCACGATCATGCGCAGGTCCGGGCCGATGCGCACGGCGACCATATCCTTGGCGATCGCCTCGCCCAGCCGCACGCCGGCGTCGAACCGTTCCTTGACGATGTCGACAAAGCCGGAATCGATGCTCAATTCAACATGGATGTCAGGGTAGCGCGGCAACAGCCGTTGCAATGCTGGCCAGACGACCGTGTTGCTGGCATGTTCGGCGGCGGTGATGCGGATGGTGCCGGCCGGCCGTTCGCGCAGATCGCCGAGCGAGGCGAGTTCGGTCGCGATGCTGTCGAGCGCCGGGCGCAAGGTGGCGGACAGGCGATCGCCCGCCTCCGTCAGGGACACGCTGCGGGTGGTGCGGGTCAACAGACGCACGCCCAGGCGCGTTTCCAGCCGCCTGATGGTATGGCTGAGCGCGGACTGCGATGTGCCGAGCAGCGCGGCCGCTCGGGTGAAATTGCCGGTGTCGGCGACCATCAGGAAGGCGTTGAGGTCGACCAGCTCTTCGCGCCGCATTCATGAACTCCAGGTATAAAGTCTTGCCGCTTTTATGATCTAATCCGCCGCTTGGCGACAGCCTATCTTCCGTTCGGACATCAAATCGGAGTGACCGCTATGGAAAAGCGACTTTTGGGCAAGAGCGGGCTGGAGGTTTCGGCCATTGGCCTGGGCTGCATGGGCCTCAACTTCGGCTATGGCACCGCCGTCAGCCAGGATGAAGGGATCAGATTGATCCGTGCAGCTGTCGACTTCGGTGTCACCTTCTTCGACACGGCGGAGGTCTATGGCCCCTATACCAATGAAGAAATGGTCGGCGCCGCGCTGGCGCCGGTGCGCGATCAGGTGGTGATCGCCACCAAGTTCGGCTTCGATATCGGCGCCGGTCTTGGCGCGCTCAACAGCCGGCCGGACAATATCCGCGCGGTGGCGGACGCCTCGCTCAAGCGGCTGGGCGTCGAGGTGATCGATCTTTTCTATCAGCATCGCGTCGATCCGGCCGTGCCGATTGAGGACGTGGCGGGTGCGGTCAAGGATCTGATCGCCGAGGGCAAGGTCCGGCATTTCGGCCTGTCGGAACCGTCGGCCGCGACGGTCCGCCGTGCCCATGCGGTGCAGCCGGTCGCCGCACTCCAGAATGAATATTCGCTCTGGACCCGTGGCCCCGAAACCAACGGCATCCTTGAAACCTGCGAGGAACTGGGCATCGGCTTCGTGCCCTACAGCCCGCTTGGCAAGGGCTTCCTGACCGGCGCGATCGGCAAGGATACGGCGCTGGCCGAAGGCGATTTCCGCAACAGCCTGCCGCGCTTCGCGGCCGAGGCGCGGGAGAAGAATTTGGCGCTGGTCGATCTGCTCAAGGGCATCGCGGCCGAGAAGGGGGTGACCCCGGCGCAGATCGCGATCGCCTGGCTGCTCGCGCAGAAGCCGTGGATCGTGCCGATCCCTGGCACCACCAAGCTCCATCGGCTGGAGGAAAATCTGGGCGCGGCCAAGGTCGAACTGAGTGATGCCGACCTGACCCGTATTCGGGAGGCGGCCGACGCCATCCCGGTCGAGGGCGAGCGCTACCCGCCGCATCTGCTCGAAATCGTCGGGCGCTAACTACGGATGGGCCGGGGTGTTTCCCCGGCCCATTGCACGTTGGTCCCTGTCCGCCTATCGCCGCCGCGAACGGCCGGAATGAAAGGACAGCGCGGCGATGCACATATTGGTCGATGCCGACGCCTGCCCGGTGAAGGAGGAAATCTACAAGGTTGCCTTCCGCCATGGCGTGCCGGTCACCATCGTCAGCAACAGTCCGATCCGCATTCCCGCGCATGAACTGATCGACCGCGTGGTGGTGAGCGACGGGTTCGACGCCGCCGACGACTGGATCGCCGAGCGCGCCGGCGTCGATACGCTGTGCATCACCGCCGACATCCTGCTCGCCGATCGTTGCCTCAAGGCCGGGGCCGGGGTGATCGCGCCCAATGGCAAGCCCTTCACCAGCGCCTCGATCGGCAGCGCGATCGCGGTGCGGGCGATCATGGCGGACCTGCGCGCCGGCGCGGTCGGCGATCCGGTCGGCGGCCCACCGCCCTTTTCCAAGGTTGATCGATCCCGCTTCCTGTCCGCGCTGGACGAGGCGATCATGCGGATGAAGCGGGGGCGGTGATGGGCGATTATGACGCGATAATCCTGGGCGCGGGCGCCGCCGGCATGATGTGCGCGGCGACCGCCGGCCAACGCGGCCGCAGGGTGCTGCTGGCCGACCATGCCGACGCGCCGGGCAAGAAGATCCTGATCTCCGGCGGCGGGCGCTGCAATTTCACCAATATCCATACCGCTGCCGATCGCTATCTGTCGGCCAATCCCCATTTCGCCAAATCGGCGCTGGGCCGCTACACGCCGCAGGATTTCCTTACCCTGATCGGCCGCTATGGCATTGCCTGGCATGAAAAGACGCTGGGGCAGCTTTTCTGCGATGGATCGGCGAAGCAGGTCGTGGCGATGCTGGAAGAGGAATGCACGGCCGGCGGCGTGACCATGGCGCTGGGCCAGCCTGTGACGGATATCAGCCATGGCGATGGCCTGTTCCGCGTCAAACTGGGCGATCGTATCGTGTCGGCGCCGTCTTTGGTACTCGCGACCGGTGGCCCGTCCATCCCGAAACTGGGCGCTACCGGCTTCGCCTATGAGGTCGCGCGCCAGTTCGATCTCAAGGTGGTGCAGCCCCGGCCGGCGCTGGTGCCCTTCACCCTGGGGCCGGACGACGCGCTGTTCCAGTCGCTGTCGGGCGTCTCGGCCGAGGTGGAGGTGCGCTGGAACAAGACCCGGTTCCGCGAGGCGGCGCTGTTCACCCATCGCGGCCTCTCAGGGCCGGCGATGTTGCAGATTTCCTCCTATTGGGAGCATCGCACGCCGATCCACGTCAATTTCCTGCCCGATCTCGATGTTGACTGGTTGCTGGCCGAGAAGCGCAACCGCCCACGCACCGGCTTGCGGCGCGTGCTGGTCGAACGCTTCCCCGAGCGCATGGCCGATGCCCTGCTCGAACGGATCGGGGCGCAGGGCGACCTTGGCAATCTGCCCGACAAGACCCTGCGCCAGATTGGCGAGCGGCTGGCGGGCTGGTCCTTCATACCGTCCGGCACCGAAGGCTATGCCAAGGCGGAGGTCACGGTCGGCGGCATCGCCACCGCCGGCCTGTCATCGCGGACGATGGAAGCCGCCAAGGTGCCGGGCCTCTATGCCATTGGCGAGGCGGTCGACGTCACTGGCTGGCTGGGCGGCTATAATTTCCAATGGGCCTGGGCCAGCGGCTGGGCGGCCGGGCAGGCGCTCTAGGGGCAATCGACATTCGGCCCTGACGGCCTGCAAATGGCGGTTCTCCGCGCTTCCGGTGCTCACGTACTTTGAGTCCGCTGCGTTGAAACGAGGCACGTGACTCGTTTCAAGGGTCACGGAAAACCACCATTTTCGTCACGCGATCATCTGGATGTCGATCTCCCCTAGGCACGCCCCACGGTCTGGGCCTGCGCGGCTGCGATGCTGGCCTGAAGATGCTGGCGGCGGAAGGGTTTGGAAAGGCGCGGAATATCCGGTGCGATCAGGTCGACGCCTTCGTAGCCGGATATGATGAGCAACGCGATTTCGGGATGGTCGACGCGCAGCCGCAGCGCCAGTTCGGCGCCGGTCATGCCGGGCATGATATGGTCGGTGACGACGATGTCGGGCCGGAAATCGGCGGCGATCATGCTGAGCCCCAGTTCGGCATTGTCGATATCGACCACGTCATAGCCTAGGTCGGTCAGCATTTCCCGCGTGCCATGGCGGACCAGGGCATTGTCGTCGATCAGCAGCACCTTGCCTTGCGTTGCTGCGATCTCGCCGCCATCGCCATCCGCCACCACGGCTACTGGCTTCTGCTTCTCGATCGGCAGCCAGAGCTGGATTTCCGTGCCCTGGCCCACTTCGCTGACGATTTCCAGCGCACCGCCCAACTGGCCGGCCAGGCCATGCGCCATCGACAGGCCAAGGCCGGTGCCATGGCCGACCGGCTTGGTCGTGAAGAAGGGCTCGGTTGCGGACGCCTTGACCGCTGGGGTCATGCCGATGCCGGTGTCGGTGATGCGCAGGCAGACGAATTGGCCGGGGATCAGCGGCACGGGGAGGCGGCTCTTGCACCGTTCGGCGGAAATGATGACCTGCCCGCCGTTCGGCATCGCGTCGCGCGCGTTGACCACCAGGTTGAGGATCGCCAGTTCCAGCTGATGTCGATCGGCGCGCACCGGCGGCACATCCGGCGCGGCGTCGACATGGAGAATGATCTGCGGGCCGACCGTGCTGACCAGCAAGGTCTGCATATTCTCCAGCGTCTCGGAAAGATTGACCGATGTCGGTTGCAACGGTTGGCGACGGCCGAAGGCCAGCAGCCGCTTGACCAGCGTCTGCGCGGTTTCCGCCGCCTGCATCGCGATATTGGCGGTGCGGGCGACCGCTTCGGCGGATCGGCCGCCGGCGATGATCTGGTCCAGCCCGCCGATGATCGGCGTCAGCAGATTGTTGAAGTCGTGCGCGACATGCCCGGTCAACTGGCCCAGCACGTCCATCTTCTGGATTTGCCGCAGCTTGTCCTGCGCGCTTTCCAGTTCGCTGGTGCGCTCGCGCACGCGCTGGTCCAGATGATCGTTCAGGGACTCGAGCGCGCCGAAGAGCCGGCCATTTTCGAGTGCGGTGGACGCCGCCCGTGCCAGCGCTTCGAGCAGCGAAATCTCGTTGTCGGTCGGCATGGCCGGCTCGGACCAATAGGCGCCTACGGCGGCGATCGAGTCGACTCGGCCGATGGGCACCATGATCATGCTGCGGACGAAGGTCTGACTATAGGCGTCCACCGGCACCCGGACATCGTCGAATATGTCGGCGATCACCGCGGTTTCCTGGTTCATCATCGCCCAGCCGGACACGCAGGTCTCGGCCGGAAAGCGTTGCCCGGCCCATAAAGGCGCCTTGGCATCTTCCGCGATATAATAGCATTTTTCGCCTTCGCGCAGGACGATCGCGATACCGTCTGCGCCGACGGCGCGGCGGGCAAAGGCGCGCAGGACGCTGACAACTGCATCCAGGGAGCGCGCGCCGGCCAGAGCCTCCAGGGCCTCGGCGGCTATGGTCCAGCGGGCCGCCAGCGCCTTCTGCGTCGAATGGTCTTCCCGGCCAAATGCTCCATTCATCGTGTGACCTCTGAAGTGGAAGGGAATCGCACTATATCATCGATCGGATGGGCAGGGGAAATGGAGATTTGTCAGTAGGTTAAGACTAGGTATGATTACATAATATACGCAATTTTACGGCCTGTTCGCGCGGGCGCGAAGCCATGAAATGCGGGTCATCGAAATCGCCGTCATGGCTGTGGCGGCTCATTCTCCTGCGGTTGGGTCGGCGCGATCCGCGGTGGGGGCACGCCCTGCGGCGGCAGCGGCAAGGGCTGGTCGGACGGAATGCGAAGCTGGTTGCCATCTATGGTGACGGTCATTCCGCCCTGATCCATGCCGACGCCGACATTGCCGATGTCGGTTTCGACGCTGACATTGGCGATGGCGTTGACCAGATCGGGATCCTGCTCTTCCTCGGGCACCTTCTCGACCGGCTCGTTGATCGCGCCAGCCATGAAATTGCGCCAAATACGTGCTGGCACACCGCCGCCGGCCGCGCCGCCGGGCAGCGGGGCGTTATCGTCATTGCCGATCCACACCGCCGTCACCAGTCCGCCGGCATAGCCGACGAAAATCGCGTCGCGACTATCCTGGGTCGTACCGGTCTTGCCAAAGGTGCTGGTGCGCAGCGCCGCCGCGCTGCCGGTGCCGCGATTGGCGGCGGACGACAGGAGGTCGCGGATCATTTCGAGCTGGCCGTCGCTGAAATGGCGCTGGCGCTTCATCAGTCGGTCGAACCAGCCCTGTTCCTCGGGCGGCAGGCCATGGGCGAGCACCGGATAGGCACCGGCCGCCACCGACGCATAGGCCTCGGCCAGCTCCACCAGCGGGATTTCCGACGTGCCGAGCGCGAGGCTGAGATCTTCGGTCAACGGCGCGGTAACGCCCAGATCGCGGGCAACCTTGATGACATTGTCGACGCCGACCTTCTGGGTCAGGCGCACCGCTGCCACATTGCTCGACGCGGCAAAGGCCTGGCGCAACGTGATGCGGCCGCGATATTTGCCGCCATGATTGGCCGGGCGATAGGTGCCGGTGGTGATCGGCGTATCCTCGATCATGTCGTCGGGCGTCATGCCGGCGCGGAAGGCGGCGAGATAGACGAACAGCTTGAAGGTGGAGCCCGGCTGGCGCTTCGCCTGCACGGCGCGGTTGAAACTGCTCTTCTCGTAATTCTTGCCGCCGATCATGGCGACGACGCTGCCGTCTGGCTTCATCGCCACCAGCGCCACCTGTGCCCCGCCCAGCGGCGCGCGCCGGATCGCGGCTTCGGCGAGGCGCTGGATGCGCCAGTCGAGCGTCGTCTTCACCTCCTGCGCGCCATAGACGGCGCCGGCGCGGTCGCGCGCTTCGGGCAGCACCCAGTCGGCAAAATAGGTGCCGCTGGTGGCATCCGGCGACTCGCGCACATCAAGGCGGGCCGGGGCGAGCTGATCGCGCTGGGCCTTGCTGATATAGCCGGCCTCGACCATCGCCTGCGTCACCAGTGCGGCGCGGGCACGCGCACCCTTCAGGTTGCTGGTCGGCGCGAGGCGCGAGGGCGCCTTCAGCAGGCCGGCCAGCATCGCGGCCTGAGGAATGGTCAGCCGTTCGGGCTGGCGATCGAAATAATGGAGCGAGGCGGCGCGCAGGCCATAGACATTGTCGCCGAAATAGACGTTCGAGAGGTAGCGTTCGAGGATCTGGTCCTTGGTCAGCCAGGCCTCCAGCCAGAAGGCGATCAACGCTTCGCGCGCCTTGCGGCCCATGGTCCGGTCGCTCGACAGGAATACGCCCTTGGCCAGCTGCTGGGTGATGGTGCTGCCGCCCTGCGACGATCCATCGGACCAGATATTGTGCCACATGGCGCGGGCGATGCCGCGCGGATCGACGCCCCAATGGTCATAGAAGCGGCGATCCTCGATCGCCATGAAGGCCTGGGGGACATGGGCGGGCAGCTTGGCCACCTCCACCGGCTTGTCGATGATGGCGCCGCGCCGGGCGACCAGATGCCCGTCGGCCGACATCAGGCTGATGCTGGGCGGGGCAATGGGCTGCAGCGAGCGCGACATGGGCGCCGTTACCGCCAGCCAGGCGATGATCAGCATCAACAGGGCCAGCCCCGCCGCCACGATCCAGCCGAAAATCTGCAGCCGCCGCTTCCACGGGGTGGGCGGGGCAAAGGCGCTGGGCGGGCCGGCGCCGAACGGGCGCGCTTGGTCAGCAGCCGGGGCGGGCGTGCCGGTGGGGGCGGGGTTGGGCAATTCGGTCATCGGCACGGCCATGCTGTATTATGTTGTTGATACGGTCAAGTCTGTCCCGCGACGGGACATCCCGGATTTTACGAAATTTGCCATGGAACTAATGGTAAATATCGCGTTAACCAATCCTTATGAGAAACCGAGTCCTCGTCCTCACCAACGAAGCCGCCCGCCACCCCTTCCGGCAGCGGCTGCCCCGTCACATCTTCCAGCTGACGGACGATGCGTCGTCGCAGGCGCGCCGCCGCCGCGACGTGGCCGTCTCCGACGACAATGACTGGAAGCTGTTCGTGCTGAGCTTCTCGGCCTTCTTCACGGCTTTCTACAGCTTCATCTTCTAAAGCTCGCCGCTGCAGGCCGGGCCGTCACAGGCCTTGTGCAGCCGCCAGGCCAGCCAGGCGCAGGGCAGGCACATCGCCGCCACCAGCAGCAGCTGATAGACCACCTCCAGGCCGGCCAGGGTCAGGCCGATCGCGATCAGCGATCCGACCACCATGGCGCCGGAATTGACGATATTGTTGGCCGCCACGGTGCGCGCCGCCTCGCACTTCTCGACCGTGGTCGTGAGGAAGGCGTAGAGCGGCACCACGAACATGCCGCCAAAGGTCGCCACGCCGAGCAGGCAGAGCGACAGCGGGATCGCCATCGGATGGGCGAGGAAGCCGGCGAGCGGCAGCATCTGGCCACCGGGTGCCGGCGTCCACAGGTCGCACACCACATGGAAGGCGATGATGCAGCAGCCCATGCCGATCACCGACGCGGGGGCATATTTGGCCGAGACATGGCCGGCGAGCAGCCGGTTGATCGCGATCGATCCGATCGCGATGCCGATCGAGAAGATCGCCAGGAACAGGCTGGCAACCGACTTGTCGGCGGTCAGGACATTCTTCACCAGCGGCGGGAACTGGATGAACAGCACCGATCCCACGGCCCAGAAGAAGCTGATCGACATGATTGCCAGATAGAGGCGCGGAATGTGCATCGTGCCCCGCACCAGCGCGACCGAGGATCGGATGACGTGGAAGTCGATCGGCTGCTTGGCGAGCAGCGACGGGGCGGGTGGCACGGCCCGGCTGGCAAAATAGCCGATGAAGGCGGTTACCACCACGCCGATGGCCGCAGCCTCGATCGGGATGATGCCGGCCAGGATGGTGCCGGCCAGGATCGCGATATAGGTGCCGGCCTCCACCAGGCCGGTGCCGCCCAGAACCTCGTCATCATGCAGATGCTGGGGCAGGATCGCATATTTGATCGGGCCGAAGAAAGTGGAGTGGATGCCCATCGCGAACAGCGCGGCGAGCAGCAGCGGGATCGCCAGGATATGGACGGCAATGCCGCTCCAGATCAGCGCCAGGCCGGTCGCGCCGACCGTCATGATGACGATTTCCGCCGCCTTCACCCAGCGGATGATGACGGCCTTGTCGCGCTGATCGGCCAATTGGCCCGACAGGGCGGACAGCAGGAAGAAGGGGATGATGAAGATGCCGGTGGCCAGCGCACTGAACCAGGTTTCGGACCGCTCGTCATTATAGACCTGATACACCACGAACAGCACCATGGCGTTCTTGAACAGGTTATCGTTGAAGGCGCCGAGAAGCTGGGTGATGAAAAGCGGCAGAAAACGGCGCTTTTTGAGGAGCCTGAGTGAGGCTTGCATGAGTGCGTTTGGCTTTTCGCTGTGGACGACCGGGGGGCGGTCTAGCCGCTGCAGGCGGGCCTGTCCAATTTCCTGTTCACTTCTTGCTGCCTTCGCTTGTGCCCGATGCGGGACTGTGGCAGGTCGCCCTGATGCTGACGCTGCCCAATTTGCTGACGCTTTCGCGCATCATCACCGTGCCCTTGCTGGTGGCCCTGTTGTGGCCCGGCGAGATGGGCGCGCGCTGGACCACGGGCTATGGCCTTGCCTTCGGTCTCTACTGCCTGATGGGCATCACCGATTATTTCGACGGCTACCTGGCCCGTGCGCAGGGCGCCGTGTCGAAGCTCGGCGTGTTCCTTGATCCGATCGCGGACAAGATCATGGTTGGCGCGGTCATCCTGATGCTCGCCGCGACGCGCGATATCGCCGGCATCCATATCGCGGCCGCGATGATCATCCTGCTGCGCGAGATCGCCGTGTCGGGGCTGCGGGAATTTCTGGCCGGCCTTCAGGTGTCGGTCCCGGTGTCGCGCCTGGCCAAGTGGAAGACGACGTTCCAGTTGATCGCGCTGGGCGCCCTGATCCTGGCCGGTGCCGTGCCGCAATTCCCCTTCGTGCAGAGCGTTGGCATCCTGACCCTGTGGGCCGCGGCCATCCTGACGCTGATTACCGGCTGGGATTATCTGCGCGTCGGCATCAAGCATATGGACTGACCGGGATGGCGACTGTGACCCTCGTCTATTTTGCCTGGGTGCGCGAAGCCATTGGCCGCGATGAGGAGCTGGTCGAACTGGCTTCGCCGGATGAAACGATAGCGGAACTGGTGGCGCGACTGGCGGCACAGGGCGGTGGCTATGCCGAGGCGCTGGCCGATCCGGATCGGTTGCGCGCGGCGCTGGACCAGCAATTTGTCGGTTTCGATCAGGCAATCGGCACGGCGCGGGAACTGGCGCTGTTCCCGCCGGTCACGGGTGGATGAAACGGGTCGCCATCCAGGCGGATGATTTCGATATTTCGGCCGAGCTTGCCGCACTCGAAGCGCTGGGCGGCGGCGGGGTCGCCAGTTTCACCGGTATCGTCCGCGGCGAAGAGGGGCTGGTGGCGCTGGAACTGGAACATTATCCGGCGATGACGCAGCGCCAGGCCGAACGGATCGCGGAGGAGGCGATGGCGCGCTGGCCGCTGCTGGGGCTGTCGATCATCCATCGCCATGGTCGGTTGCTGCCGGGCGAGCGGATCGTGTTCGTCGGCACGGCGTCACGGCATCGCGCGGCGGCGCTGGAAAGCTGCGCCTTCCTGATCGACTGGCTGAAATCGCGCGCGCCTTTCTGGAAGAAGGCGCATTATGCCGATGGCGCAGGCGCCTGGGTCGCGCCCCGCGCCGAGGATGAGGCCAAGGCGCAGGACTGGGATCGCTGATCGATCAGGCGGCGTTGGCGCGGATTGCGGGATGGTCCGCCGCGTCGCGCAATATCTCGGCGAGCAGATGGAATTCCTTTTCGCGCGGGCTGTTCTTGCGCCAGACCAGGGCAATGTCGCGCCAGGCATGATCGGACTGCAGCGGGCGCGCGGTGATATTGGTATGTTCCAATATGCCGCCGGCCAGCGCCATTTCCGGCAGCATCGTGACGCCCAGCCCATTGTCCACCATCTGGATCAGCGTGTGGAGCGAGGTGCCCATCATCGTCGCGCTGGCGCGCAGGTCGGGGCGATTGCAGGCGGCCAGCGCATGGTCCTTCAGGCAATGCCCGTCCTCCAGAAGCAGCAGCTTGTTCTCGTCGATCATGTCCGGCTTGATCCAGTCCGGCGGATTGGTCGGATCGTCGCGCGGGAAGGCGACATAGAGCGGATCCTGGAACAATATCTCGCTGTCCAGTTCGCCGGTGGGATAGGGCAGGGCCATCAGCACGCAGTCGACATTGCCATGGCGCAGCGAATCGATTGCCGCCTGGGTCGTTTCCTCGCGCAGATAGAGTTTCAATTCCGGCCGGTCGGCGCGCAGGCGGGGCAGCAGGCGCGGCAGCAGGAAGGGCGCGATCGTCGGGATGACGCTCATCCGCAATTCGCCGGTCAGCGGCTTGCCCGATGCCTCGGCGATCGCCGCAAGCTCCTCCGCCTCGCGCAGGACGCGGTGCGCCTTTTCGACGATGCGATCGCCCAGCGCCGTGAAGCGCACGACGCGGCGCGTTCGCTCGACCAGGGTGACGCCGATCAGGGACTCCAGTTCGCGGATGCCGGCCGACAGGGTGGACTGGGTCACATAGCAGCTGTCGGCCGCCTTGCCGAAATGGCCATGTTCCTTCAGCGCAACCAGATATTGCAGCTGTTTGAGCGTGGGCATGTAGTTCGACATTTATCGGATTCCTGAATTAGAAATCCGAATATAAGCGAATTATCCGATATAACCAAGATATTTGGCGATGCCGAAGGCCGACGTCAGGGTCAGGATGATGCCCACGGCCACGAACAGCACCTTTGGCGCGACATGACGGGCCAGCATGGCGCCAAAGGGAGCCGCCACCACGCCGCCGATCAACAGGCCGATCGTGTAGGTGGTGAAGCTTTCCCAGCCCAGATGGAACAGGAAGGTCAGGCTGATCGACAGGGTCAGGATGAATTCGACGCTGTTGACCGTGCCGATGGTGTGGCGCGGGCTCGATCCCTGGATCAGCAGGTTGGAGGTCACGACCGGCCCCCAGCCCCCGCCGCCCGACGCATCCATGAAGCCGCCGACCAGGCCGAGCGGTGCCACCCATTTGGGGCTCTTGCTGTGCGGGGGGAAATGGAAGCCGCGCCAGATCAGGTAGATGCCGATCGCTGCCAGATAGAATTGGACGAAGGGCTTGATGATCGCGCCGTCGATATTGGACAGCAGATAGGCGCCGGCCACGCCACCGATCACGCCGGGAATGACGAGCCGGGCGAACAGGCCCCAGTCGACATTGCGGTGCAGGATATGGCTGATCGCGGACACGCCGGTGGTGAAGGTTTCGGCGGCATGGACGCTGGCGGACGCGCGGCTGGGTGGCACGCCCATGGCCAGCAGCAGGGTGCTGGAAATCACGCCATAGGCCATGCCAAGGGCGCCATCGATAATCTGCGCGCCGAAGCCGATCAGGATGAAGGGCAGTATTTCGCCAAAATGGGCGATAAATGTGTCGATCATCCAAACACCTTCGTTCTAATTGTCTACCTCAATGATTGGTATATCTTGAGGCGCCAAGCAAGTTTCTGTTTTGGGCCGGGAAGGCGAATTAGGGCGCGCTCTGGAAAAATTGCCGCTTAATCTCTATGTTGCTGGCAACAGGGTAAAAGGGGCGCGCCAGCAGGGCGGGTCCGTTCAGGGACGTTTCGATGCTGCGTAATCTCATCGCCTATCTGGATTCGGTCAAGTCGCGCGACCCTGCGCCGCGATCGCGGGCGGAAATCCTGCTCTATCCCGGTATCTGGTCGCTGGCCTTCCATCGCGTGGCGCACCGTCTCTATCGGGCGCGGCTCTATTTCCTGGCGCGGGCGGTCAATCATCTGTCGCGCTTCCTGACCGGCAATGACATTCATCCCGGCGCGAAGATCGGCAAGCGCTTCTTCATCGATCATGGCTTCACCGTGATCGGCGAAACGGCGGAGATTGGCGACGACGTCACTCTTTATCAGAATGTGACGCTGGGTGGGACCGATCCCGCCAACGGGATCGCCGGCAAGCGCCATCCGACGCTGGAAAATGGCGTGATCGTGGGATCGGGCGCGCAGGTTCTGGGGCCGGTCCGTGTCGGCGCTCGTGCCCGTGTCGGCGCCAACGCGGTGGTGACCAAGGATGTGGCGGAGGCCGCGACCATGGTCGGTATTCCCGCGCGCGCGATGCTGGTCGATGTCACCGCCTATCAGCGCGACTTCCTGCCCTATGGCACGCCTTGCTCCGATTGCTTTGATCCCGAAAAGCAGAAGCTGGAATTGCTGCAGTGCGAAGTAGAGCAGTTGCAGAAGCGGCTGGCCGAGTTGCTGGCGCAGAAGCAGGCGCCTGAACTGCCTGCCGATGACGTCGCCCTGTTCAAGGAGCGTGGCCGGGCCTGATGTCCAATGTGACGCCGTTCCCAGCACCCAACGGCCAGCAACAGGGGCAGGTCGGGTTCGATCGCCTGGAATTGCAGCGGATCATGGATCTCTATGGCCGCATGGTCGCCGCCGGACACTGGCGCGACTATGCCATGGACCTGGGGCGCGAGGCGGCAATTTTCTCCGCTTTCCGGCGTTCTGCCGAGCGTCCTGAATATCGGATCGAGAAGCGGCCGGCGTTGCGCAACCGCCAGGGCATGTGGGCGCTGGTGGGTGAAGCGGGTCATGTGCTCAAGCGCGGACAGGAGTTGCAGGGGATATTGGCGCCTGTCGAACGCAAATTGATGCGGATCGTCGAGGACTGATCCGCCGATCCGGTTAATTGCGCCCGCGCGCTGCGGCAGTTCGGCGCATTTTCCATTCGCCCCACGTCCACATGTGCCCGCCTAGCGCCAAGTCGCGTTGCAACAGCGTCATGACCCGACTTATGCTGCATCGCGTCAACAGGTGGCTGGTTCCACTGACGCGGCAACTGTCCGAACAGGCCGGGGGCTTCGATCTTTGTCAGGGCGAGAGGTGCGCGCATCCGGATTTTCCGGAGCGCTCTGTCGCGTCCTGTCCGGGTCGGGGCGATCGGTTGCGGGCATATTGTCGATTAGCTTGCACATTGGACAAGGAGAATTGTCATGCGGATCGTGATGACCGGATCTGGTTATGTTGGTCTGGTATCGGGCGCCTGCCTCGCGGATTTCGGCCACGAAATCATCTGCGTCGACAAGGATGAGCGCAAGATCGCCAAGTTGCGCGAAGGCGGCGTGCCGATCTATGAGCCGGGCCTCGCCGATCTCATCGCGCGCAACGTCAAGGCGGGCCGGTTGAGCTTCACGACCGATCTGGCAACGTCCGTGGCGGACGCCGATGTCGTCTTCATTGCGGTCGGCACCCCGGCGCGTCGGGGCGATGGCCATGCCGACCTCAGCTATGTCTATGATGCCGCGCGCGAGATTGCCGGGGCGCTCAAGGGCTTTACCGTTGTGGTTACGAAGTCGACCGTGCCGGTCGGCACCGGTGACGAGGTCGAACGGATCATTCGTGAAACCAATCCCGACGCCCAGTTTGCGGTCGCCTCCAATCCCGAATTCCTGCGCGAGGGGGCCGCGATCGAGGATTTCAAGCGCCCGGATCGCATCGTCGTCGGCATCGAGGACGAGCGCGCACGCCCGGTTATGGAAGAGGTCTATCGCCCGCTCTACCTCAACCAGGCGCCACTGCTGTTCACCGGTCGTCGTACCAGCGAACTGATCAAATATGCCGCCAACGCCTTCCTGGCGATGAAGATCACCTATATCAACGAGATGGCCGAACTGTGCGAACGGGTCGGCGCGGATGTGCAGCAGGTGGCGCGCGGCATTGGCCTGGATAACCGGATCGGTTCGAAATTCCTGCATGCCGGACCCGGCTATGGCGGCTCCTGCTTCCCCAAGGATACGTTGGCGCTGGTCAAGACGGCGGAAGATTCCGGCGCGCCCATTCGTCTGATCGAAACCACCGTCGCGATCAACGAAAGCCGCAAGCGCGCCATGGCGCGCAAGGTGATCGGCGTGTGCAATGGATCGGTGCGTGGCAAGACGATCGCGGTGCTGGGCCTGACCTTCAAGCCCAATACCGACGATATGCGCGATGCGCCGTCGCTGTCGATCATCCAGGCACTGCAGGACGGCGGTGCGCAGATCCGCGCCTTCGACCCCGAAGGGATCGAGGCCGCCCAGCCGCTGCTGCAGAATGTCGATTTCTTCCACGATCCCTATGCCGCGGCGCAGGGTGCATCGGCCGTCGTGCTGGTCACCGAATGGGATGCGCTGCGCGCGCTCGACCTGTCGCGCCTGCGCGGCGTGATGGCCGGCAATGGTCTGGTCGACCTGCGCAACATCTATCGGCCCGAAGTCGCTGAAGCGGCTGGATTTATCTATGACAGCGTTGGCCGTGGCATGGCGCCGGAGCCTGAAATGCTGGTTGAAGCTGCCGAGTAAAAGTTCCTCGCCTCGTCGCAAAAATGGCTGATTTGCGACGAGGCGAGCTTGTCTGGAAGCAATTGTTAACCCTCGTGGCGGACCCTTTAGGGACACCAAAACGGGGGTTGCATTATGCGCAGCAAATCGGCCGGCTCCATGATCGGAGCCGGAGCAATCATTACGTCTGTCTTCGCGGCAGGCGCCGCCACGATCCTGTCGGGCGGAACCAGTACGACCAGCAGCTCATCGACCAGCACGGCCGATAGCGGCACGGTCACCATCTCCAGCAGCAGTGCGAGCAGTGCGACGACGACCAGCACGGCGACGACCAGCAGCACCAGCAACAGCTTTGCCGACTTCGACTTCGCCAATGGCACGGTGTTGCCGGGCAAGGCGACGCTCTGGATCGGCAACGCCACCTACAAGCCGGGCAGCAGCACCGCCTATGTCCCGGTCTATCTCGATCGGGCGACGCCCAACACGGTGATCGCACGGATCACCACGGTGAACGGCACCGGCACGCTGAAGGCGACGTCGGGCACCAATTACAAGACGGTCGACACCGTCGTCATCTTCCGGCCGGGCGATCCGCTGGAACAGACGGTGGAAGTGCCGGTTATTAGTGCCGCAGAAGGCCAGCAGTTCAGCGTGAAGCTGCGTGAGGCGCCCTGGGGCGCATTGCAGGGGCAGTCGACCGCAACCGTCACGGCCAAGGCCTATGTCGCGGCCACCGAGAAGGCGACCGGCACCTTCCGAGAAGCGCGGACCTTCGCGGCCTCGGGCACGCTGCAGTTCGAACTGCTCAAGGACACGCACAAGCGGTCTGTCGATGGCGGCTGGGACCGCTGGGCCACGACCCTGTCGCATGGCCGGGCGCAGACCGGCAATGGCGAGACCGGCCTCTATGTCGACACCACCACCTATCCGGGGATCGAAGGGCCGGTCTACTGGAGCAACAAGGGCCTGGTGCTGCACAGCCAGGTGCTCAAGACGCCGATCAGCTATCAGGGCGTGACCTATAATTATGGCGCGTCGATCCTGGATGGCCGCAACTTCCTCGCCTCGCAGATCGGCTATGGCCAATATGAGTGGGAAGCGAAGATGCCCAACCGGCGCGGTTCCTGGCCCGCTTTCTGGCTGATCTCGACCAGCGGCTGGCCGCCGGAAATCGATGTCTATGAAGGCTTTGGCTATCAGAGCTATTGGGATTTCGATCGCCATGTCGGCCAGACGATCCATGTCGGCGCCAACAGCACCCGCTATGACCAGCGCGGCATCGTCATCCAGACCGAACAGGCCTATGGCCTGTCTGGCTATTCGCAGGATTTCCACAAGTTCGCGGTCGACATCCAGCGTGACTACATCACCTGGTTCGTCGACGGCAAGGAAACCTACCAGTCGGTCAACCCGTTCAAGGGCTTCCGCTTCTATCCGCTGATGAATGTCGCGGTGAAGACGACGGGTGCCTATGACGATGGCAGTGGCGACATGACCATCCGCAGCTTCAAGGTCTATTCCGCGCCATAATAGGCCCGGCTGCCCCGGCCCGTCAGGGCATAGAGGCGGCCCCAGCATTTGATCCACTGCCCGGCGATGTCGACCCGTCGCGCGCCGGGCAGCAACAGGGCGAGGAGACCGGCGGTCCGCATCGCGAACACCGCCAGCGTCCGCCCGAACAGAGTGAGGGTGCCGACGATGCCGGGCCGATGCTTCCGGCGGGTCAGCGTCTCGGTAAAGCCGATCCGCCACATGCGGGACAGTATCCAGCCGAGCCGGACCCGTTCGGGCGGCACCCATTCGCTGACGCGCGCATCTGCGGCCCAGCCGAAACCGATGCCGGCATCGCGCAGGCGGGTGAGGTAATCCAGATCCTCGCCGCCGCTGCAGTTGAAACGCGGATCGAACCAGGGGGCGGGCAGCCGCTCCAGCGCCGCGCGGCTGAGCAGCAGATTGTTGCTGGCCCATAGCATGTCGGTCGCGCCCGAAGGCCGATCCTCGGCCCGGAAAACCAGCGCTTCGCGGGCCCAGTGTGGCGGCGGACGCAGGAAATGGGCGTCGACTGGGCCGCCAACCACATCGGCGCCGCACATCTCTCGAACTGCGAGGAGTGCGTCGAGCCAACCGGGCTGCGGCCATTCATCATCATCGATCATCGCCAGATACTGCATTGCCGGAGCTGCCAGTGCGGTGGCGACGATTGCGTTGCGGACGGAGCAAAGGCCGGGCTCTGGCACATGCAGGATATGGATCGGCAAAGGATAATCGGGGTCATCCTGCATCTCGTGCGCAACCAGCGCGCCTTCCTGCCCGACGGGGTCGTTGTCGGCGACCAGCAACTGGACATCGTCATGTGGCACGACGGCGGTCAGGCTTTCGAGCAGGTGGCGCAACTGGCCCGGCCGGCGGAACGTCGGGATGGCGATCCAGATGGTCGGGGCGGCGGGCATCAGGCAGCAACCTCGACCGGGGTCGGGCGGGCGCGCCCGCCGCGTTGCAGCCATTTGATGATCTTGTGGCCCGGCAGCTCGATCAGGCGATAGCTCGCCCAGCAGAGCAGCCAGGTAGCGACCAGCATGGCGGCGATGAAGATCCAGTCATGGCCGACAAAGCCATGGCGATGGGCGATCCCCATGACGCGGGCCATGATGTCGCGCACCAGCGGATGCCAGAGGTAGATGGAGTAGCTGATCAGGCCCAGATGATAGCTGACCGGGTTGGCCATCACCGCGCGGGCGGCGGCGCCATCATAATAGCAGGTGAGGACCAGCGCCGGCATCAGGCACACGACCAGCACGTCGGCGCCTCGGGGCAGCATCAGGGCGACAGCGATGATGACACATATGGCGGCAAATCGGCCGGGGCCATCGAGCAGGCTGCGGGTCAGCGCCATGTCGCGGATGCGATAGGTCAAGACGCCCAGCGCAAAGCCGGCAAGGCAGCGCAGCAGCGTCAGGACCGTGTCATAATCGTTGACGTCCAGCGGACCGCTGGCGCCGCGGCCCGAACTGGCGACCAGCACCAGAATGCCGATGCACAGCGCCAGCTGCGCCCAGGCCCAGCGGGAAAAGGCCATGATGGCGATCAGCGGGTAGAGGAGATAGGCCGCGACCTCCGTGCTGACCGACCAGCTGTTGCCGGCGATCGGCTGCGTGCCCCATCCCCAGCTCTGGATCATCAGCAGGTTGGTGAGGATATTCGGCAGGTCGAGCGGGATCGCCTGCGTCCCCGAGACATTGACCAGGATGCGGGCCATGAACACCAGCGTCACGATCAGGTGCAGCGGCCAGACGCGGGCGGTGCGGTTGATCAGGAAGTCCATGTAACTGGACCGCCCCAGATTGTGCATCAGCCGGTCATAATAGCCGTAGGAAATGACGAAGCCGCTGAGAATGAAGAAAAGATCGACAGCCAGATAGGCGCGCGAGAAAAGCGGGATCGCGAACGCCTGAAAGGCCGGCGCATGGGGAATATGGTAGAGCAGGACCGAAACGGCGGCGATGCCGCGCAGGCCCGTGAGCGAGGAAATTCTCATGCGGCATGTCTCCCGGCCGGCGGCGCGTCGTCGAAGGCGGCGGCGATGGCGTCCCACAGCGGCTTGCGGCGCAGGGAACCGTCCAGCGGCAATCCGCGCGACAGCTGGCCGTCGGGCCATTTATAATCCTTGTAGTTGGACAGCCAGGAATAGCGGTCCGACAGGCCCCAGCAGAGCACCGCCTGCATCGCCGGATTGTCCAGCGCGACATCGATGAAGGCACGGCCGACACTGGCAACTTCGCTGTCACGCTTGGCCGGGTTGGGCGGGCCGCCAATGTCGGCAATGTCGAACTCGGTAATCTCCAGCTTCAGGCCGTAGCCGCGCAACTGGTCAAGGAAATCGGCGAAGCGGCGCTCGTTGAACTCTTCCTTATAGGGTTTGAGATGCCCCTGGATGCCGATCGCGTCGATCGGCACATCGCGCGCCTTCAGCCGGTCGAGCAGCTTCAGCATCGCGGTCCGGCGCCGTTCGCAACGCGGCGAGTCATGTTCGATGCCATAATCGGTCAGGAACAGGGTCGCCCTGGGATCGGTCTCGCGCGCGGTGTGGAAGGCGATGTCGATATAATGTTCGCCCAGCGCCTGCATCCACATGCTGTCGGCGCGCATCCCGTCGGCGCGGCCGTCATTGGGCTCCAGCGCCTCGTTCACCACGTCCCATTCCTGGATGCGGCCGGCATAGCGGGGCATGGCGGTGGTGATGTAGCTGGTCATCAGTTTCCGGCGGCCGCGATCGCTGGCGGCCTGCAGTGCGGGTTCCAGCCATTTGGGCTGGGCAGCATACCAGACCAAGGCATGGCCACGCGCGCGCATGTCATGCTTCTGGGCGAAATCGATGATCTGGTCGGCACCGCTGAAATCATATTGGCCCGGCTTGGGCTCGGTCGTGCCGCGCTTCAGTTCATATTCCTGCACCAGGATATTGCATTCCTGCGCCACCGCCTGGGTGAAGCCGGCATCCTCGCGCAACTGGCGCGACTTGACCGCCGCGCCGAAATAGCGGCCCTTGGCACGGGCATGGGTGGCGAGGCCGGGCGGCATGGCGGCCGCCGCCACGCCAGCGGGCAGCGTCGCCGCCAGCGCCATGCCGCCGGTCAGAAATTCGCGACGCTTCACAGGCGCGGCCTCCCGCCCACCATCTGGGCCATGTCGATCCAACGGTCGGAAATCCGGCGATAGACGGGATCGGGCAGGATGATCTGCATCAGCACCGTGGCGGCCAGTCGAGGACCGAAGGCGCCGCGCAGCACGGCGCCGACATAATAGCGCATCGCCTGAAACCGGCTGGTCGGCCAGATGCTCTTGGCCGCATGCCAGCCCATATAGGCGGAAAAGGCACGGGCCGAGATATGGGGGCGCAGGTCGCGCAGCCAGATGAGGCTGCCGACGCTGCCGCGCACCGCCGACAGCCGATGTTCGGCATCGCGGTCGGCCCAGATCGTGCCCGGCCGCGCGGTCATCTGGAACTGGCCGCCGGCCAGCGCCAGACGCACGGCAAAGTCGGTATCGTCGCCGAACTTCACATCCTCGCGATAGCGGACCTTGTTGGCGAGGCCGCGACTGAGCGCCAGGCTGCTGGTCTGGATGAAGCCGCGATCGCACATGAGATAACGGTCGATCGTCTCGCCGGTCGCGATCGCGCGCGGGGGCTTCAGGAAATTGCGGCCCTGGCCGCGATCGACCAGCACCTGGCCATAGGCGACCACATTTTCGTCCTGTTGCAGCAGGGGCAGCAGGTCGGCCAGATGATGGGGCAGGAAACGGTCGTCGCAGTCGAGGAAGGCGATATAGCGCCCGCGCGCCTGCGCGATTCCGGTGTTGCGCGCGGCCGAAGCGCCGCGATTGGGCTGGACGATGACACGCAGGCGCGGGTCTGCGATCCCGGCCAGCACCTGTTCGGTGTCGTCGGTCGATCCGTCGATCACCACGATCACCTCGATCAGCGCGATCGTCTGGTCGAGCGCGGACAGCACCGCGTCGACCACCTTGTCGCGGCGCTGATAGGTCGGGATGACCACGGAAAAGAGCGGCGAGGCCGCCTGTTCCTGCAGCGCGGACGGAGGTTGCCAGGCCGCCATCACGAACGGGCGCCGCTACTGAGGGCATCGGCCTTGCCGAAACGCAGGACGAAGCCGTTGACGAGCGAACGATAGAGCGACTTTGGCATGTAGGAGCGCAGCAGCTGGCGCGCGATCACCCGTGGCGGAACACCGCCGGCGGTCAGGCCGATGGCGAGGTCGCGGATCGCCGCGACCGGGCGGATCGGCGCCATATGATAGGCGAGCACGGTGGCGCGATAGCCACGCCGCGCCCGGTTGGTCAGCATATGGCCGCAGCGATCGAGCCAGTCGAGCGAGGTTTCATAGCCGCGCACATAGGAGGTGCGGCCGACTTCGGTCGCGTCCAGCCAGATGGTGAGCGGGCGCTCGATCATCCGGAAGCGTGCGCCGGCGCCCTGAAGCCGGACGCAGAAGTCGAGATCCTGCCCCTTCTTGAGCGCGGGGTCGAACAGCACCTGCTGGGCCATCCGGGTCGGTACGACCATCGTCGAGGTCTGCATGAACTGGTTGGCACAGAAGAGATATTCGCCGACATCCTCATCTTCCCGAATGCCGCGGTCGGGGCGGATCCAGTAGCGGTCGACGCCTCGATCGACCTTCATGCGCGAATAGAGAACCGTGCGGCCGCCGTCGCCCGCCAGCGCTTCCGCCATGGTCGACAGCTTGCCGGGCAGGAACAGGTCGTCGGAATCGAGGAAGGCGATATAGCGTCCCTCGGCGGCGAGAATGCCCCGGTTGCGCGCCGCGCCACCGCCGGCATTGTCCTGGCGGATGTAACGCAGGCGCGGGTCGCCGATCGCCTCGATCACCGGGCCGGGATCGTCATGCGAGCCATCATCGACGACGACGATCTCGAAATCGGTCCAGTCCTGCGCCAGTACCGACCGGATCGTGTCGGTGACCACGTCGGCGCGGTTGTAGAGCGGGATGACGACGGAGAAGAAGGGGATGCTGGTCATGCGCCATGGACCTTTCGATATTCTTCATAATGGATGCCGGTGAGGCCGGCGATCTTGCCCGCGGCGCGATAGAGCTTGCCGAGGCGCTCCACCCGCTTGCCGCGGTCCAATGTGGTGAGGGGGCCGACCGCGCCGACCAGGAAACCGACCGCGATACGGGGGCTTTCGCTCAGCGCCGCACGAAGGGCGCCGCCATGGGTGCGGGCGACGATCATGTCGGTCATGCCGACGCGATAGCCGCGCATCAGCAGCCATTTGGCGGTGACGCGGCTGGCCGGGATGAGTTCGGTAACCAGCGCTTCCTCCGACCAGGCAAAGCGGAAACCGGCGCGCTGCATCCGGGTGAAGAGCTGCTTGTCCGACCCGCCGGTGAGCGCCATGCGCTCGTCGAACGGACGGGCGCCGATGCGGCGCAATGCGTTGGCGGACATCAGCACATTGGCGGTGCTGTCGACCAGCGCGACCGGGCCGGACTTGTCGCGCCGCTTGGGCTGGAGCAGCGGATGGCGCGAGGCCCAGGCGGGCAGCGGGCTGTCCATCTCGCGCAGCACCGCGCCGCCGACGACATCGGCGTCCCAGCGGTCGGCGGCCGTCACCAGCGCGTCGATCCAGCCAGGGCAGGCCGCCTCGTCATCGTCCATCATCGCCACATGGGTGACGCCGGGCCGGGCGAGAGCCGCCTCGACCAGCGCATTGCGGACTAGGGGGATACCGCGTTCGCGCACCAGCAGCGCCTCGATCGGCCAGCGATAGCCCGATGTCGCCAGCGCCTCCACCACGGCCAGCCCCTGCTGCTCCCTGGCGTCATTGTCGGCGACCAGCACATCGATCCGGTGGCGGGTTTCGAGCGCGGCGAGCGAGGCAAGCGTGCGACGCAGCCCCTGGGGGCGATTGCAGGTCGCGATGCAGATGACGACATTAGCCATGGGAAGCCTCCGGGCGGGCAAGAAAGCGGCGGCGCCACTGCGGCAGCGGGCGGGCCTTGTAGGTGGCGTGGGCAGCGGCGATGGCCGCCAGGAAGATCACCCAGACCTGCCGATCCTTGTCGAAGAACGAGGTTTCCAGCAGATTCTGGTAGAGGACGAAGACCCAGATCGCGAAGCAGGGCACCATGATCGGCCGGTTCTGCGGCGTCGCCCCGGTCAGGAACCAGATGGCGGGCAGCGCCAGAAAGGTGAGCAGCAGCATGATGAGGCCCAGCGGTCCGGTCGTCACCAGGATTTCCAGATAGCCATTGTGCGAATGGGCGGTCAGCGTCTGGAACGCCTGGTTGAGATAATCGAGCGAGGGGCTGCGATCGCCGACCTGCCAGAAGCCGCCGAAACCCGCACCCAGGAAGGGATGATCCTTGAGATAGGCAAGGTCTACTTCCCAGATGGACACCCGGCCGGTGAAGGAGGTGGGGTCGGCGAAGATCCGCTCCACTACCGGCTGGAAGGCGACATAGAGCCACAGCACCCCGACCATGCCGAGCGCGACCATGATCAGCAGCACGGCCCGTTTCTGGGTGGAATCGCTCAGTGCCCGATAGACGGCGCAGACGCCCAGGATGGCGAAGGACAAGGCGAGTGAGGTCTTGCTCTTGGTCCCGATCACGAAGACGAAGGCCATTACCGAGAAGAGGGCATAATACCATTTCTTGGTATCGACCCAGGCATTGGCCGCGACCATGAAGGTAAGCGCCATGACCGCACCGGCAATATTTTTGTGGAAGAAGAAGCCGCGCCAGGCGCCGATCAGCGCCTTGTCGCTCTCGGTCGGTGGATGGACCGCCGCCGAGGTCAAGGGCAGCGAGACCCAGCAGATGATGAGGGACAGGATCAGCGCGTAGCGCAGTGCCTGGAGCAGCCTTTCGGGGCCGATCAGGCTGAGCGCGCTGAAGGTGATGTAGATCACGATCAACTGTTGCATCGCCCGCTTGAACGATACGAAGGGATCGACGCCCCAGCTGCAGGTGATGAAGAACCAGGCGAGCATGATGGCCAGCGGCCAGAGCGTGAAGCGATAGCGTGGCGGATAGCGGCGGATCAGCTGCACGCCGGTCAGCAGCATGGCAAAGCCGATGAACAGGGCCTGCTTGAACAGGTCCGATCCGTTATTTTCCTGCGCCATGGCCACCAGTTCATCCTGGGTGCGCGAGGCGAAGGGCTGCTGGCCGATGAAGACCAGCATCAGGAAGGTGAAATAGAAGATCTGGGCGACCAGGATCAGCCGTGCGCTTTCGGTCTTCTTGATGGCGGCGACGCCCGGCCGGGTCAGGACCGGGGCGGGAATGTCACGGTGCCAGGGGGTGCTTGCCATCGCTCAACCCTCCGCCTGGTTGCGGCGCCAGCTGCGGTCGAGCTGCCAGATGCCGAGCATCATGACGAGCTGCGACAGCACGACGCCGGCGATGGAGAAGACGGGCGCGACCAGCAGGGTCAGCAGGGTGACGGCGGCAATGCCGACGCCGCAGCTACGCAGGCTCTGGGCGGCGAGCGGACGGAACGCCTTGCGTGCCTGGGTCATGACGCTCATCGGCGTCTGCACGCACTGGACCAGCGAGAGCAGCGCGCAGAGCGCCACGGCAGTGATCACCAGCTGATGATCGAGCGTGGGCTTGAGGATCAGGCCGGGGAAGAAATAAAGCGCGCCGGCCGCGACGACGCAGGTGCCGAGCCACAGGAAGACAAGGGCGCCCATGAAGATGCGTTCCGACTGGATCGCCGCCTGATGATCGCCGCGCGCGACGGCACGGGTCATGCGCGGGCGTTCCAGCTGGGTGAGGGCGGTGATGCAGACATTGACCGGGCGGAAGAACAGCATGCCGACGGCGATCGGCGCGAAGGCGGTCGGTCCCGCCAGCAGGGTCACGGCATAGCTGTGCGCGTTCGACGTTGCCTCGGTCGACAGCACGCCGACCAGTGTCCAGGCCGATTGTTCCTTCCACACCGGGCGATAGGCGCGCAGGGCGGCCAGCGGCGACATGGCGACATGGCGGCGCAGATAGGGACTGCCGAAGGGCAGCAGGCCGGCGAGGCTGGCGGCGACCAGCATCGTGCCGATGCCGGTGAGGTCCGCGCCGGTGCGCATCGCGACCAGCAGGCCAATGAGGATCGTCGCGGCATAGGCGATGTCGGATCGGGCCGCCTGCATCGGCGCATGATGGGCATAGGCGTTGGACCGGCCGAACCAGCGGATCAGCGACAAGGTGCCGGCGAGGCCGAAGACCAGGGCGGCCTGCGGCGTCGCGGTGGTCCAGGCGACGGCGGCGCAGATCAGCCCCTGGCTGAGTGACAGCAGCAGGTTGACCGGAAAGAAGAAGCCATGCGCCGCGCGATCGACATCCTCGCCCTGATTGACGGCGATCGTATAGGGCGTCGACACCAGCGCGTTGGACAGGCTGTAGCCGAACTGGATGATGACCAGCAGGAAGGCAAGGACGCCGATGCCGGTGGTGGCGAGATGGTGGATCGAGAAAAGCTGGACCAGCAAATGGCTGACCGAGACGATCGCCGAGGAGAAGCTGGCGAGGCCGAAGCGGCCGAAGATGGTGCCCAGGCGCTGGGTACGGCCGGAAGCCGCCTGCGCCTCAGCCATGGCGGTGCTTCCAGATCAGCCACAGGGCATGGGGATTGGTGGTGATATAGCGCCAGGCCAGTTCCTTGGGCCGGGTGCCCATGCGGTGCAGCCATTCCAGGCCATTGCGCTGCATCCACATCGGCGCGCGCGGATAGTCGCCGGTGATATAGTTGAACAGGCCGCCGCAGGTTACGATCCAGCCGGCCTTGATGCGATCGCGATTACGCACGCAAAAGGCCTGCTCGCGCGGCTTGCCGGTGCCGACCCACAGGACGTCGGGCGCGGCCGCGTTGATCGCGTCGATCACCGCATCTTCTTCCTCCGGCTTCCAGAAGCCGTTGCGGCGCCCCGCGACGGTAAGGCCCGGTGCCATCTCGACGATCCGATCGGCGCAGGCGGCGTTCACCTTCTCCTCGCCGCCGAGCAGATAGTAGCTGACCCCCGCCTTGGCTGCGGGCACCAGGCTGTCGATGAACATGTCGGTGGTGCTCGACCGATCGGCGATCGGCGGCTGGCCGACCCAGCGCGAGGCGGCGACGACGATCTGGCCATCGGCATGGATCAGGTCCGCCTGGGCCAGATTGTCGCGAAAGCCCTTGTCCGTGGCGTTCATCGACAGGCCCTGGCCATTGCAGTCGAAGATCAGCAGCGGGCGCTGCTCTAGCGCGCGGCGCAGCGGCGCCTCGCCCAGCATCCGGTCGATCAGCGCGTCGAGCGACAGGGTCGACACCGGAATGCCGCCGATCAGGGCGATTTCCTCCGGCGTGGATACGGGCTGTTGCAGCGGCTGACGGGGAATGGCCTGCTCCAGGCTCATGCGATCACGCTCCCTGCGATGCTGATATTATGACGGTCCAGATCGTCGATCACGCGGCGCATGTCGGCGATCGCGGTCTCGCCGCGCCGGGCGACGATAGTGACGGCATCGAAGCCCGCCAGAATGGAGCCGAACGGCGTCTGCTCGCCGCGCCGCTGGGCGAGGTAGAAGAGCATCGACGTGTCATGCAGGCCCCAGCCGGCGGCGGTGTCCGCCAGCGGCCCCTTGGTCACCAGGCTGGATGCGCTGCCCGATGCCCGGCCGGCGGTCATCAGCCAGAGGCCATCGACCGCCGTGCGTGCGGCAGGCAGCAGCGCGGCGCTGCCCAGCAATTGTTCGGCCAGGCCGGCCTTGTTGGCGACGCGGAACAGCCGGTCGAGCGAGGGACGGTCGATATCGACATCGACCAGCATCGTCTGCCCGTCCATCTGCGCCATCACGACGGCGAGATTGGCGGCAAGGATTGCGGCCTCGTCACCCGCATCGATCGACAGGATGGCAAGGCGCAGGGCCGCGCCGTCGCTGTCCTTTGCCGCCGCGCGCATCTTGGCGCGGATGGTGCGGACCTTGGCGGCATAGGCATCCGCGGGGTCGAAGGCGCTGACCACCAGCGGATCGACCCGCTGGTCGCCGGCCGCCAGCAGCGGGAAGCCGCCCTGCATGGCGAGGATGATGCCCGCCGTCTCGGGATCGAGCAGGCCAAGGTCGATCGCCGCCTGCTGGAAGGGCTGGCCGGCGGCATGGCCATGGGCTTCGATCCGGCCGATGTCGGTTTCGGCGAGGAAGCCATGTTCGACCGCGAGTTGCGCGAAATCCTTGGTATCGCGGGCGCGGGGCTTGAGGCCGGTCGTGGCGCCGGCGGTCAGATGGGGATGGGCACTAGCCGTGGAACGCAGTCTCATGCGGCCTCCTGTCGCTTGGGGAGCCAGCCGCCCCGTGCGGGGGCAGGCAGCAATTCGGTGATGACTTCGACCTCGGTCGCGCGGGCCACGCCGGCGGCGGAGCGGACGCGGGGCTGGGCGATTTCGATCAGGATGACCGCCGCGATGCCGCCGACCAGGCCAAGGGCGATGCCGCCCACCAGCCAGAGCAGCAGGTTGGGCTTGGCGGGCAGCAGCGGCACGGTGGCCTCGTCGAGCAGGCTGGCATTGGGCTGCGAGATCTGGCTCTTGAGCGCCGCTTCGTTGAAGCGCTGGCGCACCGTGTCATAGGTCTGGCGGGCCGCATCGACGTCGCGCTGCATGACCATCAACTGGTCCTGCACGTCCGACATGCGGATCATGCGGTCTTCCTGCGACGCCATGTTCGACTTGAGGTCGCCCTCGCGGCGGCTGGCGGCGACGCTGTTGGCGCTGACCGCACCGGCCTGGCTGGCGCGGGCGGCGCCAAGCTTGGCCTGGAGTTCGGACAATTGCGCCGAAGCGGCGGCCATGGTCGGATGGTTCGGACCAAGCGTCTTGCCCAGTTCCTGCACCTTGGCCGACTGGGCCGCGACCTGTTCCTGCAAATTCTGGACGATCAGCGAGCCTTCGATGTCGGACACCGAACCGGCGCCGGCCTTGCCGCGCGCGGCGGCGGCTTCGGCCTGGGCCTGGGTGAGCTGATAGGACATGTTCTTCAGCTTCTCGGCCTCAAGATCCATGCGGTTGATGCCGATAATGTCATGGGCACGCTGGAAGTCGGACAGGCGCTTCTGCGCATCCTCATAGCGGCGGCGCACGTCGGCGGTCTGTTCGTTGAACCATTTGGCCGAGGTGCGCGCCGGCGAGGCGCGCAGTTCCACCTGCTCGCGCATGTAGATCTGCGCGGCGAGGTTGGCGACGCGGGCGGCGACCTGCGGATCGGGATCGAGATACTGGATCTGCAGCACGTTGCTCTGGCGGCCGGTGGTCACCAGCAGCCCGGCCCGCACGCGCGCGGCGGCCTGTTGCAGGCGGGCATCGGCCGGCATGTCCGCGGGCAGCGCGTCGATGAAGCCCGCTTCCTTTGCGACCGCATTGATCACCTTGGCGCTGCGGATGATGTCGGTCTGGGTGCCCAGGATCGAGTCCACCTCGACCCGGCCCTGATTCTGGGTCGTGTCGGTCGGATCGGTCTGCGACAGGTCCAGCATCAGCGAGGTCGTCGCCATATATTGCCGCGACTGCATGAAGGCCGCGACTGCGATCAGCAGGAACAGGGCGCCGCCGATCATCGCGGCGACCCGCCAGCGCGCCTTGACGGCGGCGGCAAGGTCCAGGGGGTTCATCGTCATAGTCCGTCCACTCCTCGGAGCATGGCGCGCATTTCCTCGGCCGGCGTCGGCGCGACGGTGCGCGGCGCGGGCTGCTTGGCCATCAGCAGCAGAAATTGCGGCGCCAGCGTATCTTCAAACATCCACAATTCGCCGCCCGGCGTGGGCGTAAGGGCAGGCTCCAGCCGGGTCAGCGCATCGCTGGCATCGGCCTCCATGCCCGGATATTCGCCCAATATGTCGCTGCCGACGCGCAGCAGCCGCTCCAGCGAAATCGCCGACATCTGCGATGCGACGATGCCGGCCAGCGCGATCATCCGGCGCCCGGATGCGCTGTCACGCAGGGCGCGGGTGAACAGGCCATGGCTGGCGCTGCTCATTTCCGCCCAGTCGTCCAGCGCGCTGGCCAGCCCCTGTTCGACATCGCTGGCAGTCACCTGCTCGCGGCCGCCGGCCTCGGTAACAAGCGCCGCCTGCATGCCGAACAGCCGGGCGTGATAGGGCGACCCCATCGCCGCGCCGGCCAGTGCCTCGACGGCTTCGGGCGTGATCGACAGTCCTGCCTTCTCGCCGCAGCTTGCCAGCAGCAGTTCCAGCTCGGGGCGGGCGATCGGGCTGACCCGCTGGGGCGCGATATGGCGGCGGAGCGAGGGATGGGCGGCGATCAGGCCGTCGACGTCCCCGGCGATGCCAACCAGCACCACCTGCACCGGCGAATGGATATCGGTCAGCAGCTTGAGCAGCGTTGCGACATCCTGCTTGGCGGTGTCGGAGCGGACCCGGTCATACTCGTCGAGGATCAGGATGGAGCGCTGGCGCACCTCCTCGACCAGCAGGGTCGCAAGGCCATTCACGTCCAGCGGACCGGTAGCGAGCTTGCGGGCCCGTTCCTGGCCCGCGCCGCTCATCGGCAGTTCGGTCAGGAACGGGCGGAACAGCGAGTCGAAATCGGCCTCGCCGCTCGCGGACCCGTAAAGGGCGACGCAGCCTGCCTCGTCCGCCAGATCGCCGAAGACGCGCGCAAGCGAGGTCTTGCCCGATCCGCGCGTGCCGAAGATGATTGCATGCTTGCGCTGGACCACGATCGCCTCGACCAGCTTTTCCAGCTCATTGTTGCGGCCGGCCAGGCCATGGCGGTCGGTCACCGGCATGGCGGTGTTGAAGGCGCTGTAGATCGAATCCCGGCGCAGGCTGATGGGCTTGAGCGGCGTTGCCATCGCGCCCATCGAAAGCGGTCGCGGGGTGTCGTCGGGCACCGGTTCGGGCTCGGCCGTCCGGTGGAAGCTCGGTGCGACCGGTTCCTCCAGCAGCAACGGGGCCTGATCGGGGATGACACGGGCGGAGGGGCTGGAGCCGCCGGCCAGTCGGCGCGGCAGGGACCAGAGCCAGTCGAGCGTGCCCGCCGAGCGGGCGCCGAAATCATGTTCCATCGCGGTCAAAACAGCTTCTCCCGGATGATGAGGACGTCTTCGGGCTTGACCGGATCATCCAGCTTGGCCTGGACCTCCTGGCCGCCGCGCTTCACCTTGATGCTGCGGGTCGAACCGGCGAGGGTCGGACCACCGGCCAGGGCAAGCGCCTGGCGGAAGGTCTGGCCCGCGACATAGGAGAAGGCGCCGGGTTGCTGGACCTGGCCATAGACATAGACCTTCTCGGCCGGCGGCACGAACAGGATGTCGCCGGCCTGGAGCGGCCGGCCGGCGCCCGCGCTCATGTCGGTGAGCGAGATGCGCACCGCGCCGCTGCCATCGGCCGGGGTCAGGATGACGGCGTTGGCGCCGGCCGTCGTCGCGCCGCCGGCCTTGGCCAGCATCGACGCCACGGTATAGTTGCGGTCGAGCGGATAATTGCCGGCCTGGGGCACATTGCCCAGCACGGTGACCGAGCGGCTGACATAGTCGCTCACCTCGACGCTGACCGAGGGCTTGGTCAGATAGCCGCCACCGGCATAGCTCGCCGCGATGTCGGACGCGAGTTGGGACGTGGTCTTGCCCTTCGCATCCACTGGCCCGACCAGCGCGAGCAGCACCGTGCCGTCGGCCTTGATCCGGGTTTCGGTCGACAGGTCGGGCTGGCCGAAGATCGAGATCTTCAACTGATCGTCCGGACCGAGCAGATAGCCGGCGGGTGCGGACGTCGCCGGCCGCGCGGGCGTGGCGGCAACCGCCGCGGCTGCGGCGGCACCGGCAGGCGCTTGTGCGGTTTGGGTTTGGGCCGACAATGCGGTCGGCACCGCCAGCAGGGGGAAGGCGGCAAGGATATGGAAGCGTGTCGCTATTCTCATGGGTCAGGCTCCCTTCGGGTCAAAAGCGCAGCAGGGCTGAGAGCGTCACCTGCGTGCCGCTATAGTTGGAGACATCGGTGTCGGTACGGCGGCGGTAATGCTGGGCGTCGAGGCTGAGATCGAAGCGATCGGTCAGCTTGCGCTTGAGCGTCGCGCCGAACTGGCGATTGCGGTCCGCCTCGATCGAGAAGGGGCGTAGCGCCGCATCCTGCCGGAACTTGCGCCTCTGCCAGTCGGCATAGAGGCCGGCCGAGGTCAGCTCGCTGATCGCGAACTCCCCCTCGATCCGATAGCTGGACCGGATCGCGAAGCCGCTGGCGATCAGGCTGTCATTCATGATGTCGCGGGCGGTGGAGGCGGTCAGCTTCACGCGCGGGATGATGCTGGTCGACAGCCGCACATCCCAGCCCATGCCATTATAAGTGCCGACGGCGGCGGAATCGCTGCTGACATCCAGCCATTGCAGATCGGCATCGATCTGGGTGATCGGCGTCACCGACCGCTGGAAGCGCAGGCCATAGGCGTTGATGCGGTTCTTGATGCCCAGCGTGCGCCGGTCGCTGACCGTCCGCTCATAATAAGTGGTGAGCGTGCCGAAGCTGGGCTTGTTATAGCCCAGGCCGACCTTGAAGCTGTCGCTGTCCTGGTCGGCATAGTCGAAATCATCGGCATTGCGGGTCGTGTCATGCTGGTAGCCGGCGACCGGGAAGAAGCCTGGCCGTTCGCACGACAGGTCGGCCCCCAGCGTGGAGAAGCGCTGGAGATTTTCGGTCGCGGCGTTGATGTCGCCATAATCGGCCCGCTGCTGGCGATAGCTGGCGCGCGGCGTGATGCCGCAGGTCGCTCCGAATCGAATCGTCGCCCTGGCCTCCGCATCGAGTCGCAGCTTGCTGCGCTGGGTCTCCGACACGAACTGGTCATAGCCGGCCTTGGCCCGGATCTGGATGTCGTGCCGCCCGATCGGATGGGCATAGGTCGCCTCGATCGAGGGCGTGACGATCAGGTCGCCGGTGGGGTCTTCGACCCGGTCGTCGACGCGATAGACATTGTCGTCATAGAGAAGATCGAGCCCGGCCGTCAGGTGCAGGCCGAGCGTATCTATGCGCTTGTCATCATCCTGGGCCTGCGCTGTGGAGGGCAGGCCGGCGAACAGCATTGCGCCGCCAAGAGCGGCCATGGCGGCCGCGTGCGGCCATGCAAAATCATTTGCTGCGGGCGCACAGGGGCGCGCCCGCAAACACGGGTTATGGGCATTATCCAAACGCATGAATCCTTATTGCATTGCAGCAACAAGGGGCATGCTAATCGTATTTTTACGTAATGCACACGGGTCCGGACGCGACTTGTCGCGCCAAAACAACGGCTCGTTTCATCGACGAAAGGAGCCGTTAACAGCCGATCCCGGCTGTTAATCTGAGGGCAAGGAAACTGGCCCCGATCAGAAGATCAGATAAGCGATCACGCCGATTGCCGCGCAGAAGGCGAGGATGCCCGCCCAGCGCGAAACAAACTGAATCGGTCCTTCCGCGCGGTCGCCGATCGACAGCGCATGGCCGTTATCGGGGAGATCGCGGACGGCGATGCCCGCATCGGAAAAGGAGGTTTTCGTTGCGGCAACTGCCGCCAATTCATCAGCCACGACCGTCATCCTGGGAACTTTATGAACGGTCGTTAATATAGGATTTTAGGGTTCACAAATAGTTTACATCGGCATGAAAGCCGGCTCAGCTCATCGCAAAAGCCGGCTTCTGATGCGGAAAATCCTCAATCCTGGTCAAAGCCCCTGTAAACATTGGGGCTTCACCAGCAGGCGGGATCAATAGGCGTTGCGGTGAACCAACACGCGGGCCGTGCCGACCAGGATGCCGATGTCGCGCATCAGGCTCCAGCCGTGCAGATATTCCAGATCCGCCTCGACCCGGTTCAGAATGTCGCGCCGGGTTTCGGTCGCGCCGCGGAAGCCGCGGATCTGGGCCAGGCCGGTGATGCCGGGCTTGAGCGCATGGCGATGCCAATATTGACGGTCGACCTGCCAGAACAGCTGGTCCTCGGCGGTCGAACCCAGCGCATGAGGGCGCGGGCCGACCAGGCTCATCTCGCCGAGCAGCACGTTGAGCAGCTGGGGCAACTCGTCGATGCTGGTGCTGCGGATGAAGCGGCCGACGCGGGTGATGCGGTTATCGTCGCGCTGGGTGGAGGTGGCGCCGGCGGTGTCGCACTGTTCCACCCGCATGCTGCGGAACTTGAGGATGTGGAACAGGCGGTTGCCGCGGCCGATCCGTTCCTGACGGAAGAAGACCGGGCCCGGCGAGTCCAGCCGGATGGCGACGGCCACGGCGATCATCAGCGGCGCCAGCGCGATCAGCACCGGCACGGTCAGGATGATGTCGAGCAGCCGCTTCTTGGCGCGATTGGCAAGATTGAGCGGGCCGCGAGCGACCACCAGCGTCGACACGCCGCGATGGCTCTGCACCGCGAGCGGCGCCATCGGGTCGAGCTCCGGCACGATGATCTCGCCCAGGATATTGCCGCCCTTGAGCATCTGAGCCCAGTCGGCCTTGCGCTCCAGCGGGCAGGAAATGACCACCCGATCGAAATCGCGCAGCAGCATGCCGAGGCGATGCAGCATATAGGGATCGTCAAGATCGGCGCGCAGGCCGAGCGTCGGTGCGTCCACGATCGTCATGCCATTGACATCGTCGGGGATCAGGCCGTCGTCGATGATCAGCAACTGGGCGAACAGCCCTTCGGCGAAATGGCGACGAACGGCGCGGACGACCAGCACCCGCTGCATCACGATCAGCGCGCCGCTGAAGAACAGACCCGTGCTGATGCCCAGGCGCGAGAAATTGTCGGTGACCTTCAGCGAGAAGACGACCAGCAGGAAGATCAGCAGGGTTCCGGCGAAGGCCATTACTGCACTGCGGCATGACGCTGTCATGCTGGTCAGGCAACGTGGGTTATAGGCCTGGTTGTGAAAGGCGATGGTGCCATAGACCAAGATGCCGCCGGCGAGCGGCTGCCAGACCTCCATCGACAGGATCGGAATACCCGCCACGCGCAGGCCGATGACGAACCCTGCGGCCAGGGCCATCATGTCTGCAAGCAGCAGAACCAGGCTCAGCCACAGGCGCGCGTTCCGCTGGAAAGCGGCGGTGGCGGGCTGGCGACTGGGGGTTCCTGCAATCGCCAGATCTATTTTGGACATCGGCAACCCTTTAAATGCGTCGTGACGTCATGGTCCGCCCGCCCGTCGTCAGACGGTGGCGATCTTTCCCCAGGACATCCGCTGCCTTTGATTTATGTTGCGTAGCAGCAGGGCATAGTTGCTCGGTTGTTACAATTGGGGGAGGGATATTCGGACGCACATTTCCGACGATCCGTTGAGCGCGCATTTTTCATCCTGCCGCCCCTTCGTTCTGTCGCAGGGAAAATCGATCAGACGCGGTGAGCGGCCTTGCCGGCCTGATGGAAACGACGTCGAATCAAATCGCTCAGCGAAACAGCCACCAGCCGATCAGAAGCAGCGCGCCGACGAGGGCCGCGGGGCCGGCCCAGCGTGACAGGAACTGCACGCCGGCTTCGGCCAGATGATGGGGGAAAGGCCAGATTCTGGGGCCATCCGCATCCTCGCCATGATGCGGGACGGGATCATGCCGTGGCGCCGGCCGGGCGCTGTCGTGTCCGGCATTGCGATCCTGCGGTGGCGGAAACAGATCGACCATCATCATTCCCGATGCGATGCGAGGATAGCGACCGCAGATCACGATAACCTGCGGCCGGGCAAAGATAAACCATTATCCCTGCCCGGCCGCGTTCGGTTCAATAGCGGAAACGCGCCGATGCATAGACGGTGCGTCCCGGTTCGGGAAAACCATCCGTCAGCGTGTAATAGTCATCGAACAGATTGCGGCCGCCAATGCTGAGGTCGATCTGGTCGGTCAGCGCCAGATCGACGCGTAGGCTGGCATTCACATAGGCGCCGGTGCGGTCATAGCGGGCGGGCTGTGAGGCCGGGGTTGCGGTGAACAGGGTCCAGCGGTTCGATGCCAGATCGACGCTGGGGACGATGTGCAATCGTTCGACCGGTGCCCAGTCGAGATAGGCAAAGCCCTTGTGCGTGGGCACGCCGGTGGGGCGGAAGCGCGCGTTTGACGGATCGGTCAGGTCGCGCTTGATCCCGGTATAGTTGATGCCCGCGTCCAGCCCCGGCAGCAGCGTCGCCGACGCCGACAGTTCGATGCCATAATATTCGCCCTTGCCGACATTGCGGCTCTGGCTGAGGTTGGTGAGGGCGCAGCCCGTGGCCGGCACGGCCGGCGGCGTGGTCGATGCGGTGCAGGGATAGGCTGGCGTCGGTACGCTGAAGATCGCGTCCCGCACCCAACTGTAGAAGAGCGCGCCCTCCAGCCGGATGGATCCCTGGCTCCAGCTGCCGCCGATCTCCGCATTGGTCGCCCGTTCCGCCTTCAGGTCGGGGTTGGGAATGGCGGTGTTGAAGCGCTGGCTGAACCGTTCGAAGATGGTCGGGAAGCGGGCACGCGATGACAGGCTGGCGTGGAGCGCAAGAGCGTCGCCTGCCTGCCAGTCGAACCGGCCTTGCGCATTCCAGGTGTCGGCGTCCCTGCGCGGGTAGTTGTAGATGACCGATGGCGTGCCCGACGTGCCGAGCGGGGCGCCATATTCCTCGGCCCGTTCAAGATTGCGCCAGTCGTAGCTGCCACCCAGGGTGAAGCGGAGCGTGGGGCTCAGCGCCAGCTCATTTTCCAGCGCGATGGAATAGGTGGCCTCGCTCTGGGTCTGTTTCGGCTCCGTGGTGGCGACGCCGGCCGTCGAAAAGCTGGTCTGGAACTCGACATGCTCATCATGGCGATAATGGAAGGCGAGGCGGAGTGTGTCCGCATCGGTCGCACTGAAATCGAGTTGGGCAGATCCGCCCCAGGCCTTGTCCTCATAGGGGCTGTCAAAGGCGTAGGGCCGGCTCTGCGTGGTCTGTGTCCGGTCGTTGAACGAGCGAAGCATCGAATCGAACTGGTTATAATAGGCGCGGGTCTTGAGCGTCGCCCGGTCGCCCAGCGCCGTGGTCGACAGGAAATAGACGCTGGTGATGTCCCAGGATGGCCAGTCCCAGAAACGGGCCGTGGTGACCGTGTCGCTGATATGCAGCGGTGCGCCCTTCGATCCTTCCTGATGGGTATAGCTCAGCGCATATTCGTCGGTGGCATTGGGGGTGAAGCCCACCTTGGCATTGACCCGCCAGTCCTCCGCTCGTGAAAAGTCGCGCGCGCCGCCATCTTCCAGCGTCGGCACGCGCGGCGTGAAACCATTGGGCAGATCCCAATGATCGGTAAAGCTGCGGGCATAGCTGGCCTGCGCATACCAGAGATCGTGTCGGGTGCCGACCTTGGCCGAGGTGGTATAGCCGGCATAGTCCATGTCATTGTCGAAGCTGACCTGTCCGCGCAGGTCGATGTCGAGCGCCTTGGTCGGCTTGCTGGTCACCAGATTGATGGCGCCGCCCATGGCGCCGGGTCCGTCCAGCACGGAGGCATAGCCCTTGGCCACTTGGACCTCGGCAATGTCGGTGGTCAGGAAACGGCCATAATCGAGCCGGTTGTCGGCGGGCAGATAGACACGGATGCCATCGATCGAGAGCGGCACCTGGAACCGGTCGAAGCCACGCACGAAGACCAGCCGCTCGTTGCGGGTGCCGCCGCTGTTGCCGGCGGACACGCCGGGCATGAGGTTGACCGCATCGTCGAGCGAGGTGCGGTTGAAACTGTAGATGGCGTTGGAGGACAGGGTGCTGCCGTCAATCTCGATCCCGTTGGTGCGGGGGGCGGTGACGATGATCTGGCCGAGCGAGAAGCGATCGCTGTCGCCGGTCGCATCGGGCGCACCCTGCGCCTGGGCCATCGCAGTCCAGCAGCAGGCGCTGGCCAGCAAAATGCGCATCATGGTCTGTCGCATGAAAATCCCCCTATTCTTGGTCGTTCGACTCGCTATATCCCGCCGTATATAGTTTTGCCTTCGGGAGGGAAGCCCGTGCGTCAGCCACTATTCCTGCTGTTTCCGGCCCTGTGCGCGGCTGTGGTGCCGGCATCGGCCTTCGCGCAAATGTCGGTCATGCCGGCCTGCGCTGCCCCGGCCGATCCGCCGGCGGAGATGGCATCGTGGCGCGCGCCGCAGCCGATGAAGGCGGCGGCGGATGCCAAGGGAGCCGGCAAGGTCAAGCTGAAAGCCGGGCAGGCCGCGGCGCTGACCCTGCTGCCGACACCCAGGATCAGCTATCCGCTTCGCCCGGCCAAGCCGGGCGGCAGTGTCAGCTTCGGTGGCATCGTCCATTTCACCGTCGATCAGTCCGGCACCTGGCGGGTGGCGCTGAGCAGTGGCGCCTGGGTCGATGTGGTGAAGGACGGCACCGCCGCGACCTCGACCGCGCATGGCCATGGCCCCGATTGCACCGGCATCCGCAAGATGGTCGATTACAGCCTGGAACCAGGCGACTATATCCTGCAACTCGCGGCCAATGGCGATCCGCAGATGATGGTACTGGTGACCCGCCTGCCGTGAAGCCGGTGCGCTGGCCGCTATTGCTCGCGACGCTGCTGCTGATCGGGGCAGGGCGGCCATGGCATTGGAGCTTGCCCCTGGGCGAAGCACCGCCCCCGGTCCCGGTCGGCAACGCAATGAGCGGGGCGAAGGTCGAGCTTGGCCGCCGCCTTTTCTATGACGCCGACCTGTCGGCCAATGGCACGTTGAGCTGTGCCGGATGCCATGAGCAGCATCGTGGCTTTGCCGACGGCAATCGCACGCGGCCCGGCGTCCATGGTGATCCGGGCCTGCGCAATGTGCCGGGCCTGGCCAATGTCGCCTGGTTGCCGCGCCTCACCATTGCTGATCCGGCGATCACCAGCCTGGAGGCGCAGGTCGCCGTGCCGCTGCTCGGCGAGCATCCCGTCGAAATGGGGATGAAGGGGCTGGAGGCGGAACTCCCGCGTCGGCTGGGCGCCGATGCCTGCTATCGCCGGATGTTCGCGCGCGCTTTCCCGGAACGTCGCGGCCGGATCGACATCGCGACGGTGTCGGCGGCGCTGGCGGCGTTCGAACGCACGCTGATTTCGCGCGACAGCCCCTATGATCGCGATCGACGGGGGCAGGCCGATGCCCTGTCGCCATCGGCCCGGCAGGGCGCACATCTGTTCGCGGACAAGGGCTGTGCGTCATGCCATGCGGGGCGGGATTTCAGTGACGGCGCCTATCATCGGCTGGAACCGGCGAAGGCCACCGATCCGGGGCTGGTGGAAAAGACGGGGCTGACCAGTGATGCCGGGCGTTTTCGCACGCCCCCGCTCCGCAATGTCGCGGTGACCGGTCCCTGGTGGCATGATGGGTCCGCGCAAACGCTGGACGCGGCGATCCTGCGCCATGGCCAGAAACTGACCGACGCCGAACGGATCGCGATCACGGCTTTCCTCGACAGCCTGACCGATCAGGCGTTCCTCACCGATCCACGCTTCTCCATGCCGGACGAAGCCTGCGGCAAGAGATTATGAAGGATTGGCGGGCAGGGGGATCGGCCGCAGCAGGGCGTCAAGCTGGCCCTGCGCCCGTCCTCCCGTCGCGGTGAGCGCCGCCTCTTCCAGCGCGCGATAGGCGGCCAGCACGGCCTGACCTGCTTCCGTCACCCGCGCCCCACGATCACGCCCGCCGCCGGCGACCGTCTCGACCAGCCGGTCGTTCCAGCAGCGGTTCATCGTGTCGACCAGCAGCCAGCTGCGCCGATAGCTCATGCCCAGTGCTCGTCCGGCCGCCGATATGGAGCCGTGCAGCGCGATCGCATCGAGCAGATCGGCCTTGCCCGGTCCCATGGCGATCTCATCCCCGCAAAGGATCTGGATCTTGAGCTTGAGCGTTCCGGTCTGCATGGCCCTGCCTGATTGCGTGCGATTTGCCCCTCTTAGCCCGTTGTCGCAGGTTCAGCGAGGGGGTGGCATGAGCCGCATTTACTACCGCCTTGGAATTGCCGAAATCCTGTGGGACAGGCGCAACGGTCGCCGAAAAACATAGATAGCCGGATAGAGAGACATGCCCCAGCCTTCCGCCCCGATCCAGACCGCGCGCCTGCGCCAGCCGATCGGCCTGTTGATCGGAACGGCATTGGGGGCTGCATTGCTGACGCCGGGCCTTGCGGCCGAGCCTGCGCCGTTCGAGCTGACCGGGCCGGACCTAAAGGTCAGCGTGACCCGCGGCACGACCAGCTTGCCGATCAGCCAGGTGCCGAGCCTGCGGGCCGGCGACAAGCTGCTGATCGAGCCGAACCTGCCCAAGGAACAGGGCGCCAATTTCGTGCTGATGTCGGCCTTCCTGCGGGGCGCGACCAACCCGCCGCCCAAGGACTGGATCGACAGCGCGGAAACCTGGAAGAAGAAGGACAAGGATCGCCGCCTCGCCCTGACCGTGCCGGACGGCGCGCGACAGATGGTGCTGTTCCTGGTGCCCGAGACCGGCGGTGGCGAGGGCACGGTCAGCGACGCCGTGCGCGGCAAGCCGGGCGAGTTCGTGCGGGCAACGCAGGAACTCAATCAGGCGTCGCTTGATCGCTCGCGGCTGGATGCCTTCATGACGGCGATCCGGACGCAGGAAAACAGCCATCCCGAATTCCTGCGCAGTGTCGCCCCGGCGCTCGCGCGCAGCCTGTCGATGAAGCTCAACGAGGATTGCCTGTCCAAGGTGATCGAGCTTCAGGCGGCCTGCCTGCTGGAGAATAAGGACCAGCTGGTCCTCGCCGATGTTCACAGCAGTTCGATTGCAGAGACGCTGAGCGGCACGCCGACCGACCTGGCCCTGCAACTCGCCTCCACGCGTGAAGCGGGCTATGGCTATTACAGCCCCTATATCGGCGTGGTGCGCGATCTGGCCCGGATGTTCGGGGCCTTCAGCAGCCCCAGCTTCGAATATCTGCCGACCGTCAGCCTGCGCCGCGACGACAATATCGGGCTGATGCTGAACAAGGCGCCGTCCTTTGCCAAGCCCAAGTCGGTGATGGTGGTCGGCATGCCCTCGATCGAGGCGGACAGCCCGCCGCGGCTGCGCAGCGGTGCGCAGGCGCCGATCTGCGCCGCGCTGCCCGGCACGGTGCTGCCGGTCGAGGGGGCGCCGCTCATTTATTCGACCAGCTATGCGCGCGGCATGACGGTGCAGTTGAAGGCGGCGTCGGGCCAGACGATCGAATATCCGCTGGAGGCACGGGCCGATCGCGGCGGCTATGTGATCCGCGCGGATGGTCCCTGGCCGGCCGACTTCAGGGGATCGATCGAGGCTCATGTCTATGGGCAATGGGGGTTCGATCGGTTCGAAGGGCCCGATTACATCCTGCAGCGGCCCGATGACGCGGCCTGGCAGGTGAAGGGCGAGGCGCCGACGCTGGTCGTCGGCCGCGACAATGGCCTGACGCTGACGGGCGGTGCGCCTTCTTGCGTCGAAAGTGTCACCCTGCGCCAGGGCAATGCAGCGCCCCAGGCGATCGGCTGGAAGGTGCAGGGCCGCGATGCGCTGGACCTGACCCTGCCGCTTGCTGATCGGCGCGCCGGACCTGTCACTGTCGATGTCAAATATCAGGGCGTCGCCAAGCCATTCTCCATGGCGCTGCGCGCCTATGCCCAGGCGAGCAAGCTGGACGGGCTGACCGTGCATCAGGGCGATGCCTGGGGTGAAATGACGGGGCAACGGCTCGATCAGGTGGCGAGCGTCGACCTTGGCGGGCGTAGCTGGAAACCCGATGGCCTGACCCGCGACGGCTCGGTCGATCGGCTGCGTCTGACGGCCGCCGGCGATGGGACTGTGCCAGCCGCAGGCGCCAGCGCCCGCGTGCAGCTGGAGGACGGGCGGACCGTATCCGTGCCGGTCACGATCGCTCCCGCGCGGCCCCGTGTGACCCTGCTCAACAAGAGCGTCACGCCAGCCGCGGCAACGGGTCTGCCGGTGACGCTGGGTGGATCGGACGTGCTGCCCAATAATGGCCGCCTAATCTTTTCCGTGCAGGCGCAGGACGGCACCAAATTGGCCATGACCGATGCGATCGAGGTGGCGACGCAGGATGGCGGCGCCAGTGTCCGGCTGACGGCTGGCTCGGGCCTGCAACTGCAAGGCCCGCAGGTGATGGTGGCGACCCTTGATCCGGCGGCGCTTGGCCCCGCCTTTGGCCCGCTGCAATTCCGCATCGTGCGGGGCCGCGAACAGGGGGATTGGCAGCCGCTGATGCCGCTTGCCCGCCTGCCGCGGATCGAGGCGGTGGATTGCGCGAGCAAGGAGCAGAAGGATCAGGGCTGCACCATCAAGGGACGCGACCTGTTCCTGGTCGATGCCGTCGCCGGCAATCCCGCTTTCGATCAGCCGGCCCCGGTGGCGCAGGGCTTCACCGGATCGACCCTGACGGTCCCGGCGCCGACGGATGGCAAGCTCTATGTCCGCCTGCGCGACGCGCAGGGCGCGATGCTGGTGGTGCAGGCGCCATCGCCCGCCGCCTGATCGCCTTCCCGATCAAGGCTGGCCGCGCTAGGTTGGCAGAATAGAATGATTTCGAGGCCCGAATGACCGTCATTGCCGCCTATCTCTATCGAAACGGCCAGCGCGTGCGCGAAGTGTCGATTACCGAACGGATCGACTGCGCCGAAGACAAGTCGGAGTTCGTCTGGATCGGCGTTGCCAGCCCGACGGCCGAGGAAATGCGGACGCTACAGCAAAATTATAACCTCCATCCGCTGGCGGTGGAGGATGCGATCAAGGCGGACCAGCTGCCCAAGGTCGACATTTATGGCGAGCAATTGTTCGTCGTGGCCCGCACCGCCCATGTCGAGGAGAAGACGATCGCCTATGGCGAAACCGCGATCTTCGTCGGCCACAGCCATATCATCAGCGTCCGCCACGGTTCGGCACGGGGGCATATCGAATTGCGTCACGCGCTGGAGGCGGTGCCGGATCGGCTGGCCCATGGCGTCGACTATGTGCTGCACGCCATCCTGGACTTCATCGTCGACGGCTATCTGCCGATCGTCGAGGGGATCGAGGAGGAAGTGCTGACGATGGAGCAGCATACGGTCGACAATTTCCTCGGCCGCGACGAGATCACCCGCATCTTCAACCTGCGGCGCCAGTTGATCCGTTTTCAGCGCATATTGGGGCCGATGCAGGAGGTCGCGACCAAGTTCGTCAAGATCGACCTGCCCTGCATCGATCCGGAAACCCGGCCCTATTTCAGCGACGTGCGCGACCATGTGCGGCGGGTGCAGACGATGGTCGACGATCTGCGCGAGGTGCTGAATTCCGTCTTCGAGTTCAGCAACCTGCTGGAGCAGCAACGCACCGGCACGATCACCCGCCAGCTGGCCGCCTGGGCCGCGATCCTGGCGGTGCCGACCGCGATCGCCGGCATTTATGGCATGAATTTTGAGCATATGCCTGAACTCAAGACCCGCTACGGCTATTTCGTCGTGTTGGCGGTGATCCTGCTGATCTGTTCGATCCTCTATCGGCGGTTCCGCAAGCTCAACTGGCTCTGAGTGCATCGCCCCGCCGAAATGGGGTGGCGGCCGCTTGACCTATTCGGACAGGCGGTGCCAGCCTGTCCGAATAGGAGGTCAGGCGATGGATGAGCGGCGCGACGCGTTCGAGGCGATCAATGCCCATATGCTGCGGTTCCTGCCGGAACTCGTCGCGGAACTGGGCGGGGAGGCGCCGGACAGCAGCGGTGCGTCGCCCAGCTATCGCCAGACCATCGCGCTGATCGAGGAGGCTGCGCATCGGCTCGCCTGTCCGGACTTCGGCATGCGCCTTGCCCTGCGGCAGCGCGGCGTCGACCTGTTCGGGCCGCTGGGCGACGCGATGCGCAACGCGCCGACGTTCGGCGCGGCGATCGATTATGTGTGCAGCCATAATTATGCGCATAGCCTGGCGGCGTCGGTCTGGCTCCGCCGCTTTCCCTCGGTCCGCCATGTGTTCGTCGGGCATGACATATTGCTCGACGGCGTGCCCAATAGGGCGCAGGCGATGGAGCATATCCTGCTGGTCGGCCATCTCTTCGCAATGGAACTGACCGGCGGGCGGGCACGGGCGCGGCGGGTGCATTTCCGCCACCAGCCAATCTCGCCGGCGCGCATCTATCGCCGCTATTTCGGATGCCCGGTCCATTTCGGCCAGAATGAGGACGGGATCAGCTTTTCCGAGCGCGACATGGCAAGCCCGGTGATCGATCGGGACGCTGCGGTCTTTGCCGCGGTCACCGCCTATATCGAACGGGAATTTCCCTATCGCCACCCGCCGCTGCATGCGCAGGTGCGCGGCATCGTCATGCAATGGCTGTGGACCGCCCATTGCTCGAACGATCGGGTCGCGGCCGAACTGGGGCTGCATCCGCGCACGCTGCACCGCCGGCTGGCAACGGAGGGCACGAGCTTCCAGAAGATCAAGGATGAGGTGCGGCGCGACATATTGCGCTATTATCTGGAGCAGACCGACATCGATTTCGCCCATGTGTCGGAGAAGCTGGGCTTTTCCGAACAGTCGGTGATGACGCGCAGCTGCAACCACTGGTTCGGCGCGTCGCCGACGCGGTTGCGGGCGCGGTTGCACGCGCCCGCCTGATCCTTCAGCCCGCAATCGAGGTGCGGTGCATCATCCGCCCGGAATCGCGGGCATAGGGCACCACCCGGTGCAGCGCGCCGGTATTGCTCCAGATGACGAAGTCGCCCGCCTGCCATTGATGCTGATAGACGAAATCGGGTTGGGTCGCCCATTCGTTGAGCCGGGCGATATAGGCGCGGCCATAGGCCAGCTCCATGCCGACGATCCGGTCGGCGGTCGACCCGACGATCAGGCTCTTGCGGCCATTCTTGTGAAGCTGGACCAGCGGCCGTTCCTTCTCGACGCCGATCGCCAGCTTGCCCTTTTCCGCCTCGGGAATGGCGTCGGCGATCGAGCGCAGACTGGCGGCGACGCTATGGATGATGCGCAGATCCTCGATCTCGGCGCGCTGTGCTTCCGGCATCTGCTCATAGGCGGCGAAGCTGTTGGCGAACTCGGTCTGGCCGCCCTTGGGCGCCAGTCGGCGGGCCGAGAGCAGGGTCGCGAGCGGCGGCGGCATTTCCATCGGCATGCCGTCCATGTGCCAGAAGAAGGTGCCCAGCACATATTCCGGCGCGCGGTTGATCTTGCGATCCAGCGTCACCTGATAGACGTCCTCGTCCTTGTTGGTCGTCGCTTCGCTGGTGAGGTTCAGGCGCCCGCCGAGCAGGTCGGTAAAGGCCAGTTGCTCCTCATTGGTGAAATGGACCTGCGGCATGACCAGCACGGTCCGTTCCTCCAGCATGTCGCGGCACTGGGCGACCACTTCGGGATCGAACAAGGCCTCCCGATCGGCCTCGACCACTGCGCCGATCAGCGGCTTGACCGGGCGGAAGGTGACGCGGCTCTTGCGAATGACGTTCATGATCCTGCTCCTTCGATCTCAACCTTGTTCGGCGGCCATGCCTGAAAAACCGATGCAATAGCCGCCATCGACCGGCAGCAAGGTGCCGGTGATGTAGGACGCCTCGTCACTGGCGAGGAATAGCGCGGCATTGGCGATTTCGCTGGCGAGGCCCCACCGGTCCATCGGGATGCCGGGCACGCGGAAGATGCCGGGGGGCGGCTCGGGATGATCCTTGGCCATCGGCACCAGCCCGGTCCAGATTGATCCGGGCAGCACGGCGTTCACGCGGATATGGTGCGCGGCATAATCGAGCGCGGCGCATTTGGTCATCTGGCTAACCCCGCCCTTGGCAGCGGCATAGACGCCATGGCCTTTCCACCCGACCATGCCGGTGGCCGATCCGATATTGACGATCGCGCCGCCGCCGCTTTCCAGCATGGCGATCACGCCATATTTCATGCCCAGGAAGACGCCCTTCAGATTGACGGCATGGACCCGGTCCCAATTGTCGCTGCTCTGTTCGTGCAACGGCATGATGCCGCCGCCGAAACCGGCATTGTTGACCAGGATGTCGACCCGGCCAAAGGCGTCGCGGGCAGTGGCGATCATCGCCTGCACATCCGCTTCCTCGGCCACGTCGACATGCAGGCCGACGGCGCCGTTGCCGATGGCGGCGGCGACCTCATCCTGTGCGCCGCTGATGTCGGCGCACAGCACCCGCGCGCCTTCCTGCGCGAAACGTTCGGCCATGGCCTTGCCCATGCCCGATCCCGCGCCGGTGATGACCGCGCTCTTGCCCGCCAGCCTCATGGCATCGGCTCCGTGTCGATGGTCGGCTGGATCAGGATGCGGCTCACATTGGCGCGGCGCGGCAGGCTGACGGCGAGCAGGATGCCGGCGACGACATCATCCGGCGCCATTGCCCCGTCCTTGTGGGTGTGTTGCTGGATCATGTCGCGCCATTGCGGGTCGGAAATGGAGCTGGCGATCTCTGTCGCGGTGGCGCCCGGTTCGATGATCGACACGCGGATTCCGGCCTGGCCGCCTTCCTGTCGCAGGCTTTCGGTGAAGCCGGTCAGGCCGAACTTGCTGGTCGAATAGGCGGCGAAGCGCCAGCCCGAACGGCGTCCGGCGGTCGAGGAGATATTGACGATGTCGCCGCTGCCCTGTGCCTTCATCACCGGGAAGGCGGCACGGCAGGCATGGATAGTGCCCATCAGGTTGATGTCGATCACCCGCTGCCACTGGCCGCTGGTCAGGCTTTCGATGCCGCCCGCTTCGTTGACGCCGGCGGAGTTGACGAGGATGTCGAGCCGGCCGAACCGCGCCATCGTGTCGGCAACGACGGCCGCTGCATCCGTCTCGACCGAGACGTCGCCGGGCAGGGCGAGCGCGGTGCCGCCCGCCGCTTCGATCCGGGCGACCAGCGCGTCGAGCCGGTCGCGACGCCGTCCGTTGACAGCGATGTTGACACCCTCAAGCGCCAGCGCGAGCGCCGCCGCCTCGCCAATGCCAGAGGATGCGCCGGTGACCAGCGCGACCTTGTTTTCCAGTGCTGTCATGACCTCTCCTTGCCCCGCTGGCCTGTGTCGGGCCGCGATGCTGAACAGGTTATTAGCAGGGGTGGGGCAGGGGGCGCGATGCCGGTAATGGCAATAGCGCCGGGGCGATCATTTGGCTTCGAGCTGGTCCAGCATGGCCTCGATCATCGCCAGGGCCTGGTCATGGCCTTCGGTGAGGCCAAGCGCGGTCTCGCTGACCAGCATGCGGGCGAGCGAGGCGGCGATCATTACCAGGCCGCCGGCCTGACCTGCCTGATCGGCCGGGAGCAGCGCCGCAACGGCCTGCGCCTGATGCGCGCGGAACGTCTGGGCGGCGGTGACGATTTCCGCCCGCACGGCCTCGCGATGATGGGCGATGGCGCTGAGTTCTGCGGCGAGGGCAGCGGTCGAGGGATCGCGCATCATCTCCCACATGGCACGCAGCGGGCGGGGGGCGGCCAATGCTTCGGCGAACCGGGTCATGCGCCGGTCGTTGATCCGCTGCACCACGGCGCGGAGCAGATCGTCCATGGTGCGGAAATAATAATAGAGAAGCTGGGTCTTCAGGCCCGCCTGCTGCGCCACCTGCCGCGCGGAAATGCCATGTTCGCCGACCTCTGTCAGGATCGTTTCGGCCGCATCGATGAAGCGGGCGCGGTTCTGCGATCCTTCGGCGCCAAGTCTGCGAGCGGTAGCCATATCGTCCTTTCCGTCCTTCTCCGCCTTCGCTTCTGGGCAATTTTGCGAGGCGCGGCAATGGCCGGGCACCTGTCCATTTTGGTCAAGTCGCTGCGCCGGGGCGTCGCTAGCCTTGGCGTCAAACAAGGCCTTTGCGGAGAGACTATCCATGACCAGCCCGACGCTCGATTGTTCGGATATCGACAATTATCTGGGCAAGCCGATCCAGCCCGCGCGGATGGTCGAACCGATCAACAATGGCGATATCCGCCGCTGGGTGCAGGCGATGCATTATCCCAACCGGCTCCATTATGATGCGGGCTATGCCGCACAGAGCCGCTGGGGCGACATGGTCGCGCCACAGAGCTTTGCCGTGACGATGGACTGTGCCCATGGCTCCGCGCCATCCTGCATCGGCCGCGTGCCCAATTCGCACATGCTGTTCGGTGGCGACGAATGGTGGTTCTACGGCCCGCGCATGGTGGCGGGCGACCGCATCCTCAATGAACGCATCCCGTTCGACTATATCGTCAAGGACACGAAATTTGCGGGGCCAACCTGTTTCCAGCGCGGTGACAATTTCTATTATAATCAGCAGGGTGACCTGATCGCCAAGCAGCGTTCCACCTCAATCCGCTACAGCCAGGAAGCGGGTAAGGATAATGTGCCGACTGAGGGTTTTGACGATCCGGTCTGGACCGACGACCAGTTGGAGGAACTGGAAGAGCGCAAGATGCAGTGGGTCCAGATGCTCCACGACCTTGGCCATGACCGGCGCTGGTGGGATGATGCGACGGTCGGCGCGGCGCTGCCCGAGCGGGTGGTCGGCCCGCATTCGATCGTGTCCTTCGCCACCGAATGGCGGTCCTATATCTTCACCCAATGGGGCGGCACCCACCGGCGCACCGACCTCGACATGGAGGCGCTGGGTTTCGTCAAGGAAATGGCGGGGCATGAGAATGATCCGGTGATGGAAGCGATCAATCCCGAATTCACCGATGGCGCCTATGTCGGCCCGTCGCGCGGCCACCTCTTCCCGCGCTGGGCGCGCTTCATCGGCATGCCGCGCGGCTATGGCTATGGCGCATCAATGGGGGCCTGGATTACCGATTATTTCGCGGGCTGGGCGGGGGAGTGGGGGATGATCCGCCATTCCGCCTGTAATTATCGCAGCCCGGCGCTGACCGGCGACATCACCATCACGACCGGCACCATCCTCGACAAGTTCGTGGATGAGGACGGGCGGCACATGGTGCAGGTCGATTGCCGCATGGCCAATCAGGCCGGTGCCGTGCTGGCCACGGCCAAGGCGGAGATCGAACTCCCCAAACGGCCGGCCTGATCCGTCTGGTCAAGCGCGCCGCGCTGTGGGATAGCGCGGCGATGGATTTAGACGATCAGTTTCGCCATTATTTCGGCACCGACGACCTTGCCAGCGTACCACCCGAGGGCATGGCGGCCGGGATCGAGCGGATGCAGGTGGCTTTCGGGCTGGAGACCGACCGTCCCCGGCGCTTCGCGCTGTGGACGTTGCTCTACATGCTGGGCGCGGCGCCCGACCTGGATGTCGCCTTCGAGGATGAAGCCGATCGCAATGCCGCGCGCGACGTGATGGACATGCTGGACGAATAGGCCGCAGGCGCGATGGAAAAAGGCATCACCAGCGCCGGCAGGAAGGAACGCGCATCGGCGCGCGGCGCCATACTGGCCGCGACCGAGAGGCTGATGGTTGAGGAGGGCTATGCCGCCGTCACCACCCGCCGCGTGGCGAAGATCGTCGGTGTGACGGCGGCGCTGGTCCATTATCATTTCGCGACGACCGACGACCTACTGCTGGCGCTGTTCCGTAGCCTGTCGGCCCGGTTCAAGGAAGAGCTGGCGAACCGGCTGGATACGCCCGATCCGCTGCGCGCGCTGTGGCGGCTCAATTCCGATCCGGACGGCAGCGCGATCGTGCTGGAGTTCATGGCGCTGTCCAACCATCGCAAGGCGATCCGGCAGGAAATCGCCGCCTTTGTCGAGGAATTGCGCGATATCCAGACGCGGGCGATCGGCGCGGCCGATGGCGCGGGGCTGTCGCCGGTCGGCCTTTCCGTGCTGGCGGCGGGCATGGCCCGGTCGATCGTGATGGAACAGAGCCTGGGTGTGACGCTGGGCCATGACGAGGCGCTGGCCATGGTGGAGGCGTTGATGCGCCACGCCACAGGCAGGGATGCCGACGGACACGCCGTCTAGCCGGTCAGCCGGCGCGACGATGCGCGCCGGCCTTATCCTTATTTCTTGGCCGGGATCTTGTTGAGGTCGGCCTGCACCTTGGCCAGAGCGGCGTCGGTCAGCGTGTCGGCCGCATATTGCTGCACGCCCTTCAGCGTCATCGAACGCGCCATGTCGATCTGCGGATTGGCGGTGAAGCCCGGCAGATTCTTGTCGAGCACCGCCTTGGTCGCGGGATTGTCGAGCAATGTGCCGATGTCGGTCGTCTCCACGCTATAGGCCGGAGCGGGCGCGGCGGCAGGGGCCTGCGCCATGGCGACGTGCGGCGCGGCGGTAGTGAGCAACAGGCTGGCGGCGATCAGGGCAGTTTTCATCGGCATCCTCTCAAGGCAACAGGTCTGGTCCCGACGTCCGGTGGCCGTGAGACGATCTGTATCATAAGCGGGGCCGAGCAGGCAGGGAACCGGGGCGCGATCCAACCGCCCCGGCGATGTTTGGCTCAGTAGCTGCCGCCAATCCAGCTGCGCACGACGGCGCCCTGGGTATCCAGTTGCAGCAGGTCGGCGCGCAGGCCCGGCGCGATGCGGCCGGTTTCGGCGGTAAGGCCGAGGAAGGCGGCGGGGGCCGCCGATGCCATGGCGATGGCGCGCTCGATTGGGACGTCCAGCATGGCGACGCTGTTGTGGACGGCGGTGATCATGTCGAGATTGGAGCCGGCGAGCGTGCCGGCATCATCGGTGCAGGCGCCGTTGCGGACCAGGATATGGCGGCCCTGGAGCATGAACTCGTCCGCGTCGGAGCCGACCGAGGGCATGGCGTCAGTGACCAGCATCAGCTTGTCGCACGGCTTGCAGCGCAGCGCGATCTTGAGCGCGGTGGCGCTGACATGATGGCCATCGACGATGATGCCGCAGGTCACGCTGTCCTGCTCCAGCGCGGCGCCGACGATGCCGGGCTTGCGCGACCCCAGTGGCGACATGGCATTATAGAGATGGGTGACGCCCGACAGGCCGGCCTCGACCGCGCCAATCATGTCCTCATAGCGGCCATTGCTGTGGCCCGCCGCGACGATTACGCCGCGCTCCACCAGCTGGCGCACCATGTCGGGCGAGGTCCGTTCGGGCGCCAGCGTGACCAGGGTGCGGCCGCGCTTGAGCGAAGACAGCACTTCCAGCCCCTCGGCATCGAGCGGCCGGATCTTGTCGCCGTCGTGAATGCCCTTGCGCTCGATATTGAGATAGGGGCCTTCGATATGGATGCCGAGCACGCCCGGCACGCCGGCCTCGATCGCGGCGTCGACGGCGGCGACTGCCTGGCGGATGACGGCCAGATCGTCGCTGATCAGCGTCGGCAGGAAGCCGGTCGTGCCGAAACGCCGATGGGCGGCGCCGATCGCGGCGATGCCTTCGACCGTCGGGGCATCATTGAACAGCACGCCGCCGCCGCCATTGACCTGCGTATCGATGAAGCCGGGCACCAGCCGGTCGCCGCCCAGGTCGCGCCGCGCGACATCAGCCGGGACATCGGCGTCGGCCAGGATCGCGGCAATGCGATTGCCCTCGATCAGCAGCGCCTTGCCGGCATGGAAGTGGCCGTCGATCAGGATCGACCCGTTGACCAGAGCGTGACGCATCAGAGGGTCTCCGTCACCTTGGCAAGGTGCGGGGGCTGGTCCGGATTGAAGCCGCGCCGGACCGACAGCGCATTGACCGCGCGGTAGAAGGCTTGGACCTGAAGCATCGGCTCGATCGCGGGATGGGCGGCGGGCACCGGCAGGTGGATGGCGCCATCGACCGGCTCCCCGGCGATCAGCACCTGGCCGCCGCGCGCGACAACCTCGCGCACCAGTTCATCGACGCTCTCGGCGGTCTCGTCCGCCTGGCGGAAGACCAGCAGCGGGAAATCGGGGCCGACCAGCGCCATCGGGCCATGCTTGACCTCGGCCGCGCTGAACGCTTCGGCGTGAAGACCACTGGTTTCCTTGAATTTGAGCGCGGCTTCCTGCGCGATGCCAAAGCCGATGCCGCGGCCGATGACGTAGAGGCCACGCGCGGTGGCGAGTTGTTCGACGAGTGGTGTCCAGTCGCAGGCCCAAGCCTGGGCGAGCAGGGCAGGGGCCGTCTCCAGCGCCGCCAGCAATTCTGCATCCTCGCTCCAATGGGCGGCAAGGTTCAGCAGGCTGGCGATCGATGCGATATAGGATTTTGTGGCGGCGACGCTGCGTTCCGGCCCGGCATGGAGCGGCAGCAGCGTATCGACCTGGCCGGCGAGCGGCGAGTCGGCGACATTGACCATCGCGACGGTCCTTGCGCCTGCGCTTTTGGCGGCATCGACCGTGGCCAGGATGTCGGGGCTCTTGCCCGACTGCGAGATGGCGATGGCCAGCATGTCGGCGAGCGCCGGGGCGGTGCCATAGACCGAGGCGATCGAGGGCGCGGCCGACGTGGTCAGCAGGCCCAGGCGGGTTTCGAACAGATATTTGGCGAAGGTCGCCGCATGGTCGGAACTGCCGCGGGCACAGGTGACGATGCCGCGCGGCGGATTTGCGCGCAGGCTGGCGGCCAGCGCCTTGACCGTTTCGGCGTTGGCGGCGAACTGGCGGGCGATGACGGCGCCGGCCTCTGCGGCCTCGGCGAACATCAGGGTATCTTGCGGATTGAGCATCGTGTCAGGCATCTTTTCGGTCAGGCGCGCATGTCGAGTTCGGCAACGAAGTCATAGGCATCGCCCCTGTACCAGCTTTGCGTCGCTTCGATGACGCGGCCATCGTCCAGGAAGCCGCGCCGTTCGATATAGAGGCCGGGCGCCCCTGCCTCGATGCCCAGCAGCTTGGCCTGTTCGGCGTTGAACAGGACGGCGCGCAGGCGCTGGAGGGCGCGGACCGGACGGTTGCCGGCGGCTTCCAGGGCGGCATAGAGCGAGGCGCCGACGACATCGGCACCATCGAGGCCGAAGCCGGGAATGGTCGAATATTCGAGCGCCATCGCGACATCGTCGGCATAGCGAATGCGGTTGAAGCGGTAGACCGCCGCGCCAGGGCTGAGGCTCAGCGTCAGCGCGTCATCGGGCGTCACCGCCCCGACGCTGCGGCCCAGCCACTCGCTGCGCACGGTGCGGCCGCGCGCCGCCATATCCTCGGAAAAGGAGGAGAGCTTGGCGAACTGCTTTTCGACCCGGTTGGCGACGAAGGTGCCGGCGCCCTGCTTGCGCACCAGCAGTCCTTCTTCGACCAGCGAATCCAGCGCCTTGCGCAGGGTGATGCGGGACACCGAGAGTTCCGATGCCAGGTCGCGTTCGGGCGGCAGCGCTTCATTGGGCTTCAGTCGCTGGGTGCGCAGCGCTTCGCGCAGCGCGTCTTCGAGCCGGCGATAGAGCGGGCCACCGCCCAGCGCGTCGAGCGGTCCAATCTGTTCGGCAAGCAGCGGCATCTCGTCTCCACCAGCATCTGTGTTGTTTGCACACTAAGACCAATTAAATACCATATGCCAGTGAAAAATTTCAAACGCCGTCACAATTTTGAAAATATCCCTCTTGACGGCGATATGACTTCGGCGGATGGTCTGCTTATTGGTATGCAGTTGGTCCGCCCAATTGGTGCCATGCATCAAATATAAATAAGGGGTGAGATATGGGGATTCGGACTTTTCTGGTCGGTACCGCCAGCGCCATCGCGCTGTTTTCCGGTGCCGCGCATGCGCAGGGAAGCGATGCTTCCGCGCCGGACGCCGATGCAAATGCCAGCGATATCGTCGTCACCGGCTATCGTGCCTCGCTCGCCAAGGCGATCGACGTCAAGCGGAACGCTGACGCGATCGTCGACAGCATTTCCGCCGAAGATGTCGGCAAATTCCCCAATACCAATGTCGCCGAAGCGCTGACGCTGGTGCCCGGCGTCACCGTCGACCGCCAGTTCGGCCAGGGCGAAAAAGTGTCGATCCTGGGCACCGATCCGGCGCTCAACCGCACCCTGCTGGACGGCCAGACGGTGGCGTCGGCCGACTGGTTCATCCTCGACTCGCCGGGCCGCACCTTCAACTATGCGCTGCTCGCGCCGCAGCTGGTCGGCCGGGTCGATGTCTACAAGTCGCCCGAACCGCGCATCGACGAAGGCTCGATCGGCGGCACGGTCAATGTCGTGACCCGCAAGCCGCTGGAGCTGAAGCCCTTCACCATGGCGGGCCAGCTTGGCTATCTCTATAATGACCGCTCGAAGAAGGGTGATATCCAGGGGTCGGCGCTGGTCAGTTGGCATAATGAAGAGGGTACGTTCGGCATTCTCGCCTCGTTCCAGCGCGCCAAGGACCGGCTGCGCCGCGACGGCGTCGAAACCTATGGCACGATGAAAGCCGACCAGTGGGCCGGCGGCAATGCCGACAATCCGGTGGACTCGCGCGACAATGGTTGCGTCGGCGAATGCGCCACCACGCTGAGCAATAATCTCGACGCGATCAGCCCCAACGCCTTTGGCACCTCCTATTTCGAACAGGGCCGTGATCGCCTGACCTATTCGGCCACCGCCCAGTGGAAGCCGGTCGACGAGCTGACCCTGGAAGCGAGCTGGCTCAAGATCGACGCCACCTACAACAACCTCAACCAGTCCATGTATGCCTTCCAGGGCAATACCTGGAACAGCCTGGGCGCGCTGACCGGGATCGAGGTCAATAACGGCATCGTCACCAGCGCGAGCTTCAAGAATGCGCTGTCGGTGCTGGACGTCCAGTATCGTGAAGCCGAGATGAAGTCAGATACCTATCGCGGCAAGGCGAGTTGGGACGGCGGCACCTGGGATCTGACGGTCGAAGGCGGCCTGTCCGACGCGGACGGCGGCACCAAGCGTCAGGTCTTCCTCGAATTCCTGAACTGGGCGGATTATACCGTGAATATTGGCGGTGCGCCCAAGTCGCCGGGTTCGCTGAGCTATGCCACCGATGTTCAGGGCAACCCCAATGCCTTCGTGACCGATCCGGGCTGGAGCGGTAACACCGTCACCAAGCCGACCAGCGACAAGGAGCGTTACGGCCAGGCCGACCTCGGTTTCGACTTTGACGGTGCTTTGAAGCGCATCCAGATCGGCTATAAATATCGCCATCACGAGACCGGCCAGCAATATGCGGGCATCGCGCTCAATGGCCTGGGCGTCGCCGCTGCACAGTTCGATCCCAAGACGGTCGCGGGCAATTATCTGCGCGGCTTCAGCGGCGTGAACGACCAGATGACCGACCGCTTCATCATCAGCGGCCCATCGATGGTCGACTATCTGGAAGGCCAGACGCTGCCGACGCCGTCGATCTTCGCGGCGGCGGAATTTACCGCCGGCAACTGGAACATCCAGGAAGATATCAACGCGGTCTATGCCCAGGCCAATTTCGATACCGGCACGCTGCGCGGCAATTTCGGCGTGCGCTATGTGAACACCAAGACCGACAGCGCCGGCTATGTCTGCAACGCCGGCGCGCCCTGCAACAGCGCGGCGGACTGGACCTGGCAGACGACCAAGCGCAGCTATGACAATTGGCTGCCCAGCGCCAACATCGCCTGGACCGCGCAGCAGGATCTGATCCTGCGCTTCTCCGCCGCCAAGGTGATGTCGCGTCCCAACTATGCCGACATGACCAATTATTTCTGGCTGTCGGACACGGTCCTCACCGGCGGTGGCGGCAACCCGAACCTGAAGCCCTATACGTCGGGCAATCTCAACGCCTCGGTCGAATGGTATTTCAAGCAGGGATCGATCCTGTCGGCGGAAGTCTTCTACAAGGATATCAGCAATTATATCCTGCAGAAGACGGCGCCCGAGAGCTATTTCAACCAGTCTCAGGGCCGGGTGACGACCTATCAGATCAGCCGTCCCTACAATGCCGGTTCGGCCGAGGTGAAGGGCTTTGCCGTCGCCTATCAGCAGAACCTGCCTTATGGCTTTGGCATATTGGCCAACTACACCTATTCCGACGGCTCGGGTGAAGGCGGCCAGGCGCTGCCCTATAATTCCAAGCATCAGGCCAGCGTCAGCCCCTTCTTCGAAAGCGGTCCGGTCGCGCTGCGCGCCACTTACACCTGGCGGTCGAAATATTTCACCGGCATCGACCGTGGCGACAATATGTTCGTGCGGGACTCCGACAATCTGGACGTGTCGGCGACCTATAATGTCACGCCGCAGATCGGCATCACCCTGTCGGGCATGAACCTGACCGACGCGGAATATTATGCCTATGCCAACACTACGGCACTGCCGCGCGGCGTCTATCGCTCGGGCCGCAAGTTCCTGGCGACGGTGAACTTCAACTATTGATTGCCTCGCCTGCCAGAAGGCGCATGACTTGAAGACGGCGGGACGGAACGCAACAGCGTCCGCCCGCCGCACGTACCTTGTCGCGTCCGCGCGGCGCGGCAGGGGCACGCTATTTTCGGGAGCCTGTTTCGTGATCCGTGCCCGCCGCCTGACGCTGCTTGCGTCGCTGATGCTGTCCGGCATCGCCACCGCCCCGGCCATCGCCGAACTGCCCCGCCTCTTGCCGGTGCCCGCGCAGATGCGCGAGGGGGAGGGCAGTTTCCAGATTACATCCACCACCCCGATACGGGTTCCGGCCAATGACGCCGCCGCACATAACGCGGCCGAGCGGTTCGCGGATCTGGTCGCGCGCAGCCGGGGCTTTCGTCCCCGGATCGAGACGGGCGCTGACGCCAACAATGCGATATCCTTCCGCCGGGCAAAGACCGGCGCGGCAGAATCCTACACTCTCGACGTGACCGGCAAGGGCGCCGAGATCGCTGCGGGCGACGATGCTGGCCTGCTTTATGGCGCGGTGACGCTGTGGCAGGCGATGACGCAGGATCAGGCCGCCGGCCCGGTGGCGGTCGCGGCGATGCACATTGCCGATACGCCGCGCTTCCAGTGGCGCGGGCTGATGCTCGACAGCGCCCGCCATTTCCAGTCGCCGGCCTATGTCCGCCAGTTGATCGACTGGATGGCGGTCAACAAGCTCAACCGGCTGCATTGGCATCTGGTGGATGATCAGGGCTGGCGTATCGAAATCCCCAAATATCCGCGCCTCACCGAAATTTCCGCCTGGCGCGTGCCCGCCGGGGCGCCCGGCGCGCCGCCGCTGCCCAAGGTCGGCGGCTTTTACACCCAGGCCGAAATCCGCGAGATCGTCGCCTATGCCGCCGCGCGCGGCGTCATGATCGTGCCGGAGATCGAGATGCCGGGTCATGCGCTGGCGGCGATCCGCGCCTATCCCGCGCTGGGCATGGGCGTGCCGATCCCGCCGGGTACGGAGTCCGACTGGGGCGTCTTCCCCTGGCTCTATAATGTCGATGATGCGACCTTCGGCTTTCTGGAGGACGTGCTGACCGATGTGATGGCGCTGTTCCCGTCGCCCTATATCCATATCGGCGGCGACGAGGCGGTGAAGGACCAATGGAAATCCTCGCCGACGATGCAGGCGAAGATGAAGGCGCTGGGCATCAGCAGCGAGGACGCGATGCAGGGCTGGTTCATGCACCGCATCGACGATTTCCTGACGAAACATGGCCGCAAGCCGATCGGCTGGGACGAGATATTGGAAGGCGGTGCCTCGCCCCATGCCACCATCACCTCCTGGCGCGGGATCGAGGGGGCGGTGACCGCCGCCAAGTCGGGCCATGACGCGATATTGAGCCCGGCGCCGATCCTCTATTTCGACAATCGCCAGGGCTTCGGGCCGCTGGAACCGCCGGGGCGTGGCCATCTGTCCGACCTGCGCAGCGTTTATGATTTCAATCCCGAGCCCGAAGGGCTGAGCGCCGCAGAGCAGCAGCATATATTGGGGCTGCAGGGCAATCTCTTCACCGAGCATGTCCGCACCGAGGAGCGCGCCCAGTGGCAGCAATTCCCGCGCGGCAGCGCCGTTGCCGAAATCGGCTGGTCGCCGGTCGCGAGCCATGATTTTGCCAGCTTCATGGACCGGCTGGTGCCACAGATGGCGCGCATGGGGAGGCTTGGCCTCAAGCCCGCGATCAGCGCGCTGACGGTGACGGCGAAGACGGATTATGCGCCGGGCGACAAGGCGGCGCGGGTGACGCTGGAAAGCCAGTCGGGCTTTCCGATCCATTATACGCTGGATGGCAGTGCGGTGACGCCGCGCGCGCCGGTCTACAAGGACGGCCTCAGCCTGCCGGTCGGTACCCGGCTGCGGGCCGGCACTGCCTGGCGCGGCGGGATGATGCCGGGCGCGATCGACATCGGCCTCGACGCGTCCTTCCTGCGCCGCCGCACCGACGAGCAACTGGCGAGCTGCGCCAACAAGGTGGTGTTGTCGCTGGAGGATGATGCCCCGGCGCAGGGCGAGCGGGCGCATTTCCTGACTGATATCCTGCAGCCCTGCTGGCTCTATGTCGACGCCCCGGTCGGCGGCGCGACCAGGATCGCCATCGATGTCGGCCAGCTGCCGTTCAATTTCCAGATCGGCAAGGATCGTGACGCCATTCATTTCCGCGCCCCGGCGACGCCGGCCGGCGAAGTGGAGGTGCGGGCCGGCAGTTGCGAGGGCGAGCGCATCGCGGTGCTGCCGCTGGCGCCAGCGGTCGGCAATCCGGAAGTGACCCGCCTCATCGCGCCGATTGCGCCGCGCAACGGTAAGGCAAATTTGTGCATCACCTATACGGCGAAGGATGTTGAGCCCCTATGGGCGATCAAGCAGGTGGAACTGATCCCATGAGCGGGATGATGGCCAGCGTGACCTTGCGCGCGCCCCTGGCGGGCTGGCTGGCGCCGATCGAAAGCGTGCCCGATCCGGTCTTTGCCGAACGGATGATGGGCGAGGGTTTTGCCATCGACCCGATCGCAGGCGAAGTGCGCGCGCCGGCCGACGCGACCGTGCTGACGGTGGCGCCGACCGGCCATTCGGTTTCGCTGCGCTTGGCCAATGGTGCGGAACTGCTGATCCATGTCGGGCTGGAGACGGTGACGCTGGGCGGCAAAGGCTTTACGCCGCAGGTGAAGCCGGGCGATGCCGTGGCGGCAGGCGATCTGCTGATAGACTTCGACCTCGACGCCGTGGCGCAAGGGGCCAAGGCGCTGATCACGCCGGTGGTGCTGGCGGGCGAGGGCTATGCCCTGTCGCTGGAGCCGCTCGACCGGCTGGTCGGCTGGCAGGATGGCGTCGCGCGGATCACGGCGCTGGCGCCGGTGACGGCCAAAGGTGACAGCGAAGGTGACAGCCATCAACGGGTCGTGCGCGTCGACGCCCCCCATGGCATTCATGCCCGCCCGGCCGCGCGGATCGCGGCGCTGCTGCGCACCTTCGTCGCGCCGGTGGCGATCGTGCGGGACGGCAAGAGCGTCAATGCACGCAGCACGGTAGCGCTGCTTGGCCTGGGCGTGCGTAGCGGCGATGAGATCATCATCCGGGGCGAGGGCAGCGATGCCCGCGTGGCGGTCGAGGCGCTGGTGGCGCTGATCGCAGCGGGGTTGGGCGAGGAGGCGAAGGCCGATTATCCCGCGCCGGCACCGGTCGTGCCGCAGCATGGGCCGGTGACGGCCGCGCCGGGTCTGGCGATCGGCCAGGTGGTGCAGCTGCGCGTCGCCGATGTCGACGTGCCGCGCGACGGGCAGGGCGGGACGACCGAACATGCCGCGCTCGCGCGGGCTATGGCGGCGGTCGATGCAGAATTGTCGGCGGGCCATGGTCTGGCCGCCGAGATCGCGGCGGCGCATCGCGCGCTGCTCGCCGACCCGGAACTGGCCGAGGCGGCCGGGCATCAGATCGATGCCGGGCGCAGCGCAGCCTTTGCCTGGCGCCATGCGACCGCGCATGCGGCCGAGGCGATCCGCGCGACCGGCGACCCGCTGCTGATGGAACGTGTCGCGGACCTGATCGATATCGAGCGGCAGTTGATCGCCGCCCTGCTCGGTAGCGAGCCCAGCGCGGTGCCGGCGCTGCCCCCGCAAAGCATATTGATCGCCGAGGATCTGCTCCCCTCGCAGTTCCTGGCGCTCGATAGGGACCGTCTGGCCGGAATCTGCACGGCGGCCGGCGGTCCCACTTCCCATGTCGCGATCCTCGCGGCGTCGGCCGGCATCCCGATGCTGGTCGCCGCCGGGCGGGATGTGCTGGCCATCGCCGAGGGGCGGACGGTCATTCTTGACGCGGACGGGGCGCGGATCGATGCCGATCCGGGCGTGAACACATTGTCGGAGGTCAGCGAGCGGATCGCCGCCGCACGCGAGCAGCGCAGCCGCGACCGGGCGCAGGCCCATGCCGATTGCCGCATGGCCGACGGCACCCGGATCGAGATTTTCGCCAATCTGGGATCACAGGCCGATGCCGCCGCCGCCGTGGCGGCCGGGGCAGAGGGCTGCGGATTGCTGCGCACCGAATTCCTGTTCCTGGAGCGGGCGGAGGCGCCGGACGAGGCCGAGCAAAGAGAAATCTATTCCGGTATCGCAACGACATTGGGCGACCGGCCGCTGATCGTCCGCACGCTCGACATTGGCGGCGACAAGCCGGTGCCCTATCTGCCGATGGCGGCCGAGGAAAATCCGGCGCTGGGCCTGCGCGGCGTGCGCCTTAGCCTCGCCCGGCCGGACCTGATGCAGGTGCAGTTGCGCGCGATCCTGCGCGCCGTGCCGGCGGACCAGTGCCGCATCATGCTGCCGATGATCGCCGACCTGTCCGACTATCGCGCGGTCAGGGCGATGCTGGACGCGGAAAAGGCGGCGCTGGGCATCGACGTGCCGGTGCCGCTGGGCGTGATGATCGAGACGCCGGCTGCGGCGATGCTGGCCGACATGCTGGCGGCGGAAGCCGATTTCCTGTCGATCGGCACCAATGACCTGACCCAATATACGCTGGCCGTCGATCGCGGCAATGCCGCGGTGTCGCACCGGATCGATGCGCTGCATCCCGCCGTGCTGCGCCTGATCCGCGAAGTCGGCCGCGGCGCGCAGCGCCATGGCCGCTGGGCCGGCGTCTGTGGCGGCCTTGCCTCCGACCCGCTGGCCGCGCCGATCCTGATCGGCCTTGGCATCACCGAATTGTCCGCCACGCCCGCCGCCATTGCCCGGCTGAAGGCGGTGGTGCGCACGCTCGACATGGCCCGTTGCATCGACCTGGCAGAGCGCGCCTGCGCCGCCGAAAGTGCCGCCGCCGTCCGCGCAATGGCTCAAGGAGTCCTGGCATGAGCTTCCGTCCCGCCACCCTGCTGGCCCGGCTGCAACCCCTTGGTCGTGCGCTGATGCTGCCGATCGCGGTGTTGCCTATCGCCGCGCTGCTGCTGCGCCTTGGCCAGCCCGACATGCTCGCCATTCCCTTCATCGCGGCGGCGGGCGACGCGATCTTTTCCAATCTTGGCCTGCTCTTCGCCGCTGGTGTCGCCGTTGGCCTGGCCCGCGAAAATCATGGCGCGGCGAGCCTCGCCGGGGTGATCGCCTATCTGGTGACGACCGAGGGTGCGAAGGTGCTGCTCGTCCTGCCGCCCGACGTGGCGGAGGCGGCGCAGGCGGCCTGGCGCGCCAAGGAAATCGCCAAGGTCTCCGTGCCCGCCGGCATCCTGTCGGGCATCATCGCCGGGCTGCTCTACAACCGCTTTTCCGACATCAAGCTGCCCGATTATCTGGCCTTCTTCGCGGGGCGGCGCTTCGTGCCGATCGTTGCGGGGCTGGCCGGCCTGTTCGGTGCGCTGATGTTCGGCCTTGGTTTCCCCTGGATCGAGGCGGGGATCGATCGCCTCAGCCAGTGGGTGGTGGCGGCCGGGCCGCTCGGCCTGTTCGTCTATGGCCTGCTCAACCGGCTGCTGCTGATTACCGGGCTGCACCACATCATCAACAATGTCGCCTGGTTCCTGCTCGGTGACTTCCATGGCGCGACCGGTGATATCAAGCGCTTCTTCGCGGGCGATCCGACCGCCGGCGGCTTCATGTCTGGCTTCTTCCCGGTGATGATGTTCGGCCTGCCCGCCGCCTGCCTTGCCATGTATCGCACCGCCTTGCCCGATCGGCGCAAGCGGGTCGGCGGCCTGCTGCTCAGCCTCGCGCTCACCTCGTTCCTCACCGGCGTGACGGAGCCGATCGAGTTCAGCTTCATCTTCCTGGCGCCGATCCTCTATGTCGTCCATGCGGTGCTGACCGGCCTGTCGATGGTGGTCATGGACGCGCTGGGCGTGAAGCTGGGCTTCGGCTTTTCCGCCGGCCTGTTCGACTATCTGATGAACTATGGCCTTGCGACCAAGCCGCTGATGCTGATCCCGGTCGGGCTTGTCTATTTCGCCGTCTATTATGTCACTTTCAGCTGGTGCATCCGCCGCTTCGACCTGAAGACGCCGGGGCGTGAGGATGAACCCGCCGCTGCGGCCGAGATGCCCAGCGTGGCCGGTGCGTGCGGGCCGGCGATGGTCGCGGCGCTGGGCGGGAAGGCCAATGTCCGATCGGTCGATGCCTGCACCACCCGGCTGCGGCTGGTGCTGGGCGACAGCACGATCGCGGACGAGGCGCGGCTGCGGGCATTGGGCGCACGCGGCATCGTCCGCCTGCGCGACGGCGGCTTCCAGGTGGTGCTGGGGCCGATCGCCGATCAGGTCGCAGCGGAGATCCGTAACGCATTGGCCGGGCATGATCCGGTACCGATGGCGGCGACGTCCGATCTGATCGCGCTGCTCAAGGGCGCGGGTGTGCGCGCCGTCGAGCAGCGCGGCACGCGTCTGCTGGTGCGCGTCGATAGGCCCGCTGCCGTGGATGCGGCCGCGTTGCAGGGCGCCGGGGTCAAGGCCTGGGTGCTTCCGGCATCGGCCGATGGCTGGCTGCACCTGATCCTGGGCGATCGGGCGGAGCCGCTGGCGGATGCGTTGCGGGCCGCCTAGCCAAGTGCAATCCGGCGCGTGATGCCGATCGCGTCGAGAAAACGCTCGTCATGGCTGACGACCAGCAGGGCGCCGTCATAGCCGCGCAGGCCCGCCTCCACCGCCTCGATCGCTTCGAGATCGAGATGGTTGGTCGGCTCGTCGAGGATCAGCAGCGGCGGCGGCGCGCTGCCCAGCACGCAGGCCAGGCCCGCGCGCAGCATTTGCCCGCCGCTGAGGCTCCCGACGCGCTGCAGCGCGGCATCGCCCCGGAAGCGGAAATGGGCGAGCAGGGCGCGGCGGCCATTTTCGTCCAGTTCGGGATGTAGGCGCGCGAGATTGTCCGCGATCGACAGCGCGGGATCGAGCAGTGCGGCGGTCTGGTCGAGCACGGCGTGACGCACTGGCCGGTCGATCCGCCCGGCGAGCGGCAGTAATGTGCCGGCCATGGTCGCAAGCAGGCTGGTCTTGCCCGATCCATTGGGCCCGGTGATGGCGATCCGTTCCGGCCCTTCGACCAGCAGCTCGACATGTTCCAGCAAGGGCGTCGCGGGATCATGGCCGACGCTGACATCGGTGAGGCGCAGGACGATCCGATCCGGCGCAAGGCCGGTCGAGGGCAGGGTGATGCGGATCGGCTCCAATATCTCGACCCGGCTGCGTGCAGCCTGCGCCTGATCCTCCGCCTCGGCGCGGAGGCGCTCAGCGACATGGCGGCCGGCGGCGGACGATACTTCCGCCTGGTTCTTGCGTGCGCCGATCAGGATGCGGGGCATGTCGCCGCGCGCGCCCTTGCGGGCGCCGACGGCGTCGCGGCGCTGCTGGCGCTCGGTCGCGATCTGGGCCTTGCGCGCGGCCTGCTTCACCTGTCGTTCCGCGATGTCGAGATCATGGGCGGCGGCGGTGAGTTCGACCGCCTTGCGCTCGCGATAATGGGACCAGTTGCCGCCATAGCGCTGAGCGCCGAGGCCGGTGAGTTCGACGATCGCGTCGACCCGCTCCAGCAGTTCGCGATCATGGCTGACGAGGATCAGCCCGGCACGCCAGCCATCGACCAGTTCGGCGACCGCCGCGCGCCCGGCCCGGTCGAGATTGTTGGTCGGTTCGTCGAGCAACAGGAAGTCGGGGGCTTCCAAGATCGCGCCGGCGAGTGCGGCGCGGGTGCGCTGGCCGCCCGACAGGGTGCAGAGCCGGGTATCCGGCCCGACATCGAGCCCGACCCGCTTCAGCGCGGCGTCGATCCGGCTTTCCAGCGTCCAGTCGGCATCGGCCAGCTGTTCGGCGGATGCGTCGCCGCTTTCCGCCAGGCGCAGCAGGGCGATGGCATCGGCGACGCCCCACAGGTCGGCGATCCGTTCATCCGCGCCGAACTGCACGGCCTGGCGCAGGCTGGCGAGCCGGCCCTGCACGGTGATGCTGCCGCTGCTGGGGGTGAGATCGCCGGCGATCAGGCGCAATAGGGTCGTCTTGCCGACGCCGTTGCGGCCGACAAGGGCGGTGCGTTCGCTTTGGAAACGAAGGTCTAGGCCGGAAAGGACGGACTGGCCGTCAGGCGTGGTCCAGCCGAGATTGGAACAGGATATGGCGGGCATGAGCATGAATTTCCCTGGCAGCGTTGCAGATCGGCATTGCGGTCAGGTTGAAATCCACGGCACGGTCTCTTTTCTTGTGAATTGAGGCGGCAATCTAGCTGCGATCGCCGCCCTGTTCAAGCGCCGGGCCGCACAGGGCAAACATCGGCATCGCGATAAACGACGAAAAACCGCGCTTTTCTGCGGCCTGGCGGGATGTTCCCGCTCGTCTGTGCGCATGCTGTTGCCGGTCCTGGACTTGTGCCGGCGGGCGCTGCTCCGCCATGGCAGGGCAGAACAAAGATTTCCTCGGAGGGGAACCATGAGCATAGCCGTCTTCGACTGTTCGGACATCGACCAATATCTCGGCAAGCCGATGCAGCCTGCGCGGATGCGCGAGCCGATCCACAATAATGATATCCGCCGCTGGGCGCAGGCGATGCATTATCCCAATCTGCTCCATTATGATGCCGATTATGCCGCCGAAGGGCGCTGGGGGCGGCTGGTCGCGCCGCAGAGCTTTGCCGTGACGATGGATGATGGCCATGGCGCCGGACCGGCCTGCGTCGGTTCCATCCCCAATTCGCACCTGCTGTTCGGCGGCGACGAATGGTGGTTCTATGGTCCGCGCATCCAGGGCGGCGACCTGGTCCATAATGAGCGCATTCCGTTCGACTATACGGTCAAGGATACCAAGTTCGCCGGGCCGACCTGTTTCCAGCGCGGCGACAATAATTATTACAACCAGAATGGCGAGCTGATCGCCAAGCAGCGCTCGACCTCGATCCGCTATCTGGCCGAGGCGGGGCGCGAGAAGACGACCGATGTGGTCGAGGGCACCGAAGATCCGGTGTGGAGCGACGAGGAACTGGCGCAGATCCAGGATCGCAAGTTCGACTGGGTGCAGATGCTGCACGAACTGGGCCATGGCAAACGTTATTGGGACGATATCCAGATCGGCACGGCTCTGCCCGAGCGCGTCATCGGCCCGCACAGCATCGCCAGCTTCACCACCGAATGGCGCGCCTATCTCTTCACCATCTGGGGCGGCACGCACCGGCGCACCGACCTCGACATGGAGGCGCTGGGATTCGTCAAGGAAATGGCGGGGCATGAAAATGACCCGGTGATGGAGCGGATCAATCCGGAACTGACCGATGGCGCCTATTTCGGCCCATCGCGCGGCCATCTCTTCCCCCGCTGGGCCCGCTTCATCGGCATGCCGCGGGCCTATGGCTATGGCGCGTCGATGGGCGCCTGGATCGTCGATTATCTGGCCGGCTGGGCCGGCGAATGGGGCATGGTGACCCATTCGGTCGCCTCCTATCGCGGGCCGGCCTTCACCGGCGACATCACGATCATGACCGGCACGGTGGTCGACAAGTTCGTCGACGATAACGGACGCGACGTGGTGCAGATTGACTGCCGCATGGTCAATCAGCTGGGCACGACCCTGGCGACCGCCAAGGCGGAAGTTGCGTTGCCGCGCAAATAATCGCGGCAATGGCCGCGGCGCGTTTTTGCGGCTCGCGGCGCCAAGATGTTGAAGCAAAAAGGGGATTTTCCTGCGTGCGACGAACGGTGCGTCGCACGCAGCGCCCGCAATGGCGCAACTTCTTCGAATTTCTAAAGATTTTGTTAACCATTTTACTCTAGGTTTTCCTTGGATATCAGGGAGAACAGGGCCATGCGCTCCGACGCAGAAAGCCTTCTGGCCCGGCTGGGGCGCCGGGATTTTCGCTATCGCGAGTTCGCGGACAGTTTCGCGGACATGGAATTGTGGCCGATCTTCGAGGCCCTGCTGACCGACCCGCGCGTGGTTGGACGCCCCCTGTCCAAACTGGAAGCGCGCGAGGCGGAAGCCGTGCTGGCGATCCGCCGCGCGGAGCCGGAACAGCCTGCGCCCGCACCCCGCGCCAATGTGACCAGCATGTTCGACGCCTATCAGGACGCGCCGCCATCCGCTGCGCCGCGCGGCAATCTGCGCGATTTCCTGGGCCATCTGTCGAACGACCCCGACAAGCGAGATTATTGATGCCGCTGATCCTCTGTCATTCGCCCAAGGGCGGCGTCGGCACCAGCTTCATCGCGGCGCAACTGGCGATCCATCTGGCGCAGCGCGGGCATGACGTCAGCGCGCTCGACTTCACCTATCAGGATTCTCTCAAGCTCTATTTCGGCCTGACCCCGGCCCAGGGCCTGCCGGAACTGAACGACGGCAGCGCGGACCAGATCGCGGTGTCGGGCGTCGCGCTCTTTTCCGCTTATGGCCTGCGCCGTGACGCGACCTTCCAGGATCTGCTGGGCAAGCCGGATCATTCGCCGTTCGCCGGCAAGAAGATCTTCATTGCCGATGTGGCGGCGGGTGACCGCGAGACCAAGGACATGTTGCTGCCGCATGCCGCCCTGCATGTCTGCCCGCTGCATCCGCGCCCCGGATCGCTGGCGGCCCTGCCCAAGGTCGAGCCGGGCACGGCGACGATCGATCTTGCCAAGACCGGGTTCGTGCTCAACCATCTGGACGATACGCATCGCCTGTCGCGCCACACTCATATCTTCCTGCGCGAACTGTTCGGCAGCAAGCTGCTCGGCACGATCCGCCGTGACGAGGCGGTGAACGAGGCAAGCGCGATGTTCGAGCCGCTGGCCCGCTTCGCGCCGGCCAGCGTGGCGCTCAACGATCTGCGCAGGCTGGTCACGACCGTGGAACAGGCGGCTGGCCTGGTTGAGGCGGCCGAGGAGGCTACTTCGTGAAGGCCCGGCAGGCGATCCTGAGCAACGGGTTGCTGGTGCTGGCCGGGCTGTTCGCCCTGCTGGCGATCACCGTGCCGCTCGATCTGGAAGCGCAGTGGATCTTTGCCGGCATCACCATCGTGGGCGCGACCATATTAGGCCGGTTGCGCAGCCGCCGCGCACTGCTGGTGCTGGCGATCCTGTCGATGATCGTATCGACCCGCTACATGTTCTGGCGCACCACCGAGACGCTCGAATTCGGCACATTGGCAGAATTTCTGCTGGGGTCGGGCCTGTATCTCGCGGAAGTCTATGCCTGGCTGATCCTGGTGCTGGGCTTCCTGCAGACTGGCTGGCCGCTCGATCGTGAAGTCGTCGAGATCGAGGGCGAGCCCGATCAATGGCCCAGCGTCGACGTCTATGTCCCGACCTATAATGAAAGCCTGGAGATCGTACGCAACACCGTGTTCGCGGCGATGGACATGGACTATCCGGCCGATCGCTTCCGCGTCTTCATCCTGGATGACGGCCGTCGCCCCGAGTTTCAGGCGTTCGCGCGCCAGGCCGGCTGCGGCTATCTGACCCGCGGCGACAATCTTCATGCCAAGGCCGGCAACCTCAATGCCGCGATGAAGAAGACCAATGGCGAACTGATCGCCATCTTCGACTGCGACCATGTGCCGACCCGCGCCTTCCTGCAGATGACCGTCGGCTGGTTCCAGCAGGATCCCAAGCTGGCGCTGATGCAGACGCCGCACCATTTCTATTCGCCCGATCCCGCCCAGCGCAATCTGGGCACGGTGCGCGACCTGCCGGGCGAGGGCGACCTGTTCTACGGTGCCGTCCAGTCCGGCAACGACCTGTGGAACGCGACCTTCTTCTGCGGTTCCTGCGCCGTCATCCGCCGTGATGCGTTGGCCCAGACCAACGGCTTTGCCGGCGAGACGGTGACCGAGGACGCGCATACCGCGTTGAAGTTGCAGCGCATGGGCTGGAATACCGCCTATATCGGCGCGCGCCTGTCCGCTGGCCTCGCGACCGAGCGGCTGGTGCTGCATATCGGCCAGCGCATCCGCTGGGCGCGCGGCATGACGCAGATCTTGCGGATCGACAATCCGCTGTTCGGGCGCGGCCTCAATTGGCAGCAGCGGCTTTGCTACCTGAATGCGATGCTGCATTTCCAGTTTCCGCTGCCGCGCATCGTCTTCCTGACGAGCCCGCTTGCCTATCTGATCTTTGGCCAGAACATCATCCATGCCTCGGCCTCGCTGATCTTCGCCTATGCGCTGCCGCATCTGGTCTGCTCGATGACATCGTCGGCCAATACGCAGGGCGGGGATCGCCGGCCTTTCTGGGGCGAAATCTACGAGACGATCCTGGCCTTTCACCTGGCGCGCCCGACGGTCATGACCTTCTTCCAGCCGCGCAAGGGCAAGTTCAACGTGACGGACAAGGGCAGCCTGCTCGACCGGACCTATTTCGACCTGTCGACGGTGCGCCCGCACCTGATCTGCATCGGCCTCATCATCTTCGGCATCGGGCTGGCGATCGTGAAGCGGGTCTTCTTCCCGCATCTGTTCAACATCCAGACCGATACGCTGGTGCTGAACGTCGTCTGGGCCGTGTTCAGCCTGATCATCCTGATCGCCGCCGTTTCGGTCGCGCGCGAGACGCGGCAGGCGCGCGAATATATCCGCATCGTCACCGAATTGCCGGTTACCCTCTACATGGCCGATGGCTATGTGATCGACGCGACGACGATCGACATTTCGATGGGCGGTGCCGCGATCGCCGTGCCGCCCGACTTCCCGCTGCGCGACCGGCGTGTCGCCCATATGTCGCTGCCGATGGGTGACGAGAAGCTGACGATCCCGGTCGAAATGGTCCGGTTCGATCGGGGCGAGGTCAATCTGCGCTTTCAGGAACTGGACATGATCTCTTCGCGCCACCTTGTCCGCGCGGTGATGGGCCGTGCCGATGCCTGGCAGCCCGCTGCCCCCCGCAAGCCGGTTTCGGCCCTGCACTCTCTCTGGGATATCATCGTGGTCGACTATATGACCCTCAAGCGCCTGTTCCGCCTCAACCGCACGGAGCGCCGCAAGCATAAGAAGGCCGTTCGCCTGGCCGCCGCGGCGAAAGCCGCCAAGCAGGCCGCGGCCGCATTGCTGGGCCTGGCCGCGATCGGGACGCTGGTGCTCGCAGGCAGCGGTCACGCCTTCGCACAGGCGGCACAGGCGCCTGCGGCCACGCTGGCACCCGCCACCGCAGCGGGCGTGCAGAAGCAGCGGCTCAGCTTCCGTGACCTGCAGGTCAAGATGCCGATCCGCCTGGCCGGCACGCGCGGCGAAATCGGCATTCCCTTCGGCATGCGCCGCAACGAGGTGGTGACCGACAGCAGCCTGACGCTGAATTTCGCCTGGTCGCCGGCGATGCTCGGCGACCTCAGCCAGCTGGTCGTGCTGCTGAACGGCGAAGTGGTGCGCACCATTCGCCTGAACCCCGGCGAGTCCGGTGGTCAGAACCTGACCATTCCGGTCAATCCGGCGCTGTTCCTGCCTGGCGACAACCAGCTGAACCTGCGCCTGGTCGGCCATTATGCGCGCGATTGCGAGGATCCGTTCCACAGTTCGCTCTGGGCCAATATCAGCAATGTCCGCTCCTGGTTCGACCTCAGCGTCCAGACGCTGCCGATGGCGCCGGATCTGGGCCGTCTGCCCGGTCCCTTCTTCGACCGGCACGACAATCTGCCGTTGCGCCTGCCCTTCGTCTTCGCCGGCACGCCGCGCGCTGGCGAAATGGAGGCGGCCGCCAGCCTGGCCTCCTGGCTGGGCGCCCAGGCCAGCTATCGCGGCTTTTCGTTCAAGCCGGTCTACAACCAGATCCCGACCGGAAACGCGATCCTGTTCGCGACGCCGGACCGGCCGATCGCCGGCCTCAACCTGTCGATCACCGGGCCGAGCGCCACGGTCATCCGCAATCCGCGCGACACGTTCGGCGAATTGCTGGTGGTGATGGGCCGCAATGCCAGCGAGTTGAAGCTGGCCGCTGCGGCGATCGCCAGCGGCCGCGGTGTGCTGAGCGGCGCGCGGATGAACTTCGATGGCGTCCGCATCCCGACCTATGCGCGCTATGCCGCGCCGCGCTGGCTGCGCACCGACCGCCCGGTCCAGCTGGGCGAGATCATGGATGCCAATGCGCTGCAGGGCATGGGCCTGCCGCCCGGACCGCTGTCGGCGCGCTTCCGGGTCGCCCCCGACCTCTTCTTCTGGCCGCGCCAGGGCGGTCGCCTGGACCTGCGCTACCGCTATCCGGCGGCCAAATGGCTCGATCGTCGTGCCTCGCGCCTCGATGTCTCGATCAACAACCAGTATCTGCGCACGCTGCCGCTCGCCGGGGCGGGCTGGTGGGACAGCCTGTTCGGGGCGCAGGGCGCATCGTCCAACGATTCCAGCGCCTCGATCGTGCTGCCGCGCTACAATCTGTTCGGCCAGAATGAGCTGATCTTCGACTATAATCTGATCATTGCCGACAAGAAAAAGTGCGAAGGGACGCTGCCTGAGAATGTCCGGGTCAGCGTGCGTCCGAGCAGCAGCATCGACCTCAGCCGCGCCTATCACGCGCTGCATATGCCCGATCTCGCCACCTTTGCGGGCGCCGGCTATCCCTTCACCATTCGTCCCGACCTGTCGGAGACCACGGTGCTGATGGGTGGTCAGCCTTCGGCCGGGGCGGTCGAGGCCTTCCTGGTGCTGATGGGCCGTATGGGCGATTCCACCGGCGCGCCGGTCACGGGCGTCGTGGTCGCCAACGCTGTCGATGGCGAGCGGCTGCAGGGGCGTGACATCATCGTTATCGGTGGCAGCAGTGTCGCGGGTTCCGACCAGCTCTTCGCTGGCGCACCGGTCCGTTATGAAAATGGCCGGCTGCAGGTGACGGAGATGAGCCCGATCCAGCGCATCTTCGCCTTCTTCTCGCCGTTCGATCGATCGGGTGATGGCGAAGCAGACGCGTTCGTGACCTCGTCCAGCGGTTTTGCCGGCATTGTCGGCTTCGAATCCCCGTTCGAGGGCGGTCGCAGCGTCGTGGCCCTGCTGGCGGACGATCCGCGCGCCTTGCCCGATCTGGTCGGCGGCATGGCCGATGCCAAGATCAACGCCCAAATCCAGGGCGACCTGGCCGTTACCAGTGGCGACGGAATGAGCAGCTTTGCTGTGGGGCCAGGCTATTGGGTCGGCTATCTGCCCTTCTGGATGAAGGCCGCCTTCTGGCTGAGCCAGCGCCCTCTGCTGATGGCCGCCTGTGGCCTGCTCGCGGCGCTCATCCTCGCCGGACCGCTCTATCTCTACCTCAGCCGGCAGCAGCGCCGCCGCCTGAGCAAGGAGGATGAGGCATGAGTAGCACCCTCCGTCTGCGTGTCACCTGCGCCGCCCTGGGGCTGGCCTGCATGGCGCCGCTGCCCACGCTGGCCGATGTGCCGGGCGTCGCGCCGTTGATCCAGCAGGGCCGCTACTGGCAGTCCAAGGGGCGACAGGATCTCGCCAACCAGGCCTATCGCCGGGCGCTGGCGCTCGATCCCAATAATGCCGAAGCGCGAAAGGGGCTGGCTGGCCCGCCGCCCAAGGCACAGCCGGCACCGAAACCCACGCCCGCGCCCGCGCCGGCACGGCGCGCCGAAGCGACGCCACGCCCGACGCCCACGCCGGCTGCGGCCCCCTCGGCGGCAAATCGGACGCAAGCAGCGCGCCCGAGCGGCAATGCTGGCGGTGGCGCGTCGCGCGCGAGTGGTTTCAAGGCGCTCGACGCCAATGATCTGGATGGCGCCGAGCGTGCGTTCGAGCGCGCCGTGGCGGCCAATCGCAACGATGCCGACGCGTTGGGCGGTCTTGGCCTGGTGCGCTTGCGCCAGGGGCGCTTTGGCGAAGCGCGTGACCTGCTCGATCAGGCGTCGCAGCGCGGTTCGGCCGGGCAATGGGCGCAGGCGCTGGCCTCCGCCCGCTTCTTTGGCGGGCTTGCCGATGCGCGCGCGGCGCTGGCGCAGGGCCGGCTTGGCGAAGCGCAGGCCGATGCCGAGGCGCTGGTCCGTTCCGGCTATCCGCAGCGTGGCCCGGCGCTCGAATTGCTGGCCGATATCTATGAGCGGCAGGGGCGCTATGCCGATGCGGCAGATCTCTACCGGCAGGCAAATGAAGGGACGAAACAGTCCGATGGTCGGCTGGCGAGCCGGGCGGCGCGCGATCGCGCCCGTGCCGCGGCCGCGCGCGGCGATGATGTCACCACCGAACAGGAATTTCATTCCGGCCTGTTGCTGGACCAGCAGGATCCGTGGATCCGTTACGAGTTTGCCCGCTATCTGATCCAGCGCCAGCGCCTGCCCGAGGCAGAATCGCTGATCAACTCGCTGGGATCGTCGAGCGACCCGGACTGGCTCTATGCGGCCGCGCTGCTCAACGCCGATCGCGGCCGGGCGTCGGCCGCCGATACGCTGATGGCGCGCATTCCCGAAATGCAGCGCACGGAACAGATGCGCAATTTCGCCGTCGGCCTCAAGGTGGACGGTGCGATCGAGCGGGCCAAGGCCATGGCCGCGCAGGGCCGGCAGGCCGATGCGCTGATGGCGCTGCGCCAACTGGCTGCGACCCCCGGCATCGACCCGACCAAGCAGGCGGCGGTGGCCGACGCGATGTTCGAACTGGGTGACCGGGAAGGGGCGGCGCAACTGGCGCAGCAGGCGCTGACCGCCGGCACCATCACCGACCCGGCCGGCTATGAACCGATCGTGCGCGTGCTGGCCAAGACCGGACGCGATGCCTTTGCCACCAGCGCCGTGCAGCGCGCCGCGCAACTGGCGGGCAATACGCCCGACGGCCAGCGTGTCGTGGCGCGGATGAACGGCATCATGGCGGCGTCGCAGGCGGATCGGCTGCGACTGGCCGGGCAGAACGCCCAGGCCTTCGACCTGCTGCAGGGCGCGTGGAACGCTGCGCCGGGCAATCAGGAAGTGCTGGCCGCGCTGGCACGGCTCTATCAGTCCGGCGGCATGCCGGCCCAGGCGGCCCAGACCTACCAACTGGTCCTGGCCCAGTCGCCCAATGACAAGGGCGCGTTGATGGGCCTGATCGAGACGGCGGGCGCAGCGGGCGACAAGGATCTGGCGCGCGCCACGATCGAGCGCGCCTTGCAGCAGTCGCCCAATGATTATCAGATCTACATGGCGGCGGCGCGGATGGAGCAAGCGCGGGGCGACGAGGGCGCCGCGCTGCGCTACCTGAAGCGCGCGAAGGAAGTCTATGCCGCGCAGAGCGGCGCAGGCAATGTCACCGCCAGCAATCCCTTCGCCGCGACGATGCAGGGCAACAACCCGTTCCGCAACCAGTCGGCTGCGGTTGCTCCTGCGGCGGTCAATCCGTTCGCGCTGGGATCGGGCGCCCGGCTGGCCGGACAGGCGCCGTCACCGGCAGGCATGGCGTTCGCGCCGATGCCGCAGGCTGGCGAAGCCGGCGGCTTCCCGCCTGCGGTCGTGGCCCAGTCCGCGCCGATGCCGGGTGGCTATCCGGCCGTTGGTGTACCGGCGTCTGCGCCCGGCGGATCGATGATGACAAGCGGCGATCCGGTGATGGACCGCATCCAGACCGAGATCCGCACCCTGACCCGTGACAGCGGCCCACGCGCCGAACTGCGCACCGGCTATCGCGAGCGATCGGGCGAAGCGGGGCTGAGCGAACTCAAGGAACTGACCGGATCGGCCGAAGTCTCCACCAGCGTTGGTAACGGCCGGATCAAGGCCAGGGCGGAAGCCGTGGTGCTGGATGCCGGTCGTCCCAGCCGGTCGGGCCTTGCCCGCTTCGGTCGCAATGCGACGCCCGAAGCGCAGGGGATCGTCGATCAGGAGGAATCCGCACTGGTGGACGCCGATACCCAGCATGCGTCCGGCGTGGCGCTGTCGGCCGCTTATGAGACGCCGCTGCTGAAGCTGGAGGCTGGCGTCACGCCGCTCGGTTTCGAGGATAGCGACGTGACCTGGCATGCGGCGATCAGCCCGCGTTTCTCGCCCTATGCGACGGCGCGTGCCTGGTTCGAGCGCAAGCCGGTGACCGACAGCGTCCTGTCCTATGCTGGCACACGCGATCCCGTGACCGGGGCGATGTGGGGCCAGGTAATGCGGACCGGCGGCGGCGCATCCTTCTCCTATGATCAGGATGGGGCGGGGGTCTATGGCGACCTGTCCTATTATAAATATGCCGGGCATGACGTCCGCAAGAACCATGGTTTCCAGGCCAATGTCGGTGGCTATCTGCCCTTCTATCGCGGCGATCGGTCGTCGATCACCGGCGGCGTCAATGTGAACTATCAGGATTTCGACAATAATCAGAACTACTTCACCTATGGCTTTGGCGGCTATTTCAGCCCGCAGAGCTTCTTCAGCATCAGCCTGCCGGTGCGGTATGCCTATGCGTCGGACCTGCTGGAGGTGAAGGCCGGCGTGGCGCCTGGCTATCAGAGCTACAGCCAGGATCAGGTCAACGTCTATCCGACCGATCCGGCGGCACAGGCGGTGCTCGATGGCCTCAAGGCCCAGAACAGCGATGTGCGTTCCTATTATGACAGCCTGAGCAAGACCGGCTTTGCCCTTTCGGCGGACGGCTCGATCTATTATCGTGTCAGTCCCAGCACGCGGGTCGGCGGTGAGATGAGCATCAACACCTTCGGCAGCTATGACGAGTTCAAGTCGCTGATTGGGATCAAACAGTCTCTGGGAGGCAATTGATGATCCGGGAAGCCGTGGAATATCAGCCCGCCGAAACCGATCAGTGGACGATGGACGGGCTGTCGCTGCTGACCGCGATGATCGGCAGCGAGGTGTTCGGCACCGCGACCCGTGGCCAGGCCGATGCCTTTTTCGGCGCGGTCGGTCGGCGCATCGCGTCCCTGCTTCAGGTCGCCGACATTTCGGACGGGGACGCGCTGATGGCGCGGATCAACCGGCTGTGGCGGACGTTGGGCTGGGGTGAGGCGCAATTGCGGATGACGGACGATGCAATCATGATCCAGCATGTCGGCTTGCCCGAAACGCTCCAGGGCGATGTCGATGGCCGCTGGGCGGACATGGCGCCGCCGATGCTGCGTGGCGCCTATGACGCCTGGTTCCGGGCGCTGGGCGGCGGCGCGGACCTGCATACATCCGTGCTGCAATGGCGCGACGGCATCATGGAAATACGCCATGGGCGTTGACCGGCGTGCGTTGCTGGTGGGGATGGGACTGGTTTTCACGGCAGCCTGCGCCAAGGCGCGTCAGCCGCGGGGCAGCAGCGTGACCAATGGCGACTGGGCCCGGTTCAAGGCCGCCTTTCTCGATCCGTCCGGCCGCATCATCGACAATGGCAATGGCGGTGTCAGCCATAGCGAGGGGCAGGGCTATGGCCTGGGCCTGGCATTGTGGAACGATGACCGGGAAGCGTTCGACGCCATCCTGCGCTGGACCGATAGCAATCTGGTCCGGCCTGATATGGCGCTTTACGCCTGGCGCTATGACCCGCGGCAGCCCGATCCGGTGGCGGACACCAATAATGCGACCGATGGCGACCTGTTCATCGCCTGGGCACTGGCGGAGGCGGCCAAAAACTGGGGCGAGGGGCGTTATGCCAGCCGTTCGGCCGAGATCCGCGCCGCCATCCGCCAGCATCTGGTGCTGGAACGCCATGGGCGCAAATTGCTGCTGCCCGGCCTGAAGGGCTTCGTCACGCCAGAGGCGGTGACGCTCAACCCTTCCTATTTCGTCTGGCCCGCGCTCGACGCCTTCCGTCGCCTGGATGGCGAGGCGGCCTGGGGGCGGATCATCAGCGACAGCGAAGCGCTGATGGCGGCGGCGCAATTCGGTCCGCTCAAGTTGCCGACCGATTGGGTCGATGTGACGGGCCATGACATGGTCGTGCCGGCCGTGGGCAAGCCCGCCCGTTTCGGCTTCGACGCGATCCGCGTGCCGCTCTACGCCCAGGCCGGGCGCCGGGCGGCGCTGCTGAAGCCGATCCGGGATTATTGGCAGGGCTATGTGACCCGGCAACAGCCGATCCCGGCCTGGGTCGATGTCCAGTCCGGGGAGGTCGCTCCCTATGCCCTGTCGGCGGGTGGCATGGCGATTGCCGGCAAGATCATGGGCCTGCCGCAACCGGCAGGCCTGTCGACCGACTATTATGCGGCCTCGCTGCAGATGCTGGCCGGCAAGCTCGCCTGATCGGGGCTGAGCCGGTGGCTCAGCCCAATATCCCCGGCAGGTCGAGCCCCTTGTCACGGGCACAGTCGCGCGCGATCTCGTAGCCCGCATCGGCATGGCGCATCACGCCGGTGGCGGGATCGTTCCACAGCACCCGCTCCAGCCGCGCGGCCGCTTCCGCCGTGCCGTCGGCAACGATCACCATGCCGCTATGCTGGCTATAGCCCATGCCGACGCCGCCACCATGGTGCAGCGACACCCAGGTCGCACCGGATGCGGTGTTGAGCAGGGCATTGAGCAGCGGCCAGTCGCTGACCGCGTCCGACCCATCCATCATCGCCTCGGTCTCGCGATTGGGGGAAGCGACCGAGCCGCTGTCGAGATGATCGCGGCCGATGACGACCGGGGCCTTCAGTTCGCCCTTTGCCACCATCTCGTTGAAGGCGAGGCCAAGGCGATGGCGATCGCCAAGGCCCACCCAGCAGATGCGGGCGGGCAGGCCCTGGAAGTGGATCTTCTCCCGCGCCATGTCGAGCCAGTTATGGAGATGGGCATTGTCGGGCAGCAGTTCCTTCACCTTGGCGTCGGTCTTGTAGATATCCTCCGGATCGCCCGACAGCGCCGCCCAGCGGAACGGGCCGATGCCGCGGCAGAAGAGCGGGCGGATATAAGCGGGCACGAAGCCGGGGAAGTCGAAGGCATTGTCGACGCCCTCGTCCTTGGCCATCTGGCGGATATTATTGCCGTAATCTGTGGTGGGGACGCCGGCGGCCTGGAAATCCAGCATGGCGCGGACATGAACCGCCATGCTGGCCTTGGCGGCCTTCGCCACCGCTTCGGGCTCGCGCTCGCGCCGCTCGATCCATTCGGCGACGGTCCAGCCGGCGGGCAGATAGCCATTCACCGGATCATGGGCGCTGGTCTGGTCGGTCAGCAGGTCGGGGCGGATGCCCCGCGCGAACATGTCGGGCAGGATTTCGGCCGCGTTGCCAAGCAGGCCGACCGAGACGGGCCTCTTGTCGGCGCAGCTTTTCTCGATGATCGCCATGGCTTCCTCGATCGTCGTAGCGGCGACATCCAGATAGCCGGTGCGCAGGCGCATCTCGATGCGGCTGGGCTGGCATTCGATGGCGAGGCAGGATGCGCCGGCCATGACGGCGGCGAGCGGCTGGGCGCCGCCCATGCCGCCGAGGCCCGCCGTCAGCAGCCATTTGCCGCTGAGGCTGCCGCCATGATGCTGGCGCCCCATCTCGACGAACGTCTCATAGGTGCCCTGCACGATGCCCTGGGTGCCGATATAGATCCAGCTACCCGCAGTCATCTGGCCGTACATGGCCAGGCCCCGCTTATCGAGTTCGTTGAAATGCTCCCAATTGGCCCAGTGCGGCACCAGATTGGAGTTGGCGATCAGCACGCGCGGCGCATCGCGATGGGTGCGGAACACGCCGACTGGCTTGCCCGACTGCACGAGCAGGGTCTGGTCGTCATCCAGCCGCTTCAGCGTCTCGATGATCCGGTCATAACTTTCCCAGTCGCGCGCGGCGCGGCCGATGCCGCCATAGACGACCAGTTCCTCGGGCCGCTCGGCGACATCGGGGTGGAGATTGTTCATCAGCATGCGCAGCGGCGCTTCGGTCAGCCAACTCTTGGCGCTGAGATTGGAGCCGGTGGCGGGCTTGATGATGCGGCTATTGTCGGTGCGGGTCATGGAGGATCAGCCTTCCTGGCGGGTGAAGGCGAGGCAGGCCTTCAATATGGCGTTGAGGGTGGCGGCCAGCGGCGCGGCATGGGCCGGGTCGAGCGGTGGTGGCCAATTGGCCTCGGTCCGCTCGGCGGGCTCGTGGAGATAGCCGCGCATCGCCAGTTCCATCTGGATCGCATGCACGCCCTGTTCGGGGCGGCCATAATGGCGCGTGGTCCAGCCACCACGGAAGCGGCCATCGACGACATGGCTCATGCCGCTTGCCGCGCAGAGGCGGGCGACTTCGGCGGTGAGGTCCGGCGAACAGGTCGTGCCGAAATTGGTGCCGATGTTGAACTGCGGCAATGCGCCGTCGAACAGGCGTGGGACAATGCTGCGGATCGAATGGGCGTCGTAGACGACGACCCGGTCATGCCGGGCGCGCAGCCGGTCGATCTCGGCCTGCAGCGCGGCATGATAGGGTGTGAACCAGTTGGCCCGCCGCCGGTCGATCTCGGCCGCGTCGGGGACGGCGCCGGCATAGAGCGGCGCGCCGTCGAAATCGGTCGTCGGGCATAGTTCGGTCGTCGCCTGTCCCGGATAGAGCGAGGCGCCGGAGGGATCGCGATTGACGTCGATCACGCTGCGCGAAATGGCAGTGCGGATCGTCGTCGCGCCAAGGTCGGAGGCGAAGGCGTAAAGCTGGTCCACCCACCAGTCGGCATCGGCACGGGCGATCCAGGGCGAGCGGAAGGCGTCGCCGACATCGGCGAGATCGGTTCCTGTATGCGGGAAGGCGACGATCAGCGCCGCCTCGCCTCGCCGGATGTCGAGCCAGTCGTTCATCCCAGCACCGGGAGGGCGTGACCAGCGGCCGCTACCAGCGCGCCCGATCGGACGATGCGGTTGGCTGCCTCCATATCCGGGTGGAAATGGCGGTCGTCGGTCAGGTGCGGCACCGACTTGCGGACGCAGGCACGGGCCGCTTCCAACGCGGTGCTGGAGGTCAGCGGGGCGTGGAAGTCCATGCCCTGCACCGCCGCCAGCAGTTCGATACCGATTACCGCCGTCGCATTTTCCGCCATCTCGAGCAGGCGGCGCGCGCCATGGGCGGCCATGGAGACATGATCTTCCTGATTGGCGCTGGTCGGGATCGAATCCACGCTGGCCGGATAGGCGCGCTGCTTATTCTCCGAGACCAAGGCGGCGGCGGTGACCTGCGGGATCATGAAGCCGGAATTGAGGCCGGGTTTCGGCGTCAGGAAGGCGGGCAGGCCGCTCAGCGCCGGGTCGACCAGCATGGCGATGCGGCGCTCGGCGATCGATCCGATCTCGCAAATGGCAAGCGCGATCATGTCGGCGGCGAAGGCGACCGGCTCGGCATGGAAATTGCCGCCTGACAGCGCCTCGTCGCTTTCCGGGAAGATCAGCGGATTGTCCGACACGCCATTGGCCTCGATGCCGAGCGTGGTCGCTACCTGACGCAGCAGGTCGAGCGCGGCGCCCATCACCTGCGGCTGGCAGCGCAGGCAATAGGGATCCTGCACGCGTTCATCGCCCTTCAGATGGCTCGCGCGGATGGCGCTGCCTGCCATCAGGCCGCGCAGCGCATCGGCCGTCTCGATCTGCCCGACATGGCGGCGCAGCGCATGGATGCGCGCATCGAAGGGGGTATCGGAGCCCTTGGCCGCCTCGGTCGAGAGCGCGCCGGTGACCAGCGCCGCCTGGAACAGCGTCTCCGCCTCGAACAGGCCGGCGAGCGCGTTGGCGGTCGAGAATTGGGTGCCGTTGAGCAGCGCCAGCCCTTCCTTGGGGCCAAGCTCCAGCGGTGCGAGGCCGGCACGGGCCAGCGCCTCGGCGGCGGGCAGGCGTTCTTCGCCCAGCATGATGTCGCCGACGCCGATCATCGCGGCAGCCATGTGCGACAAGGGCGCCAGATCGCCGCTGGCGCCGACGGACCCCTGGGCCGGCACCACCGGCGTCAGCCCCTGAACCAGCATCGCCTCGAGCAGGGCGACCGTCTGCGGTTGCACACCCGACGCGCCCTGGCCCAGGCTGGCGAGCTTCAGCGCCATCATCAGGCGGATGACCGGGATGGGGGAGGGGGCACCGGTGCCGGCGGCATGGCTCAGCACGATATTGCGCTGGAGCGTGGCCAGGTCTTCGTCACCGATCCGCACGCTCGCCAGCTTGCCGAAGCCGGTGTTGATGCCATAGACCGGCTCGCCCTTCGCCAGGATGCGCGCCACCGCCGCTGCGCTCTCGGCAATGCGCGGCGCGGATGCGCCATCAAGCCGGGCCGTCGCGCCGCGATAGATGGCGCGCCAGTCGGCCAGCGAGGCTTCGCCGGGGACGAGGATGATAGCGTTCATTGACCACTCCAGATGCGGGCATGGAGCGGGTTATACCCCATGCGATAAACCAGTTCGGCGGGGCGCTCTATGTCCCAGATGGCAAGGTCACAGCTTTTGCCGACCTCCAGTGTGCCGATGTCCTTGTCGAGGCAGAGCGCGCGCGCGGCATTGCGGGTGACGCCCGCCAGGCATTCGTCCACGGTCAGGCGAAACAGGGTCGCGCCCATGTTAAGCACCAGCAGCAGCGAGGTGAGCGGCGAGGTGCCGGGGTTGCAGTCGGTCGCCAGCGCGATCGGCACGCCGGCACGGCGCAGCCCGTCGATCGGCGGCAGCTTCGTCTCGCGCACGAAATAATAAGCGCCGGGCAGCAAGGTCGCGACCGTGCCTGCACGGGCCATGGCGGCGATGCCGTCTTCGTCCAGATATTCCAGATGATCGGCCGACAGGGCGCCATGGCTGGCGGCGAGCGCGGCGCCATGCAGGTTGGAAAGCTGTTCGGCATGGAGCTTCACCGGCAGGCCGAGCGCGCGCGCGGCGGTGAACAGCCGGTCGGTCTGCGCTGGCGAAAAGCCGATCCCCTCGCAAAAGGCATCGACCGCATCCGCCAGCCCTTCGGCCGCGACGGCGGGCAGCAATTCGTCGCACAGCATTGCGATATAGGCGTCGGCATTGCCGGCATATTCGGGCGGCAGGGCGTGGGCGCCCAGGAAGGTCGTGATGATCCGCACGGGCCGTTCGCGGCCCAGTTGGCGCGCGGCGCGCAGCATCCGCAGCTCGGAGGCGGGATCAAGGCCATAGCCGGACTTCACCTCGACCGTGGTGGCGCCTTCGGCGATCAGCGCGTCGAGCCGGGGCAGGGCGCTCGAGACCAGTTCCGCCTCGCTCGCTGCGCGGGTGGCGCGCATGGTCGAGACGATGCCGCCGCCGGCACGGGCAATTTCCTCATAGGAGGCGCCGGCCAGGCGCAGCTCGAACTCGGCGGCGCGATCGCCGCCATGGACCAGATGGGTGTGGCAGTCGATCAGGCCCGGCGTGATCCAGCGGCCGGCACAGTCGATCGTCTCCGTGGGAGCGAAGACCGGGGCATCGGCACGCGAACCGGCAAAGGTGATACGGCCGTCGCGCGCGGCGATCACGCCATCCTCGACCGCGCCGATCCCGTCGCCCGCCATCGTCGCCAGCCGGGCGTTGGTCCATAGCCGGTCGCATATCATCGTCATCGCCAGCCTCCCTTCACAGCCTCCCGCCCAGATTGCATGATTCGATATTTAATGTATAGACATTATATCGGTCCGGGAGATTTGCAGTCCATGACGTCCCTGTTTTTCGACCATGTTTTGCTGCCGGAGGGGTGGGCGCGGGACGTCCGGATGCTGCTGCATGACGGCGCGATCGCGTCGATCGAGCAAGGCGCCGCGCCGCAGGCCAAGGATATCCGTCACGCCGTCGCGCTGCCGGGTCTGCCCAATCTGCACAGTCACGCCTTCCAGCGGGCGATGGCGGGGCTGACCGAGGTGCGCGGCCCGGCGGGCGACAGTTTCTGGACCTGGCGCGACCTGATGTATCGCTTCGTCGATCGCATGACCCCGGACGATATCGCGGCGATCGCGGCGCTGGCCTATGTCGAGATGCTGGAAGGCGGCTTCACCCGCGTTGGCGAATTTCACTATCTGCATCACGCCCCGGACGGCGCGCCCTATGCAAACCCGGCGGAGACCAGCCTGGCGATCATGGCGGGGGCGGCGGAAAGTGGCATCGGCCTGACGCTGTTGCCGGTCTTCTACGCCTGGTCGGGCTTCGGCGCGCAGCCACCGAGCACGGGCCAGCGGCGTTTCATCAATGATCTCGATGGCTTTGCCCGGCTGCGCGAGGCCGCGATTACGGGCGCGCGCGATCTGCCCGATGCCGTGGTCGGCGTGGCGCCGCACAGCCTGCGCGCGGTCGCGCCCGACGAACTGGCGCTGCTCGCCCGGATCGCGGGTCATAATCCGGTCCATATCCACATCGCCGAGCAGCAGAAGGAAGTGACCGACTGCATCGCCTGGAGCGGCCAGAGGCCGGTCGAATGGCTGCTGGACCATGCGCCAGTCAGCAATCGCTGGTGCCTGGTCCATGCGACCCACATGACCGAAGACGAGGCGTTGGCGATGGCGGCCAGCGGCGCGGTCGCAGGCCTTTGCCCGATCACCGAAGCCAATCTGGGCGACGGTATCTTTCCGGCTAAACCCTTCCTCGACGCCGGCGGTGTCTATGGTGTCGGCAGCGATTCCAATGTCCGCGTCGACGCGACCGAGGAATTGCGCCTGCTCGAATATGGCCAGCGCCTGGGCCTGCAGCAGCGCAATGTGCTGGCGCGCGAAGCGGGTATGTCGACCGGCGATCGCCTTTATCGTGCGGCAGTGGCCGGCGGCGCGCAGGCGCTGGGCGTTCCGTCCGGGTTGCGTCTCGGCGCTTCGGCGGACTTCGTCACGCTGGACCTTGATCATCCTTCGCTGGCCCATCGCTCGGTCGAGCGTCTGCTGGACGGGCTGATCTTCGGCGCGGGGCGGGAGGCGATCGATACGGTCTGGCGCCGGGGCGTGCAGATGGTAAGCGGCGGGCGGCATCGCGCCCGCGAGGTCGTCGCCACCCGCTATCGCCGAACGCTGGAGAAACTGACCGCGTGAAACAGCCGCTGCACGAGAAGATCCGCGCCGATTTCGAGGCCCGCATCCTGGCCGGCACGCTGGCGCCGGGCGACCGGCTGCCGACCGAGCAGGAGTTGATGCAGGCCCATGGCTGTTCGCGCATGACCGTGAACAAGGCGCTATCGGCGCTGCAATCGGCTGGCCTGGTCGAGCGGCGCAAGAAGGCGGGCAGCTTCGTCGCCCGGCCGCGCGTCCATTCGATGGTGCTCGATATCCCGGACCTTGCCGTCCAGATCGGCGAGCGCGGCCAGCGCCACAGCTATCGCCTGACCCGGCGGCAGGTGCGTGGCCCGATTGCGGGGCGCGACGAGGAAGCGGCGCTGGCCAATGGCGCGCAACTGCTCGAACTGGATGGCATTCATTGCGCCGATGATCGGCCGCTCGCGGTGGAGCATCGCCTGATCGCGACCCGTGCCGTGCCCGCGATCGTCGATGGCGATTTCGACAGCATCTCGCCGGGCACATGGCTGCTGCAGCATGTGCCCTGGACCGAGGCGGAAAACCGGATTTCGGCCGTGGGCGCAACGCGGGAGGAGGCGACCCTGCTCGGCATCGCGCCCGGCGCGCCCTGCCTGTGCGTCGAGCGCCATACCTGGCGCGGCGGCGATCCGATCACCTATGTCCGCCAGGTCTTTCTGGCCGACGCCTATGACATGGTGGCCCGCTTCGGTCCGGCGGGCGGTTGACGGGACAAAGGCAAATCGGCGCTCTTCCCTGCGGCTGACAAGGGCTGTCGGCAACGGGAAAGAGCGCCCGTCGACAGGCTCCGGTCAGGCCTCAAAGGCCGCCATCTGCCTGTCGCTGCGAAGACCTCATGGTAGCGTAGAGGCCTCCGCATTCTCGATCGTCATGATGCCCGGTGGCATGCCGCGCTCGGCTTTCTGCCGGGCGACCATGGCGCGGACTTCAGCGCGCAACGCCTTTGCATCATAGATGATGCCGTCCTTGATCGTGTAGTCGACGCCGCCGACCCGATCGACCTTGCCGGTCGCATCATCGAGCCTGATCGATCCGGTGCCGAACAGCAGCTTCATGTTGGCCAGCGGGTTGCCCTTGATGACCACGAGGTCCGCCTTGCGGCCGACGCGGATGGTGCCGATCTGGTCCTCATGGCCGAGCAGCCGGGCCCCTTCCTGCGTGGCGGCGTGGATCACCTCCAGCGGGCTGAACCCCGCCTCGCGCAGCAACTCCATCTCCTGGATATAGCCGAAGCCGTAGAGATTGTAGATATAGCCGCTATCGCTGCCCACGGTGACGCGGCCGCCACGGTTCTTGTAGTCGTTCACGAACCGCATCCAGCGGCGATAATTGTCCTTCCACGCCATTTCATGCTCGGTGGTCCAGTCGAACCAATAGGCGCCATGATTGGTGCGGCTGGGGCGATAATAATCCCACAGTGCCGGCATGGTGTAGTCGGCATGCCATTGCGCCCGGCTCATCCGCATGAAGTCTCGGCTGGTGAGATAGGCGGTGAAGGTCGGGTCCAGGGTGAAGCCGCGTTCCAGCAGCTTGTCCATCACCTTGTTCCACTGGTCCGACCCCGGTTCGGCCGCCTGCGCCCACAGCCGCCCGGCCTCGCCGAAGCGCATCTGCTCGTCATTGTTGATGAAGTCGGTGGGAAAGGCCTGGATACGCTGGTCGGTGAACATCGCTTCGGGCAGGCCATACCAATGTTCCATGCTTTCGAGGCCGGCGCCCGACGTGCCCAGCACATTGGCATAGGCGACCAGTTGCTGGGCATGGTGCATGGTGCTGTGCAGGCCGAGCTTCTTCGTCTCGTCAAGCGCGGCATAGAGCACGTCCTCCGGCGCGCCGCCGATGAACTTGATGCCGTCGGCACCGCGCTTCTTGGCTTCCTGGATCACCGCGCGGGCGGTGGCGGCATCGTTCACCGGGCCGCGTATCTGGTGGAACATCGGGTAGATGTCGATGCGTGGGGCGACGATCTCGTTGCGGGCGCTGCGGGCCTTGATGTCGGCCAGCCATTCGATCGGATGGCCGCTGCCCAGGTCGCGCACGGAGGTGATGCCATGCGCCATCCAGAGCTTGAGGATATAGTCGGACGGCACTTTCTGCGCGTCGCTCAGCGAATGGAGATGGACATGCGCATCGACGAAGCCGGGCATGACATAGGCGCCGGCCAGGTCGATCTCATGGTCGCCGGGCGCGACGCGCAGCGCGGGATTGATCGCGCCGGGCGCGCCGATCGACTTGATCTCGGCGATGCGGTCGTTCGACAGGACGATGTCGAACGGCCCCTGGGCCGGGGCCCCGGTGCCGTCGATCATATAGACATGGCGCAGCACCGTGCGCTGGAACGGCCCCACGCCCTGGTTGCGGGCGGGAATGGGATCGGCCGCCTGTGCCGCCGGCGCATTGGATGCTTCGGGCGCCGCAAGCGCGCTGCCGCTCAGGAGCAGCGCCGCCAGGGCGAGAATGGGACGGGACCGGACGGCCATGCGACGCTCTCCTCTATAGCTGTTGTGAAAGGCGGGCCGGAGCGCCACTGCCCCGGCCCGCCTATCGGCCGGATCAGAACTTCATCCGCGCGCCGACGAAGTAGCGGCGACCCAGCGTGTCATAGAGCGACACGTCGGTATTGGCGTCGCCAACCAGCGTCGTGCCCAGGATCGGCGGCTGCCGGTCGAGCAGGTTGTTGACGCCGCCGAAGAAGGAGAAGGTCTCCGTCGCGTCGATCGAGAAGCTGGTGTCGAGATACCAGACCGGGTCTACCGACTTCACCACATTGGTCGCGGTCGGATAGAGTTTCAGATCGCCGATCATCCGGCCCTGCAGGCGGAAGCTCAGCGGGCCGCTGGCATAGGTGGCACCCAGGTTCAGCTTGAAGTCCGGGGTGATGAAGCCGCCGGTGCCGACCGAACAGCCCGCACCATAATAGCCGGCGCAATCCTGCGGGGCGGAGGTGGCGAGCACCTGCGTCGTGCGCTCGAACAGCCAGCTGGCGATCGCCTGCAGCGACAGGCTGGCATCGTCGCCCAGCGACAGCGCACCGGGCAGCGGCACGCGATAATCGACCTGTGCGTCGATGCCGTTGACCTTGAGCGAGCCGATATTGTTGCTCGACACGCTGACATAGTCGAGCTGGCCATTGCCCAGGCGCGTGATCGCCCGGCAGGTGGCGCTGCCGGCATCCATCATCGTGTAGCAGTCGTTCATCGTCTGCTGCGCGTTGACGGTCATGATCGCGTCGTCGACCTTCACGTTGAAATAATCGACCGTGATGTTGAGGCGCGGGATGAAGGGCGGCGAGATGACCGCGCCGATCGTGTAGGTCTTCGACTTTTCCTCGTGCAGGTTCGGATTGCCGCCGCTGTCCTGGTTGAGGCCCAGCGTCGCCTGGGTGAAGTTGGCGATTTCGCCGGCCGGTACGCCGGTGGCGACGCAGAAATTCTTGAGCGCGTCGCTGCGATTGTCGCCGCCCGAGGTCGGGATGGCGCAGGGATCGGTGCCGCTGGAATAGCCGCGAGTCACCGCCGTATAGAGTTCGGCGATATTGGGCGCGCGGATCGCGCTGTTATAGGCGCCGCGGATGCGGATCCAGCTGACCGGGGCATATTCGCCGCCCAGCTTCCAGGTGAAGACCTTGCCGACCGAGCTGTAATCCGAATAGCGGGCCGCACCCTCGATCGCGAGCGTGTCGAAGAAGGGCATGTCGGCCAGGATCGGGATGCGCAGTTCGCCGAACAGTTCCTTGACGTCATAGGCACCCGCCAGCGCCTTTTGCGACACCGCGCCATATTCATTGGCCAGGTCGAGCGGGCTGGGGCTGAACGTGTATTTGTCCTTGCGATACTCCGCGCCCAGCGCGACCGAAACCGGGCCGGCCGGCAGTTCGAACAGGGTGCCGGCGATGCTGGCACCCGCGACCTGGCGGGTGAAGATGTCATGGCTTTCGCGCACCGGGGTCAGGAAGGCGCCGGCTTCCTGGCTGATCGAATTGAGGCCCAGGATCGACACGGGGACGCAGCCCAGCGACTGGTTGCGACAGACGACATTGCCGGAGGAGTCGATGACCGCGTCCAGACCCATCGACAGGCGGGTCTGCGAAATCAGCCCTTCATTCCGGGTGTCGGTGCGGTTGCGCATATATTGGTAGAAGGCGTCCCACTTCCAGTCGCTGCCCAGCAGCGACACATCGCCGCGCAGGCCGGTGGTGATCTGGTAGGATTGCCGTTCGTAGCGATAGTTGCGGGTACCCAGTTCGTCCGCGCGGCGGCCGCCGCCGACGATTTCCGCCGTGCCGTCGCCATTGGTGTCGAAGATGGCGGCATTGTTGGTGAAGAACTGGCGCAGGCTTTCGGGCAGCACCGGGTTGCTGGCATAATTGGGGATCAGCAATGTCGAGGAGGCGGCGCCGGGCGTCAGCGGGGTGAAGCTGTCGGGCGCCAGGATCATGTCATTCTTGGCGTTGACGAAATAGGCCTCGGCATAGGCGGTGATCTTGTCAGCCACCTCATAATGGGCGTTGGCGGCGACGTTGAAGCGATCGAGCGGGCGCTGCAGCAAATTATAGGGCGCGTAGTTGTAGGTGTCCTCCGGCTGGCAATAGGGCAGGACGGTGCCGTTCTCGCCAAAACGAATGCCGGTGACCGAGGTGCAGCTGCCACCGGGAGTCAGGTTGACGCCGGTCAGGGCGGCGCGCTGCGCGGCGCTCAGCGGGACGCGCGTGCCGGGGATGCTGCCCGATCCCGAATAGACCAGCTGGCCATTGACTTCGCCGAGCGGCGTGCGGCTGAAACCACGATCATTCTGGGTGATCGACGACTGGCGCGTCCAGCTGCCCGACAGGGTGATATTGCCCCGGCCATCGGCGGTGCTGGTGCCGAACGTCAGGTCGAGCTTCTTCGATTCGGCGTCGCCGCGATCGCTGATGCCATATTGGGCGCTGGCTTCGACGCCCTCGAACTTGTCGTCGAGGATGAAGTTGACCGCGCCGGCGATCGCGTCGGAGCCATAGACGGCCGACGCGCCGCCGGTGATGATCTCGACCCGCTTGATCAGGGCATCGGGAATGGAGGCAAGGTCGACATTGCCGCTGGAATCGGCGGGGATGAAGCGGCGGCCATTGACCAGCACCAGCGTGCGGGTGTTGCCCAGACCGCGCAGATTGGCGGTCAGCACGCCCGACCCGCCGCCATTATTGACGGTGGAGGTGTTGCCCGATGCCAGCTGCGGCATCTGGTTCAGGGTCTTTTCCAGCGTGACGTTGCCCGACAGCTTCACATCCTCGCTGCCCATGACCGAAATCGGGCTGGGCGCGGTCAGATCGGTGCGAACCAGGCGCGAGCCGGTGACGATGATGTCGGTGGGCGGCTGTATGTGTTCCTGTGCCTCCTGGGCATGGGCGACCGAACCAAAGGCGGCGCCGGCCAGGATGGTCGACAGCAACAGAAAGGCATTGCGGCGGCCGTACAGGCCCGCCGGTCGGATCGTCATCATTGGTCTATCCCCCTGTAATCGCTAGGATTCAATTCATTCGACACAGATTATGATTTTGCATGCGCAGCAATATGGGATGCTGCGCCGATGTCGGCTCCTGCGTACCGGACCGCCTGACGGTCCCCCGGACGGGTGTTCAGCTCCTCTCTCTGTCTCTGCGGCTCTTTGACCGCTTCAATGTATATTGAATATCGTATACTTTAATCATGCTGAGGCTGCAGGAGGCTGTCAAGATTGCAGTTAAATGTCAGTCCGCAGTCGCCGGCGAAAAGCGTCGAACGGGGAGTTAGTATTATGAAAATAAATAGAAAAATTGTTCGTGCCCTGCTGCTGTCGGGCGCGGCTCTGGGGCTGTTCCGGCCCGATATTGTTGCGGCTGAAACAATCTGGATACGCGACGTAACCGTCATCGACGGCACCGGGGGCGCAGCAAAGGCGGGGCAGGACGTGCTCGTTGCGGATGGGCGCATCGCAGCGATCGGCGCAAAGCTGAAGGCGCCGGCCTCGGCCAGGCAGGTCGACGGCCGCGGGCGTTATCTGCTGCCCGGCTTCATCGACTCCAATGTTCACGCAACCGTCTATGGCAACCCGGCTCGCCGCGACACCTCATCGCGCTATGCCGACCGGAACGAGGAACTGGCGCTCGAATTTGCCCAGCGCCAGTTGCGCGCGGGCGTCACCACCATGCGTGACAGCTATGGCGTGCTGCCGCCGCTGCTGGCGGTGCGCGACCGGATCGCCAGCGGCCAGGCGATCGGCGCGCGCATGCTGGTGGCGGGCAATATATTGGGCTGGGGCGGCCCATTTTCGCTGACCTATTCGCTGACCGGCGATCGCGACCTGACCCTGTTTCAGGAACAGTGGAACGACATGCTGGCCCAGGGCATGGGCGAGGAACTGATGGACATGACGCCGGAACAATTGCGCGCCGCCGTCAGCGCCTATCTCGATCGGGGTGTCGATTTCCTCAAATATGGCGGCACCAGCCATTTCATGATGCCCTCGCTGATCGGCTTTTCGCCGCGCCAGCAGGCGGTGATCGTGGCGGAGGCGCACAAGCGTGGCAAGATGGCCGAAACCCATGCCACCAGTTCGGAAGGGCTGCGCCTAGCGGTCGAGGCGGGGATCGACCTGATCCAGCATCCCGAGATATTGAGCCGAGACTATCCCGACGATCTGATTGCGCTGATCCTGTCAAAGGGGACGTTGTGCGCGATGCGGTCCAACATGGTCACCGGCGCGGTGCGGCAGAAGCAGATTGCCCGGCGCGCCAGGGCGGTGGCGGACATTGCGCAGATGCCGCCGGCGCTGACCAGCACCGAATTGCGCCGTCGGGCGACGATGCGCGGCGACGATGCGGAGATCGAGCGGCGCAATGCCGAGCGGCTGGTCGCGGCCGGATGCCCCGTCACGATCGCGACCGACAATTATCTGGGCGATGCGCCCGAGTTTCGCCGCAGCCCCAAATCGCCGGAGCAGGAGCCGGGCGAGGGGAGCCTGCTGGCGATCGAAGGGCTGGTGGAACTGGGCATGACGCCGATGCAGGCGATCGTCGCGGCAACCCGCAACGGCGCACGGGCGGCCGGCCGGCTCCAGGATCTGGGCACGGTGGAGCCGGGCAAGATCGCCGACCTGCTGCTGCTCGATGCCGATCCGCTGGCCGACATTCATAATATCCGCCGCCTCGGCCGGCTGTTCGTTGCGGGCAAGGAGGTCGATCTTCAGGCCCTGCCGCAGACGCACCTGTTCATGGTGGATCAGCCAATGCCCTGAGGGCGTTGCCTGCCGTCTGCAAGCGGCCAAAGCCGGATGTCCATTCCTCCCCTGCAAGGGGAGGGGGACCGGCGAAGCCGGTGGAGGGGTGTTCCGCTATCGAACGGGTGACGCCCCTCGGCCAGGCGCGGGCAGGGGAGGATGATAGGCAAACCATCCCCCCGCCCCCGTCCTGCCGCCTATTCCGTCGCGCTGTCGTAGAAGGCCAGCAGGTCGCGGCGGAGGCCCTTCATGGACTCCGGGTGGATGTAGATCATGTGCCCCGATTCATAATAGCGATAGCTGATATTGGCCTGCAGCGCCTTGTCGAGCTGCATGTGCTTCAGATCATATTCGGCGCCGGCAAAGGGCGTCGCCATGTCATAATAGCCGTTGAGTGACAGCACTTTCAGATGGCTGTTGGTGCGCATCGCGCGGGCCAGGTCCAGCGCGGTGTCCGCCGCCGGCATCGGTCGGCCACCGCCACCCGGTGCGCGATGGCGCTGGTCCCAGGCCGGGCTGATCTCCTTGTAGAAATTCGGGCGGTAGCTGAGCGGCGTCTTGTAGCCCAGCGTGCCGAACAGATAGGAATTGAGCGCCGCGATATAGGCGCCGCTGATCGACGTGTCGGCCGCGTCGAATTCGGGATCGGCGGCGCTGTCATCGACATCGATGCCGACGAAGCGGGAATCGAGCCGGCCGACGGTGCGGCTGCTGTCGCGCATCAGCTCCTTGCGGAACCGGCCGAGGTCGATGCGCAGCTTGTTCTGCAGGATGAAGCCCTTGGACAGGCCGGTATAGGCGGCGAGCTGGGTCGCGATCGCATCGCGCTCGCCATCGGGCAGGTCGTCGCCCTTGGCCAGCGCGGACAGATAGGGGCCAAGGGCAAAGGCGCGCACTTCGCTCAGGAACGGCTCCAGCGTCGCCGGCCGATTGGGCAGGCGGTTATGATACCAGGCGGTCGCCGCATAGCTGGGCAGATAGGTGACGTTGATCTGGTCATAGCCCGGATTGCGGATGCCATAGTTCAGGATCGACGACAGCAGCACCACGCCGTTCATCTGCACGCCGCGTTCCTGCAGCGTGTTGACCAGACCCGCGGCGCGCAGCGTGCCATAGCTTTCGCCGAGCAGGAATTTGGGCGCATTCCAGCGATTGTTGATCGTCAGATAGCGCTGGATGGCGCTGGCAAAGGCATCGATGTCCGGATCGACGCCCCAGAAATCCTTGCCCTGAGCCTTGCCGAGCGGGCGCGACAGGCCGGTGCCGATCGCGTCGATGAAGACCAGGTCGCTGCGGTCGATCAGGCTGTCGGGATTGGGACCGATGGCGAAGGGCGCGGGGCGGGCGGTATCGGGCGTGGGCGTATCCACCCGGACGGGGCCAAAGGAGCCGATGTGCAGCCACATGGTCGACGAACCCGGACCGCCGTTGAACAGGAAGGTGACGGGGCGTTCCTTCGCGCCCTTGGCCCGATCGGCGACATAGGCGGTGTAGAACATGCTCGCGATCGGTTCGCCGGCATCGCTGCGGATCGTCAGCGTGCCGGGCGTGGCCGTATAGTGGATCAGCTTGCCGGCGACCGTCACCGACGCGCGGCTGGGCATCGCCTGTTCCTCGACCGGGGCGACGGCGCTATCGTCCTTCTTGGCCTCTTCCTTCTCCGCCGGAGCGGGCTTGTCGGCGGCGATCGACGGCGCAGCCAGCGCGGCCAGCAGCAGGGGAAGGGCGGAATATGCGATGTTTTTCGGGATCATGACTCTGCCTGTTGCCTAAATTTGCGGCGAACCGTACATCGTATACCAAATCTGTCAAATGCGCATATGCATCATCTTCGTAAAGTTCCAAGGGAGGACCAGATATATGAAAACCCGTTGGCCCCGGCTCGCCGCCGCTGCCGCACTGCTGCTCGCCACGCCGGCACTGGCGCAGGGATTCGATGCCGCGCAGGTCAAGCAGGGCGACCATGTCATCCGCGACTTTGCTTTCCGTTCGGGTGAGAAGCTGCCCGAACTGCGTATGCATTATCGCACCATCGGCACGCCGCATCGCGACGCCAAGGGGCGGATCGACAATGCGGTGATGATCTTGCACGGCACCGGTGGATCAGGCGCGCAATTCCTGCAACCGCAATTTGCCGACGAGCTGTATGGCCCCGGCCAGCCGCTCGACGTGCGCCGCTATTTCATCATCCTGCCCGACAATATCGGCCATGGCGATTCCTCCAAGCCCAGCGACGGCCTGCGCATGGCATTTCCCCATTATGATTATGACGACATGGTCGAGGCGCAGCGCCGCATGCTGGTCGACGGGCTGAAGGTCGATCATCTGCGGCTGACCTTCGGCACCTCGATGGGCTGCATGCACATCTTCGTCTGGGGCGAAAAGTATCCCGGCTTTGCCAGTGCGCTGATGCCGATGGCGTGCCAGGCAGCGCCGATCGCCGGGCGCAACCGGATGTGGCGCAAGGCGGCGATGGACGGCATCCGCGCCGATCCGGCCTGGCAGGATGGCAATTACACGGCGCAGCCGCTGCTCGGTCTGCGCACCGCGTCCAGCCTGTCGCAGATTGCCGGTGCCGCCGCTTGGTACATGCAGGTGCAATTCCCCACGCGCGACGCGGTCGATGCTTATTGGAAGGAACGGTTCGATCGCGACATCGCCAGCCGCGACGCCAATGATTATCTCTACCAGCTCGATTCCTCGCGCGATTATGATCCTTCCGCCGACCTGGAGAAGATCAGCGCACCGATGACCTGGATCAATTCCTCCGACGATTTCATCAATCCGCCGGAAATGGGCATGGCCGAAACAGCGGCCAAGCGGCTGAAGACCACCCGCTACAAGCTGATCCCCTATTCGCCCGAGACGCGGGGGCACAGCACCCACACCTGGGCGAAATTCTGGAAGGATGAACTGGTCGCGCTGCTGGCGCGCAGCTGATCCTTGATGCGCCTGTCGGCGCATGGCGGTAAGGAATGGAAATGCGCTCTTCCGCGCATTTCCCAAAAGACGCTATCGGCCGCCTAGCTTCATGAGGCGGCCGATCCACGGAGAAAGTGCCAGGACGGCAAGGCCGATCAGCATGGCAAGGCCGCCGATCCGGCCATAAGCGGCGAGCACCGTGCTGGCCTGGTCTGCCCCCGCCGATGCGCCGATGGCAGCGGCGATCACGCCCGACATGAAATTGCCGCCCGCCGTCGCCAGGAACCAGGTGCCCATCATCAGCCCCAGCATATGGGGCGGCGACAGGCGCGACATCGCTGCCAGCCCGACCGGCGACAGGCACAGTTCGCCCATGGTGTGGAGCAGGTAGAGCAGCAGGATGAAGAGCATCGGCATCTTCGCCCCCGGCAGCATCATGCCGGCGCCAACCAGCAGCAGGAAGCCAGCCCCGACCTGGATGATGGCCAGGCCGAACTTGGCGGGGGTGGATGGCTCCAGCCCGCGCCGGCCGAGCTTCAGCCATAGCCAGGCGAAGAAGGGCGCGAGCAGGAAGATGGAGAAGGGACCGACCGCCTGGAACAGCGAGGCCGGCACCGTGATGCCGAACATGGTGCGGTCGACATGCCGATCGATGAACAGGTTGAGCGAGGAGCCGGTCTGTTCGAACAGACCCCAGAAGACGGGCTGCACCACCAGCAGGAAGATCGCCACCAGCAATCGTCCGCGCGCCGCCGGATCGAGCTTCAGGCAGGCATAGGCGACCAGGCCGATGCCCATGGCTACACCGCTGGCGCTCAGCAGATAGCCGACCGTCGCGGGGCTGGCGAGCAGGGCCAGCATCGCCGCGGTGAAAGGCATGGCGCTGGCATAGAGCCAATATTCGCGGGGGATGCCGAACAGCGGGCTTGCCAGCCAGGCCGGATCGGGCGCCTCGCCCTGGCCCTGCAACAATGGCCTGCCCATGACGAAGACGATGATGCCCAGGATCATGCCCAGTGCCGCCGCGCCAAAGCCCCAGGACCAGCCGATCGTTTCGCCCAGCAGGCCGCAGACGAGCGGACCGAGCGCGCCGCCAAGATTAATGCCCATGTAGAAGATGGTGTAGGCCGGATCGCGCCGCATGTCGTCGCGGGGATAGAGTTGGCCGACCAGCACCGAGACATTCGCCTTGAGGAAGCCGGTGCCGACCACGATCACCGCCATGCCGGCGAGGAAGATGCGGGTCGCGCTCTCACGGTCGCCGCCCAGCGCATCGAGGCCGAGCAGGATATGGCCGCAGGCGATGACGATGCCGCCGAACAGCACCGCCTTGCGCGCGCCCAGATAGCGATCGGCCAGCCAGCCGCCGACCAGCGGGCTGACGAACACCAGCGCGATATAGGCGCCATAGAGCATGCCCGCGCGCTCGTCGGAAAAGAGGAACTGCTTGGTCAGGTAGAAGATCAGCAGCGCCCGCATGCCGTAGAAGGAGAAGCGCTCCCACAATTCGGTAAAGAAGAGGATGAACAGGCCGCGCGGATGGCCGAGGAAGGTGGTAGTGGTGTGATGATCGGCTGGGGGCATGACGCTCATGGGCAATAGGCGGGGTGGGTCGCATCCGGCTCGAACGCGGACACATGGTTGAGAGCGATCACCCAGCGGCCCTCGACCTTGCGCATCAGCCGCGTGTTGATGCCGGACTGGCCGGGTTTGGCGGCAAGGTGGAAGCGGCTGATCAGCTGGGCCGCGTCGGGTGCCAGCATCTCGATCTGAATGTCGCAGAAATGGAGCGTGCCGCGCGTTTCGGGCGAGGCGCCATAGTCGCGGACATAATGGTCGAGCGTGCCCTGCCAGTCGCGCTGGAACTGGCCGCGCGACACGAAGGTGACGCCGGGGTTGAGGAAGCCCGCCATATAGCCGCGAAAATCACCCCGGTTCCAGGCAAGCTCCATGTCGGCGATCACCTGCCGGATCGCCGCCTTGTCCGTCTCCGCCGAAGGGGGGATCGGCGCGGCGCCCATGCAGAGCGCCGCGCCGATCAGGGGGAGGAGACTGCGCTTACTGCGCCGCACCGGACGCCCCGGCTGCGGCCTTGGCCTTTTCCGCCTGGATGAAGCGGTCAAGCTCCGCCTCCATCACCGGCAGCGGCACCGACCCCATGGTGAGCAGCGTGTCGTGGAACGGGCGCTGATCGAACTTGTCGCCCAGTTCCGCCTCGGCCTTGGCGCGCATCTTGCGGATCGACAATTCGCCCAGCTTGTAGGCCAGCGCCTGCGCCGGCCAGGCGATGTATCGATCGACCTCATTGGTGATGTCGAGCTTCGCGAGCGCGGTGTGGCTGGCCATATAGTCGATCGCCTGCTGCCGCGTCCAACCCATGGAGTGCATGCCGGTGTCGATCACCAGCCGCACTGCGCGCCACATCTCGAACGTCTCGCGGCCGAACTCCTCATAGGGCGTCTCATACATGCCGAGCTTGGTCCCCAGCCATTCGGTATAGAGGCCCCAGCCTTCGCCATAGCCCGAGAAATAGGTCTGGCCACGGAAGGCCGGGCGGTTGGGGGCTTCCAGCGCGTAGGCGGCCTGGAAGCTGTGGCCCGGATTGCATTCGTGCAGCGTCAGCGCGGTCAGATTGTAGAGCGGGCGCGAGGGCAGGTCATAGGTGTTCATCAGGCAGGATTCGAGCCCGCCGCGACCCGAGGTGTAGATGGGCGCGATCTCATCCGGCACCGGCAGGATGGTGAAGCGATAGCGCGGCAGATTGTTGAACGTGTCCTTCAGCCTGCCGTCCATCTTCTTGGTGACATAGGCGGAATAGGAGAGCAGCTCGCGCGGGGTCTTGGCATAGAATTGCGGGTCGGTGCGCATGAATTCCAGGAACTCGGCGAAGCTGCCCTGGAACTTGGCGTCCGCCATCGTCTTCTTCATGTCCGCATCGATGCGCGCGACTTCCTTCAGGCCGATCTCGTGGATCTGCTGCGGCGTCAGGTCCAGCGTCGTATATTCACGGATCTGGTCCTGGTAGAAGGCCTTGCCGTCGGGCAGCGAATAGGCGTCGATCGTCTTGCGTGCCTTGGGCATATATTCGCCGCGCATGAAGGTCAGCAGCTTCTGGTAGCTGGGCGCGATGGCGTCGCGGATCAGCGCCTGTGCCTGTGCCTGCATCGCCTGGCGCTGGTCGGCCGGGATGGTGTCCGGCATCGCGGCGAACGCCTTGTAGAAGGGATTGTCGGTGCCGGCGGCCAGGAACGGCTCGATCGTCTTGTCACGCCCCTCGATCGACACGCGCGGCACGGTATAGCCGCGCTTCAGGCCCGCCTGCATGTTCGCGATCTGCTCGTCGAAATAGCGCGGGATGTCCTTCATCCGGCCGAGATAGCGGCGATAATTGTCGGCGCTGGAAAAGGGCGTGCGCGGGTTGAGGCCGGTCCAGAAGAAGGTATCGCTGTTGAACGGCGCCTCATAGGTCTTGTACTTGATCTTGGTCGCATTTTCCCAGACCGAGGTCTTGAACACCGCCTTGTTGATATATTCCTCATGCGACAGTTGCGCGTCGGGGATCTGATCGAGCTGTTTGAGGATATCGCTCCAATAGGCATAGCGGCGCTGCTGGGTGGCGGCGGTCACGCTGGGCAGATGATCGTCGGCGCCGCCTTCCGTCCGGCCGCTGCCGGGCAGGCGCGCAAATTCCTTCTGGCGCCAGGTCCATTCGGCGTCATACAGCGCCTTGAGCTTCAGGTCGGCGGCGGTCGGTTGTGCGGCCGGTGCGTTGGTGGCCGGCGCGGTCTGGGCAAGGGCGGCCGGGGCCGTGCCGGCGAGCCAGGCGATGGCGAGCAAGGATGCGGCATGGGGCATTTTCATGAATGTCTCTCTTCCCTGTTCGGCGAAGCGATCCGGCGCCCCGCTCCTATCAATAATGTATACGATATACCTTGATTAAGGCGGGTCAAGTGCGCGTTTCGCCCGCGGGCGTGAAAATGCGCGCGCCGAACATCGGGCCGGCCCGCGTCATGCCGGGGGCCGGCTGGACGCGGATCATCACCGTGCTCTTGCCGCGCGTCAGCGCCTCGGGAATGGCGTAGGTGACGTCGAAAAATTCGCCCGGCCGGTCGGCATCCAGCTTCTGCGTCGCGATCTTCTGGCCGTCGACCAATATGTCGAACAGCCGGTTTCGCTCCTCGCCCCAATAAGTGGCCTGCAGGATCAGCGGGCCGGGCTTCACCTTCATGCGGAACTGGAAATGGCCGTCGGTGCGCGCATCGCGCCCATGCCGTCCGCGATAGGTGGTGGTGTAGGAGAGTTTCGCTTCCAGCCCATGGTCGCGCTCGGGCTGCATCTCGCCCAGATGCATGACATCGACGGAGCGCCGCTCCAGGTCACGGAGGCGCGCCTGCTCGACGGCAAAGGCCTGCTGCTCCACGCCCCATTCCTGCTGGGTGAAGCGCTTGAAATAGACGGCGGTGCGGCGATCGCGCTGCTGGAAGAAGGGCGCGAAGCTGAGGTCGGCGGGCTTGCCGATGTCGGCGGTGCGATAGGCGGGGACGGCGCCGGGGGTGGCGGCAAAGCCCTGCGTCACATCGGCGGCGACCAGCGCCGGGGATGGACCGTCAAAGGGCTGGTCGGCCGCGCCCAGATCGGCCGCCAGTACGACCGGGCCGTGCAGCAGCGCGATGGTCCGGGCATCATCCGGCGTTGCTTCGACCCGCAATGCCATCGGCAGGTCCAGCGTCACCTGATCGCCGGCCTTCCACTTGCGACCGATCAGGGCATAGCCATCGGCGATGCGCGGGGCGGGCAGGGGCGTGCCATTGACGGCGATACGCGCGCCCTGGCACCAGCCGGGGATGCGCAGCGCCAGGGTGAAGCGGCCGGCCCGCGCCAGTTTCGGGATCGACAGGGCGATGTGGCCATCGAACGGATAGCCGGTCTCGATCCGCAGCTTCGCGCCCCGCGCCGCCCAGTCGGCTTCGCTGGGGATATAGAGATTGGCGATCAGCATGTCGGCCGGCCGGTCGGCATCTTCCCACCAGATGGATTCTCCGTGCTTGGCATGGCTTTCCATGCCGCTGCCGACGCAGCACCAGAAATCGTCGAACGGTTCCGACCAGACGCGGTGCGACCCCGACATCAGCGGCACCATATAGGCGAACATGCCGGTGGCCGGGTTCTGATGCGCCAGAATATGGTTGATATGGGCGCGCTCATAATAGTCGAACAGGCGCGCCTCGGGCTTCCAGGCATAGAGATGCCGGGTCAGCTTCAGCATGTTGTAGCTGTTGCAGCTTTCGCAGGTCTGTTCGGTAATATGCTTGGAAATGGTGCCGGGATCGGGGAAATATTCCCGGTCGGCATTGCCACCGATGACATAGCTATATTGCCCGACCACGGTCTCCCAGAAGAAGTTGGCGGCGATCGCATCGGCGGCATTGCCGGTGATCTCGTGCAGGCGCGCAAGGCCGATCAGCTTGGGGATCTGCGTATTGGCGTGGATCCAGGGCAGGCTGTTCTGCCGCTGGGCCAGCGGATCGAGCACCTTGCGATGGCGCAGGCGCGTGGCCAACGCCAGCCAGCGCGGATCACCGGTGCGGGCGTGCAGTTCGGCGAAGCTCTCGTTGATGCCGCCATGCTCGCAGTCCAGCACCTGCTGCACCTGTGCATCGTCCAGTTTCGCGAACACCCCGTCGATATAGGCGGCCAGGGCCAGCGCGACACCGCGCGCCTGGCTGTTGCCCAGATGGGTTTCGGCGTCGAACAGGCCGGCGAACAGCTTGTGCCAATTATAGAAGGGCACCCAGCAGCCGTTGAGATCGAACCCGGCCGATCGGATGTCGCCGCGCATGATCTCCGGAAAGATCAGCCTGCCATCCTCGATCACATCGTCGCGGCGACGGGTGAAGCCTGCGACATAGCCGTCGCCAGCCGCCGCCTGACAGGCGGCCAGTTCGTCGATGATATAGGCGGCGCGGCGGGCGCATTCGGCGTCGCCGGTCTGGGCGTGCATCAGCGCCAGCGCGGTCAGATAATGGCCCAGCGTATGGCCGGCGATGGTATCATTTTCCCAGCCGCCATAGATGGCCCCCTTGGGCGTCAGGCCGGCATGTTTGCGGAAATTGTGCAGCAGCCGATCCGGCTCCAGCCGCAGCAGATAGAGGCGATTGCCCTCGACCGCGTCGGCAAAGGGGGAGGGGAGAAGCCGGGTCGCCTGCAGCGGCAAGGCGCGCGCCGATTCGGGCAGCGCACTGCCGGTTGCGGCATGGGCGACGCTGCTCCATCCCTGCCAGGCGGGGGCCGTCGCAACGGCGGTCGCGGCCAGCAACATGGCCCTGCGGCTGAGGGGCGTGTGACGGTGGGACATGGCGGCTCCGGCTTGTCTGCAATCGTTATACCGTATACGATATTGTGATTATGGTTTGGGATCAAGACGGAGGATGCATGTCTATCTTCAACGCTGCGGCATGGGCAATAAAGGCATGAGCGCTGGCGAAAGCGTCACGCTGACGCTGCAGCAGGTCGCGGATCTGGCCCATGCCGTGCTGCGCCGCCATGGTCTGGCGGAGGCACATGTCGGCCCGGTTGCCGCGACGATCATCGCCGGCGAGCGCGATGAATGCGCGTCGCATGGCGTCTATCGCCTGCTCAACTGCGTCCATACGCTCAACAGCGGCAAGGTTGTGCCGGATGCCGTGCCGGTGGTGCATCATGTCTCGCCCGCGCTGCTGCGCGTGGATGCGGCCGGCGGCTTTGCCCAACTGGCTTTCGCTACGGGATTGCCTTTGCTGGTGGAAAAGGCGCGGACGATGGGCATCGCCGCCATGGGCATCAATCGCTGCGTCCATTTTGCCGCGCTCTGGCCAGAGGTCGAGGCGCTGACCGATCAGGGTCTGGTCGCCTTCGCCTGTACCCCCAGCCATGCCTGGGTCGCGCCGGCCGGTGGCACCTCGCCGCTGTTCGGTACCAACCCGATCGCCTTTGGCTGGCCGCGCCCCGGCGGCGATCCCTTCGTGTTCGATTTCGCTACCAGCGCGGTCGCGCGCGGCGAGATCGAACTGCATCGCCGCGCCGGCAAGCCGATCCCGGAAGGCTGGACGATCGATGCCCAGGGCAATCCGACCACCGATGCGGAAGCCGGCCTGGCCGGCGCATTGCTGACCTTTGGCGGGCACAAGGGATCGGCCCTGTCGGCGATGGTCGAACTGATTGCCGGGCCGCTGATCGGCGATATGACCAGTGCGGAATCGCTGGCGCATGACGATGGCGCCAAGGCATCGCCCTATGGCGGCGAACTCATCATCGCCATCGATCCCGCCGGCTTCCTGGGCGCGGCGGCCGCAGAGCATATGCAGCGGGCCGAGGCGCTGTTCGACGGCATTACCAGCCAGGGCGCACGCCTGCCATCGCAGCGGCGCTTCGCGGCGCGTCGCCGCACCCCCGCTCAGGGCTGCCGCATTCCCCGCGCGCTCTATGAGGAACTGGCGGCGCTCAGCTGAGCGCCGCCAGCGATTTCAGGCAAAAGGCTGGTCGATCGCGACCGAGGGCGGGGTGAACCAGGCCGCCCCGGTCTCGGTCACGTAAAAATGATCCTCCAGCCGCACGCCGAAGCGATCCGGCACGACGATCATCGGTTCGTTGGAGAAGCACATGCCCGGCTGCAGCGGGGTCATGTCGCCGCGCACCAGATAGGGCGCCTCATGGATCGACAGGCCGATGCCATGGCCGGTGCGATGGGGCAGGCCGGGCAGGCTGTAGTCAGGGCCAAGGCCCGCCGCCTCCAGCACGCGCCGCGCCGCCGCGTCGATCGCGCCGCAGGGGACGCCGGGCTTGACCGCATCGAATGCAGCTTGCTGCGCCTCCTTCTCCAAGGCCCAGATGCGCCGCTGCTCGGCATCGGCCTCGCCATAGACATAGGATCGGGTGATGTCGCTATGATAGCCGCCGATGGTACAGCCGGTATCGATCAGCACCATGTCGCCCTCGGCCAGCACGCTCTCGCCCGGCAGGCCATGGGGATAGGCGGTCGATCGGCCGAACTGGACGATGCAGAAGCTGCTGCCCGATGCGCCGAGCGCCCGGTGCGCGGCCTCGATGAAGCGGCGCACCTCGGTCGCGGTGATGCCGGGGCGCAGGATGCGGGCAGCGCGGCGATGCACCTCCAGCGTCATCGACTTGGCCTGCTGCATCAGCGCCAGTTCGGCGGCCGACTTGCGGCTGCGGCAACCGTCGATCACGGCCGAGGCGGCAACCAGCGTCACGCCCGGCGCGGCGGCCCGGATGCGCTCGACGAACAGGAAGGCCATGGCCGGGTCGATCCCCAGCCGGGCGACGCCCAGCGTCCGGAGCGCGTCGGCGACGAGCGCGGACGGGCTTTCATCCTCCTCCCACAGGCGCAGGTCGCCGGCGTCGATCTTGAGGTCGGCTTCCAGCGAGCCGCGTTCGAAGCGCGGGCAGATCAGGATCGGCTCGCCGGTGAGAGGCAGCAGCATCGCCACCAGTCGCTCGCTCGCGCCCCAGGGGACGCCAGCGAAATAGGCGAGGCTGGTCCCGGCATCGATCAACAGCGCGTCGAGCCCTTCCTGCGCCATCAGGGTGCGGGCTTTGGTAATGCGCGCCTGATATTCGGACGCCGTGATAGCCGGCGCACGATCGGACCAGGGGGCAAGCCCGGCCAGTTCGGTGGCGGCGTCGGAACCGCCGATCTGCTGTGTCATAATCTATCCTTCAAAGCGGCGGAGCGAAAAGGGCGTGGCATCGGCCGGCGGCGGTGCGCCGGTGGCCAGCGCGGCGATGATTTCCCCGGTCAGCGGTCCCAATGTCAGCCCCAGATGCTGGTGGCCGAACGCATAGAGCAGGTTTTCCGCGTGGTCACTCCGGCCGATCGCCGGCAGATAATCGGGCAGGGTCGGGCGCGCGCCGATCCAGGGCCTGGCATCCGCCTCGATCGGCAGGCCCAGCGCGGCGGCATGGGCGCGCAGCCTTTGCCATTTGCGCGGGTCCGGCTGGGCGGAAAGGCTGGAAAATTCGACGAAGCTCGCTGCGCGCAGGCCGCTTTCGAACCGGGTGACGATCATCGATCGATCCTCGAACACCACCGGCGGCATGTCCATCGGCCAGCCTTCGGGCGGGTTCGGCGTCTGCAGATGATAGCCGCGTTCGGCGATGATTGGCACCTTGTGGCCGAGCGGGCGCAGCAATGCGTCCGATGCGGCGCCGGTCGCGACGATGACATGGTCCGCGTCCAGCGTCCGGCCGTCGGCCAGTTGCACCTGCGCCTTTCCATCACGCGTGGGAAGTGCGGTGACATCTGCCTGTTCGATCCGGCCGCCTGCCGCCAGCAGCACCTCTCTCAGATCCTGCGCCAGCCGGGTCGGGTCGGCGATGCGGCCGCTGCCCTCACAGCGAATCGCGCCGATGATCGGATGGGGGAACAGGGCTTCGAGCAGGGCCATCTCGCGCGCCGTCGCATCGCGGAAACGCGCCGTGCCGCAATCGGCGGCCATCCAGGCGCGGCGCCCGGCCAATGCGCTGGTCTCGCTTTCCCAGACGATGAAATGCCCATCCTCGATCAGGCGGCTCGGCCCGGCGCATAGCGCGTCGATCCGCTGCCAGGCCGGCATCGCCTGACCCAGCAGCGCCTTTAACGCCGCGCGTCCTGCCGCAAAGCGCGACGGGCGCGCGGCGTTCAACAGGCGCAGCGAGAAGGGCAGCCAGCGACCGATGTCGCGCCAGGGCAGGCCGAGCGCGCCGCCGCGCCAGAACAGCCGCCGGGGAAAGCTCTTCACCGTCGCCATCGACGCGAGCGGATCGATCTGCTCCACCGCGACATGGCCGGCATTGCCCCAGGACGCGCCGCGCAGCGGGTTTTCCCGTTCGATCAGCAGCGTTGAAATTCCCTTTTCCTGCAATCGGATAGCGCAGGATATTCCGACGATGCCGCCGCCGATGATGATTGCGTGTTGGGTCAATTGACTTCTTTTCACTTGGCGTTGACAATTAGATACCGTATACGATCCTAAGTTTCAACGGAGGCTTATGTGAATTCCTCAAAATTGACGTGGCGTGGTGTCTACCCTGCCGCCACCACCCAGTTCACCCCCGATCTGGACGTTGATATCCCCGCAACCCAGGCTGTCCTGGATGCGCTGGTGAAGGATGGCGTCGACGGCCTCATCATCGCCGGCACCTGCGGGGAGAACAACTCGCTGGAAGCCGAAGAAAAGCGTGCTGTCGTCAAGGCGGCGGTCGAGGTCGTGGACGGCCGCGTGCCGATCCTGGTCGGCGTGTCCGAATTCACCACTCGCCGCGCCGTCACCTTCGCGCAGGACGCGGAAAAGCTGGGTGTCGATGGGCTGATGCTGCTGCCCGCCATGGTCTATGTGCCGACCGTGGGCGAGCTTTGCACCCATTTCGAGACGGTGGCCAAGGCAACGTCGCTGCCGATCATGCTCTACAACAATCCGCCGGCCTATCGGGTGAATATCGGCATCGACGCGCTGACCCGCCTCGCCGACACGCCCAACATCGTCGCGGTCAAGGAAAGCGCGCCCGACCCGCGTCGCTTCACCGACCTGATCAACGCGTTCGGCGACCGCTATATCCTGATGGCGGGCCTGGACGATGTCGCGTTCGAGGGCCTGTTGCTGGGCGCACATGGCTGGATTTCCGGTCTCACCAGCGCTTTCCCGCGCGAATCCGTGGCACTGGTCGCCGCGATCAACCGGGGCGATCTGGAAGAAGCCCTGCGCATCTATCGCTGGTTCATGCCGCTGCTGCATCTCGATGCCGATCATGATCTGGTCCAGTCGATCAAGCTGGCCGAAAGCATCATGGGACGCGGCACCGAGCATGTCCGTTTGCCGCGCATGCCGCTGGAAGGCCAGCGCCGCGCCGACGTCATCCGCTGGGTCGAGCAGTGCGCCGCCACCCAGCCCAGCCTGACGGCGGTCTGATGTCCGCGGTGCGCCACACCTTCTTCTGCATAGACGGCCATACGGCGGGCAACCCCGTCCGTCTGGTCGCGGGCGGCGCGCCGCTGCTCAAGGGAAAGTCCATGGCGGAACGCCGCCTGGACTTTCTCGACCGCTTCGACTGGATCCGGACCAGTCTCTGCTTCGAGCCGCGCGGCCATGACATGATGTCGGGCGGTTTCCTCTACCCGCCGACGCGCGACGATACCGACATCGGTATTCTCTTCATCGAGACCAGCGGCTGCCTGCCGATGTGTGGTCATGGCACGATCGGCATGGTGACGTTCGGCCTGGAAAATGGCCTGATCCAGCCGGCGACGCCGGGCAGGCTGCGGGTCGAAGTGCCCGCGGGCATCATCGACATCGATTACACGACCGACGGCAAGCGCGTGACATCGGTCAAGATCCGCAACGTCCCCGCCTATCTGGCGGCGGAGGGGATCGCAATCGACGTGCCGGGCTTCGGGCCGCTCAGCGTCGATGTCTCCTATGGTGGCAATTACTACGCGATCGTAGAACCGCAGGGTGCCTATACCGGCCTCGACGATCTCGGCGCATCGCGCATCGTGGAACTCAGCCGCACCATTCGCGAACTGGTGCGCGCGCAATATCAACCGGTTCATCCGCTCGAACCCAGTATCAAGGGGGTCAGCCATGTGCTGTGGGCCGACAAGCCCAAGGGCGAGGGGGCGGATGGTCGCAATGCCGTCTTTTACGGCGAGCGGGCGATTGACCGCAGCCCCTGCGGCACCGGCACGTCGGCGCGGCTGGCGCATCTGGCGGCCAAAGGCAAGCTGAAGGTCGGCGACCGGTTCGTGCATGAAAGCTATATTTGCAGTCGCTTCATCGGCCGGGTCGAGGCCGAGACGATGATCGGCGACCAGAAGGCGATCATCCCCTCGATCGAGGGATCGGCAATCGCCACCGGCTTCAACACCATCTGGGTCGATCGCGAAGACCCGTTCTGGGCCGGCTTCACGGTCGTATGAGGCAGGCATTGCAGAGCGGGCGGGCGGGATCGTCCATCATATACGAAGTTGTATTCCGTCGTTCGCTCTGTGCTATGCTCGCCGCATGAGCCTAGTCATCCGAAACCTCTCCGACCAGTTGGTCGACCTTGTCCGTGAGCGCATATTGTCCGGTCGGGTGCCGCCCGACGGGCCGATCCGCCAGGATGCGCTGGCCGCCGAACTGGGGATCAGCAAGATTCCGCTGCGCGAGGCACTGGCCCGACTGGAGCAGGAAGGGTTGCTCAAGTCGCAGGCCAATCGCGGCTTCTTCGTGCGCAGCCTCAATCGGGTGGAGGCGGACGAAGTCTATGCGCTGCGCCTGAAGCTGGAACCCGATGTTATGGCGTTGGCCGCCGAACGGGCGGACGAGGCGGAGCATCAGGCCGCGATCAACACGCTGGCCACCCTCTATCAGGTCACCGACGAAGGCGGCGACGGGGTGGGCGCGTTCAACCGCGCCTTCCACATGGCGCTGCTGCGTCCCAGCAACCAGCCGCTGTCGGTCAATATTCTCGAACGGCTCCATATTCTGTCGGAACGCTATGTCCGCAAGCATCTGGAGCCGCTCGGCCGCGACGAACGCGCCAATGACGAACATCGCGAGATGCTCGATGCCTGGCTTGCCCGCGACGGCCAACTGATCCGCGAACTCACGGTCGCACATATCCGCAAAACCATGGACGATCTCATGGTTCAGCTCGACGCCGACGACTGAACCATAACCGAGCAACCGGAACGTCCATAAGAACAGGGAAGGAAATTTCGGTTGAGCACTGGATTTTGGGGACCGATCAAGCCGATCGGCGCCGGTCATCACGCGCAGCATCAGCAGTTGCGCAAGACATTGTCCTGGCCGCATCTGATCGCGCTGGGGGTCGGGGCGATCGTCGGCACCGGCATCTACACGCTGACCGGCGTGGGCGCCGACCGAGCAGGGCCGGCGGTGATCCTGGCCTTCGCCATTGCGGGGGCCGTATGCGCCTGCGCTGCGCTGGCCTATGCCGAACTGGCCACGCTGATCCCGACCGCGGGCAGCGCCTATACCTACACCTATTCGGTGCTGGGGGAGACGCTGGCCTGGGTAGTGGGGTGGAGCCTGATCCTGGAATACTCGCTGGCGTGCAGCACCGTGGCGGTCGGCTGGTCGGGCTATCTGGTCGGCTGGGTACAGCAGGCGGGGATCAGCCTGCCGCCGATGCTGCTCGCCGGGCCGCATGGCGGTGGCATCGTCAACCTGCCTGCCGTGCTTGTGGCACTGGCGATCGCCGGCATGCTGATCGCGGGCACGCGGGAAAGCGCGACGCTCAACATCGTCCTGGTGGTCATCAAGCTGACCGCGCTGGCCGCCTTCGTCGCGCTGGCGCTCCCCGCCTTCCAGTCCGACCATCTCCAGCCCTTCATGCCCTATGGCTTCGTCAGTCATGTGGAAGGTGGCATGACGCGCGGCGTGATGGCGGCGGCGGCGATCGTCTTCTTCGCCTTTTACGGTTTCGATGCGGTTGCGACCTCGGCAGAGGAAGCGCGCAATCCTGGCCGTGACCTCACCATCGGCATCGTCGGATCGATGGCGGTCTGCACCCTCATCTATATGGCGGTCGCGGTCGCGGCGATCGGTGCGCTCGACTATCGGGCGCTGGCCGGTTCGTCCGAACCGCTGGCGCTGGTGTTGCGCACGCTGGAGCATCCGGTTGCCGCCTGGCTGGTGGCGGGCGCCGCGCTGGTGGCGCTGCCCTCCGTCATCCTGGTCATGATGTATGGCCAGAGCCGCATCTTCTTCGTCATGGCGCGTGACGGCCTGCTGCCGCGATCGCTCAGCAAGGTGTCGGAAAAGACCGGCTCGCCTGCCCGCATCACCGCGATCACCGGCGTCTTCGTCGCGGCCGTCGCCGGCTTCTTCCGCCTCGACGAGATTGCCGAGCTGGCCAATGCCGGCACGCTGATTGCCTTCATCGCGGTTGCCGGCTGCATGATGGCGCTGCGCCGCAAGGCGCCGGAGATGAAGCGCGTGTTTCGCTGTCCGCAGCCCTATCTGGTCGGCACGCTGGCGATTATCGGCTGCCTCTATCTGCTGATCAGCCTGCCTGAAAAGACGCTGCTGCGCTTTGGCCTGTGGAACCTCGTCGGCCTGGCCCTCTATTTCGCCTATAGCCGGGGTCGCAGCCTGCTGCGCACCACGGGCCATGCGGCTAGCGAGGAAGGCTTGCCGGAATAGTGCAGCCTTGACCCGAGCCGGTCAGCCGCGTCGCCGCGACTGGCCGGCTTGCTCAATAGCCCACAGCATAGCCCATGCGTCGGGGATCGGCGCCGGCCATGCGGGCGCCCGACGCATCGGCCAAAATGCCCTGCACGCTGCCGATCGCATAGGGACCGACCAGCTCGATCTTGTGCCCCATCGCGGTCAGCCGCTGGATCGTGGCGTCCGGGAAGCGCCGTTCCGCCTGCACGGTGATCGCCGCGCCGGGCTTGTAGAAATTGGGATCGGCGTCGAGCGCGAAGCGCGGCGCCTCGATTGCGGTCTGGATCGGCAGGCCGCGATCAACGACATTGACCAGGAACTGGAACTGGGTCTGGCCGATCGTCTCGCCGCCGGGCGAGCCGAAGACCAGTTTCAGCCGGCCCTTGTCGAGCACGATGGTCGGGCCATTGCCGAGCAGGGCGATCTTGCCCGGTGCGACCTTGTTGGGATGGCCGGCATAGGGGGCGGACGACCCCAGGCGCAGGCCGTTGTTGAACAATATGCCGGTATTGCCCATCACCAGGAAGGTGCCGAAGCCGCCGCCGACCGTCGTCGTGACCGCGATGGCATTGCCGTCGGCATCGACCGCCGACAGGCTGGTGGTGTCGCCGCCGCGCGTGTGGTCGTCACCCTGATGCGCGAAATCCTGCCGTGCCCGTTCCAGCGCGGCACGGTCGAAGGCGGCGGCATTGCCGCCATCGGGATAGAGGCCCGCGCGGGCGGCATCGATCAGCTTGCGTCGCTCGGCGGCGAAGCGCTTGGACAGCAGGCCCTCGACCGGCGTCTTGGCGAATTTGGGATCGGCGGCATATTTATAGACATCGGCCTTCGCGACCTTGATCGCCTCGATCAGATAATGGGTGAAGAGCGGATCGTCGGCGGGCAGCGCGGCCAGATCGAACCCCTCCACAAGATTGAGCTGCTCGCACAATTCCAGCCCCGTGCGCGAGGTGAGCGGGCTGCAATAGACGTCCAGCCCGCGATAATTGGTCGTGACCGGATCGTCCCAGCGCGGCTGATAGGCCTTGAGGTCATCGAGCCGCAGCCAGCCGCCCGTCTGTGCCGAGAAGCGAGCAAATTCCTGCGCGATCGGGCCGGTGTAGAAATAGTCATGCGCCGCCTGCAAGGCACGATCGCGATCGGCGCCGCCCTTGAGCGCCTGGCTCTCCGCATCGGCAAGGGCCTGAAAGCTACGGGCGAGATCGGGATTGCGGAAGATGGATCGCGGGGCGGGAGGCTGGCCACCGGGCAGGAAGATCGCGGCGCTGGTCGGATAAAGCGCCAGCGTCTTTTGCGCGCGCGTGATGAACATGGCGATGGAGGCATCGAGCGGGTGACCATCGCGGGCATAGCCGATCGCCGGTTCAAGCAGGGTCGAGAGCGGCAATTTGCCGAACCGGCGGGCCAGCGCGATCCAGCCGCCAAAGGCGCCCGGCACGGTCAGTGCCTTGGGACCATGGTCCAGCGCCTTGGGATCGCCATCGGGATCAAGCAGGCGCGGCGCGCCGCCGGTGAAGGCCAGTGACTGGACCTTGCCGGTCTTGCGATCGAGGCAGGTGGCAAAGCCGTTGCCGCCCGCGCTGGATGCCCAGGGTTCGACCACGTTCATGACCGCCATCGCCGCGACCACGGCGTCGGCCGCGGTGCCGCCTTGCATCAGCATGCGGGTGCCGGCCATGGCCGCCAGCGGATGGCCGGCGGTCACGCCGCCATGCGGCATGGGCACTTCGACCCGGTGCGCGGCGACGCTGGCGCTGCCGGTGCGGGGCGCGTCGGGCGCGCGTGCGCCCGATTGAGCCCAAGCGCGGCCGGGCAGGGCGGTGAGCGCCATGCCGGCAAGGCCGGCGGCCAGCATTTCGCGGCGATCCAGGAAGGATGGGGGCGTATCGGACATGGCGGGGCGACCTTGCAGGGGAAAGGAAAAGGGGGGAATGGGCACGGCAGCATCGCGCCGTGCCCATGTCTTGCAAGCCTTTAGAAGACCTTCTTCAGGCTGGTGTACCAGTAGCGCGCCTGCGGCTGGTAGAGGTTCGACAGATAGCCGCCCGATGCCAGCGGCGGATCCTTGTCGAAGATGTTGCGCGCGCCAATCTGAACGGTGGTGCCGTTCAATGGGCCGTCATTCTTGAACGTATATTGGCCGTAGAGATTGACCGTCGTCTGGCCCTTCACCGTCCAGGGATTGGCGGACGCATCACGCACGCCATTTTCATAGACGCTGTCGATATATTGCGTGAAGGCGCCGATCTTCCACGGGCCGAGCGACCAGTCGAAGGTTGCCGAAAGCCGCCAGCGCGGTTGGCCATCGCGGCCGATGACGTCGCCGCCGCCCTGGATCGGTACGCCGGCATTGATCTCGCCAGCGGCCTGTCCCGCAATCACCTGCTGCACGCCCGCCGGGGCGTCGACATAATAGCTGATCAGGCGCGAGGCATTCACGTTGAGCGAGAAGGTGCCGACCGACGTCGTGGGCAGGAAATAGTCCAGATTGAAGTCGATGCCCTGAACGGTGACCGGCAGCAGATTCTGGAAATTGGCGACGACGTAGAGCAGTTCGCCGACCGGTGCGAGCCCGGTGCCGGCGACGCGGGCGATATCGTCCGCCGTTGGATCGCGGCGGATGACGTTGGGATTGCTGCTGCCCTGGGTGCGCAGCAGATAGTCGAGGTTGAGCGCATTCTGATAGTCGAGCAGGCCCACGACATTCTTCTGCTGGATCTTCCAGCGGTCGACGGTGAAGGTGACCTTGCCGAGGCCATCGCCCAGTTTCGGCGACAGCACGGCGCCGAAGCTCCAGCTGGTCGATTCTTCGGGCTTCAGGTTCGGGTTGCCGCCGCTGCGACGCAGCACCGACACGTTGCAGACCGCGCTGGAGAAGTTGGTCGCGCGCCCGGAGCGGACATCGGCGTCGCACAGCACATAGTCGAAGCCGCCATTGACGCGATCGAGCGTGGAGGTGTTGATGACCTCCAGGTTCGGCGCACGGAAGCCCTGCGACCAGGAGCCGCGCAGCATCATGCCCTCCAGCAATTCCCATGATCCCGCGACCTTGGGCTTCGCCACCGAACCGACGTCGCTATAATCCTCGTAACGGCCCGCGACCTGGAAATTCAGGCGACGGAACATGGGGATTTCCATTTCCGGGCTGAAGATCGGAATGGCGAGTTCGGCATAGGCGGACTTCACGTTGCGCTTGCCGCGCACGTCCGGGCTGGGGCTGGCACCGCCAAGGTCGGAGCCATAGAAGACGCCGGTGACCGCGTCGGTATAGGTGGTGTCGACCCCGGCAATGCCGCCCTGATAGGTGGAGCGATTGTCATGATAGGTCTCGCGCCGCCATTCGATGCCGGCCGCGACGCCGATGCTGTTGTCGGCCCACAGGCCCAGCAGATTGGCGTTCGACACCTTGAAGTCCCACAAGGCCAGCGATGTGCGGGTCTTGCGGGTCGCCTCGATCATGAAGCTGTCGATCGTGGACTGGCTGTTAGGCGTGCAGTCGCCGATCGAGGGCGTATCGACGCAGCCGCCGTTGAACGGGTTGTAGGCGTCGGGCGTGGTCTTGTTGATCGCCTGTTGCAGCAGCGTGTTGGAGAAATTCTCCTGCGTGTCCTTGGCCGTGGCCCAGGTGTAGAGGCCGGCCGATTCCCAGTCGAAATCGCCGATACTGCCGCGCAGGCCGCCCAGGAAACGATATTGGTAATTGGTCACGTCGACCTTGCGCGATCCCACATCGACATAGCTGAGCGAGGTGATCTGGACCGGCAGCCCCTCGGCCGGAACCACCGAAAGATCGAGGCCGGGCAGGCGGTTGGGCGATCCGACCGGGCCGAGCGGGTTCCAATAGGCATTGGCCGCCACGGTGATCGGGATGTTGGCGAGCGAGCCGGGGGCGCCGATCGTCGAACTGGTCTTGCCGCGATAGAAGCCGACCTCGCCGAAGAAGGACAGGGCGTCCGACAGTTCATAGTTGATGTAGGAGAAGATATTGATGCGCTTGACCGAAGGCTGGGCGGTCAGGTCGTCGAAGGTTGCCGGCGAATTGAAGCGCAGGTTGGAATCCGCGCCCGACATTTCCGTCGCGCCATTGCCGTCATCATAGCAGGTGTCCGGCGTGCCCGACGCGATGCGACAACCGGCATTGGTGCTGGGCTGGATGTGGAACTGGCCCGAACTGTTGGTGAAGGCAGTGCCGTTGCTGGTGAGCGTCTGGTTGAGGAAATTGGCGCCGCCGCCGGGGCGGACGACGCGGAAGGTGCCCCAGGGCGTGCTGGTGCTGGTGCCGTTCCAGGCCGCGACATTGGCGAAGGGGGTGCCAGCGACATAGCCGCGCCGATCGACGCTGGCGGTATAATCCTGGTCGCTGAGATAGAGTTTCGACTTCTGGGCATAGCCGCCGAAGATCGAGATATTGCCGCGGCCTTCGTCGAAATCGAAGCCGACCAGGCCATTGGCGGCAAATTCGCGCAGATTGGTGCCTTCCGCGCCGCCATATTGGACGTCGAACTTGGCGCCCTTGTAGTCGGACTGGAGCACATTGTTGACGACGCCGGCAACCGCGTCAGAGCCATAGAGCGCCGCCGCGCCGTCGCGTAGCACTTCGACGCGCTCGATATTGCCGACGGGAATGGTGTTGGCGTTGTAGCCGAAGGTCGGGACGCCGGAATCGACCACGCCGGTGATCGCCTGCGATGTCGGGTGCAGCACGGTGCGGCGGCCGTTGATCAGCAGCAACGTATTGCCCTGGCCCAGGCCACGCAGCGAAACGGTCGATACGTCGCCGCGCGCGGCGTTGGCGTTGCCGCCGCCCAGCACCTGTTCGTTGAAGGTGACGCCGCCCAGTTGCGGGATGGAGCGATAGAGGTCCGCACCCGAAACGGCGGCCACGGCCTCGATCTGCTCTTCGCCGACCAGGCTGACCGGCAGCGCGCCGGCGGTATTGGCGCCCTTGATCTGGGAACCGATGACGACGATTTCCGCAGCGGCCGGTTCACCGGCCTGCGGGGCGGCTTCTGTGCTGGACTGGGCCTGGGCCATGCCGGCCGTCAACGCCCAGAGACTGGCACTGGTTAGGGCGGTGGTTAAGGCGAAAAGCGTCTTTCCTCTTTCTCTCGTCATTATTGTTCCCCTGTGATGAAGCCTTGAGCTTCGCGCCGTTAGGCAAAGGTGCCTTTCCGGTTCAGAGTTTGGGGAGGTCGGCAAATGTCGGCGCCGCACGACGCGTGCAGCGACCCATGCTTATTGATGACCGTTCAGATAGTGCATTTGCAGGCCCTCCCGAAAAACTGGAGTTCCGGCATCATCCCTTGCGTGGGAAATCGTTGCTGCTGTCGCCCTCACGACGGCAAGGCTTTTTCCGGGCACAACACCCACCATTGTGCGCGTTCATTGCGCTAGAACTGATGGGCGTGAAATTTCCGCCATATGTTTCGAAATATTTTTGAAATAAAATCGGATTTACCGGCATATAGCGGAAAAATCGGGTTGGCTCGTTGTTGCGCGTATCGGCCGGCAAACGCCTTCCCTCGGGTGATGCCGGACAGGCCGAAAACAGGGGATTCCATCGATGAGCGATAACGCAAAGCAGGGGGTGACCCGGCGGGAGTTCGCGGCGTCGGCCATGGCCGGTGCGGCCCTGGTCGCGGGTGCCGGGCCAGCCTCCGCCCAGGCGGGCAATGCGCCGGCAAAGCCCGGCAAGGCGGCGATAGAGCCAACCAGATTGGTTAGCGCGGGCGAAACGCTGCGGCCAGAGATCGTCGGCCAGTTCGGCATCGTCGCGGCCGGGCGCCACTATGCCGTGGCGGCAGGTACGCGCATCCTGCTGGCCGGCGGCAATGCGACCGACGCCGGTGTGGCGGCGGTCTTTGCCGCGGCCGTGACCGAGATTTCGCATTTCGGTTTTGGCGGTGAAGCGCCGACCATCATCTATGACGGCAAGACGAAGAAAGTGTCGCTGATCAGTGGCCAGGGCGTTGCGCCGGGGCTGGCCACGCCCGACAAGTTCGCCGATGCCGGCGTCATTCCGGGCAATGGCCCCAATGGCGGCACCGTGCCGGCGATGGTCGATGCAATGGCGCTCGCGCTCCAGCTCAACGGCACGATGGGCCTGCATGACGTGATGCAGCCGGCGATCGAGCTGGCCGACGGTTTCGTCATGTATAATTTCCTGGCCGAAGTGTTCGTCAGCCAGCAGAAGGCGACGTCCAAATACAAGGACGCCTACGACGCCTATTATCCCGGTGGCCAATTGCCCAGGACCGGGGAGATTTTCCGCCAGCCCAATCTCGCCCGCACGATGCGGATCATTGCCGACGCCGATGCCGCCGCGTTCAAGAAGAGCGGCGATCGCAAGGCGGCGATCCAGGCTGGGCGTGATGCCTTCTACAAGGGCGACATCGCCCGCCGGATCGGCGCCGCGATGGAGCGGGACGGCGGCCTGATGCGCTACGAGGATCTGGCCAAATATAAGGGCAAGGTCGAGGCGCCGGCGATGACCAGCGTCTTTGGCTATCAGGTCTGCAAGGCGGGTTTCTGGAGCCAAGGTCCGGCCATGCTGATGGCGCTCAACATTGCCGAGGCGGCCGGGATCGCGACGATGGAGCCGGGCTCGGCGCCCTATCTCCACACCGTTGCCGAGGCAATCAAGCTCGCCTTCGACGATCGCAACATGTATTTTGGCGATCCCGATTTCGCGACGGTGCCAATGAAGGGGCTGTTGTCGAAGGACTATGCGGCGCAGCGGGCCAGGCAGATCGGCCCGCGTGCCTCGCTGGAGCATCGCTTCGGCAATCCCTGGGCGTTCGAGGGCAAGGCGCGGACCACGCCGCAATTCACGCCGCATATGTTGAAGGCCCCGCCCAAGCCAACCGCTGATACGACGGCGATCGAGGTGGTGGACAAGGACGGTAACCTCTTTTCCTGCACGCCCAGTTCCGGCTGGATGCTGGGCGGCGCCTATATTGCGGGCGATACCGGCGTGCCGATGAGCAACCGCCTGACCGTGTTCGACCTTGATCCGGAAAGCCCCAATGTCCTGGTGCCGGGCAAGCGGCCGCGCACCACCCTGTCGCCATCGATGGTGCTCAAGGATGGCCAGCCCTATCTGGCGATCGGGACGCCGGGCGGCGACAATCAGGATCAGCAGATCATGAACGTGCTGCTGCGGGTGCTGGCCTTCAACCAGCCGCTCCAGGCCGCGATCGAGGCGCCGCGCATCAACTCCAATCATTTCCACGGCTCCTTCGGCATCAAGAAGGATGAGCCGGGCGTACTGGAAATCGAGGATCGCGTACCAGAGGCGGTGCGCGACGATCTGACCGCGCGCGGTCACAAGCTGGACGTGCTGGGGCCGTTCGCGGTGTCGACCGGCATCGTCGCGGCCGGCGTGGTGCCGGGCAGCGGCACGCTGCGCGGCGGCGCGGATGTGCGCCGCGAACGCTATATATTTGGTTGGTAAGGGGATCGATCCGATGAAATCTGCCTTCAAGCTTCTGTCGCTGGCCCTGTTGTCGGCCGGCGCCGTCCAGGCCTATGCCCAGCCCGCCAATCTGCCCCCGCCCGGCGGCGAGACCCCGATCGCCTTCGATGTGCATGAAGGCACCTCCATGGCGGTGTCGGTATCGCCCGACGGCAAATGGCTGGCGGTCGACCTGCAGGGGAGCCTGTGGATCATCCCGACCAGCGGCGGCAAGGCGAAGCGGATCACCGACTATTTCAACGATGCCCGCCAGCCGGTCTGGTCGCCCGACGGTTCGCGCCTCGCCTATTTTTCCTATCGCGACGGCAATTATGATCTCTGGACGATCAAGCCCGACGGCAGCGACATGCGCAAGCTGACCGAGGGCGCTTATGATGATCGCGAGCCGGCCTGGTCGCCCGACGGCCGGACGATCGCCTTTTCATCTGACCGCAGCGGCAATTACGACATCTGGACGCTGGACATCGCCAGCGGCGCGATGAAGCAGGTCAGCAGCAACGGGCGCGAGGATCGCATGCCCAGCTGGTCGCCCGACGGCGCGCGCATCGCCTATTCCGGCACGGACGGCGCCAAGACCGCCCTCTATGTCACGGCCCTTGCCGATGGGCAGGAAAGCCTGTTGAAGCAGGTGCAGGGCAAGATCGATGCGCCCTCCTTCGGCCCCGGCGGCGAACTCGCCTATGTGGTGCAGGACGCCCAGGGCAGCCGTCTGGAGGTCGATGGCAAGGCCGTCAGCGGCGCCGAGAATGTCTTCCCCTTCCGTGTGTCCTGGGGGAAGGGCGGTTACTATTATGTGTCCGACGGCAAGATCCGCAGCCGCAAGGGCACCAGCCTGTCGACCGTCAACTTCGCTGCCACGCTTGAGGTGGTCAAGCCCAGCTACGCCCGCGCCAAGCGCGACTGGGATTCGACCGCGCCGCGCAAGGCGCTGGGCATCGTCCACCCGACCTTGTCGCCCGACGGCAGCCGCATCGCCTTTGCCGCGCTCGGCGATCTCTATGTCATGTCGTCTAAGGGCGGGGTGCCGGAGAATCTGACCAAGGATGGCGCGCTCGACACCGATCCGGCCTGGTCGCCCGATGGCCAGAGCCTGGTCTATACCTCCGACAAGGGCGGTGGCCTGCCGCAACTGTGGATCCGCGACATGAAGACCGGCAAGGATCGCCGGCTGACCGATATCGACACCCAGCCGCTGGGCGCCGCCTGGTCGCATGACGGCACGCGGATCGCCTATATCGATGTCGACGGCCGCTGGGGCGTCGCCGGCCTGTGCGTGGTCGATGTCGCGACCGGCAAGATCACCCGCCTTCAGGGATCGCTGGGCCAGCCCGGCAGCCCCAGCTGGTCGCCCGACGGCAAATATGTCGCCATCCCGCTATCCTACAAATATTCCAACAGCTTCCGCGAGGGCACCAACCAGGTCTACATGGTGCCGACCGATGGCGTAGGCAAAGCCTTCTGGCATCTGCCCGAACCCAATATGTCGATGGACACCCGCGCTGGTGGCGGTCCTGCCTGGTCGCCCGACGGAACGAAGATGGCCGCCATCTATGAGGGGCTGCTGAAGATCTGGCCGGTGGCCGCCGACGGCAAGCCGCTGGGACCGCCGCGTTCCTACACCTCCGACATCTCCTATTTCCCGAGCTGGGCGGGCGACAACAAGACGATCCTGTTCCAGTCGGCCGACAAGCTGAAGTCGCTCGACACCGAAACCGGCGCGATCACCGACATTCCGCTGGATCTGACCTATCGCATCGCCAACCCGACCGGGCGCACCGTCATCCATGTCAGCAATCTCGTGGACTCCGTCCATGACGTGACCCAGCATGACAAGGACATCATCGTCGACGGCCACCGCATCGCCGAAATCCGCGACCATGATCCCGCGCTGCACCAGGCGGAGCATTTTGTCGACGGCACGGGGCTTACCGCCATTCCCGGCCTGATCGAGCATCATTCCCATGCCCAGAAGGATTTCGGCTCCAATCTGGAACGGGCCTGGCTTGCCTATGGCATCACCACGGTGCGCGATCCGGGCACGCAAATCTATGATGCAGTGGAGGATCGAGAGGCGGCGGAATCGGGCGTGCGCCTGTCACCGCGCCTCTATGTCGCCGGGCCGCTGCTCGAATGGCAGCGCGTCTATTACAAGATGGGCGTGGCGGTCTCCAGCCCGGCCCATCTGGAGCGGGAGTTCACCCGCATGCGCGCGCTCCATTATGACATGATCAAAAGCTATGTGCGCATGCCCGACCTGTTCCAGCGCCAGATCGTGCGTGCCGCCCATGAGATGGGCATACCGGTCAGCGGCCATGAAATCTTCCCGGCTGCCTTTTCCGGCGTCGATGGCACCGAGCATATGGGCGCGACCAGCCGGCGCGGCTATTCGCCCAAGCAGGGGCCACAGGGCATGGCCTATGAGGATGTGATCCAGCTTTTCGGTCGTAGCGGCCGGACGCTGACGCCGACCCATTTCGGCGCGATGACGCCCTATCTGGCCAAGCATCCCGGCTACAAGGACGACCCGCGCCTCAACCTCTATCCGGTCTGGGCACGGGAAACGATCACCGAAGCCGATCCGATGGCCAGCATGCTGCGCCCGTTGCTGGAGGGGCAATATAAGAGCCTTAAGAAAATGTATGATGCCGGCACACTGGTGACGGCAGGCACCGACACGATGATCGCCAACAATCTCCATGCGGAGATTTCCTCCTATGTCGACGCCGGCTTGACGCCGTTCCAGGCGCTCCAGACCGCGACCGTCAATTCGGCGAAGGATCTGAACCTGGATGCGGGCACGCTGGAGGCCGGCAAGCTGGCCGACATCGTGCTGGTCGACGGCGATCCGCGCGCCGACATCGCCAACACCTTCAAGGTGAAGAAGGTGATGATGAACGGCGTCATCCATGACGTGGACGACATCGTTGCCGGCGGCATGCGGAAATGATCTGGTGACTGCCATTCGCTTTCGATTGACCTGAGCCGTCGGACTGCTGCTATGGGCGTATCCAAAGGGGCGCCATGCGAATTGTCATCATCGACGACAGCGGATTGAGAGCGACGGTCCTGGAAGAAGGGCTGCGTGAGGCGGGCTATGACGATATTCATATCGTCCCGCCCCGCGGCGCCTTCGTTGCCCGGCTGGAGCGGATGGCGCCCGATGTGGTGCTGATGGATCTGGGCAGCCCCAGTCGCGACACGCTGGAGGAGATGCTGACGGTCAGCCGCGCGCTTGCCCGGCCGATCGCGATGTTCGTCGATCAGTCCGACGATGCAATGATCGGCGCGGCGATCGATGCCGGCGTGTCGGCCTATGTCGTCGACGGCCTGCGCAAGGAGCGGGTGAAGCCGGTGCTGGAATTGGCGGTGCGACGTTTCAATGCCTTTGCCCGCATGCAGTCGGAACTGGACGAGGCGCGCACCGCGCTGGCCGACCGCAAGATCATCGACCGGGCGAAATCGATCCTGATGAACCAGCGCAGCCTGTCCGAGCAGGATGCCTATGCGCTGCTGCGGTCGAGCGCGATGAACCAGGGCAAGAAGATCGTGGATGTGGCGCAGGCGCTGATTACCGCCAGCGACCTGCTGGGAGGGGGCATATGAGCGAATTGCTGCGGATAGCCTTTCTGCCGCTGACGGACGTGGCCGTGCTGGCGGTCGCGCGCGAACGGGGTTTTGCCGAGGAAGAGGGGATCGCGCTCGATCTGGTGCGGACCACCAGCTGGGCGACGCTGCGCGACCGGCTGGTCTATGGCCAGGTGCAGGGCGCGCAGATGCTGGCGCCGCTGGCCGTGGCGGTCACGCTGGGCCTCAGCCAGCAGCCCGCCGCACTGGCCGCGCCCTACAAGCTCAACGTCAACGGCAATATGCTGGTGATGGCACCGGACTTCGCCAGGGCACTGGAGCCGGACATCGCCCGGCGGCTTGCCGACCCGCTGGGCACTGCCCATGATTTTGCCGCCGCGATCGGCCTGTGGCGGCGCAAGCCGGTGATCGGTGTCGTCCATCGCTTTTCCAGCCATGCGATCATGTTGCGCTATTGGCTGGCGAGCGCGGGCATCGATCCCGATCGGGATGTCGTGCTGCGCGTGCTGCCGCCCTCGCTGACGGTCGAGGCGATGCGGGCGGGTGAAATTGACGGCTTCATCGCCGGCGAACCTTGGGGCAGCGCGGCGATCGAGGCCGGGCTCGCCGAAACCGTCGCGATCGGCGAACGCATTTGGCAGCGGGGGGTGGAGAAGGTTCTGGCCTTTCGGCAGGACTGGCTGGAGGCGAACCCGGAAACGGTCGATCGCCTGTTGCGCGCGCTCGCCCGGTCGGCCGCCTGGTGCGACGATCCGGCGCATCATGAGGCACTCGCCGATCTCCTGTCCGACCCGCGCTATGTCGACCAGCCCGCCGACCTGATCCTGCGTGCGCTGTCGGGGCGGATCGTGGCGCGCCTCGGCGACGCGCCGATCGCCAATCCCGATTTCATGCTGTTCGCGCGCGAAGCGACCGCCTTCCCCTGGCGCAGCCAGGCGCTGTGGATCTATTCGCAGCTGGTCCGCTGGGGCATGGTGGCCCATGATGCGGAAACAGCGGCGCGGGCCGCCGCCGTCTTCCGGCCGGATATTTTCCGCCGGGCGCTGGCCGATAGCGGCCTGCCGATGCCGGGGGCTAGTATGAAACTGGAAGGGGCGCTCACGACCCCGATGCCGGTCGGCGCCCATCGCGGCGACCTGACGCTTGGCCCGGATCGCTTTTTCGACGGGCGAATCTTCGACCCCGAACGGATTGAGGATTTCCTGCGGGATTCTGCGCCCCTCCGTTGAAATGAAGGGCGAATTTGTGCCTTGCAACATAACGCATTCTACGGGATAAGATAAAGGATCGCGCGACGAGGCGCGTCCAGACGAATGCGCCGTCCCAAGGGTGGGATCGCCATTCCATCCATTTTTCGCAGCAAAGCCGCTGACCGGACCACGCCATGAGTGCGCGCGTCCGGCCTGCGGCTTTTTTCGTTTCCAATTCCATTGGTTGGGGGACGCATCATGGCTACTGCTTATTGGGACCGCGAAGGGGAGGCCGCATCGGCCCCCGCCACGACAAGCTTCTGGAAGGCCGGCCACGCGCCGACCCTGATTGCCGCCTTTCTCTATTTCGACCTGGCCTTCATGGTCTGGGTCTTGCTGGGGCCGCTGGCGCCGATGATCGCCAAGACGCTGGCGCTGACGCCCGCGGAAAAGGGGCTGATGGTGGCGACACCGACACTCGCCGGCGCGCTGCTTCGCGTCGTCAACGGCCTGCTGGTCGATCGCATCGGCCCGAAGCGCTCCGGCGCGATCAGCCAGATCATCGTCATCGCCGGCCTGTTCCTGGCCTGGCTGATGGGCGTCAACAGTTTTGGCGGTACATTGGTGCTGGGCGTGATCCTGGGCTTTGCCGGCGCCAGCTTCGCGATCGCGCTGCCGCTCGCCAGCCGCTGGTATCCGCCCGAGCATCAGGGCAAGGCGATGGGCCTTGCCGGCATGGGCAATTCGGGCACGGTGCTGGCCTCGCTGTTCGCGCCGATGCTGGCCAAGGCATTTGGCTGGAATGCGGTGCTCGGTCTTGCCTGCATCCCGCTGTCGATCGTTTTCGTCGCCTATATGATCATGGCCAAGGACGCGCCCAACGCGCCGCCGGCCAAGCGGCTGGTTGATTATTTCGAGCCGCTCAAGACGGCGGACGCCTGGTGGCTGATGGCCTTCTATGCCGTCACCTTCGGTGGCTTCGTCGGGCTGGCGGCATCACTGCCCATCTATTTCACCGACCAGTTTGGGCTGACCCCGATCATCGCGGGCTATTGCACCGCAGCCTGCGTCTTCGCCGGGTCGCTGGTGCGGCCGATGGGCGGCGCGCTGGCGGATCGGATCGGCGGCGTGAAGGCGTTGATGATCGTCTATGTCGTCGCGGCGCTGGCGCTCGCCGGGGTGTCGCAGGCGACGACATTGGCCAGTGCGCTGGCCCTGTTCGTCCTTGCCATGCTGGCGCTGGGCACCGGCAATGGCTCGGTCTTCCAACTGGTGCCGCAGCGTTTCCAGGCGGAAATCGGCGTGATGACCGGCCTAGTCGGCATGGCGGGCGGCATTGGTGGCTTCTACCTCGCCAGTTCGCTGGGCCTGGCCAAGCAACTGACCGGCAGCTTCGCGCCCGGCTTCCTGATCTTCGCCGGTCTTGCCGTGATGGCCCTGCTGGGCGTGGCGCTGGTCAAGGCGAAGTGGCGCGCCAACTGGACCAGCGGGGCCCGCATCTGAGTTGGAGAGGAGGGCGGCGGCCTCTTTTGAGGACTGCCGCCCCGAGCCACGCTCTTTCCGTCCGAGGGGGGACGATCATCCATGAAATATCTTCTCGTAACGACGGCCGGGCTGGCCGTCGCCGGGCCTGCTTGCGCCCAGCAGATCGACCTGAAACCCGTCGCCGAGGCGCGGCTGCGCTACGAACATGCCGACCAGCATGGCCTGGCGCAGCAGGCCGATGCGCTCACTGTACGGGCCCGCGCCGGCCTGACGGCCAGCAGCGGCGCGCTGTCGGCGACATTGGTGGGGCAGGGGACATTGGCGGTGATCGACCGCTATTTCGACGGCTTCGACAATGCAGCGATCAAGCCGCTGGTGGCCGATCCGCAGAATGTCGCCCTCTATATCGCCCAGTTGCAATATCGGACCAAGTCACTGACCCTGACCGGCGGGCGGCAGAAGATCGTGCTGGATGATGAGCGCTTCGTCGGCAATGTCGCCTTTCGCGACAATGGCCAGACCTTCGACGCGGTCCGCGCCGAACTGACGCCGGCCAAGGGGCTGAAACTGGACGTCTCCTATGCCTGGAGCGTCCGAACCATCTGGGGCTTTCAGGGCAAGGGCGCGCGTCAGCAGGCAGTGAGCGGCGACAATATCCTCGCCAATCTCTCCTATGCCACGCCGCTGGGCACGCTCAGCGGCTTTGCCTATCTGGTTGATCAGGATGAGGCGGCGGTGCAGGCCTATCGCCTGTCGAGCCAGACCTATGGCGTGCGCCTGGCGGGCAGCCAGCCGCTCTCCAAGTCTGCCAAGATCGCCTATCAGCTCAGCTATGCCCGCCAGTCGGACTATCATCGCAATCCCAACGACTATGCCGCCGATTACTGGCTGGCCGACGCCACGCTCGACCTGGATGGCTGGAAGCTCAATGCCGGCTATGAGGTGCTGGGCGCCAGTCATGGCACGGCGCTCACCAGCTTCCAGACGCCGCTTGGCACCAATTTCAAGTTCCAGGGCTGGGCCGACAAGTTCCTGACCACGCCCGCCAACGGCATGCGCGACCTCTATGTCGGCACCGGCTATGGCTGGAAGCAGGTGGGGCCGCTGTCGGGCGTCGCACTGGCCGCGACCTGGCACCGGTTCGAGAGCGACCGGCTCGACCAGCATTATGGCAATGAGTGGGATATCATCGCATCTGCGAAGCTGCGCAGGACCGCCCTGTCGGTGCGCTACGCCCATTATGATGCGCGGGCGATGGCGACCGATACCGACAAATTATGGCTTCAGGCCGACTGGAGCATCTGATTGAAAAGCCATGAGAGGAATCGCTTGAGCGTTCGGGCGATTCCCCATATGCTGCACTGCAAGGGACAAGGATGTCCCGCTTCACATCGCTGCGACGGTTCAGGGTAGGACTGGCAAGGCACTAGATGATGGCAAAGCCGCCATCCAGACTCTCGGGTTTCAATCCCCGAGGGTCTGGATGGCGGCTTTTTTCTTTTCTGGAGTAACGGGGATGGACTTTCAGGACGGGATCGACCCGGTCACGCAGGATGAGGACACTGTCCTGCCGCCCGTGGGGCAAGCACGGGAACATCTGGTCGTCATCGGCAACGGCATGGCCGGCTGCCGCGCGGTCGAGGAATTGCTGGCGCGCGATGCGGGGCGCTATCGCGTCACCATCTTCGGCGCCGAACCCTATGTGAACTATAACCGGATCATGCTTTCGCCGGTGCTGGCGGGCGAAAAGACGTTCGAGCAGATCGTCATCAACGACGCCGCCTGGTATGCCGACAATGGCATCGAACTGATCGCCGGGGATCCGGTAAAGGCCATCGACCGGGCCTCGAAGACCGTCTCCAGCCAGTCGGGCCGCACCATCGGCTATGACAAGCTGCTGATCGCGACCGGTTCCGATCCGTTCATCATCCCGGTGCCCGGCAAGGATCTGCCCGGCGTCATCAGCTTCCGTGACATGAAGGATGTCGACACCATGCTCGCCGCTGCTGCGGATGGCGGCAGCGCGGTGGTGATCGGCGGCGGCCTGCTCGGCCTGGAAGCCGCCCATGGCCTGACCCTGCGCGGCATGAAGGTGACCGTCATCCACCTGATGGACACGCTGATGGAGCGGCAACTGGACGAGGCGGCCGGCTGGCTGCTCAAGACCGCGCTCGAAGGACGCGGCCAGACCATCCTGACCGGCGCCAACACCGAAGCCATTTATGGCGACGGCAAGGTCGAGGGCGTTCGCCTGAAGGACGGCCGCGAGATCCCGGCCAGCCTGGTGGTGATGGCGGTCGGCATCCGCCCCGCGACCGCGCTGGCCCGCGACGCCGGCCTGGCCGTCAATCGCGGCATCCAGGTCGACGATCATATGGTCACCAGCGATCCCGACGTGCTGGCGGTCGGCGAATGCGTCGAACATGACGGTAATGTCTATGGCCTGGTCGCGCCGCTGTGGGACATGTGCCGGAGTCTCGCCGATGGCCTGACCGACCAGCATTCGGGCTATAAGGGCTCGGTCACTTCGACCAAGCTCAAGGTCGCGGGGCTGGACGTCTTTTCCGCCGGTGACTTTTCCGGCGGCGAGGGGTGTGAGGATATCGTCCTGCGCGACGCCTCGCGCGGCGTCTACAAGCGGGTCATCGTCAAGGACGACAAGCTGATCGGCGCGGTCCTCTATGGCGATACCGTCGATGGCGGCTGGTATTTCGACCTCCTCAAGCGCGAGGAAAATGTCGCCGACATGCGCGACATGCTGATCTTCGGCCAGGCCTTCGCCTCGGGAGGGGGCGCGCTGGACCCTAAGGCGGCCGTTGCGGCGCTCTCGGACGAAGCCGAGATTTGCGGCTGCAACGGCGTAGCCAAGGGCCAGGTCGTCTCGTGCATCGCCAAGGGCGCGCACAGCCTGGATGCGGTCCGCGCCACCTGCAAGGCGTCGGCCAGTTGCGGCAGTTGCACCGGCCTCGTTGAAACCCTGCTGGCGCTGACGCTGGGCGACGATGTCCAGTCGGGGCCGAAGACGATGTGCAAATGCACCAGCTTCACCCATGATGATGTCCGTCGCGAGATCGTGGCGCAGGACATGCGCTCGATCCCCGAAGTCATGCAGAAATTGAACTGGTCGACGCCGGAGGGTTGTTCCTCCTGCCGGCCCGCGCTCAACTATTATCTGCTCTGCGCGCTGCCGGGTGAGTATCAGGACGACCAGCGCAGCCGGTTCGTCAACGAACGCATGCACGCCAATATCCAGAAGGACGGCACCTATTCGGTCGTGCCGCGCATGTGGGGCGGCCTGACCAACCCCAGGGAACTGCGCGCGATCGCCGATGTGGTCGAAAAATATAACGCCCCGATGGTCAAGGTGACCGGCGGCCAGCGGCTGGATATCTTCGGCATCAGGAAGGAAGACCTGCCCGCCGTCTGGGCCGATCTCAATGCTGCGGGCATGGTGTCGGGCCATGCCTATGGCAAGTCGCTGCGCACGGTGAAGACCTGCGTGGGGTCGGAATGGTGCCGCTTCGGCACCCAGGATTCGACCGGTCTTGGCGTCAAGCTGGAACATATGACCTGGGGGTCATGGATGCCCCACAAGTTCAAGATCGCGGCATCGGGTTGCCCCCGCAATTGCGCGGAGGCGACGATCAAGGATTTCGGCGTGGTCTGTGTCGACAGTGGTTATGAACTGCATGTCGGCGGCAATGGCGGCATTCATGTCCGGGCCACCGACCTGCTCTGCAAGGTCGCGACCGAGCAGGAGGCGCTCGATTATTGCGCCGCCTTCATCCAGCTCTACCGCGAGGAAGCCCGCTATCTGGAGCGCACCGCGCCCTGGATCGAGCGCGTCGGCGTCGATTATGTGAAAAGCCGCATCGTCGCGGATGATGTCGGCCGCGAAGCGCTGCGCGCGCGCTTCCTCTTCTCCCAGCAGTTCATGCAGGATGATCCCTGGGCGCGTCGCGCCGCCGGCGAGGACGCCGAACTGCACCAGCATCTGGCCGAAGTCCGCCCCATGGAGACGCTCGCATGATCCCGAACACCCAAGTCGGCACCTGGCTGGACATTGGCCCCGTCGATCAGATCTCGCCCGGCAATGCCCGCACCCTGCCGGTGCGCGGCGGCGAGGAAATCGCCATCTTCCACACGCAGGACAACCAGTTCTACGCGCTGGTCAACAAGTGCCCGCACAAGCAGGGACCGCTGAGCCAAGGCATCGTCCATGGATCGGTCGTTGCCTGCCCGCTGCACAATTGGAACATCTCGCTCAAGACCGGCAAGGCACTGGGCAGCGATGAAGGCTGCGTCCCCACCATTCCGCTCAAGGTCGAGGCGGGCCGCATCTTCCTGCTGCGCGAGGCGGTCATTCCCGTGCCCAGCGCGGCAAAGGCGGCCTGATGGCGCAGGCGATCCGCACCACCTGCGCCTATTGCGGCGTCGGCTGCGGCATCGCCGCCACGCCGACCGGGCCGCGCTCGGTCATCATCAAGGGGGACGAGGCGCATCCGGCCAACGGCGGGCGCCTCTGTTCCAAGGGCACCCATCTGGGCGAGACGGTGGGCCTGACCGGCCGGCTGCTCCATCCGATGATCGGCAAGCGCCGCGCCAGTTGGGACAAGGCGCTTGATCTGGTCGCGAAGAAATTTCGCGAGACGATCGAGCGTCATGGCCCGGACAGCGTGGCCTTCTATGTCTCGGGCCAGTTGCTGACCGAGGATTATTATGTCGCCAACAAGCTGATGAAGGGCTTCATCGGGTCGGCGAACATCGACACCAACAGCCGCCTGTGCATGTCGAGCGCGGTCGCTGGCCATAATCGCGCCTTTGGCGAGGATGTGGTGCCGGCCAGCTATGATGATCTGGAACAGGCCGACCTCATCATCCTCGTCGGCTCCAACACCGCCTGGTGCCACCCGATCGTCTATCAGCGCATTCAGGCCGCCCGCGCCGCGCGCGGCACGAAGCTGGTCGTGATCGACCCGCGCCGCACCGAAACCTGCGAGGGCGCGGACCTTCATCTGCCGATCCGGCCCGGCAGCGACGTCGCGCTGATGACCGGGCTGCTCGCCTGGTGCGATGCGCAGGGCGTGACCGATCCGGCCTATCTGGCCGATCATGTGAACGCGCCCGACGGATTCTGGGATCATGTCCGCACCGGCCATGACCTGTGGACGACGGCCCAGGCCTGCGACATCGACCCGGCGCTGCTGAAGGCCTTTTTCGAGCTGTTCGCCGCGACCCCGCGCACCGTCACCCTGTTCAGCCAGGGCATCAACCAGTCGATCCGCGGCACCGATCAGGTCAATGCGATCATCAATGTCCACCTCGCCACGGGGCGCATCGGCAAGCCGGGCGCGGCGCCCTTCTCCATCACCGGCCAGCCCAACGCCATGGGCGGGCGCGAGGTCGGTGGTCTCGCCTCGACGCTCGCCGCGCATATGGACTTCGCGCCGGAAAATGTCGCCCGCGTCGGCCGCTTCTGGGCCGCGCCGCAGATGGCGAGCAAGCCGGGGCTGAAGGCGGTCGACCTGTTTCGCGCCATCGACGAAGGCCGGATCAAGGCCCTCTGGATCATGGCGACCAATCCCGCCGTCTCGCTGCCCGATGCCGGCCGGGTGCGCGACGCGCTGGAGGCGATCCCCTTCCTGGTCGTGTCGGACATCATCGCCGACACCGACAGTAGTACCCACGCCCATGTCCGCCTGCCGGCCGCCGGCTGGGGCGAAAAGGACGGCACGGTCACCAATTCGGATCGCACCATCAGCCGCCAGCGCCCGTTCATGGCATTGCCCGGCGAGGCCCGGCCCGACTGGTGGATCATCACCCAGGTCGCCCGCCGCATGGGCTGGAAAAACGCCTTCGCCTATGATCGGCCGGCTGACATCTGGCGCGAACATGCGCGCCTGACCGCTTATCAGAATGAGGGGCAGAGGCTGCTCAACCTGCGGGCGCAGGCGGCGATCGGTAACGACGCCTATGACGCGATGGACAGTTTCCGCTGGGGCGGGGTGCCCTTTGCCGACGGACATTTTCCGACCCCGGACGGCAAGGCGCGGCTGGTGCTCACGAAGCAGATGGATTTGCAGGGGCCGCTGCGCGACTGGCCGCTGACGCTCAACACCGGTCGCTATCGCGATCAATGGCACACGATGACCCGCACGGGTCTGGCGCCCAAGCTGGCGCGTCATCGCGAGGAGCCGCTGGTCGAAATCCACCCGCAGGATGCCGATGTGCTGGGCCTGGCCGATCGCGATCTGGCGCGGGTGTCGACCGCGCAGGGCAACAGCATCTTCCGCGTCAGCATCAGCGACGGGCAGCGGCCGGGCGAAATCTTCACCCCGATCCACTGGACCGACCAGATATCGAGCGGCGGGCGTACCGGCCTGCTACCGCGTCCGCTGGTCGATCCGCATTCCGGCCAGCCCGGCTTCAAGTCGACCCCGGCCGCGGTCGAGAAGATCTCGACCCAATGGCAGGGCTTCCTGATCCTGCGCGGGCAGGAGCCAGTGAATCTGCCCTGCCTCTGGGCAACGCGGGTCGCGGTGCCGGGCGGGGCGCTCTATGAACTGGCCGGCAATGGCGATGCCGCCCGACTGGAAGCCTGCCTGCCCAGGGGCGAGCGGGTCGAGGCGATCGATCATGTGCGCGGCAGTCGCCGGGTCGCGATCATCCAGGACGGCCGGCTGGCCGGCGTCCTGTTCGTCACCCGCACCGGCCTGTTGCCCTCGCGCGACTGGCTGATCGGCCAGTTGGCGGCCGACGATGTCGGCGCAACCGTGCTGGCCGCCCGCGGGCCGGGCAGCCAGCCGGACAAGGGCGCCACCATCTGCGTCTGTTTCGATATCGGCCTCAACCAGATCGTCGCAGCGATCCGCGATCAGAAACTGGTCGACGTGCCTGCGATCGGCAAGGCGCTGGGCGCCGGCACCAATTGCGGTTCCTGCCGCCCCGCCATCGCCAATATCCTGGCCCAGACATCTCAGGAGACATTGCATGCAGCCGAATGACCTCATCGCGCCGGGCGACGTCTGGCTGGTCGGTGCCGGGCCGGGCGATCCCGACCTGCTGACGCGCAAGGCCGAAAGGCTGATCTGCGCGGCGGACATCATCTTCCACGACGCGCTGGTCGGGCCGGGCATATTGGACCTCATTCCCGATCATGCCGAACGGGTCAGCGTCGGCAAGCGGTCGGGACGCCATTCGAAGGACCAGCAGACGATCGACGAGATGCTGGTGGAGGCGGCGCTGGCGGGCAAGCGGGTGGTTCGGCTGAAGGGCGGCGATCCGGCGATGTTCGCCCGTTCGACCGAGGAAATGACGGCGCTGCGCGCGGTCGGCGTTCGCGTTCGGATCTGCCCCGGCATCACCGCGGCCAGCGCCGTCGCGGCGTCGGCGGGCATTTCCCTGTCGCTGCGCGGCATTGCGCGCCGGGTCCAGTTCGTGACGGCGCACAGCCGCCGGGGTCAGGCGCTGGATCTGGATTGGGATGCCCTGGCCGATCCGGCCTGCACCCTGGCCGTCTATATGGGACGCGAGGCCGCTCAGGAACTCAGTCGCGCGCTGATCGCTGCGGGCTTGCCGGGCGCGACCCCGGCGCTCATCACCTGCGATGCGTCGCTGCCGCAGGAACAGCAGTTGCGTACGCGCCTTGATCTCCTGCCGCTGGTGACGCAGGCTTTTGCCGATGATCGTCCGACCCTGATCCTTATCGGCAAGGCGGTGGCTCAGGCCGACATGGCCATGGCTGGCGCAACGGACGATGTCCGCCGATCGATGGCATCGCGCTGAAGCAGTAACAGCGACGCCGTATATCTAACTGATAATATTGGAAAGTGTTCGGGGAGACAGGATCCCTGACCGAACATCGCGCATATCTAAGTAACTGATTTCACGTCAGTGAACGGCCTGCTCTATCAAGCAGGTGTACACCGATGGGTACAATGATGGGGGGGCAGCCGGGCAAACTATTTCGCAGCTCTCCGTATTCTTTGTTTTACCGCAGAGGTGCTGGCAACTTTTCATGCTTCGCAAATTTCAGGCGTTGTTTGGTAAAGGGTTGAACCGTTCAGCCAAATGTAGGGGTATTCAGACATTAGGTGAACAGAGCAATGTCGGCGACCCATGGCCTGATTTTCGGTCCCCAACAGCATACGTTTGGCTTTTCCGGCAACTGTCGACCAGAATGCGTTGTTCATCAATCGAGCTTTGGACGGCAGCTTCCACCGGAACCAACCACTCGCTCATCGCGAAGCCGCCCAGTAGCTATGCGCCTTACGCTCGGCCATTTAGGCTGACCCGACGCAAGTCCGAAACCTGCCGTTTGTTCGTCTTGTCCTCCGTACCTCAACAAGCTGACCAAAGGAGCGCACCTAGTCGGTGTTCGACCAGTGCACATGCTTCTCCGTATTACCCTCGAACCAAAGCAATCCATTGTAGCGCACGCGGATGTCTGGGTGTCGCTTCTTCCTGAGCGTTGTCGCGCGGCGTTCGCCGATCACCGTCCAGATCGGCTCGAAGTCGTTCTTTCGTGCCAACTCTAGGAACGGGTCGCGGCGAACAAGGACGTAACTGCTCCGAGCGCCACCCTCGGCACTCCCTGTGACGATCGTCGGTGCTCCTTTCGCATCGAGGAAGACGCCGAGGTTATTCGTGTCTGCCGTAAGTCCCATACCATTGATCAGCCAAGGTATCGGCACGTGACGGGAGAACCCGTTGGGCAGGCTTCCATCGAGATGGCTCTCCCAGACGAAGTTTGCGGTAGGCCGAATGGCCCTGTAACTGCAGGACTTTCCGACCCGTCGAGCGTCGAGTGTCATCCACGGTTCATCGCGCCAAGTGTCCCGTCTCGCCAACTCGCCGAGGTAAGGACCGTCGGTCGTCTGGCCCGGCAGCCATTCGTGGAAGTCGTATGCGTCGGCAACTGCGTCTTTGATCAGGCGTGCCTTGTCGTCGGGAGAGAGGAGGACAGGGGCGAGAAAGTGGAAGTCGCTCTGGAGCCACGGCGCATCCAAGTGCCGGTCATCGCGTTCGGCGTCGATGTCGTGCCCCGCATAGCGATAGAGGGTCAACCAACCCGGCTCGCCGAGGTCAGGGCAGATTGCGAGAGCGAGACGGCTGCCAGGCAGGTCCGGATCCGCTACCCAGTCGCCTCGCCGCTCGACCGGCAGCGGTTCGCAGACCAGTGGCGGGACCTGTGGCAGGTCGGTCCGCGTCGTCGTCTCTTGGTCGGCAGGCATGACTGAAGGTTCGAGGTCGCGGGTAAACTCGACGTCGAGCGGATTGTCATAGATCGCAGCACCGCTGCCCCATTGCGGCTTCATCCAGAAGTTGTCGGCGAGGCGCGCCAGCAACTCCATCATGGCGATCCGCTGATATTTCTTGCCAATCCGCTCGATGCGTCCGCCCCGTTCGCTTTTTCCAGAAAGATATCGATCGCCGGGGAAGAGGTCTGCCGTCCAGCCGAACGAGAGCGCCCGGTTGGCCACCCAAACCTTGCATTTCTGAGCGCCGAACTCCGCGCCCTTGCCCTTGCCCGGGATGATCCACTCGTGGCTACCGCCTCCCGTCACCCAGGCGTTTGCTTCGGCCGCATAGCGCTTGCGCTGCGCCGGCGTCAGTAGCGCCAGAAGAGTCGCCGTTGCGCTGGCTATACGGCGGCGGTCGGCCGGAGGGACAATCACCTTGAAGGAGTCGCGATCGAAGCTGACGCGCCTTTCTGCGTAGGCGGTGCGGAGTTCGGAGAACGCGCTCTCAATGTCGCTTCGGCCTGCGACGACTTCCTTGAAGAACGCCTCCCCGCTTTCGTCGGCCGTGATCGGACGCGGACCGGACAGGCGAGCTTCCGAGAAGCGATGCACGCGCCCTTCCAGAACGTAGCGACCGAAGTCGGCGAGGCCATTGTAGCAGGAACTCAGGATGGAATGCGCGCCGACCCGCTCGCCGCGGGCGTCGACGCGAGCCTTCGTGACGCTAAAGCTGGGTGTCGTCGAGCCATAAGGCGGGCGGCAGCGCACGAGATCGACGGATGGATCGCACGAGCCCGCCGACACGGCGAGTTCTATGGTCCCGCGCGCGTAGTCCCTGGCAAGCAAGTGGAACTGGGGCGCCGACCTCGAAGCAATTACTCCAGGCGACGTTCGCGAATGTGCTCAGGATGGCAGGATCTAGCGTTCTCAGCGCTGCTCCGTACAGCGCCGCGTAGAGCCGTTCCACGACGTATGGATCGTCGCAGCTGGTGAAGCGCTCGAACAGCGGCCCGGCGAGCTCGGGGCGGGTCGCGAGGATCGAGAGGATCGCCTTCGACGCCGTGTCACGGATGCGAGCGCTTGTGCTGGCACAGCTCCAGGCGAGAGTTGCGAGCGAAAGGCCCAAGGTGGCGTCGGAGGCCTGGCCGACGCCGGAGTTCAGGCTCCAGTCTGTGAGGCGGACGAGTGGATGACCAGGATCGTCATGGGCGGCGTTGATCGCGACTGTCCAGAAGGCGTCGCGCTCTGCAATGGTCCGGGAGATCAGGTTGCGGTGGAGGAGCTCGACGTTCCAAGGGTGATCCTCGACGACCGCAAGTTCAACCAGCAGCGCGGTGATGTCTTCCTGATGTCGGCTGAGGCGGTTGAGCAGTTCGAGCGTCCGTTCGGAAAAGGCCGCCGGCGAACGCCAGCGGATGCTGTCGACGAAGGCGTCCTCTACCGACCACTTGTCCCACCAGTCGTCGAACCCGCCCGGCAGCTCATCAACCAGTTCCACGCCATAGCGGTCGGCGAAATGCAGGAACAGCGCGTAGAACAGCCCGTTCCACTCATAGACGACCCCATATTTTGCGAGGAGAAAGGCGAGCTTGCCTCCGGGCTCGAATAATCCAGCGGGGGACGGCACCCCTTCGAGTAGTGCACGGGCCAGGAGATGGTCGCCGAAGCGCTGGAATGAAAAGCGGACCACATCGACGTGGGCCGCGAGCGGATCCTTGGGGTTGGTGCCCGGGTCGGGATCGTATCTGAGCAGCCCCCGGAAGCGCAGGGTCTCCAGCCAGGTCTTGCTCGGTGGAGAGGCGAACCCTTCGAAAGCCTGCTCGACGATCCGGTGCGCGTCGCCGCGCGGGACGTTGTCCCGCATTGCTACCGCCATGGACGTCGCCAGCGCCAGCACTGCTGAGCGCAGCGGCCCGACGAGCACATCGCTACCGTCATAGCTCGTGCCGAGATGACGACCGGTCGACGTCAAATAGAAGTTTAGCACCTCGCTGGTGCCCCGCATCCCGCGCGGGAAAGCGGCACGCCCCTCGGCTTGGAGCGCAAGGCATGTAGTCCGCAGGAATAGCGGATTGGAGAATTCCGGGTTCAGCCAAGGCGTTGCCGGGCGTACGATGCCGCGCTTGTCCATGTAGACGCGCGCCGCCCGCTCGACGTCGGCGGGGGTCTCGAAGCCCGTGATCTCGACCGTCGTCGCCATCTGCGTGACCGCGGGCATGATCAGGTGGTCCAGGTATTCACGCCGACATGACACGCAAAGTGCCAGATTGGGGAACGCCAGCACCCGTCGCGCGAACCCTAGTAGAGTGCCCCTCCAGAGCGCGGCGCCGGCACCTTCGTTAAGCGCGTCGATCGCGACGAGTCCCCGTGTCCCGGCCGCTTCGGCGTGAGCAGACAGCGCACCCAGCATCTTGTCGAAACTGGACTGGCCCCATTCAAAGTGTGCAAGCGTCTGATTCTCGGGCGTACCGTGGGTGGTGAAGTCCGTGCCGATCATGAAAAGGGCTGGCGCACCGCTTGCCAGCGCGCGCTCGATTTCGGAGGCGATGAGGTGTGACTTGCCCGAGCCAGCTCTCCCGTCGAGCAGGGCTAAGCGCGAAGCATCGGCTCTGCAGGCGCTGGACGCGAGCAGCTGCAGCACGTCGCCGATCGCGTCATGCAATTTTCGCAGCCCGTCGAGATGGTATTCAAGGGACGCTCGATCATTACTTTCCTCGATCGGAACAGGCGTCGTCCTGTCGGATGGGGCGGCCTTGTCCTTGACCTTTCGCAGGAGGTCGCCGTCGGCCTGGATCGACTCGAACAGTAGCTTTCGCAGTTCGAGCGCGGTGTTTTCCCAGCCGGAATATGCTGCCGCGTCGCGCGGGCCGGGAGGCTGCGCCATGCTGTCGATCAGCTTAGTGGCCAGCGTGTCGATCGTATCCAGTCGCGCACCGTCCGCACTGCCGAGCAGGGTCGGCCGAGGGCCGAGGCGCCGTGTATCAACGAGAACCGCGCGCGTGGTCGCGATGGTTTGGCCGAGAGCGGCGTTGTGCAGCAGGCCGTCAAAGACCGACCGCGTCGATACGTCAACGTGGTCCTCTGGGTGATACCGTTCCTCGAGTGCGTCGACCGTTCGTTGACATTCAGTCGCAAGCCGCTCCGGTGTCATTTCGATCGCGCCGAACCAGTATTCGGAGAGTCCGATCGTCTCTGGTCTGGTGAGCAGTTCCTCAAGGTCGGGTGCCGTCCAGGGGACGAATTCGACCGCCCGACCGAGAGTCGCTGCGTTTGCCGTCCACTTAGCTTTGTGCGTGTCCCACTCGGTCCAACCGTTGGCGGTGGGCGCCCCCGCCTTGGTCCGGCGCTTCGTCGGCCCGGTTAGTGAGCAGGCGATGGCAATGTGCATTGTCGTCATCGTTGGGTGGGTCGACAGCGCGGTGTCGACCGAGTTGTCGATCGCGCCCCAATCGATGCCGGAGGAGGTGACGTAATATTTGGCCTGGTATCCGACTTCATCGCCGTTCTTAAGCAGCCAGACGGCTTCGACCCCGCCGTCGCCGCCCGCGCCATGGATCCGACGGAATTCGGAGCTTCCGTTCGGCGGCACGCGCCTGCCGATCTGGCAAACCAGTTCCTCGAACGTCTCGCGCTGGCCGGCAACGCCGGCGATGATCCGTGTAAAATCAAGCATCTCGTGTAGCCTGGTAAGCGTATCCGCTAATTTTTGTCGCGATTTTTATCGGCACACTGAAATCATTTTTTGGCGCCTCGTCGATAGCCGCCATATCGGCTCGCCTATTGGTGCGCGAGGGCTCATGACCGCGCTTCTTCGGTTGGCGCGGACTCCAAGGTCGCGCCGGCAATCTTCGGCAGCTACACCTATCGATGAGTGGGCCAGCGCGCACGCCCGGTGCACTCGAAACTCGCAGTCCTGATCATGCATGCTAAGACGATGCCGCATGACTGGATCGAACAGCCAAGAGCCCGAAGCAGCGGTGACCGCCGTCAACCACGCGCGGGGGGCCGCCCCGGCGTCGGGCCTTAATTTCCAGGCGGCCGTGACCGCCATCGCCGCCGTTCATCTGCTCGACGGCAGTCCGGTCGGGTGGCTCGACGAGCTTGCTCATGACGCCCCGCTTGCGATCTGGGCGGAGAGCGGCGGACCGGGCGATGATGTCCGTCTCGAGCTTGCCGCCGCCACGGTCGAGGTTCAGGCGAAGAGCGGGCTCCGTGCGGACGACAAGCTGTGGGACGCCCTGCTTGACCTAGCGCGCGGCCTGAACGCGAGACAGATTGCGTTCGGTGTCCTGGCGGTCTCCCCCGACAGCAGCCAGACGGTGCGGCACAAGCTCGAGCGCGACTTGCGCCTGATCGGCAGCGGCCGGACCGACCGGCTTTTCGACATCGGCCACAAGTGGATTGCCAAGCTCGAGGCGGAGGGTTTCGACCTAGTGACCATCTCGCGCGGGCTCCGGATCCAGACGGTCGCCGCGACCGACGGCAATGTCGATGCCGTCCGCGCCGCCAAGGCCGTACTCGGGCGGCATTGCGGCAGCGCCGCCGCCGATCGGGCCTGGTATGCACTGCTCGAAGGCGCCCATACGCTGATCGCGCGCAAGGGCCGCTGGGATTTGCTGGCCGTTGTCCGGCTGCTCATGGCGGCTGGCGTGCCGCTGGCGCAGGACGGCTCGCGCGGCCGAGCGGCCGCGAAACTGATCGCCTGGGTCAGCAGCGCCAATCAGGACTTTATGGTGTTCGGCGCGGACCGGCCGATCCCGCTCGACGATGCTTGGATCGCGCTGAACACGCGGCTGATCGACACGGCGGCGATGCCGGCCGATCCAGCGGCGGCGATCGCGCGCTATCGCGGTCTCGAACCACAAGGCAGCGGACAGGAGCGTGAGCGGACCTATGATGCCGAGTTCGTCGGCAGGTTCCGGCGTAGGGCGGTCATCGTCGCCGGCCCAGGACTTGGCAAATCGACGCTGCTTCGGCGGCAGGCGCAACGTTATAGCGGTGACGGCTATCCGGTGCTCAAGGTCCAGCTACGCAAGGTCGCGGCCTCGCTCGCGGCGGGGAAGACGTTCGAGGCAAGCGTCGTCCGCCACGGTCTGGATGGCTCGGGGATCGATTCTGGCAACCTTCCCGATCCCGGCGGCGATGGTTGGGTTCTGCTCGCCGATGGTCTCGACGAATGCGGCAGCGGGCAGGACGATGTGGCCGGTGGGCTGAGCCGCTTTGCCGCCGGACATCCCGAATGCCGCATCATCGTGACCACCCGGCCGATCGGCTATGAGACCGTGGCGCTGGCGGCTTGGCCGCATTACGAACTGACCCGGCCCGACAGCAGCAGCGCGGCCGCGCATGTCGGCCGGCTGATCGAGGCGATCGCGCCGGAGGGTAGTCCGCTCAAGGCGGATGGCGATGACGCCGCTATGGTGGCATTTCGCCGCGACGGGCCGGCGAACGAGATCGGGACCGATCCGCAATTGCTGGGCATGGCGGCCTCGCTCATCGTGCGCGGCGAACCGCTCGGCGGCTCACGGACCCAGCTCTTCCAGCAGCTATTCTCATCGGTCGAGCGCAGCGCGTCGGTGCAGGCGACGCGTCATGCGGTCGATCTGGAACTCGCGAAGGCGGTGCTCGACCGGCTTGGCTGGTGGGTCACCGCCGAGCCGCTCTGCGGATATGATGCCATCCTCAAGCACGCGACCGCGGACATTGCCGCGCGGCTCGGGACGAAGCCGCTTGCTGCTTCGCGGCAGGTGCGCGACGCCATGCAGTTCTGGGAACGGATCGGCGTGATCGAGCGGATCCATCACCGCCACATGCCGCTCCTCGCCTTCGTGCATAAGAGTTTCGGTGAATATGCCGCGGCTCGTCACCTGGCGGGGATGGACGATGACGCACGGGCGGACGCGTTGCGGGAAGTCGCACGCTCGGCCGAGTGGGCCGAGGTGCTGAGCTTCGCTGCCGGCCTCGGCTTGGGCGCCACCGTCGTCGATACGCTGCTCGGAGAAGGCGAACTGGCGCGGGCGGTGACGATCGCGGCCGATCTCGCGGTCGATCTCCCGCGCGATATCGCCGAGCGCCTGGGCGACACCGCCTTCGCCGCGCTCGAACAGGGGCACCGCGATCGCATGAAGATCGCCTTCGCGCTGGTAACATTTGCGGCGCGCCATCCCGAGGTGATCGGCCCAAAAGCCGCCGAGCGGCTCGATGCGGCGGATGAGGAATTGCAGCAAATCGCCTGGGCCTGCGCGGTTGAAACCGGTCCCCGCTATCATGATCCCGACCGCGCCGCGCAGCACGCGGTGGCGATGCTCGAACGCGAAGGCTCGGGCGTGCGGACCTCGATCATGGGCGGCATCCGGCTGATGCGCTCGGACCGCTTCGACCTCGCGCGGCGTATGGCACTTACCAACCTCAAGCTCCTCGCCACTCGCCTCAGCAAGACCGAAATCGAGGCGCACGTCGGCCGGCTGACCGCCGACGGCAATTCGGCAACGGTCAGGTTCCTGCAGGACGTCACCGATCTCGTCGAGCCCTTGGGAATCAGGCCGAATTGGCCCAAGCGTCGCGCGGGTTCGCTGTCGGACATGATGCGTCGCGATAGCGAATATGGCCAAGCTGAGACCAGGGCGATGCACCGTTTGATGGACGCTATCGCCAGTGCGATCGGCATGGACATGCAGGGCACGCCCGCCGAACCCCTCGACGTCAACCGACATCCCCTGCTTCAGCTCTCGGCGCTGATCCAGATCATCGGCTATTGGGAGTCCGACGGACGCGAGGTCTGGTCCTGGGACAAACCCTATTCGCGCGAGGCCGTTGCCGAGATCTTGCGCGTGGTCATTGTCCTCTCGGACATCGATTGCGTGCGGCTTGCGCGCGAGGTCGCAACGATCCGCCGCAAACTGGCCGATGAATGGCGATCCATTTTTTTCTGGGCGCTCTCGGATATTCATCAGGTCGATGTTGACGATCCACGGTGGGAACGGCTTGCCGAGGCCTCGCCCGACCTCGCGCTGGTCGAGCGCGCCGTTGAACATGAGGCCGTCTGGGTCATGTCGGTCGCCACCGAAATCCTCGCCCGCGCCGGGACCAGTTCCGAACATGTTGCGAAAATGTTGGCCACCAAATCCGGCCTCGCCCTCGCATCGGCAGGCTATCTGGCATTACAATTGGGCGAACCAGCCGGCAGCACTCTCCTGCTCGATCGCCTCGAAGGTCCGCATGTCGGCGGGATGCGGCATCTCTTCTATAATCTGGGGTCGACCGCGACGGCATGGACCGAGCGCATCGCCGCCGTGGCCGAGCGCCACATTCTTGGGCAATCCGAATGGACCGCCAATGCCGCGGCGAAGTTCATTCTCGGCAGGGCCAAGGCCGGCGCCGCAATCGATCCCGATATGCTATGGCGCAGCTATCGGCATTGGCAGACACATGAACCGCGCAATGACGCCGGCGGCGTCATTCCCGATACGCCGCGCGCGCCGCTGTTCGATGCATTGCTGGTCAGGCATGCGGTCAGCGACGACCAACTCATCGAAGCCGCCGGCGATTATCGCCACGATGTAAGCAAGTCGGCCAAAGAACAGCTGATGGCGCGCGCCGCGCAGGATCCCGCCTTCGTTCGGCGGCTCGGCGCCGGCATTGTCGACGGCACGCTCGGCCCCCACCTCACCCGCGAGCTTCTGTCTGCCAGCGTGCCGCTCGACGCGGACACGATCGAAACGATCGTGCAGCGTCTCGACGATCCCTCGCCGCAATGGCGGCTTGCCGCATCGGCGATCCTGCGGGCCGATGCGCTACCTCGGGCGCGCGTCCATACACTGCTCGCGCAACTTGCACGCGACGAGCGAGCCGAGATCCGCGAGGCGGCGGCCCGTATCGAACAGGATCTGTCAACCTAGCCGGCTAGCGGCGCGCCGCAGCCCGACCGTGCGGGCGCTGGCGCGCGAAGCTTCTCACCACACTCAGCTCGTCCATACCGTACTGGCCCAGATCGCGTCATGGGTGCGTGAGGCCAGGCAGGTGACGTCGCGCAGCGCATGGAAGCGCTCGAGCGCCGCATAGTCGAAGCCGCGGCCCGGATTGATCCGGTTGACCAGTAGCGCGCGCTATGCGCTGCGATGACCTGACCTGACCTGACCTGACCTGACCTGACCTGACCTGACCTGACCTACAAACTGCTGAAGGCCAACGCTGGTTAGCTGAGCCATTCCAGTGAATCGCTTGTTCTCTCCAACCCCGCCAAGCTTGATTGCGAGGCGGCTTTCGACCCTGCATTTCTGACAGCGGTCGACCAGTTTGAGCCATTACAGTTCGACTAGTTAGTGTCGGCTATCTGCAATGAATCCGCCATTCCCAACTGCCGCGGTCAGGCTAGAATAATAAACGGACGAGGGTGACCGTTAGCCACTCAACAGTGTTTCGGGCAGTACTATCTGAAAAATAATCCTTCATTATCAGATATTTTTCTTGAAAAAATACATCGTGCTTGATGGCGTGATAAAAACTAAAAACTCACGCAAATAATTTCAATCTCACTTGCAATTTGTTACTTTTCTAGCATATTGCGGTAGGGGGCACTTAGACCATGCCGCATGCTTTGACTTACCGGGGGCAGTCTTAATGCGCTCAAGCTTTCGGTTCTTTGTCGCCATAATCACCGTCAGCGCTGCAGCACCTGTCGCGGTCGCGCAGGATGTCGTCCCGAAGTTACAAGCCGAGCAGGACATTGAGCGGTTGAAGGAGCGCGCAGCGCTCGAACGTGCCCGGGCCGACATCATCGCCGCGAGGCTTGAGCCCATGAAAGGACTAGCGGGGGAAGGGAAAGTCACGCTGGGTGAGGGGGCTGGCCAAACCGAGGCATGGCTCCTGTCGAGCGACGCTGTCGGAGCGGCCGCCGCTATCATTGCCGGTCAGCTCGGCTCGGGTCCGCACGTGATATTGGCCGGTGACGAGGCCCTCTCGTTCAAGCCGCTGACGGCATTTGGCGCAGAGAGTTCTTCGTTGCAACTGCAGCTTGCGGAAGCAGTCGGAGGCGCGCCCAAGAGCTGCGGCGGCGGAGGAGACCTTAACATTGCCGCCGCGCCGATCATCCCACTAATTGCGGGCATCGCCAGCAGCCTCCGCACCGACACCGAGGTGCGAGGAGTCCCCGTTGAAGCCAAGGACCGGCTGCTGGCGACCGCGCTGGCGCGCAGGCTGGCCGGCAGGGCCTTGATCCCGGCGGCGCTGACCGCGCCCGACGAGGCCAGTTCAACAGCTATGCAGCAACTCGGCAACATCCGAAAGTTGGCGAGCACCGCAGCCCGCGTTTCACGGTGCCTTGCCACGGTAAAGAAACCGAGCGAGGTCGCGAAGACCTCGGCGGCCGAACTTACCGCCGCGCTTGCGCGAGCGACGACGTTTCAGACCGCAATTGGCACTCCCGATGCGTCCGGGTCGCCCCCGCTCGCGAACCTTTTAGTGCTGGAAGCCCTGAAAAAGTCCAGTCCCACCGTGGTGCGCGTGCACCTGGACAAGGCGAACGGCACGTTGATCACCCGGCGGAACCTCTGGACGGCGCTTGGAGCGCAAGCGGTCGCAGTGAGCGGCGGCGTCGTAGCGAGCTTCACCGCGACTAAGTCAGCGTCGGGAACGGTCACGCAGGCCGGCGTCGTGCGCTGCACGACGAGGCTCGCTGGTCTCAGGTCGATCCAGACCAACACTGCTGCGGCCGCCAACTGCAGATTAGTCGAGGGAGAAGGTCGATGACGGGACTGTTCCGGTGGATATCGCTGGCGCTCGCGCTTGTGACGGTGGGAGCCGTTGCCGCGACTGGACCGACCGCCGACAAAGAAGCGAAGGTCGTTGTCACGCCTGCGGCGCCTGTAGGCAACACGACGAACGCCGCGCCGACTCTGAGAGAAGCGCAAGCGCGCCCAGCGGATACGTTGGCTATCGACCGCCCGTTCGCCTTCATCTCGCTCGCCAACGTTTGGCGCTTTACTGATGGACAGCCGAAACGGATTCCAGTTTGCTGGGAAACTACGGGGTCAGCACAGGAGAAGGCTTGGGTTAAACAGGCCATCGCGGCATCGTGGGAGGCGGGCTCGGGGATACGTTTCGACTGGCGGGAGACGTGCCCGGAGGGGCTGCAGGGCATCCGGATCCAGGTGGCCGACCAAGGGGCTCACACCAAGGGCCTTGGCGTCGAGTTGCGCGGCGTCCGCAACGGCATGGTGTTGAACTTCGCTTTCGGCGCTTGGAACCAGCCTTGCGCGACCCAGCGCGAATACTGCATTAAGGTCATAGCGGTGCATGAGTTTGGCCACGCGCTGGCCTTCTCGCATGAGCAGAACAGGCCTGACGCACCTGGCGAGTGCGCGATCCAGCGGCAGGGCAGCGACGGCACGCTGCTACTCACGCCCTACGATCCAGACAGCGTTATGAACTATTGCAATGCAACTTATAACAACGACGGGAAACTCAGCCAGTTCGACCGCTTCGCCGCGCAAGCGCTCTATTGTGCGCCCGACGCGGCGCTATGCAAACCCACTGCGCTCAATTGACCCGTAGCAGTTCGCCTTACCTCCACCTTATGGTGAGCTTGATGGCGTTACTGGCGGGGGCGCCCGCCACGGCCCAGGTCGCGACGGAGGTGAGAAGCCAAGTCCGGCGGGCGGTCGTCCGCCTCGAGATCTCGGGTATCGGAAGCGACGGTATGAAGGAGAGCAAGGTCGGAACCGGCTTTTTGGTCACCGAGGACGGTTACGTCCTCACCGCCGAGCACAACGTCCTCTACAAGAACTCCGAGGCCTACTCTAGCGACCGCAAGATCGTAGCATTTGTCAACATCGCACAGGGTCTGCCGCTGGAGGCGCAGTTAATATCGACCGACGCTAGCCTCGGGGTAGCGATACTTAAACTTCCTGAGGAAACGGAGCTCAGGTACCAACCGGTCCCACTCTGCATGGACGCGGAGCCGAAGGCCAACGACGGGCTCGTGGCGTTCGGTTTCCCCGAAGGGCAGCAGTTCGCCGCCCGCGACGGCCCGCTGGACTCGAAGGACGGGGTCGGCGCTCGATGGCAGACGGGCATTTTCGCCATGCCTGGCATGAGCGGTGGACCGGTGACCGACATACAGGGACGTGTTGTCGCCATAATGGAGTCGGGGTCGACGCAAGGCGGACCGCGCTCGACGGTGACTCCCATCCGATGGGCTACCCGGCTCCTGAGCCTCGCACAGCCTTTGTGGGTCAGCTGTGCGCAGACGGCGACCGTCTCGTCCAGCACCGACGTCATAAGCGTCTCGGCGAGCGTCGACTTGATCAATGACGACCATTTGGGCATGTCCGCACGTTCGCGAATGTTCCGGCAGATCATCACGCCGACGCCGGGATACCGCATCGTAAGCACTGCAGTTACAGCGACCTCCGCAAACAACAACTCCGAGCCTTCGGTCGCGCTGCAGCCGGACGGGTCGGCGGAGTTTCGCGTCAACTTGACAAGCGGACCGGTATTCGACCGCTGGCGAGGTTGGTGGAAGGGCGTAGTGGTCACCCGGCAGCGGCGTATTTCCCCTTGATGTAAGTGATACGGGTGCCGTGAGAGTGGGAAACATGCCCAGTCCGTATCCCGCACTGGCGGGGAACGACTTTCACACCTGAGAAAGGCTGGTTCCGCCGGAAGCCGGCATTCAAAGATTTAATTGGGACGGCAGAAATGTCCCAAGTCCCGTGTTGGAGCGTCATGCCATCCCCATGTTGTAACTTCAGGCACAGGCTTGATCTAGTGCACGCCGCACCAAGGCCCAAGGGCCGTCACGTCTGGGATGAGTCTTTACCGTCACTCGAGTGTCGATCGCAGGAACGTGCAACCTGGGCGTTTCCGTCTGCTCGATATGGACGCTGTAGTCGCTGATTTCGGCGAGGTTGCTGAGGTTGGCGATTACCATCCTGCCGATTTCACGGGGGGCGGTCTCAACCCCTCCCGGCCAAACTTCGATTTTCACGATCATCACCGATGGAGGCTCCTTTCCCGGTCATGCGGTTATGCTGCATAGCAGAGATCGTTCCACCGTTGCGGCAGCGGCATTACGTCCGTAATTTCCCGGATCATCGTCGAGCCCGCGTGGCGCTGCGCGCGCCAAAGGCATCACTGCCGACGATCGGTGGCGGTGAGTCTAGCCGCCCGAGTTTGACCACGGGAATGCCGGAAATCTGGCATTTATCCCACATTTTCTGAAAACCGTAATTTGCGGGATAAAACGTCACAGGGTGGCGGAGGAGCGCAGATCCACAGATCATGCTTCATCCTCCCCGCCATAGCCCTTAAGATCTTCCAGGCTGAACTCCACAAGCCCCTTCAGCAGCAGGAGGGCGGCCATGTTGGCACGGTTTCGGGCGCGGGTCTTAAGCATCAGCGCCTTGAGATGGGTTTCTGCGGTGCGCGGAGAAATCGAGAGGGCCCGTGCTATCTGCTTGGCCGTGTGCCCGCGCAGCACCCATCTGGCGACCTCGCATTCCCGATTCGTCAGCTTCACAGATCTTTGATTCACCATATATTTTCTTCAAACTCCTAAGGTCTGATCAAAGACCTCAAGACATTCGAAGACGGTGGTATTCGCGGCCTGCGTAACAGGCTGCGATACGCCCGGCCTCCTAAACAATCCCTCATTTCACGTAGGTAGGCACACGCTGGCGGTCGCTGCTTAATCTGTAGAAAATGGCCATGCTTCAGAGCGAGAAATGACGATCAGATGGAGTTGCCGGCATGCAGACAGAGATAAGCGAACGATTGGTGGAACTGCTGCGGGAAACCGGCCTGCACAGCTCCGACTTCATCGATCAGATACTTGGCACCTCCACCGCCCAGCGGACTTACCACGGCGCCGATGGGAAGGACGCGCTGCTTGGCATCATGCAAAGCCTCCTCATGCTTTGCGGTTCAGAGGAGGCGGCTGTGGACTGGCTGTTCCATTCAGTTTCGTACCAGCAGATCAACGGCAACTATCCATATCTGGCGTTGGAAAATGGCGACTTCTGGTCACTCACCGTCCTACAGGACTGGCTGCAAATCATCGTGCGCTATTGCGCATCCTGTCCGGATCTGATCGCCGAGATTTTCCAGAATTAGAGCTGCATGTCAGGACGCTCGCCTTCGTGACGAGCAGAGTGATGGGCGAAAGCACCTCTGGCTTGATCCACATCTTATTTGCCTTCCGGAGCCGCAAGCGGTGGAGGACCTGGCGCGTCTCCGCGCCACAAGACAGCCTGATACGGCTGGAAAGCCATGCCCTCAGACCCTGACAAAAAGGTGGAGGCGGGGGTAGGCGAACATTGGCAATTTTCACATAATAGCGGGGTCGGCGTTTAAGCCGCCCCGCGAAGGCGCCGCAAAAGTGGGACCCCCACTTTTGCAGTATTGCGCCCAACTTTTCGTGCCTGTCAAAATGGCTGTTTGGTCAGGGTGCCAAATCGCGATTTGGTCATGCTCAGGGGTCAGTTTGACATGCTGCTGACCGCTGGCGCAGCCAAGGCGGTTTACCCTGTCAAAACGATAGGGGGCGGGGTCAGCGGGCTCCGCGGAATTTTCCATAAATTGGGGGGTGGCGTAACAGTCGCCCCCCAAATGCGCAGTAAACTTGGGTCCCCCAAGTTTACGGTATTGCGCCCAACTTTTTCTGCCTGTCAGAATGGCAGTTTTGACAGGGTACCAAATCGCGATTTGGCCATACTCAGGGGCTGGTTTGACATGCTGTTGAACGCTGGCCCGGCCAAGGCCGTTTACCCTGTCAAAACCATGGGGGGCGGGGTCGACACTTCCGTACGAAGAATGGTCGGCAAGGAGGCTTGCGTTATGGCAATTCAGGTGGGGGTTGAATCGCTCACGTCAGAGCATTGAACGACGAGCGCCCTTTCACCCTTGCCTTAGCTTGCGCGCGAACGCCGTGCCTGAGCCTATCAGCAGGTCGGATACGGATCGGCAGGCTCGGCTGAATGTGCGCGGTGAGCGGAGTGAGATACCGCAACGCTTCCAGCTTGATGCCCAAGGCGGCCTCTTCGTCATACGTGCGGGAGGTCTCTGTCTCCCCTTCATGCCCGAAGATGTCGCATCTGACGCTGTCTTGTACGTGGCCTTTCAACAGTGACGTGGCGGTGCTTCTGAACGAATGGACATCCTTGTCCTTCCACGCGCCTCGCTGCTTATGTCGCCATGCTGTTCCTTCCGGAAACGCCCAGGCTCGCCATTTGCTGAAGATGCTTTTGTAAAAGGTGCTGGCAAAGCTGGAGGAGTTTGGCGACGACATTTCCGGAAACAGCATCTTGCAACCGGCTGCTCGGATCTGCGTGACGTAGTCGATGAAGCCCAGGCGGATGAGCTCTGGATGAATCGGAAGCTTTCGGATCGACTGTACAGTTTTCAGCTTCCGGTCCTCCGTGTAATCAATCTGGAAAAACGGAATTTCAGCCTGCTCATGAACTTCGGTGAGCGCGAGTCCGGCAAGTTCAGAGCTACGGCCGCCGTACAACGGCAGCATGAGAGGGAGCCAATACCATGCGTCATGGATGATCTCTGTTCCGGTCTCCAGCCGACGGTCAATCCCAGCGGCGCCTGTCCAGACCGGCGCAGACAGGAGATGCGCAATCTCCTGCTTGCTCCAGCTGGCCCGCTTGTCGCGATCCCTCTTGCGTTGCAGCCGAGCCTTTCGCGCTATGCCCTTACGCGCCGACTTGAACGAGAGAGGTTGGGCAGGGCGATGCCCATCCGCCTCATTGTCACCAGCGGCGAACTCAAGAACTGCGGTGATCCACGTCAGGTGCTTGTTAATCGTAGCCTGGCTCAAGCCGACGTCGTCATCGTTCATGCGGGTCGCTCGATCAAGGCTTGCCGCGATCCCGCCAGCCTTCTCTTCGGCGGTGCGGCCCCATCTGCCTGGCAGCGCCCGGCATAGCTTCACGAACGCCTGCACATGTGACTGTTTGAGGTCCTGGATGTGAACGTCGCGGCCACAAGCATGGTCGAATAGCCGCAAGGCCGTTCGGACCTGACCCACGGTTACCGTATCCCATGCTTTCTCGCTCTCGTGCAGGGCGATGCATTCTTCGGTTGCCTCGAGGAGCAGCTTCTTTGCTCTGGTCGTCCCCCGATTATCGGATGTCGGAGCCGGCGGCTCCTTTTCCGCCACCACGGACGCGAGATGCCCCTCAAGTCCACTGTTCGGCATCTGCTCGAATGCGAAAGGCGTCGTGTCCGCCAACGCATCCTGAATCCAGTCAGCAGTAAAGTTCTCCTCGGCGGACAGCCGTCCCGTTGCCTCCCGGCATGCTGCTGCCCGAGCTGCGCAGACCGTTCGTTTCATGCGGTCGAGATTGTCCTGTGTCGAGCTTATGCCGAACCGTTCGACATAGCTCTGCAACTGTGAACCCGAGACCACGCTGCCCGACTGATAATCGAACACAGCGTTGCCGACCGCCTTCGCGTCAATGAATTTCCAGCCACCGGCAACGAGCCGCTCAAGATCATCGAGCGACCACTTGGCGTCTGGCCCGTTTCGAGCGAGGAAGCTCCACGCCTCAGCGTGGATGGAGTTTGTGGTGGCGTGCTCGCCTGCGGGCGCACGGCTTCCGGCCTGATCTTCAAGTATCCGCTGCAATTGCCAGCGCATCGCGTCGCTGAAAACGCGTTTGAGCTTGTCGGGCCCCATACCCGACGACTGACCGTATGCCATGCGTAATGTCTCGACTGCCGTTCCCAAGCGGAGAGCAATAGAGCGGGCGGAATTAAAATTTCCGGTACGCAATGGTAACGACAGCGTTAGGCATGTGCCTGCAACCGTGATCTTTTTTCGCCAGTAATAGGTGCCGCCACGCAGCGCCACGTTCGGAAATCCCACTACGCCGCCTCAAGGGGTACAGCGAGGGGTACAACCGTGCGTACAATCATCCCACCCCGCGAGGGTTGAGACGTAAAATCAATAACTTAGAGAAAGTTGGTCGGGGAGACAGGATTCGAACCTGCGACATCCTGCTCCCAAAGCAGGCGCGCTACCAGACTGCGCTACTCCCCGATGCACGCGCGCCTTAGCGGTCGATCGCCGCCGGCGTCAATGCCCGAAAATCATGTCGGGCCACATATATTGCGCGGACAAACAAAAAGGGCGGACCATATAGGCCCGCCCTTCGAAATCTCGCCGTGGCAGAGATTAGTGCGCGTTCGCAACGTTCTCAGCAACGTTAGCGGCGTTAGCAGCTTCGTTGGCGGCGTTGGCGGCGTTGTCAGCAGCGTTGGCGGCGTTTTCGACAACGTTCTCGACGACGGCGTTCGAAGCGTTCGCGGTTTCGTTGGCCGGCTTCTCACCGCAAGCGGCGAGGGCCATCAGGCTGGCCGAAGCGAAAACAACAGCGATCTTCTTCATTGTGTACGGCTCCCATAGCATTATGCCGCGTCTGGCACGTTAGAAATGTGACCCTACGCGAGCGACCCGCATTAACGTGTGCGCTGCACAAATCAATGCTTTTCTGACGTCGGTGAAGCGGCAGAATCACGCGACGGGGCGTTCTCTACTATAAAAGTTCAGTTAATGCCCAATGTTTCTGTCGCATTCGCAGCAATGTTGAGCGTGACCGCCCAGGCGGCGACATTCTGCCGCAGCTGCGCCGGATCGATCTTGTCCAGCGTGTCGTCGGGCGTGTGGTGAATGTCGAAATAGCGCGTGCCATCCTGCTGCAGGTCGATCACCGGAATGCCCGCTTCCACCAGCGGTTCGATGTCCGATCCGCCATGCGCCTTGTCACGGCTCGGCACGATGCCCAGCGGCGCCAGCCCCTGTGCGATCCGGGTCGAAAGCGCTTCATGGCCGGCGGGCAGGGTGAAGTCGACCTTCCACACCTTGTCGGCGCCAAAGTCCGATTCCAGCACCAGCGCGTGCGGCTCCTTACCATGGGCGGCATAATAAGCGCGGCCACCATTGCCGCCCACTTCCTCGGCGCCGGCGAACAATATGCGGATCGTGCGGCGCGGCGTGCCGGCCTTGGCGACCTGCAACGCAGCAGCGGCCACGATGCCGCAGCCCGAAGCGTCGTCGATCGCCCCGGTGCCCTGGTCCCAACTGTCGAGGTGACAGGCGGCGACAATGACGCCGGCCTTGGGATCGCTGCCGGGGATTTCGCCGATGACATTGCCCGACGGCTGGTCCTTGGCGGTCTTCGATACGGCGGTCAGGTGGACGCGGACCGGCTGGCCGCGCGAGACCACGCGCGCCATCTGTTCGGCATCGGGTATGCTGACGGCCACGGCCGGGATCGGCGTCACACCGTCGGCCCACATCTGCACGCCGGTATGGGCGATGCGGTGATGATCGGTGCCGATCGACTTCACCAGGATAGCGATCGCGCCCTTCCTGGCGGCGATGCTGGGGCCCTGGCGGCGGGCGGCACCATAATAGCCATAGCCCGACCCGTCCTGGGCGGCGACCATGTCATGGCTGACGAACACGATCTTGCCCTTCACCGCGCTGTCCGGCGCGGCCTGCAGGTCGGCGATGGTCGGGAAGTAGGCGATTTCGCCCTCGATCCCCTGGGCCGGGGTTGATCCGCTGTTGCCCAGCGCCGCGACGACCAACTTCTGCGGGAAGGGGGCGATGATCGCCGCCTCGTCATGGACGCGTTCCCACAGCGGCATCTTATAAGGTTCGATGCGGACGTTGGCGAAGCCCAATGCCTTGAGCTTGGTTGCGGCCCATTCGCGCCCGCGCGCTTCGAGCGGCGTGGCGGCCGGGCGCGGACCGACTTCGGTCGTCAGCCCTTCGGTAATGTCCCAGGCGACATCATCCTTCAGGGCGGCTTCGCGAATCGCCGCGTCACTGGCCGGGGCGGCCTGGACCAGAGCGGGGGTGAAGATGCTGCCAAGGAGCAGGGCGGCGAGCGGGCCCGATCGGATTTTCTGCATGGCTGAAGGCTTACTCAGACATACCCCATTTGCCAATGGCTTCCGCCTTCGCTAATTCGGCGCAAATTTTCCTGTCCATACCCTTTGGAGCTGCGCGAACCCATGTCCGCCTCATCGCAATATGCCTATGTCATGAAGAACATGACAAAGACCTTCCCCGGCGCGCCCAAGCCGGTGTTGAACAACATCAATCTGCAATTCTATCGCGGGTCCAAGATCGGTATCGTCGGCCCGAACGGCGCCGGTAAATCGACCCTGATCAAGATCATGGCCGGCATCGACACCGACATCAGTGGCGAAGCCTGGCCGGGCGAGAATGTCACCGTCGGCTATCTGCCGCAGGAGCCCCAGCTCGATCCGACCAAGAATGTGCTGGAAAATGTCAAGGACGGCGCCCGCGAGATGGCGGACAAGCTGGATCGCTTCAACGAGATCAGCATGATCATGGCCGATCCGCCGGAAGACGTTGATTTCGACGCGCTGATGGAGGAAATGGGCACGCTGCAGGAACAGATCGACGCGGCCGATGGCTGGACGCTCGACAACCAGCTCGAAATCGCGATGGAAGCGCTGCGCTGCCCGCCGTCGGACTGGTCGGTGGAAAGCCTGTCGGGCGGTGAAAAGCGTCGCATCGCGCTCACCCGCCTGCTGATCCAGAAGCCGGACATCCTGCTGCTCGACGAACCGACCAACCATCTTGACGCCGAAAGCGTCACCTGGCTGGAAAATCACCTCAAGGAATATGCCGGGTCGGTGCTGATGATCACCCACGACCGCTACTTCCTCGACAATGTCGTCGGCTGGATCCTGGAGCTCGATCGCGGAAAATATTTCCCTTACGAAGGCAACTACTCCACCTATCTGGAGAAGAAGGCCAAGCGTCTGGAGCAGGAAGACCGCGAGGCGACCGGCCGCCAGAAGGCGATCAATGACGAGCTGGAGTGGATCCGTCAGGGTCCCAAGGGCCGCCAGACCAAGTCCAAGGCGCGTATCGCCAAGTTCGAGCAGTTGGTCGCATCCCAGGAAAATCGCGCGCCCGGCAAGGCGCAGATCGTCATTCAGGTGCCTGAGCGTCTGGGTGGCAAGGTGATCGAGGCCAAGGGCATTTCCAAGGCCTATGGCGACAAGCTGCTGTTCGAGGATCTGTCCTTCATGCTGCCGCCCGGCGGCATCGTCGGCGTCATCGGTCCGAACGGCGCGGGCAAGTCGACCCTGTTCCGTCTGATCACCGGTCAGGAAACCCCCGATTCGGGCGAGATCGACATCGGCTCAACCGTGCGTCTGGGCTATGTCGACCAGAGCCGCGACCATCTCGACGCGTCGAAGAATGTCTGGGAAGAAGTCTCGGACGGTCTCGATTACGTCAAGGTCAACGGCCATGACATGTCGACCCGTGCCTATGTCGGCGCCTTCAACTTCAAGGGCCAGGACCAGCAGAAGAATGTCGGTAAGCTGTCGGGTGGTGAGCGCAACCGCGTCCACATCGCCAAGATGCTGAAGCGCGGCGGCAATGTGCTGCTGCTCGACGAACCGACCAACGATCTTGACGTCGAAACGCTGGCCGCACTGGAAGAGGCGATCGAGAATTTCGCCGGTTGCGCCGTGGTCATCAGCCATGACCGCTTCTTCCTCGATCGTCTCGCCACCCACATCCTCGCCTTCGAAGGCGACAGCCATGTCGAATGGTTCGAAGGCAATTTCGAAGCCTATGAGGAAGACAAGCGCCGTCGCCTCGGCGATGCTGCCGATCGTCCGACGCGCCTTGCCTATAAGAAGCTGACGCGCTGATTTGATCGGGAGGCTGGAAACGGCCTCTCGCAAAATAGCGTCATAACAATGACTTGAAACGCCCGGTGTCCTTCAGGGATGCCGGGCGTTTTATCGTTCCATCGCCTTGGCGGTAATGAAGTTGCAATATCTGCAACGTCGGTTCCGCCCTTCGCAATTGCGAAAGAACGCGCTGCGCTGCACATAGGACGGGCCTTTCAGGCATCCTCTCCTAAAACTTATCAAGGCCGGCCTTTCGGGGCTGGCCCTTTTTTTGTCCTTCGAACGCGGTTTTTTAGGCGGGCACAGCTCACGCGGGGATGGGGCAGGACGCGGCCGGCCGGGCCAGTGCGGCATTCTTCAGGAAATCATGGTCCGTCAGCGCGTCGAGAAAGGCGAGCAGGGCAGGCATGTCGACATCGACCAGCATCGGCGCGGCGTGGCGGCGGATCGCCGATTCGATCGTCGGCGACTGGCCATCGTGCAGCCAGGGGCCGGTGACGGCGACATTGCGCAACGACGGCGTACGGAACTGCTCGGGCGGCGGCTCGAAGCCCGGCGGCAGGGGCTTGCCGCCATAGGCCGCCGCATCGACCTCCTGCGGCGCAGCGGTGCCGACATAATGGGTCTTGCTGTCGGTGAAGTCCGGCTCGGAATGACAGCTGCCGCAGCCCGCTGCGGCAAATTGCCTGGCCCCACGCTGCGCCAGTGGCGACAATGCGCCGCGATCATGGGCGCTGCCGAAGGAGATCATCGTGCGCTGGAACGCCGCAAGAGCCGCGGTCACCCTTGCGAAATCCAGGTCACTGGGTGCATCGGGGAAGGCGGCCGCAAACATCCGGCGATAGCAGGGATTGGCGCCGATCCGCCGGGCCAGCCCGACATCATCCTGCGCCAGCCCCATCTCCACCGGCTTGGTCCCGGTCATCGGCACCATCGCCTGCTGTTCCAGCGTCGACAGGCCGGCCTCGGTCCAGGTCAGGCCGCTGCGCCACGCGACATTGGCAAGGCCGGGCACGTTGCGCACGCCCATGTCGCCCATCACGCCGCGATGGGTGGTCAGGCCATCGGCAAAGCCCTTCTCCTGCTGGTGGCAGTCGGCGCAGGCCATGCTGCCATCGGCCGACAGGGCGCGATCATAAAAGAGCCGCCGCCCGAGTGCGACCTTCGCCGCGCTCATGCCATTGTCGGATGGTACGGCGGGCACCGCGATGCCGGCGGGCAGGGCGGGCCAGCGCCAGGCTGGACGCGCGGCCCCTAGCCCCGTTGCCAGCAATGCCGCCGCCCCGATGATAGCCGCTCCACCCAATCGCATCCGCCGTCCCCTTCGCCGCGCATGACGAACAAAGGCTGACCGATCCGCAGGCTGGGGTAAAGGGGGGCGAGCGTACTCGATCAAGATAGAGCATGGCGACCACCCGCAATGTCATTGCTTCGAACGACGTAGGATATTCTCCCCCGACTGAAAGGGGAACAAAGGAGCGGGATGGCGAATGCTTCTCTATCGGATCATGTCAGCGGAGGCTGGGATGTGGATCACGTTCGAAGTGCAACATGTGATTGGCGTTGAAAGAATGCCTCGGCGGGCGTTTTGAAGCCGAGGCATTTCCTTGATGTATGGCTATATTGGTGAGCGGCAGCGAGAATGCTTGCCTGATCGAAGGTATCGAGGTTGGTTTTGCGCGGGAGGAAGCGGCGCTAAGGCAAGCGCCGGTCGGCACGGCGCCAATTGCATTGCCGCTCGTACGACGGCCTGGCCTATCCGTTCAATGCCGTGCTGCGATCGGGTGGGATTGCCATCGGGGGCTGCGGGCGATGGTCCCGCAGTCCCCAACGCTTTCAGGTCGCGTCGAACCGGGGGGCGCCGGCCGGCAGCGAGAAGCGCTTGAGCGTGCGCGCCTCTGCCTTGGGGGCATAGATGGTCGACATGGCGATATAGTCGCCGGTCGCCTTTTCCCGCGTCAGCGTCAGCAGGATATAGCCCTTGGCGCGCTGGTCGCAGAAGGCGACCTCCGGGCTTGCCTGTTGCAGCAGGTCGCCGATCGGCATTTTCGGCAGCATGTCGCCGATCGACGGGCTGCTGATCGATGACGTGCCGAACTCGACGCCGATGGCATTGCCCTGTGCGTCGGCCAGTTGATTGGCCCAGAAGGCATGGCTGTCACCGGCCAGGACCAGCGGACGGGCGCCGGCCCGGCGGATGCTCTGGTAGAGCCGCTCACGCGCGGCGGGATAACCGTCCCAGGCATCGAGGTTGAAGGGCAGGCCGGCGCGATAGCCGGCTTGCGCCAGTTCCACCTGCGCCCGCACCGACGGCTCCAGCGTCGCGACCATCGCCGCGGCCTTCTCCGCGCCAAACAGCTTGGCGAGGTCCGGGCCGTTGACCCGCGCCATCACCACCTGATTGCCCAATATCTGCCAGGGCGTGCCGGCCTTGACCGATACGGCCAGTTCCTTTTCCAGCCAGGCGCGCTGCGGTTCGCCCAGCATCTCGCGGTCCGGCCGGTTGCGTTCGGCCAGCACCGCCGCAACTTCCGATCGGCCCGGCGTCTCGCCCTTGAAGCCCGCCTGTTCGCTGCGGGCGAGCAGGCGCGTCTCGACCATCAGCAGGGTGGCCAGGTCGCCAAAGTCGAACCGGCGGTTGATCGCTTCCCAGGGATCATTGCCCTGCGGATCGCGGATCGGCATCCATTCGAAATAGGCCTGCATCGCGGCCGCCTTGCGCTTGGCCCAGTCGCCCTCGGTCGCGGGCTGATGATTTTCCGCGCCGCCGATCCAGCTGTCATTGGCGGTTTCATGATCGTCCCAGACGCAGATGAAGGCGGCACGGGCATGCGCCGCCTGCAGGCTCCTGTCGCCCTTGTAATGGGCGTGGCGGGTGCGATAATCGGCCAGCGTCACGATCTCATGCGCGGGTTCCAGTCCGCGCCCGATCTTCTGGCCGATCTCCGCGCCATAGCCGTCGGCGCCATATTCATAGATATAGTCTCCCAGATGCACGACCGCATCGACCCGGTCGAGCGCGGCGATCGAGTCATAGGCTGTGAAAAAGCCGCCGGGGTAGAGCTGGCAGGAGACAACCGCCAGCACCGCATCGGCCGCGGCGCCCCTGGCCAGGGTGCGGAAGCGGCCGACGGGTGATTGCGTGCCGTCCGCCAGTTCGAACCAGTAATGATAATCATGGCCGGCCTTCAGCGTGCGCGGTTCGACCTTGACCGTGAAGTCGCGGGCGGCGCGTGCCTGCGCCGTGCCGCTTTCGACCGGCTTGCCGCCGGCGCTTTCGGCGACATGCCAGCGCAGCGCGATCGCCGCCTGCTGCGCCGGGTCGGCCGGGGTGGCGCGGGTCCACAGGATCGCGCCGCGCTGGGTCGGATCGCCGCTGGCCACACCATGGACGAAGCTGGCGGCGACGGCGGGCGTCGCCGCCATGCCGATGCCGGGGAGAGCGGCGCCCGAGCCGATGAGGCCCAGCGCCGCGCGACGGTCAAGCTTCATGCTGTCCTCGCTCATTGCGCACCGCCAAAGCGGAAGCTGGCCGACACGCCATAGAAGCGCGGCGCACCGCCGATGAAGGTCGGCATGCCCAGGCTGTCGCCGGTATTGCCCGCATCCATGATATATTTCTTGTCGAAGGCGTTCTCGATGAAGCCCTCGATCCGCCAGGCGCCACCGGGCGCCTCATAACCCAGGCGCGCATTGACCAGCGCATAGCTGCCCTGCCATTCGTCCTGGATAGTGTCGGCGACCAGCGCGGCGGGCGGCTGCTGCAGGTCCGGGCGGTCATTGTCATCGTCGAAATAGGCCTTGGACTGCCAGGTGACGCTGGGCGTGAAGATGATGCGGCCGGGACCGGCGGGCAGGGACGCCTGCGCACCGAAGGACGCGCTATGGTCGGGCGACAAGCGGAAGCGGTTGCCATCGCGCACGCCCGTCTTGAAGCGGCTGTGGTTATAGGCATAGGTTGCGAACAGGGTCAGCACATCGCTCGGCACCCAGCGCAACTGGCCCTCGAAGCCATAGCTTTCCGCCTTGCCGGCATTGGTCAGGACGAACTGCGTGCCCTGCTGCACCGTGGTCTGGAAATTATCATATTGGTAGAAGAAGGCCGCGCCGTCGAGGAACAGGGTGCGGTTCATCAGCGCTGTCTTGGCGCCCAGTTCGAAACTGTCGACCGTTTCGGAGTCCAGCACGGAAAAGCGGGTGGCGCCCATCGGCGCGGACGGCGCGCTGGCCGCCAGCACTTCGGGGCGACGGCCACGGGCATAGGTGGCATAGAGGCTGGTGTCGGTGCCCGGCTTGTAGCGGGCGGTCAGGCGCCAGGAAAAGCCGCCATTGCTGAGCGTGTCGCTGTCGACCCCACCATTGCCGGCGGTCGGCTGGGCGCCGAGGCCGAACATCGGCACCGGATAGGCGGCCGAGGTCGGGATGTTCGCCGCGCCGGGCACGGCCAGCGCCTGCAGCAGGGCCGTGCGGACCGCCGCCGGCTGGCCCAGCGCGCCGATCAGCCCGCCCAGGATCGACCGGCCATTGTCGACCGACGACATATAGGTGCTGCGCTTGTCGTCATGGGTGTAGCGCAGACCGCCGCCAAGCTCGAACTGGTCGGACAGGCGCAGGGTCACGTCGCCGAACAGGTCGAAGGCGCGGGTGCGCGCACCATTGGTGGTGCTTTCGAGATGATTGGACTTGAGGTTGGCGGCGATCGCTTGGGCCTGCGCGCTCGACAGCGCGACGCCATAGGCGCTGGCGACCCCCTGCAGCAGCGCGCCGGTGAAGGCCGGGCTGGCGAGCAGGGCGGCCGGCACCGGATCGGTGGCGGCGCGGCCGGGGATGGCACCGCCGCCATTCAGCGCGCCGGCCAGCCGGGCGAGGGTAGCGCGCTCGTCAAACTGGGTGGGGACGCGCTGCGTGCCATTTTCCCAGAAATAGCTGCCGCCCAGGAAGGCGGAGATCGGGCCGCTTTCATAGGTCAGGCGGAATTCCTGACTGAACTGGCGGCCGCGCGCATCTTCCGCCGCGGTCAGCATCGGCAGGGAAATGCCGTCCGCGTCGAAGATTTCCAGCGCGTCGAAGCGGCGGAAGGCAGTGGTGGACGTGAGGTTGAACTGGTCGTTGAGCTTCAGCCTGGCGATGCCGGTGACGCCCCAGACCTGACGGTCGAGGCCAAGTCCCTTGCCGCCCTCGAAACCATCGGCGGCTGCGAGCGCGGCGCCGCTGTTGCGGCCGCGATCGCCGATCACGGCACCGGTGGCCGGATCGGTTGGGTTATAGGCGATCGATTTGAAGCCGGTGCCGCTTGGCGTGTCCTTCTGGTAATTGCCGATCAGGTCGAAGCGCAAATCGCCCTTCTCGCCATGGAAGCTGCCGCGCACCGCCTTGGTGTCGGCCGAGTTGAAATCGGCGCCGCCCAGCAGATTTTCGGTATAGCCGTCGCGCTTGCGGATGCGGCCGGCCAGGCGGATCGCCATGCCTTCGCCGATCGGCGCATTGACCATGCCCTCGGTCAGCCAGCTGTTGTAATTGCCATAGGACACCCGGCCGGCGGCTTCATAATCGTCCAGCTTGGCTTTGTTCTGGATGATGTTGACCGCGCCGATCAGCGCGCCGCGACCATAGAGGGTCGATTGCGGCCCCTTGGCGATCTCGACCCGCTCGATATCGAACAGCTCGACATAGGAGCCGCGCGACTTGGAGATGGAAACGCCGTCCTGATAGACAGACACGCGCGGTTCGTTGCTGGCGGTGCCGCTGTCCGACGTGATGCCGCGCATCACGAAGCCGGGATTGTTGGGCGACTGGTTCTGGACGTCGAAACCGGGCACGAAGCGCGACAGCGCGTCGAACTCATAAAGGCCCATACGGTCCATCTGTTCGTTGCCGACGACGCTCAGCGCCATCGGCACGTCGATCACATCCTGTTCGCGCAGCTGCGCGGTGACGATGATCGAATCGGCTGGGGCGGCATCGGGCGTTTCGGCATGGGCGGTTGCCGTGGCGAAAACGGGCAGGCTGATAGCGGCCAGAGCAAGAGAACGGAAGTGCATGATATTTCTCCCCTGTCGGCGCTCGGGTAGGAGGGGAGTATGAAGCGCGCATGACAGTGATGCGCAGCTTATATGACGGCCGCCGCAGTGCGGCAGGGGAGCGACCTGCCCAGATGGAAGGTGCTGGCGGTCCCCCAAGAAGGAACGCCAAGGCCTGCGACCCGCATGCCGGTCGAAATCACCGCCATTTGCCGATTGGCGTTGCAAATCCTCTTGTCCCGCCACACCAGACATCTACACTGATGGCGGGTGCAGGGGAGTGTCATGGGAATATTGGATTTTCTCTCGAAGCAGTTCGTGGACGTCATCGACTGGGTGGAGGAACCGGGCCAGCTTGGCTGGCGGGTTCCGCTGGCCGATCGGGAAATCCAGAATGGCGCGCAACTGACGGTGCGTGAGGGGCAGATCGCCGCCTTCTTCAACGAAGGGCGCATCGCCGACATGTTCGGCCCCGGCCTCTACACGCTCGACACATCGACCCTGCCGCTGCTTACGGCGATCATGAATTGGGACAAAGGGTTCAAGTCGCCCTTCAAGTCCGATGTCCATTTCTTTTCCGAAAAGGAGCAGATCGGCCTCAAATGGGGAACCGCGCAGCCAGTGACGCTGCGCGACCCCGAACTAGGGCCGCTACGCGTCCGCGCCTTTGGCAGCTACAGCTTCCGTATCAAGGAGATCGCGCCCTTCGCCGCGCGTATCATGGGGACGCTGGGCGAGGTGAAGGTGGCGGACGTCGAGCCACAGCTTCGCGCCGCGATCCAGACCGCGCTGGCGACCGGCGTGGCAGGCGGCGGCACCGCCTTCCTTGACCTGGCCGCCAGCCAGAGCGCGCTGTCCGATGCGCTCAAGGCCGCGGTCGCTCCGGCCTTTGCGCAATGGGGCCTGTCGGTCGAAAGCTTCTTCGTCGAAAGCCTGTCGCTGCCCGAAGAGGTGCAGAAGCATCTCGACAAGGCCAGTTCGATTCGCGTGCTGGGCGATCTCGACCGCTATGCCAAGTTCCAGGCGGCCGAGGCGATCGAGACCGCTGCGGCGCAGTCGGGCGGCGTTGCCGGCGTCGGCGCAGGCGCGGCGGCCGGCCTTGCCATAGGCCAGGCCATGGCCGGCGCGATGGGCAGCGCGGCAAGCGCGCCCGCAGCGCCCGCCGAAGACCCCTTCGCCCTGATCGAAAGGCTGCACAAGCTGCTGGAAATGGGGGCGCTTACCCAGGCCGAGTTCGACAGCAAGAAGGCGGAACTGCTGGGCCGCATTCGCTAAGCCGTCGATGCAATCCCTTGCCTGTCCCACATGCGGCGCGGAGGTCGTCTTCCGCTCGCCGGCGCTGCCCGTCCGGGTGTGCGACTATTGTCGCACGCTGGTCGTGCGCTACAGCCAGAGTGCGGGCGCGATGGGGGAGGCGGCGGTCCTGCCCTTCGACATCAGCCCGATCCAGATCGGCACCGAAGGCCAGTGGTTCGACCAGTCCTTTTCCATCATCGGCCGGGTCCGCTGGGCCTGGGACGATGGCGCCTGGAACGAATGGCTGATGCTGCTGGCCGACGGCAGCCATGGCTGGCTGGGCGAGGCGATGGGTCAGTTCATGGCGCTGCGCGAGGTGGAACTGGCCGGATCGCTGGCGCAGATGATCCGCCGCCTGATGAACGACACGCCGGTCATGCCGGGCGAGAGCGGCAATATTGCCGGGCACAGCTATGAGGTCGCCGATATCCGTACCGTGCGCTGCATCGGCTGCGAGGGCGAACTGCCCTTCACCGCGCCGGCCGGCTGGGAAGCGTTGAGCGCCGATTTCCGCAACCGCGACGGGCGCTGCGCATCCTTCCAGAAGGATCGGCAAGGCCCGTCCCTCTATGTCGGCCATCATGTGACGCTGGCCTCGCTGCAACCGCGCAAGCTGCGCGCGCTGCCGGGCTGGAGCCTGCCTGCCGATGTCGCCTGACGACAGCAGCGTCCGCACCCTGTCCTGCCCGGCCTGCGGCGGGACGATCGCCATGCGCGCGGCCGGCTATACGGTGACGCTCGCCTGCGAATATTGCGGCACGCTGATCGATGCGGCCAATCCCGATGCGCGGATCATCACCCGCTATCATGAGGTGCAGGCATCGCTCGCCATTCCGCTCGGCACGCGCGGCACGCTGCGCGGCGTGGAGTGGGAAGCGATCGGTTGGCTGCAACGGACCGATGGCTGGGCGGCCTGGGACGAATATCTGCTGTTCAACCCCTATGCCGGCTATCGCTGGCTGATCGCGCAGACCGGTCATTGGAGCCTTGGCACCATGCTGACCGCCACGCCGCAGCGCGACGGTGGCGACCTTATCGTCGGCCGCCGCCGCTTCAGCCCCTTCTACAGCGGCAGCACCGCGCGGGTGACGCGGGTGGCGGGCGAATTCTACTGGCGGGTCAAGGTAGGGGAGTCGGTGCGCGCCACCGATTATGTCCGCCCCGGCTTCATGCTGAGCCTGGAACAGGACGACCGGGAGAAGAACTGGACGATCAGCGAATTGCTGACCGGACAGGAAATCGGTGCCGCCTTCGACGTCGCGCCGCCGCCGGCCTGGCTGCCGGGGATGACGCCGCTCGCGCATCAGCCATCGCCCTATGCCCGACGGATCAAGGGCTGGTGGCCGATCGCCGCCCTGTCCTTCGTGGCGCTGCTGGTGCTGGCGTCCCTGTTCGGCTGGACCGCGCAGCCCCAGGGTTTCAGCCTGTCGGCGATCCCCGATGGCCCGGCCGTGTCGCAGACATTCGGCCCGATCCAGTTGCCGCTCGGGCGGCAGGCGATGACGGTGGAGGTGGAAACGCCCGGCGTCGATCAGGGCTGGGTCGATGTCGATGTCGCCTTCGTCGATCGCAAGACCCAGGACAGCTATGATGCCTATGCCCTCAACGAACATTATTCGGGCCGGGATTCCGACGGCTATTGGTCGGAAGGCGCGCGGGCCCAGACGCTGAAGGTCGCCAGCCTGCCGGCCGGTACCTATGATCTGGTCGTCGATGTCCAGGCGCATCATTGGGGCGGCACCGGCAATTTTGCCTTCGATCCATCGAGTGGAACCTACAAGGCCGAAGGACTGCCGCCGGTCGAGATCGTCCTCACCGTGGCGCGCGGCGCGCGCTTCGCCTCCAATTTCTGGCTGGCGGTGCTGATGATCCTGGTTCCGCCATTGTTGATGCTGGTGCTGCACATCCTGTTCGAAAATGCGCGGCTGGCGCAGAAGGATGGCTCGCCGGCCGATGCCGACGACTGGCTGCAGGGGATGCAATTGCCATGAGCCGCAGCAGCTTTCTTTACGCCCTCTGGTGCCTTGGCGTGCTTGGCCTCTATCTCGCCGCCGCATCGCAGGGCTATTCCCCCTTCGCCGATGGCGGCCGCACGGCCGGCGCCTATCGCGCTTATGGTCCCACGCATAAATAGGAGACGTCGATGCTCATCTCGCTGCCGACATTGCTCAATTCGCTCGTCTATGCCGGGGTCGGCATCCTCGTCTTCGTCGTCGGCTTCGTCATTCTCGACCTGCTGACGCCGGGCAAGCTGTGGGAGGAGATACGCGACAAGCAGAATCTCGCCGTCGCCCAGTTTGCGGGCGCCATCGCCATTGCGCTCGGGATCATCGTTGCCGCCGCCATTCATGGCTGACACGCCTTCTGCCCCGACGGAGCGCAGGCGCACCGCGCTGGTCGGGCTGTTGCTGGCCAGCGTGTTCGCGGTCGCGACCTGCGGCCTCATCTACGAACTGCTCGCCGGGACGATCGCCAGCTATCTGCTGGGCGACAGCGTCACGCAATTTTCGACCGTCATCGGCACCTATCTCTTCGCCATGGGCGTGGGCAGCTGGTGCTCGCGCTATGTGAAGCGTGACGAACTGAGGCTGTTCATCCGGGTGGAAATACTGGTCGCTTTGCTGGGTGGCTGGTCGGCTGCGGGCCTGTTCCTGCTCTTCCCGCTGGTCGAACAGTTCCGGCCGATCCTCTACGGCCTCGTCTTCGTCATCGGCTTCCTCGTCGGCCTCGAAATCCCGCTGCTGATGCGTATCCTGCGCGACCGTTTCGACTTCAGCGAGACGGTGTCGAACGTCCTGACCTTCGACTATGTCGGGGCGCTGGCGGCATCGCTGCTCTTCCCGCTGCTACTGGTTCCGCATCTGGGGCTGATCCGCACCGGCCTGATGTTCGGCCTGCTCAATGTCGGCGTCGCGCTGCTCCTGCTGCTGCTGGTCCCCGCGCGGGCCAGCCTGATGCGCGAGCGCATCCTGGCGTTGCTGGTGATGGCCAGTCTGATCGCCGGTTTCCTGCTCGCCGATCGCATCCAGCGCTGGTCTGAAATCGCGGCCTATGGCGAACGCGTCATCTATGCGTCCTCCAGTCCCTATCAGCGGCTGGTGCTGACCCGGCATGACGACGACATCCGCCTCTATCTCAACGGTAATCTGCAATTCTCCTCGCGCGACGAATATCGCTATCATGAGGCGCTGGTGCATCCGGCGATGGGGCGGGTGGCACGGCCCGAACATGTGCTGATCCTGGGCGGCGGCGATGGCCTCGCCGCGCGCGAGGTGTTCCGCCATCCCCAGGTGCGCAGCGTCACGCTGGTCGATCTCGACCCGGCCATGACCCGCCTGTTCAGCCAGACCGGCCTGCTGCGCTCACTCAACGGCGGCGCACTCACCGACAAGCGCATGCATGTTGTCAATGCCGACGCCTTCCGCTGGGTGCGCGAGACCAAGGCGCGATTCGACATCATCATCGTCGACTTTCCCGATCCGGTCGATTTCTCGGTCGGCAAGCTTTACACCGAGACTTTCTACCGCATGCTGCGCCCGCATCTCGCGCCGGGCGGCATGGCGGTGATCCAGAGCACCTCGCCGCTGGTCGCGCCCGCCGCGTTCTGGACCGTGGCGCAGACGCTGGAAGCAGCCGGTTTCCACACACGCCCCTATCATGTCTATGTGCCCAGTTTCGGCGAATGGGGCTTCATCCTGGCCGGACTGGCCGACCCGGGCGCGGCGACGCGGCTGCTGCCTGGCAATCGCTTCCTGTCGGACGCCACCGCGCGCCAGGCACAGTTCTTCCCGCCCGATATGGCGCGCCGTCCGGTGCCGGTGAACCGGCTCGACAATCAGGCGCTGGTGCGCAGCTTCGCCGAGGAATGGGCGCGCTATGAAGGCTGATCCTATAGTCCAGAACAGGCGCGCCGTGCTCAAGGGCGGCATGGCGGCGGCCACTGCTTTGGCTCTGCCCGGCTGTGAAACCTCGACTTCGGGCAGCAGCGGCGGCGCCGATATGACGCTTGGCCACCGGCTGCGCGACGGGGCCTTTCCCGAACCGGAGCGGGAGGCGCATGTGCCCATCCTGATCGCGGGCGGCGGCGTTGCCGGCCTGACCGCCGGCTGGCGGCTGCGCGAGGCGGGCTATGATGATTTCCGCTTGATCGAACTGGAGCAGCAGCCCGGCGGCAATGCGCGCGGCGGCCGCAACGCCGTGTCGGCCTATCCGCTGGGCGCCCATTATCTTCCCATTCCGAATGAAGAGGCGCGAGGTCTACGCCATATGCTGCGGCAGCTTGGCATGATCGTCGGCGATCGGGACGGCAGACCGGTCTATGATCCGCTGCAGCTTTGTGCCGACTTGCAGGAACGCCTGCTGTGGCAGGGCAAATGGCAGGAGGGGCTGGTGCCGAAAACCGGCCTGTCGGCGAAGGACAGAGCCGATCTTGCCGCCTTCGACCGGGCCATGGCCGATTTCTCCCGCCGCCGGGATGCGCAGGGGCGGCCCGCCTTTGCCATTCCCATCGCCTATAGCGCGCAGGATGCCGACCTGATCGCGCTCGACCGGATCAGCTTCGCGCAGTGGCTCGATCGGCAGGGCTGGACCTCGCCGGTGTTGCGCGCCCATGTCCGCTACGCCTGCCGCGATGACTATGGCACCGAACCGGCGGAGGTGTCCGCCTGGGCCGGCATCCATTATTTCGCCGGCCGGCGCGGCTTCACCGCCGATGGCACGGGCGACAATGAACTGACCTGGCCCGAAGGCAATGGCCGCCTCACCCGACTGATCGCCGATCGGCTGGGCGACCGCGTCCTGACCGGCCAGATCGCCTTTCGCGCCCGCCCTGACGATGCCGGCGGCGCAACGGTGGATGTCTTCGATGCCGCGCGCGGGACCAGCATCCGCTACCGCGCCGATGCCGTCATCCTCGCCATGCCGCACTTCATCGCCAGCCGCCTGCTGGGCGAGAAGGCCGACGCCGCCCACAGCTATGCGCCCTGGCTGATCGCCAATGTCACCGTCGATCGCGCGCCGGCGGGGAAGGGGAGCGTGCTTGCCTGGGACAATGTCTCGGCCAGCAGCGCCTCGCTCGGCTATGTCGTTGCCACGCATCAGAACGCCTCGCGCGAAGGGCCGACGGTGCTGACCTGGTATATGGCGCTGTCCGACATGCCGCCCGCCAACGCCCGCCGCCTGCTGGTCGAGCGGTCCGATGCCGACTGGCGGCGGCTGGTGCGTGATGACCTGCTGGCCATGAACCCCGACCTCGACGGCGGGATCGGCTCGATCGACCTGTGGAAATGGGGCCATGCCATGATCCGGCCGACGCCCGGCTTCCTCTGGCAGGTCGCGCCGTCGCAGCGCGCCGCGATCCGAGCGCCCTTCTTCCGCGCCCATTCGGACCTCAGCGGTCTGTCGCTGTTCGAGGAAGCCCATTATCAGGGCATGGCCGCGGCCGAGGCGGCGTTGTCCGCGATCGGCCATGCTCATGAGACTTTGCTGTGAAACCGCCCATGACCTATGATGGCCGGCATCTGCTGGCGGACCTTTATGGCTGTCCCGTGCTCGACGATGTGGCGCTGGTCGAAACCGCCCTGCGCGCGGCTGCGGATAGCGCGGGTGCGACGGTCATCGGCCTGCATCTCCATCATTTCGGCGACGGTCAGGGCGTCACCGGCGTCGCGCTGCTGGCCGAATCCCATATGTCGATCCATAGCTGGCCCGAACATGGCTATGCCGCGGTCGACATCTTCCTGTGCGGCGCGCGCCATGATCCGGCGGCGGCACTGGACGCGCTCTGCCGTCATCTGGCACCGACCCGGATCAGCCAGCAACTGGTCCGCCGCGGGGATATATAGGCGCCGCCCGGCTCAGGCCACCAATACAGGTCGCGTCAGCCGTTCCGCCAGGAAGTCCACGAACACGCGCAGCCGTGCCGGCACATTGGTGCCGCCCAGGAACACGGCATGGATCGTCTCGATATCGCCCGGATTATAGTCTTCCAGTAATGGCACCAGATCGCCCGACGCCAGTTCGGGCTGGACGCTGAACCGGCCGACCCGCGTGATGCCGACGCCATCGGCCGCCAACTGCCCCAGCGTTTCGCCATTATTCGCCTCGATCGTGCCGCGCACGCTCAGTGCATAGTCGCGCCCGTCCTTGCGGAAGGGCCAGACCGGTTCGGCCCGCCGGAAATTGAAGTTCAGGCAGTTATGATCGTGCAGATCCTCCGGTACGACCGGCGTGCCATGCCGGGCGAGATAGGCGGGGGAGGCGACGATGACGCGGCCATTCTCGCCCAGCTTGCGGGCGGTCAGCGGGCTGTCGGCCAGCGGCCCGAAGCGGATCGCGACATCGGCTTGCCCGCCGGCAATGTCGACCAGCCGGTCGCTCAGGCTGATGTCGACCAATATATGCGGATAGAGCTGGGCAAATTCGCCGAGCAGCGGCACGATGCACAGCCGGCCATGGGAATGGGCGGCGCTGACCCGCAGCCGCCCGCGCGGCGCGCCGCGATCGGCGATCGTCTGTTCCGCCTCGTCCAGATCGGCCAGGATGCGGCGCGCGCTGGCCAGATAGGCCTGCCCCTCCGCCGTCAGCGTCAGCGCGCGGGTGGAGCGCAGCAATAGCCGCACCCCCAGCCGATCCTCGATCCGGTCGACCGCGCGGCTGACGGCGGAGGGGGTGAGGCCCAGCAATCGCCCGGCGGCTGAAAAACTGCCCTCGGCCACCACGGTGGCAAAGGTTTCCAGCGCCCGCGCCCGATCGGCATGAAAGGGTATCTTTTCATCCACTGCAAAGATCCTTCGCCTTGCGCCCCTCTAAACTCGGGGAGTCCTGCCTTCCATTTATGCGTCCATCACGGAATGGAAAGGGATGACGATGGAATATCGGCAATTGGGGGCGTCGGGCCTGCGCGTGCCGGCGCTCAGTTTCGGCACCGGCACCTTCGGCGGCTCGGGGCCTTTGTTCGGCGCCTGGGGCCATAGCGACGCGCAGGAGGCGCGCCGGCTGCTCGACATCTGCCTCGCCGCCGGCATCACCCTGTTCGACACCGCCGACGTCTATTCGAACGGTGCGTCTGAAGAAGTGCTGGGCGCGGCGATCAAGGGACGGCGCGATCAGCTTCTGATCTCGACCAAGCTCGGCCTGCCGACCGGCGATGGTCCCAATGACTGGGGCGTGTCGCGCGACCGGCTGATCGGCGGCGTGGAAGCCGCGCTCCGGCGCCTTGGCACCGATCATATCGACCTGTTGCAACTCCACGCCCTCGACGCCTCGACCCCGGTCGAGGAATTGCTGGCGACGCTCGACCATCTGGTTCGCGCCGGCAAGCTGCGCCATGTCGGCGTGTCCAACTATCCCGGCTGGCAGCTGATGAAGGCGCTGGACGCGGCGGATCGCCATGGCTGGCCGCGCTTCGTCGCCCACCAGGTCTATTATTCGCTGATCGGCCGCGCCTATGAGGCCGACCTGATGCCGCTCGCCGCCGACCAGGGCGTGGGCGCGCTGGTGTGGAGCCCGCTGGGCTGGGGCCGCCTGACCGGCAAGATCCGGCGCAGCAGCCCGATCCCGGAAGGCAGCCGCCTGCACCAGACCGCCGCCTTCGCGCCGCCGGTGGAGGAGGAACATCTCTATCGCGTGGTCGACGCGCTGGACGAGATCGCGGCGGAAACCGGCAAGACGGTGCCGCAGGTCGCGCTCAACTGGCTGTTGCAGCGGCCGACCGTGTCGTCGGTCATCATCGGTGCCCGCAATGAGGAACAGTTGCGCCAGAATCTGGGTGCGGTCGGCTGGTCGCTGACCGCCGATCAGGTCGCCCGGCTCGACCGGGCCAGCTACCAGATGCCGGCCTATCCCCACGCCCCCTATCATCAACAGGCCGGCTTCGCCCGGCTGAACCCGCCGCTTGTCTGACGGGAGGAGCATCATGAAGATCAATCCACCGCTGCTCGCGCTGGCGACCGGTGCCTTTGGCATCGGCGTCACCGAATTTGCGCCGATGGGCCTGTTGCCCGTCATCGCCACCGACCTTGGCGTCTCCATCCCCGCCGCCGGCCTGCTCATCAGCGCCTATGCGATCGGCGTCATGCTGGGCGCGCCGCTGATGACGCTGACCACCGGGCGCTTGCCGCGCCGCACCCTGCTGATCGGCCTCGCCGCCATCTTCACCATCGGCAATCTGATCGCGGCGCTCTCCAGCAGCTATGCGATGCTGCTGTTCGCGCGCATCATCACCTCGCTCAACCATGGCGCCTTCTTCGGTGTCGGATCGATCGTCGCCGCCAGCCTGGTTCCGCCCCAGCGGCAGGCGGGCGCGGTCGCCGCCATGTTCATGGGGCTGACCATCGCCAATGTCGTCGGCGTGCCGCTGGCGACCTGGGCGGGTGAAGTCATGGGCTGGCGTGCGGCCTTCTGGGGCATTGCGGCGCTGGGCGTGCTCACCATCGCGGCATTGCGCCTGACCCTGCCCGACATGCCGGCCCCGACCGAGGGCGATGCGCGATCCGAACTGCGCGTGCTGATGCGCGGGCCGGTGCTCGCCGCGCTCGGCCTCACCGTGGTTGGCGCCAGCGCGATGTTCACCGTCTTCACCTATATCACGCCGATCCTGCGCGATCAGACCCATGGCTCGATCGGCTTCGTGACCGCGATGCTGGTCCTCTATGGCGTGGGCCTCACCATCGGCAACTGGCTGGGCGGGCGCTTTGCCGATCGGTCGGTCGACAGGACGCTGATCGTGACGCTCGCTGCGCTGACGGCGATCCTCATCGCCTTCGCCTTTGCCATGCCCTTTGCCGGGCCGACGGCGGTGCTGATCTTCCTGTGGGGGATTGCCAGCTTCGCGCTGGTGCCGCCGCTGCAGGTGCGGGTGATGAGCGCTGCGGCTGATGCGCCCAATCTGGCGTCCTCGATGAACATCGGCGCCTTCAACCTCGGCAATGCGATCGGCGCGGCGCTGGGGGGCGCGGTGATTGCCGCCGGCCTCAGCCTGCCGTTCGTCGCGATCGCCGGGGCGGGGGCTTCGAGCCTTGGGCTGATTGCGCTGCTGCTCAGCCGCCGCAGCGGCGCGCCGCGTGCCGCCACCGCCTGACGCTCACAGATAGGCGACACGGGCCGGCACGGTCACGCGGATGGTCGTGCCGGTCCTGGCGGTGGAGATGATCTCCACCGCGCCATCCATCCGCCGCGCCCGTTCGCGCATGCCGACCATGCCATAATGGCCTTCGCGCGATCCGGCCGCCAGCACGGCTTCGGACAGGCCGATGCCATTATCGATGATCGCCAGCGACAGCCGGTCGGTGCCATGATGTAGTTCGACGATGATGGTCTGCGCGGCCGCATGGCGCAAGCTGTTGCTGATCGCCTCCCGCGCGATCCGCATCATCTCGTCGGCGACCGGGGCGCAGACCAGCCGCGCGGTGCCGGCCTCATCGACACGCCAGTCCAGCCGGTCGCCGACCATCTCGTCCAGCAGCGCGCGCAGACGCACAGCCATCGCCACCGGCTGCAATTCCTGCCGCAGCGAATGGACCCGCTCGCGACTGTCGACCAGCACATCCTCGGCCCGGTCGAGCGCGCCTTCGAGTTCGGCGCGGGCGCGTTCGCCGCGCGGCAGCAGTTCGACCACCGCCTGGAAGCGCAGCATCAGCCCCTGGAACCCCTGCAACAGCGTGTCGTGCAGTTCCCGCGCGATCCGTTCGCGCTCTGTCAGCTGTGCCTCGACCCGGCTGCGCGCCCGTTCGGTCACGACATGCAGGCGCCGACGATAGAGCAGCCAGCCGGCCAGCAGGATCAGGCTGATGCACAGGATGCGGAACCAGCGCGTCTGGTAGAAGGCCGGGGCGATCTCGAACGCGAGCGCCGCGCCCTGCCTGTTCCACACCCCGTCATTGTTCGCCGCGATGACAAGGAAGCGATATTGGCCCGGCGCCAGATTGGTATAGAGCGCCTGCCGCTCCGTGCCGGCATCGAACCAGCCGGTGCCGCTGCCCTCCAACTGATAGCGGAAACGGTTCTGCGCCGCATTGGTCAGGCTGAGGGCGCTATAGTCGATCTGCACCCGGCCGCTATGGGCGGGCAGGACGATGCTGCCCGCAGCCAGCGGATAGGCCCTGCCATCGACCCGCAGCGACCGGATCGCCACGGGCGGCGGCACGCCATTGCGGGCCAGCCGGGCGGGATCGCTCCAGGCCAGGCCCTGATCGGTGGCGAACCAGAGCTGGCCGTCGCGATCGAGGGCGATGTCGTTCGCCTCGAACAGGTTGGATCGCGCCCGATAATCGGCTTCCTGGCCGACCCGCTGATAGGGGATGGGGCGATCGGGCTGGGCAAGGCCCTTGTCGAGCGCATCGCTGCGCATCCGCACGATACCGGTCGCGCCGTTGATCCAGGTCCAGCCATCGGCGGTGCGGGCGATGCCGGTAATCCCGGCCAGATAGGGATGGGTGCGTTCGCCCAATGACTGCAACCGGCCACCCTCCAGGCGCGCCAACCCCTTCATCCCGCCGATCAGCCACTGGTCGCCATCGGCCCGCAGGGTCAGGATCGATCCGATCGGGCTGGTCCCGGCGGGCAGCAGTGCCGTCTCCTCGCCATCGCGAATGTGCAGCAGCCCGCGCCGGCTGCGCCCGGCGATCAGGCCGCCATGCCCATCGGCGCGCAACAGGGTGATGGTGCCGCCCGGCTGCCCCGCCGCGCCGCTCGCCGGCACCAGCCGCTTGCCGTCAAGCCGGTAGAGCCGGTCCATCCCGGTCCAGAACTGCCCGCGATCGTCGCGCGCGCAACTGACCGAAAGCGGCCCCTCCACCGACGTCGTCCGGCGGACATCGCCGCGATCGTCCAAGTCGAGCAGGAAGGCGCCTTCGAGGCTGATCGCCAGCAATTGCCGGTCATCGCCGCACAGCACGCCAATGTCGGCGCGCGGGAAGATCAGCCGGGGCTGGCGCTGGCCCGGCCCGACGCGGTAGACGCCGCCGATACCGGCATAGAAGATATGGGCCGATCGCGGCGGCGCGACGAAGCCGGTCACCAGCGCCTCCTCGCCCGCGCCGACCAGGCTGGCGGCGGTATAGCGCTCCACCCCGGTCTCGGTGCCGACCCAGATATTGCCTTCCCGGTCCTCCAGCGCGGCGAGCGACAGCGGCATGTGCCCGGCCGCGACCTCGACCTTGTCGCCGCCCGCTGGAAGCCGTGCCAGGCCACCATTCTGGCCGGTGATCCAGGCCGTGCCCTGGCGATCGACATGGATATGGCGGGTGACATAGGGGGTGTTTACGGGATCAAGCGGGGCCGCGGCCTGCCCGCCGGAAATCGGCCGGATGCCGCTGTCGTCCGCCAGCCAGATCCGGCCCGCCTTGTCCTCGTCCAGCGCGGCGAAGGGGGCGACCTGCATCGCCAGCGGGGCGAAGCGGGCGGCACCGGGCGCCAGCCGCAGCAGGTGCGGCGGCAAGGCGAGGTAGAGGCTGCTGTCCGACGCGGCCAGCATCGGCCCCATCATGCCGTCGGTCACGCCCTGCTGCGCGCCATAGCGGCGCCAGCGGCCATGCTGGTAACGCGACAGCAGCATCTTGCCGCGCGCTTCCGCCGCGACCCAGATTGATCCGTCGCGCGCTTCCACGATGCCGGCGACGCCGCCCTGCGCCGGCCAGGGATTGGCATCGCGCAGATGGCCGTCGCGATAGCGGGCGATGCCGCCGAAATCATGGCCGACCCAGATGTCGCCATTGCGCGCCGCCAGCAGGGCGGTGACCTGCAAGGATCGGCGCGGGTCGTCGCGATCGGCCAAGATGCGCTCGAACCGGATGCCGTCAAAGCGGTAGAGGCCGGTCGAAGATCCCAGCCACAGATAGCCGTCCTTGCCCTGCGCCAGCGCACGGACATTGCCCGGCGCCCCATCCTTCAGCGTCCAGCGGCTGTGGCGCAACTGGCTGATCGACTGGCTTGGGTCCAGCGCCCGCCCCGGCTGGGCCAGCAGCATGGCCGCGATCGCCGTAATGATCGCCCGGCGCTTCATGATCTTCTGCTCGGTCGCGACATGGGGGCCTTGGGGCGGGAGGAACCGACAGCCGTAGCGCTGCGGGCCGATGCGATACAAGCCCCCCATTAGAGGGGCGCTCGCCCCCTCCATCCGGGCTTTGGGAAATCATGACGCAGCCGCATCATTCCCGCCATGTCGGATATCGCCAGTCCCAACCCGCGCCCCAACCTGCCGCACCGGCTCGACGCTGCGCAGCTTCTGGACCTGCTGACGCGGGCGCAGACGCTGCTGCATCGCGACCCCAACCGGGCGGAGTTGTGCCTCGATCAACTGCGCGACCTGCTGCGGCAGGGCACGGACGCGGACGGCGGCGCCGCCATGCTGGCCCGGCGTCCCGACAGCCATTGCCCGCCGTCGACCGGCGGGCTGGCCGGCTGGCAATTGCGCAAGGTGACCGCCTATGTCGAGGCGCGGCTGGGCCGCACGCTGGTGACGGAGGAACTGGCGCTGGTGGCGAGCCTGAGCCCCGGTCATTTCTGCCGCGCGTTCAAGGTCAGCATGGGCGAGACGCCCCATGCCTATGTCATCCGCCAGCGCATCCGCCGGGCACAGCGGCTGATGCTGGAAACCGGCCACAGCCTGTCGGATATCGCCAGCGCCTGCGGCCTGACCGACCAGGCGCATCTGACCCGGCTGTTCAAGCGGCTGGTCGGCACCACGCCGCTGTCCTGGCGCCGGACCTGGCAGGGATCGCCATTGGCGGCACAGGCATGAACAGCAAAAGGCTGGAGGCGTTCACCGACGGGGTGATCGCGATCATCATCACCATCATGGTGCTGGAACTGAAGGTGCCGCGCGGCGGATCGCTCGCCGATCTCGCCCAATGCCTGCCGCTGCTGATCGCCTATCTGCTCAGCTTCGTGAATGTCGGCCTCTACTGGAACAATCACCATCATCTGTTCCAGCTCAACCCGCGCATCGACGGGCGGGTGCTGTGGGCCAATCTTTTCCTGCTCTTCTGGCTCAGCCTGGTCCCGTTCGTCATCCGATGGCTGGACGAGAGCGCCTGGTCGACCGGAGCGACGGCGGCCTATGGCATGGTGCTGGGCGCGGCGGCGATCGGCTATTTCCTGACCGAACGGGCGATCATCGCCTGCAATGGCGCAGGCTCCAAGCTCGCCCGCGCGCTCGGCATGGACTGGAAGGGGTGGGGAACGCTGGCCATCTATGGCTCAGCTATTCCCCTGAGCTTCGTCAGCCGCTGGCTGGCGGTCGCGCTCTATGTGCTGGTCGTCGCGCTCTGGTTCGTGCCAGACCGGCGGTTCGCGCGGGTCGCGCTGCCCTGACCTTCAGGCCCCGTGAGGCAGGGCGGCCGCCGGGTGGCGGACGCAGAGCAGGGTGCCGACCAGCACGATCGCGCCCGATACCAGCAGCGGCAGTGCCAGCCCCATATGCACCACCATCAGCGCGCCGGCCGCCGCGCCCGCGAAGATGGCGACGATCGCCGCGATCCGCCGGGCGAGATTGGGATTGGCGCCGCCCGCCAGCCTGGAATCCGCCGCAATGCCGGTAACGGTCAGGGTCAGCACGGTGGTGGTAAGGTCGGGCACCTTCAACTGCCGGATGGTGGCGTTGCGAAAGCCCATCGCGATCGCTGTCAGGCTGATGATCGCGAACAGGCCAGCGGCGGGCTGGAGCGTCGGCACATGGAAGTTCAGCGCGACCACCGCCGCGATCCACAGCAATGCCGCCTCGATCAGCGCGGCGACCGTCAGCCAGTGGCGCAGCGGGCGTTTGCCCAGCCCTTGGCCGACCCGGCCGGCGACCAGCGCGCCGATGAAGAAGGTCAGCAGCGCGACCAGATAGGGCGCCACCCTGAAACCCGGCGTCTGTGCTGCGGCGAAGCCCAAGAACACGACATTGCCGGTCATGTTGGCGGTGAACACCTTGCCCAGGCCCAGCACGCTGACCGCGTCGACCAAGCCGGTGGTCGCCGACAACAGCAACAGCAGGCCGGGCAGGGGGGATGCGCTTTGGGACGCTGGCGGCATGATGATGCTCCTCACTGGATCTAGAAACGGAAATTGGCTTCAAGGCCGGTCATGGCGATGGTCTGGGCCGGGCCGGTCTCGCGGATGAAGGCGCCCGGCGCGAAAAATGACAGCGAAGTTGACAGTTCCAGCTCTGCCGTCGCCTGCCAGGCCAGCGTCGCCTCCACCTCCTTGCCGATGAAGCGGGCGCGGCTGTCGCCGGCGGCGCGGATCAGGTTGCCGGGAATGTCGTAAACGCCGTCATTGCGGGCGTAGCGCCAATAGGCCATGCCGGCGATGCTGGCGGAAAAGCCGTCGCCCAGCGGGGCGCTGATCCGGGGATTGAGGCTGACGATGTTGGTCGGCCCGACGGGCGAGAGTTCGCCGAAATATTTGCCCTTGGGGAAGAGCGCGTTGAACGTGCCCAGCCTGTCATCTTCGCTGTCACGATCGCCGCTCACGATGTTGAAGCGGAGCGTGGCGTCGGGCGACAGCGGCAGGCCGGAAAGCGTGCGACCGACTTCGGTGCCGATCGTCCAGGCGGAAATCCGCTGCCCGTCATAATGGCCGAACTGATAGACGCCCTCGACATTCCAGTGCCAGTCGCCCCGTGCCCCATGCGAACGCAGGCCGAGACTGTGGCGCTCCTCCCGCCCGGTCAGCCCGCCGAAGCGCGCGGCGCGGTTGCGATAGCCCAGATAATAGAGGTCGAGGTCCGGCAGCGTCGCATAGGCGCCCCATAGCCTGCGGGTGTCGGACGTGCGATCGTCGAAACTGGCGGGGCCGGGCTGCACCGGATTGAGCAGGAACAGGTCGAGCGCGCGGCCGTCGCCCAGGGACAGGTTGCCGCGCACGCCGTCGAAGGCCAGCGGGGTGTTGGGGCCATAGCGGGTGCCGACCAGCCTTTCGGTGCCGAGCGAAACCATCTGGCGCCCGCCGCGCAGGGTGACGGGGCCGGCGCCGACTTCGGCAAAGCCCTGAAGTAGGTCGAGCCGGCTCTGGTCGATCGGGCTGGCCGAGGGCGCAACACCGACCGCATAGCTCATGATCGGCTGGACAAAGGCACGGGCATGGAGCCGGTCCGGCGCGCCGACATGCAGGTCGGCATAGGGCATGGCCCGCGCCCAGAGATAGCTGTCGTCGGGCGCATCGGCGCCGCCCCAGAGATTATTGGCATAATTTTCGTTGCGCAGCCGTAGCTCGATGCCGGTGGACAGCCAGACATCGTCGCCCAGCGGGATATATTTGAACTGCCCCGTCCAGTGATGGCCGCGCTTTTGCGCATCCGCCAGATCCGACCAATCCTCGTCATAGCGGGTGATCGACAGGGTCGGCGCCTGCCAGGCCTCCCGCGTCTGCGCGGCCAGCGGCGGGCAAGCGCAGAGCGAGAGGGCAAGGCAGACTGATTTTTTACACACGGCGCTGCGCCTGTTCGGCGACCAGCGCCGCCAGGATGAAGCCGCCGATCAGACCCAGATGCTCGAAAAAAGCATTGGTGGCCATGAACCGCTCCTGCCCCATCGGCATCGTCCAGAAGGCGTTGGCGGTGAAGGCGGCCAGCAGGGTGAAGACGCCCAGCATCCCCGCGCCCAGCCAGGCCATGCGGCCGGTCAGGATCAGGATCGGCCCGATCAGTTCGATCGCGATGGTGAGCGCCGCCCAGAGTGCCGGCGGGTTCATGCCGAAATGCGCCTGCTCGGCAACGGCAGCCGGCCAGTCCGTCAGCTTGACGATGCCGCCCAGCAGATAGGCGCCGACCAGCAGCAGCCGGGCGATGAACCAGGTCGGCTTCCAGTCGAGGATCGCGTCTACGAAGCGGGGATCGCGGTCGGCGCGCATCCTACTTGGCCGCCGGCGCATGAACTTCGGCGATATAGCCGCCGGGGAAACGCAGGATCGCGCTCTGGCGACCGGCGACCGTCTGCGGCGCAACCAATGTTTCGACGCCGGCGGCCTTCGCCTTGGCCAGCGTGGCGTCCATGTCGGCGACCTCATAACCGGTCATGTCGCGGCCATAGGGCCAGGGCAGTTGGCCGTCCGAGACGAAGAGGGTTATCTTGCCATAACCGCTGTCGATCGCGACGCGGCGGATCGTCTTGCCAGGCTGGCCGATTTCCTCGCCCTTGGCGGCGCGGTCGTCGGAGACGATCCTGCCATGGGCAAAGCCGGTCCAGTCCCTGATGAACCGGTCAGCGACGTCGGCGGTCAGGTAGATGCGGTTTTCCGGCACGCTGGTCAGCGCGGCATAGCTGGGCTTGGCGGTGTGCCAGTAAAGCTGCATGTTCACGCCGCCGGCCCATTGCACCACTACGTCGCGGCCGATGGGATCGGGGAAGGTGGTGATGCGGCGCACGGCGCCATGCTTCAGTGCCGAGGCGACGGCACCGTCCATGTCGCTCACCAGATAGCCGGTGCGTTCATCGCCGAAGGGATAAGGGATCGGCGTCTTGAAACCGAAGACGGAGACGGTGCCGGCCGGGGTCAGCGCCAGTTGTGACTTGGTCAGGCTGGGCGTCGGCGTCACCTGGAACTCGCCCTGCTTCGACGTAGTGCCGCCGAAGGTCGCGACGAAGCTGGTGACGAAGGCGTCGAACTGGTCTTCGGGCACATAGACATGGGTAGTGTCATATTGCGCGCCGACCGAATAATCGGCGGTGGCGGCAGGCTTGGCCATGGCGACCGGCATAGGCATCAGGATGGCGGCGGCGAATAGGAAGGCGAAGCGCTTCATGGACTATCTCCAGGCAGGAAGTCTTTCTCGTCATCCCCGCGAAGGCGGGGATCCATCTCCGGGCGTTGCGCCGTCGGGCTTGGTTGCGAGATGGATTCCCGCTTGCGCGGGAATGACAATGATTTGCGGTTATCGTCAGACGGCCCAGCAGCCGCAGCCGAGCGATCCCCAGAAGGTCTGGACATCGGCCGCCGGGACATCGGCGCCCAGCGCCGCGGCATGGTCATGGCCATGGACGCCGCAGGCCGAATGGCAGCCACAGGCCGATGCCAGTTGCGCGCGGGCCTCGCGGGTCTTGTGATAGCCGCCGAAGGTGGCGACCGGCGACCAGTCGGGCATGGGCTTTGGCAAATCGGGCGCGAGCGGGGCATAATCGCCCTCGCCATGGACCACCTTGCCGCCGAGCAGGGTCAGGACCGATCGGATATGGACGATCTGATCCTCCGGCACCGAGAAATAGTCGGCCGACAGCAGGGCAAGGTCGGCCAGTTGCCCGGCCTTGATCTGGCCCTTCTTGCCGATCTCGTTGGAGAACCAGGTATTTTCATGCGTCCACATCGCCAGCGCCTTTTCCCGGCTGACGCGATTGTCGCCGCGGTAGAGTGCGAAGCCGCCGACGGTGCGGCCGGTGACGAGCCAGCTCAAGGATACCCACGGGTTATAGCTGGCGACGCGGGTGGCGTCGGTGCCGGCGCCGACCGGGATGCCCGCTGCGATCATGCGGGAAATGGGCGGAGTCCGCTCGGCGGCTTTCGCGCCATAGCGCTCGACGAAATATTCGCCCTGATAGGCCATGCGATGCTGCACGGCGATGCCGCCGCCCAGCGCGGCGATCCGGTCGATATTGCGGTCGCTGATGGTTTCGGCATGGTCGAAGAACCAGTTGATGCCGGTCAGCGGGATATCCCGGTTCACCTTTTCATAGACGTCGAGCGCGCGGCCGATCGTCTCGTCATAGGTGGCGTGCAGACGCCAAGGCCAGCGATGTTCGGCGAGCAGGCGGATGACCGGCTCCAGATCGCCTTCCATATTGGCCGGCATGTCCGGCCGGGGCTGGCGGAAATCCTCGAAGTCGGCGGCCGAATAGACCAGCATCTCGCCCGCGCCATTATGGCGATAGCTGTCGTCGCCCTGTCCCGGCGTGACTTGACGAACCCAGCCGGAGAAATCGGCCAGCTCTTCCTTGGGCTTCTGCGTGAAGAGATTATAGCTGATGCGGACGGTCAGTTGATCGTCCTGATGCAGCTTCTCGATAATCTCATAATCGTCGGGATAATTCTGGAAGCCGCCGCCTGCGTCGATCACGCCGGTGACGCCCAGCGCGTTGACGTCGCGCATGAAGTGGCGGGTCGAATTGAGCTGATAGTCCTGCGGCAGCTTCGGCCCCTTGGCCAGCGTCGAATAGAGGATGGTCGCATTGGGCTGGGCCAGCAGCAGGCCGGTCGGGTTGCCGGCCGCATCGCGAACGATCTCGCCGCCCGGCGGGTTGGGTGTGTCCTTGGTGTAGCCCACGACACGCAGCGCGGCGGCGTTGAGCAGCGCGCGATCATAGAGGTGCAGGATGAAGACCGGCGTGTCGGGCGCGACGGCGTTCAGTTCGGCGATGGTCGGCAGGCGTTTTTCCGCGAACTGATGTTCGGTGAAGCCACCGACCACGCGCACCCATTGCGGAGCAGGGGTGCGGGCGACCTGGCTTTTAAGCATGTCCATCGCCTCGGCCAGCGTCGGCACGCCGTCCCAGCGCAGTTCCATGTTGAAATTCAGGCCGCCGCGAATGATGTGCATATGGCTATCGATCAGGCCGGGGATCAGGCGATGCCCCTTGGCGTCGATCACCGTGGCGTCCGGCGCGGCGGCGCGCACCTCCGCCTCGCTGCCCACGGCCAGGAACTTGCCGTCGCGGATGGCGACCGCCTGCGCCACGGGATTGCTCCGGTCCAGCGTCGTCACCTTGGCATTGACGATGATCGTGTCGGTCATGGGGCGGTCCTTGGCTTGAGCAGGAAAGGGGGAGAGAAGGGCGGAGGCGGCCACGCCGGCCATGGCGTCGCGGCGGGTAATCACGCGTCGCCCTTTTGATTGTCGGCCTGGTTGTTCGGGAGCGTGCCCAGCACATGGTCGCGGCATTCGTTGCGCACGAAGCGGGTCAGTTCATGGGCATCGGCCCAGCGCTTCGCGATCGGCACGATCTGTTCGCCGACCAATATGCCCAGCAGGCCGATCAGGGCCACCACCGGGGGTGCGGGCGAGCGCACCCCCAGCAGCGAATAGACGATGCCGACCAGGAGACCGGCGCCGAGGGAGAGAAGATAGACTTTCATCGCCGGTCTCCTGCGTCTGCGATCAGGCCTGGATGAAGGCGAGGATGTCGGCGTTCAGCACGTCGGCATTCACCGTCAGCATGCCGTGCGAATAGCCCTCGTAAATCTTGAGGGTCGCATTAGGCAGGATCTGCGCCTGCAGCACGCCGGCATTCTTGTAGGGCACGACCTGGTCGTCATCGCCATGCAGCACCAGGGTCGGCACGGTGATCGCGGTCAGATCGTCGGTCTGGTCGGTTTCGGAGAAGGCCTTGATGCCTTCATAATGGGCCTTGGCGCTGCCCATCATGCCCTGGCGCCACCAATTGTCGATGACGGCCGGCTTCACGTCCGCGCCGTCGCGGTTGAAGCCGTAGAAGGGGCCGGCGGCGACATCGTGGAAGAATTGCGCACGGTTGGCGGCGAGGCCGGCGCGCAGCCCGTCGAACACGTCCATGGGCAGGCCACCGGGATAACGGTCGGTCTTCAGCATGATCGGCGGCACCGAACTGACCAGCACGGCCTTGGCCACGCGGCCTTCGGGCAGGCCATGGCGGGCGACATAGGCGGCCACTTCGCCGCCGCCGGTCGAATGACCGATATGGATGGCGTTCCTGAGGTCGAGATGGCGGGCGACGGCGGCGGCGTCGGCGGCGTAATGGGCCATGTCATGGCCTTCGCTCACCTGGGCCGAGCGGCCATGGCCGCGACGGTCATGGGCGACGACGCGATAGCCCTTCGACAGGAAGAACAGCATCTGCGCGTCCCAGTCGTCCGACGACAGCGGCCAGCCATGGTGGAACATGATGGGCTGGGCGTCCTTTGGACCCCAGTCCTTGAAGAAGATGTCGACGCCGTCATCCGTGGTCACGAAGCTCATGGGGATTTCCTTTGCTCGGGTGGGGAAAGGGGAGAGGGGAAGGGGCCGGCGGTGCATGGGGAGAGGGGGAGGCACCGCCGGCCCCTGGCGCAGGTCAGTGGCCGCCTTCGGAGGCGCCGAACATGGCCTTCGCATATTTGATGCCCAGGCCGTATGCGCCGCCAAATTCCTTGGCGATGCCGGTGGTGGACTCATAGGTTTCGGTGCGCGCCCAGTCGCGCTGCAGTTCCAGCATATATTGGAGCGAGGTCATCGGCTTGGCGCCGAGCTGGATCATGCGCTGCACGGCGCGCTCATGCGCTTCCTCGCTGATGTCGCCACAGGCGTCGGCGATGAAATAGACGTCGAAGCCCTGGTCGATCGCGGAGGCGACCGGGCCGACGATGCAGACGCTGGTCCACAGGCCGGCGAAGATGATCCGCTCCTTGCCGATGCGGTTCACTTCCTCGATCACGGCGGCATCTTCCCAGGTGTTCATGCTGGTGCGGTCGAGCAGGGGCTGGCCGGGGAAGGCGTCGGTGATCTCGCTGAACATCGGCCCCGAAAAGCTCTTTTCGGCCACGGTGGTCAGGATGGTCGACACGCCGAACGACTTGGCGGCGCGGCTGACGAGGGCGGCATTGTTGCGCAGCAGTTCCGGCGCGATCGACTTGGTGGCGAAGGCCATTTGCGACTGGAAGTCGATCAGGACCAAAATATGGTCGGTCGGCGAGATGAGGGACTTGCCCGGGGTCGGCGTGGCGGTGATCGTCATGGGTCGGCTCCTTGGTTTCGAGCAGTCGTCGCTGCTGTGAAGACAGTGTTAGCCGGCGTGTTTGATCCGAAATATCCAGATAAAATGCACCGACTTGTTCTAAAAAATAGAAATGGTCAGTCACTGGCCTGACGCGCGCGATCATAGCTGTCCGTCGCCGCCCGATCTTGGATCAGGCTGACGCGTTAGCGATCATTCCGATGTAAAGGGGGCGCTCGCGCGCCGTGTCGTCAGAGGTCGATCAGTCCGCGCTTGATCGCCAGCGTCACCGCATGGGTGCGATCGGTCGCGTCGAGCTTCGAGAAGATCGACTTCATATGGCCCTTCACCGTCTCTTCGCTGATATCGAGTCGCGCCGCGACCTGCTTGTTGCTGTTGCCCCAGGCTGCCAGCGAAAGCACCGCGATCTCGCGTTCGGTCAGCGGGTCTTCCAGCACATGCAGGGCGATCGCGGTGGCGACGGTGGCGTCGAGATGCTTGCCGCCCAGATGCACGGACCGGATTGCGTCGAGCAACTGCTTGCGCAGGCTGGCCTTGAGCAGATAGCCCATCGCCCCTGCGCGCAGCGCCTTGATCGCGCGGCCATCGCCCGAATAGGTGGTCAGCACGATGATCCGGGCGTCGGGATGGATGGCCCGGATCGCGGCGATCGCGTCAAGCCCCGGCATTTCCGCCATCTGCAGGTCCATCAGCACGATGTCGGGGCGCAACCGCGCATATTCCTCTACCGCGCGCCGGCCATTGTCGGCCTCGCCGACGATCCGCATATCGGCCTGGGTCGCCAGCATCGCCCGCACGCCCTCGCGCAGCAGCGCATGATCGTCCACCACCAGGATCGATATGGGGGCGATCGCTGGCTGCATGTCGTGGCTGTGGATCGGACCTGGCTGCATCGCGCCAGAGTGGCGTGTTCCGCTTCCCAAGTCCATGCGATAGTCGCGCCTCATTGTGGCGCGGCCGGCCATTGCGCGATGATCGTGCCCAGCACGTCGGCGGCGCTGTCGGGCTGGTCGAAGGTCCAGTTCAGGCCGGCGAACCGGTCGGGAGCGGGACCGGGAGAGAGATAGGCGTCCAGCGCCGTCAGCACGCCGGCCATCATCGCACGGGCGGCGGCGCGTTGCGCGACCTTCGTTGCCGCCGGATCGAGCAGCCTCAGCAGGCAGGCGATCGAACAACTGTCGAGCCGGAGCGCCGCGCGCATCGCCACGGCGGCCAGCCGGCCCAGCTGTTTGGCATCCAGATCGTCGATTTCCCCCATGCCCACGATCATCAGCGACCGGCAGCGCACCGGCGGCGGCGGGCTGGACAGGATCATCGTCTCGCCGAACCTGCCGTCGAAAAGGCCGCCTGCGCGCAGTTGCGACAAGGTGCCTGACAGGGCGGCGTCGAGCGCGCAGGCACCAGGATCGATCCGGCTCGCGGCGGACAGGACCGGCATGCCGACGATCAGCAGATCGACATCGCTCGCGATCGCATCTACCGGCTCGGCGCGGAAGCGGACGGTGCGATATGTGCCGACGATCGGCGCATCCATGCTCGCCACCCTGTTGATCCTCCCGCCATGACGCAGCCATGCGGGTCGGCGTCTCCTTGGGCCAAGCTAGAGGGGCATGGCGCCCGCGTCGTGGCCAGGGCGCGCGGGATTTGGACAATCATGCGGAATTGCCGCGCAATCGGCGGGACAGTCATGTCCGGTTGATGGACACGCCCGGCTTCAACAAGGTAGCGATGAAGCGGCCGATCCGCGCCCGTGAACATGCGCTCTATCGCGAACTCGACGTCGCGCCCGATCCCAATTCGGGCGATGCCGGCTATTATACCCTGCTGGACCTTTTAGGCGAGGGCTTTGCCGAATGGCTGCTCAAGACGGTGCTGCCGCCACCCGTGGACACCACCGCCCTTAGCTGCCATCGCAAGTCCGTCCGCCGTGCGCGGCGGCGCTGTCCTATTCTGCGCAATGCTGATCTACTCGGGCCATAGAAAGCCCCCCATATCGGCCGCCCTGCTGACGCTATCGCTCTGGTGTCGCGTCACGGGTGCGTGGCAGGCGCAAAGGGTCCGATATGGCCCGACGACACTGTGAACTTCGGGCAAAAATAAACTGTCGCGTCGATTGCTGCGCTGGCGGCCGGGCATTTCCGCTGTCCTACAGGCCATCACTCAGCCTAAATTCGATCGGCTCTTTGATCTGTCGAGACCCTCTCGCGCCTCATGACCGCCTCAGCCTGTCGGCTTTTTCTCGAAGTCGTTCAGTGCCTCGACCGGCGCATTCGTCGCCTCGATCCGCGCGACCTTTGCCGCGGGCGGGCCATCCTGTGCCAGCGTGACGAAGCGATCGACCACGTCAGCCTCGCCCTGCACCAGCGCCTCGACGCTGCCGTCCATGCGATTGCGCACCCACCCCGTCAGCCCCAGGCTGCGGGCGGTCTCGACCGTCCAGTTGCGGTAGAAGACGCCCTGCACCCGGCCGAGGATCATCAGGTGACGGGCGACGACCGGCATCAGCGGATCCGCTTGATCCAGGTCTGGCCGCCCTCGCGCACTTCGGTGGTGAAATTGGGGATGGCGGCGACCAGATCGGACAGCCGCTTGAAGCCATAATTGCGCACGTCGAAGCTGGAGCGGTTGCCGACCCGCTGGCCGACCGGCCCCAGCGCGACGAAACCGCGCTCGTCCCGCTTCGCCTCGTCATAGGCGTCGATCAGCAGGCGCACGACTTCCGGGTCCACCGCCGCGCCGGTGCCCGCGGGCGCAGGCGTTGCGGCTGGCGGGGCCGCTGCGGGGGCAGGTTTGGCGGCCGCGCTGCTCTTGGCCGGCGCCTTCTTCTTGGGTGCCGCCGCCGGCTTGGCCACTGGCACTTCGACCGGCCGCAGCGCTGCGACGTCGATGAAGCGGGTACAGGCGCGGCGGAAGCCCTCGGGCGCATTGGCGTTGCCGAAGCCATAGACCGGGATGCCGTCCTGGCGCAGGCGCGTCACCAGCGGGGTGAAGTCGCTGTCGCTCGACATCAGGCCGAAGCCGTCGACGCGCCCGCTCGACAGCAGGTCCATCGCGTCGATCGTCATCTTCATGTCGGTGGCATTCTTGCCCTTGGTCAGGTCGAACTGCTGCTGCGGTTCGATCGCCTGCGCGACGGACAGTGCCGCCCAGGTCTTGAGCGTCGCCTTGTTCCAATTGCCATAGGCGCGGCGGATATTGACCGTGCCAAGCTCCGCCAGCACGGTCATCACCGCATCGAAATGGGCCGCCGACGCATTGTCCGCGTCGATCAGCAGGGCGATATTGCCGCGCCCTTCCTGCCGCATGGGCATGATGTGCCTCCCGTCAGGCTGCGGCGAAGACGCCGGTCTGTTCGTCCAATATGTGGAGTTGGCCATCGGCAATGGCAAAGAAGCTGCCGACCAGCTTCAGTTCGCCGCTCTTTTCCTTGGCGCGCACGCAGGGGAAGCTGCGCAGGTTGGTGAGGCTGACCTTCACCCCTTCCTGCTCCATGGCGCGCTCGACATCCCGGTCGCGCTGGTCACCATAGCGGTCCACCACCACGTCGCGGGCATCGTCAAGCAGTTGTATCCAGTTATGGATGAAGCCGCCTTCGCCCGGAGGCGCATCCTTGAGGTCATGGCTGAGCGCTGCCTTGCAGCCGCCGCACTTGCCATGGCCCATGACGACGATCTCGCCGACCTTGAGCACCTGGACGGCAAATTCCAGCGCGGCCGACACGCCATGCCAGCCCGGATTGGTTTCGAACGGCGGCACCAGCGCGGCGACGTTGCGCACGACGAAAATTTCGCCGGGGCTGGTGTCAAAGATCTGGGCCGGGTCGACTCGGCTGTCGGAACAGGCGATCACCATCACGCGGGGGCTCTGCCCTTCGTTGAGTTCGTCCCATCGTTCGCGCTGCTGGGACCAGCCGGTGTCACGGAAGCGGCGATAGCCTTCGAGCATGTCTGCAAAGTCGGTCATGATGATTGATGTGCCGCACAAAGAGAGGGCTGGCAAGTATGGTCCTGCATCGCTATCTGGGGCCGATGAACGACATTGCCCCGATCCCCGTCCCCGGTCAGCCCGCCACGACCGAGCGTGCCCGCAAGCCCGACTGGATCCGCGTCAAGGCGCCGACCAGCCCCGCTTATCACGAGACGCGCAAGCTGATGCGGGAAAAGGGTTTGAACACGGTCTGCGAGGAAGCGGCCTGCCCGAATATCGGCGAATGCTGGACCAAGAAGCACGCCACGGTGATGATCCTGGGCGATGTCTGCACGCGCGCCTGCGCCTTCTGCAACGTCAAGACCGGCATGCCGCGCAAGGTGGACGTCAACGAGCCGCAGAACCTGGCCGATGCCGCCGCCGAGATGGGGCTGGAACATATCGTCATCACCTCGGTGGATCGCGACGACCTGCCCGATGGTGGCGCCAGCCAGTTCGTCAAGGTGATCGAAGCGCTGCGCCGCACGACGCCGGGCACCACGATCGAAATCCTGACCCCCGACTTCCGCAACAAGCATGAGCGCGCGGTCGCGATGATCGTCGAGGCACGCCCGGACGTCTATAACCATAATCTGGAGACGGTGCCCCGGCTCTATCCGACCATCCGCCCGGGCGCGCGCTATTATGCGTCGCTGCGTCTGCTGGAGAGCGTCAAGAAGCTCGACCCGTCGATCTTCACCAAGTCGGGAATCATGCTGGGCCTGGGCGAAGAGCGCCTGGAAGTCCATCAGGTGATGGACGACATGCGTTCGGCCGATATCGATTTCCTGACCATGGGCCAATATCTGCAGCCCACGCCCAAGCACGCCAAGGTGATGGAATTCGTCACCCCGGCCGCGTTCAATGCCTATGCGGCGATTGCGCGGGCCAAGGGCTTCCTGCAGGTGGCGTCGAGCCCGCTGACCCGATCGAGCTATCATGCCGGCAAGGACTTCGCCGAGATGCGCGCCGCGCGCGAGGCGAAGCTGGCCAAGGCGGCCGCCACGAAGGCCTGATCGGCGAATGCCCAAGCATAACGAGACCCGCCAGCTGCCCTATAGTCCGGAACAGATGTTCGACCTCGTGTCGAACGTCTCGGCCTATCCGCAATTCCTGCCCTGGGTCAGCGCGATCCGTATCCGATCGGACAGCGAGAGCGAGATGGTTGCGGACATGATCGTCGGCTTCAAGGGGATCAGCGAGAGCTTCACCTCGCGCGTCCACAAGCATCGCCCGGACCATGTCCGCGTCGACTATCTCAACGGCCCGCTCAAGCATCTCCACAATGAATGGCGCTTCCGCGACGACGGGCAGGGCGGCGTGCTGGTGGATTTCGAGGTCGAGTTCGAATTCAAGAACCGCATCTTCGAGATGCTGGCTGGCCAGTTTTTCGACAAGGCGCTGCGCAAGATGATCGGCGCGTTCGAAACGCGCGCGGCGGCGCTTTATGGCGCCGGCGAATCGGGCAGCAGCAATTCGAGCGCGCACAACGCCGCCTGAAGGCGGACGCCGCCCCGACCATTATCCTCGAAATGATGCATGTCGGCCACGACCTTGTCTGGGCTGCCGCCGCGTTCCGCGCGCGCGAAGACGACGGTGCCGACCGGCTTCTGCTCGCTGCCGCCGCCCGGCCCGGCGATGCCGGTGATGGCAACCGCGACATGCGCGTGGCTTTTCTTGAGCGCGCCCTGCGCCATCGCCCAGGCGGTGGCGATGGACACTGCGCCGAACGTGTCCAGCACATCGTGGGAAACTTTCAGAAGTTCCGCCTTCATGTCATTGGAATAAGTAATGAAACCGGCCTCGAAGACGTCGGAGGAGCCGGCGATTTCGGTAAGCGCTGCAGATACCAGGCCGCCGGTGCAGCTTTCGGCGACTGCGACGGTGCGGCCGGCGCGGCGGTTGGCGATGATGACCTTTTCGGCAAGGTCGACGAGTTGGGCGGGCAGGATGGTGTTGGGCATGGTCGGCTCAGAATAGCGTGGGGAGGGAGAGGGTGGCAACCGCCTGCGCGGCGATGCCCTCGCGCCGGCCGGCGAAACCCAGCCGCTCGGTGGTGGTGGCTTTCACGCTGATCCGGTCGAGCGGAACCGCCAATATCTCGGCGATCCGGGCGCGCATGGCGTCGCGATGCGGCCCGATCTTGGGCGCCTCGCAGATGATGGTGAGGTCGACATGGTCGATCCGGCCGGCCCGTTTCAGGACCAGATCGCGGGCATGGGCGAGAAAACGGTCGGACGAGGCTCCGCGCCATTGTGGATCGGACGGCGGGAAATGGCTGCCGATATCACCATCGGCGAGCGCGCCGAGGATCGCATCTACGATAGCATGGAGGGCGACATCGGCATCGCTGTGGCCGGCGAGGCCCCGGTCATGCGGCACCAGTACGCCGCCGAGCCACAATTCTTCGTTGGGCGCGAGGCGATGGACGTCATAGCCCATGCCGACGCGGGTGGTGCGAGCGTCCATGATGCGCGCTTCGGCGCGATCGAAATCCTCAGGATAGGTCAATTTCTCCAGCCTTTCATCGCCTTGCACCAAGATGACGTCATGGCCCCAGGCGCGCAATATCTGGGCATCGTCGGTGGCTTCCTGAGTCTCGTCCCAATCGTGGTGCGCGGCCAGGATGGTCTCGAAGCGGAAGGCCTGCGGCGTCTGCACGCGATGCAGGTCGGCGCGATCGACGCCGTCGCCCATCCGCGCGCCGTCGCTGCGCACCAGCGTGTCGGCGACGGGCAGGGCAGGGATGGCGCCTTCGGCATCTTCCAGCGCGGCCAGCAGCCGGTCGATGACCGATGGGGGCAGGAAGGGGCGGGCAGCGTCGTGGATCAGCACGATGTCAGCGCCGCCGGCCGACGCGATCGACTCTAGCCCGGCCCGGACCGAACCGCGCCGGCTGTCCGCGCCGGTGACGAAATGGGCGATGCGATCGCCGAGCGCAGCCTGAGCACGGTCTTCCTCGCCTTCGCTCAGCACAATGTGGATGGCCGACACGCCGCCATGCGCCGTCAGGGCGTCATGGGCATGGGCCAGCACGGACTTGCTGCCGATCTGCCGATATTGTTTGGGAATGTCGCCACCGGCCCGGCTTCCCTGCCCGGCGGCGACGATCAGCGCGACGATCCTGCTGTTCGATGTCATGCTGCGGCGCATAGACGCTCTGCCCCATGATCGCCAACCTCTAAAGCGCGACAAGTGGTCCGGGGCCTGCCTTGTCGTCGCGGCCATTTTCGGCTAAGAGCTGCCTGTTTTTTAGGCAGTGATAGAAGATGACGCGCAGGCTTTCCCCCATTTCCGTTGGACCGGTGACGGTCGACATGCCGGTCATATTGGCGCCGATGACCGGTGTTACCGACATGCCCTTCCGCACCCTGGTTCGCCGTTTCGGGTCGGGCCTGAACGTCACCGAGATGATTGCGAGCGCGGCGATGATCCGCGAGACGCGCCAGTCGCTGCAAAAGGCCGCCTGGCATCCGCTGGAAGAACCGGTGTCGATGCAGTTGGCTGGCTGCGCGCCGACGGAAATGGCCGAAGCCGCCAAGCTGAACGCTGATCGCGGCGCGGCGATCATCGACATCAACATGGGCTGCCCGGTGAAGAAGGTCGTCAACGGCGATGCGGGGAGCGCGCTGATGCGCGACCTGCCGCTGGCGGCGGCGCTGATCAAGGCGACGGTCGAGGCGGTCGATGTGCCGGTGACGGTCAAGATGCGCATGGGCTGGGATCATTCGAGCCTCAACGCACCGGAACTGGCGCATATCGCCGAGGATCTGGGCGCGAAGCTGATCACGGTTCATGGTCGCACCCGCTGCCAGATGTACAAGGGCAGTGCCGACTGGGGCTTCGTCCGCTCGGTCAAGGATGCGGTCAAGCTGCCGGTGATCGTCAATGGCGACATCTGCTCGATCGAGGACGCGGAAACCGCGCTTGATCAGAGCGGCGCCGATGGCGTGATGATCGGTCGTGGCGCCTATGGCAAGCCGTGGCTGCTGGGCCAGGTGATGCACTGGTTCGCCACCGGCGAGCGTCGTGCCGACCCGAGTCTTGCGGAACAATATAATCTGATTACAGAGCATTATCGCATGATGCTGGATCATTATGACAATATGACCGGCGTCAACATGGCACGCAAGCATATCGGCTGGTACACCAAGGGCCTGACCGGATCGGCGGAGTTCCGCAACACGGTCAATCAGGAGGCCGACGCGCAGCGGGTGCTGGATATGCTGGCCGCCTTCTACGAGCCGCTGATTGCGGCGGATGAACCGGCGGTGGCACTTCAGGCTGCATGACCATGCCATTGCCGTCCCTCCCGCCGCTTCAGATGCAGCAGGATGGACCATCCCTGTCGGAACTGATGACGGCGTTGCCGGTCGCGACCTTGGTAGTGCGGCCGGATAACGGCATTGCCGACGCCAATGTGCGGGCGGAAACCCTGCTCAACATGGCGCGGTCGGCGATCATCGGCAGCGATGTGGCGCGCACGGTGCGGATCGCCGAGGCTGGCGCGCGCTTCGATATCTGGCACAGCAACAAGCCGATCGCCGCCTATGACATCAAGGTCCATGCCGGGCGCACCGCCGAGATGGAGGTGGACCTGATGATTTCCCCTATCGTCGATCATGAGGGCTGGCGGGTGGTGTCGATCCATGCACAGGGGCAGGCCCGCAAGATCGGCCATCGCGGCACGGCGGGCGGTGCGCGATCGGCAGTCGGCGCGGCCGCGATCCTGGCGCATGAGATCAAGAACCCGCTGTCCGGCATTCGCGGCGCGGCGCAGTTGCTGGAGACGAGCAATGGCGGCAGCGACGCGGCGCTGACCCAGCTCATCTGCAACGAGGTCGACCGGATCGCCGCCCTGATCGACCGGATGCAGGATTTCACGACCGATCGCACGCTGGAATGCGGCCCCGGTAACATCTATCCGCTGATCGATCGTGCATCGCATATTGCGGCGGCTGGTTTTGCCAAGAATGTAAAAATTATAAAGCGTTATGATCCATCCCTGCCATTCGCGATCATCAATGACGATGCGCTGGTGCAGGTGATGATCAACCTGCTGAAGAATGCGGCGGAAGCGCTGGAGCATGTCGAACAGCCCTGCATTCGCGTGGAGACGGCGTTCCGGCATGGCATGTCGGTGCTGGTCGGCGATCGCAAGGGCAGCGCCGTGCTGCCGATCGAGATCGTGGTGATCGACAATGGGCCGGGCGTGCCTGAGCATATTCTGGACCACCTCTTCAACCCGTTCATCACGGGCAAGCGGGACGGGCAGGGCCTTGGCCTGGCATTGGTAGACAAGTTGGTGAGGGACATGAGCGGTTTCGTGCAATATTCCCGCGATCAGGAAGCCGGGGAGTCCACCTTTCGCATCCTGCTGCCGATGGGAATGGGCTGATGGCCGCTACGGGCACGGTCCTGGTCGTCGATGATGATCCCGCCATCTGCGTGGTGGTAGGGGAAGCTCTGCGGCGCCAGGGGCACAAGGTGAAGATCGCCGGATCGATCCGCGAGCGCACGGCGCTGATGGAGAGTTTTTCGCCCGATATTCTGATCACCGACGTGATGTTGCCGGACGGCGATGGGCTGGACGGCGTGGCGGAGATTATCGAGCGCAAGCCCGACCTGAATGTTATCATTCTTTCTGCACAGAACACCCTGAACACTGCGATCCGGGCGACCGAGAAGGGGGCGTTCGAATATCTGCCAAAGCCGTTCGATCTCAATGAGTTGACGCGCGCTGTTGCGGATGCCTTGGGGCATCGATCGGGCGGGGCGGACGCGAGCGAGCAAGGATTGCCGCATGACGGCCTGCCGCTGGTCGGTCGCTCGCCTGCGATGCAGGAAGTCTATCGCACCATCGCCAGGGTTCTCTCCAATGATCTCAGCATATTGGTGCTGGGCGAGTCGGGGACGGGCAAGGAGCTGGTGGCCGAAGCCATCCATAGTCTGGGCCAGCGGCGCACCCGGCCCTTCGTCGCGATCAACATGGCGGCCATTCCGCGCGAACTTATCGAAGCGGAACTGTTCGGCTACGAAAAGGGCGCCTTTACCGGCGCGCAGGCGCGGACAGCCGGCAAGTTCGAGCAGGCGCAGGGCGGCACTTTGTTCCTGGATGAAATCGGCGACATGCCGATGGAGGCGCAGACACGGCTGCTCCGCGTGCTCCAGTCGGGCGAAGTGACCACGGTCGGCGGATCGAAGCCGGTGCGGGTCGATGTCCGCATCATCGCCGCCACCAACAAGGATCTGCCGCGGCTGATCGAGGATAACCGGTTCCGTCAGGACCTCTATTATCGGCTCAATGTCGTGCCGGTGTCGCTGCCGCCTTTGCGCGAGCGACGCGAGGACGTGATCTTGCTGGCCCGCCATTTTCTGGATCGGGCGGCGCAGGACGGTTTGCCGCGCAAGGCCCTGGCCGAGGACGCCGCGCAGTTGCTGATGGCCTATCATTGGCCGGGCAATGTGCGCGAACTTCAGAATATCATGCAGCGCCTGGCTGTGCTGAGCCGCGAAAATGTGATCGCGGCCGACATGCTACGCCACGCGCTGCCGCTGGATGCCGTGCCGGCGGACCATGCCGCGCCCGCGGGGCAGCTTGCGCAGGCCGTGCGGGAATGGACCAAGCGGCAACTGGGCGTCGGGCTGGGGCAGGCCAATCCCCAGCTGCATGACAATCTGCTGGCGGTGATCGAGCCGATCCTGTTGCAGGAAACGCTGGCCAGCGTCGACGGCAACCAGATCCGCGCCGCCGGCCTGCTAGGGATCAATCGCAACACGCTGCGCAAGAAGCTGACCGACTATGGCCTCGACCCGCTGCAATTGCGGCTGAGCGATTAGCGAGGGCGAGACGAAGCGCCCAATCGCATCGACCAGCGACATGGTTTTATGTAAAAACTGTGTTTGATCGGGCACGGCATTGTTGTAACGAAGCCACTATGACTGGTGCGGTGACAATCCCCCGACGGGGGCAGGCTTGGGCAAGGCTGATCCGGCCTTACCTGCGCAACGGTCGCCTGGCCGCCGCGATCGAAGCGGTCACGCTCATCCTGTTTTTGGCCACCGCTGGCCTGACCTATCGCCTGTTGTCCGGGCAGGACCAGTCCTACACCCTGCTGACCCCGCCGATCGTGGCGCTGTTGCTGGTAGCCAATCTGGTGCCGGCGATCGCGCTGCTGATGCTGCTGGGGCGCCGCGTAGCCAAGCGTCGGGCCGCGAAATCCGCCATCGGCAGCGATGGTCAGCTCCACGTCCGGCTGGTGGCGATCTTCTCGGTCGTGGCCAGCGTGCCGATGCTGCTGGTCGTGATCTTTGCGTCGCTGCTGTTCCAATATGGCGTGCAATTCTGGTTTTCGGACAGTGCGCGCGGCATGCTGCAGAACGCCAGCGATCTGGCGCGCGGCTATTATGAACAGAATTTGCGCGAGGTCCGCGACGAGACGCTGACCATGGCGAGCGATCTGCGCGACTATCTGGGCCAGTCCAGCGTTTCGAGCCCCCGCTTTGCCGAGGGCTATATCTATCAGGTGGTGACGCGAAAGCTGAACCGGTCGGCGATCATCGAGATTGGCAAGGACGGCGTGGCGCGGACCGCCGCGACAGTCGATCCCGAGAGCCGGCCAGCGTCCGAAATGCTGTCGGCCGATGTGATCAAGCGCCTGGCGTCCGGCGAGGATGTGGTGGTGGCCGCCAAGCCCAACCAGATCGAAGCGGTGACGCTGCTCTACCCCAATTCCAAAATCTATCTCTATGCCACGCGCAATGCCGGCAGTTCGTCCTTCTCCAATGTGGAGCGGGCGCAGAAGGTGCTGGGCGATTATGATCTGTTCGCGGCCCAATCCCGCGCGCTGCAATTGCGGTTCAACCTGCTGTTGTTCGTGGGATCGCTGTTGCTGGTCGGCATCGCCGTCTACATTGCGCTGGCGGTCGCCGACTGGATGGTGCGGCCGGTCAATGAACTGGTGACAGCGGCCCGCAAGATCACGGCGGGCGACCTGTCCGCGCGTGTGACCAGCCCGGCCAGCCGGGACGAAATCGGCACGCTCGCCTCCGCCTTCAACCGCATGACCCAGCGGTTGGAAGCGCAGACCGGCGCGCTGGTTGCTGCCAACAGCCAGCTTGATGAGCGGCGCGCCTTTATCGAGGCGATCCTGTCGGGCGTGAGTGCCGGCGTGCTGTCGGTGGATCGCGGCGGCGTGATCCAGTTGCTGAACAGTTCGGCCGCTACGATCCTGGTGCGTGAAGGCGACGATCCGGTCGGACGGCCGCTGGCCGAAATCTCGGCCGAACTGGCCGAACTGGTTGCGTCGCAGGAGGATGCCGGCATCGTCCAGGTGCGCGCGCAGGGAGATTTGCGCACGCTGGCGGTCAAGGTGTCCGAGGATGTGTCCGGTCATATTCTGACCTTCGACGACATCACCCAGCAATTGTCGGATCAGCGCCGTGCGGCCTGGTCGGATGTGGCGCGCCGTATCGCCCATGAGATCAAGAACCCGCTGACGCCGATCCAGCTGGCCGCCGAGCGCCTGCAGCGCCGCTATGGCGAGGAGGTGACGAGCGACAAGCCGACCTTCGCCCGGCTGACCGGCACGATCGTGCGGCAGGTGGGCGATTTGCGCCGCATCGTCGACGAATTTTCTTCCTTCGCCCGCATGCCCAAGCCGGTGTTCCGGCGCGAGGCGCTGGGCGACATCGCCCGCCACGCGCTGTTCCTGCACGAAGTGGCCCACCCCGATATTCGCTTCGCCTTCGAGGCGGATGCCGGGGAGATGGAAATGGTGTGCGATCGCCGCCAGCTTGGCCAGGCGCTGACCAATATCGTCAAGAATGCGGTCGAGGCGATCGAGCCGAAGCCGGTGCCCGAGGATGGCGGGGTGCGCGGCCATGTGCGCATGCGCCTGCATCAGGCTGATGGCGCGCTGGTGATCGAGGTGCGCGACGATGGCATCGGCCTGCCGCCCGAACGTGAGCGCATCCTGGAGCCCTATATGACCACGCGGTCGAAGGGGACGGGTTTGGGCTTGGCCATCGTCAAGAAGATTGTCGAAGAACATATGGGCGAAATCCGCTTCGATGATGCGGAAGGCGGGGGCGCGCGGGTGACGCTGCGCTTCCCTGTCGCGGCCCTGGAGAAACTGGAAGAGGGGCAGGTGGTTGCCTTGCCCAAAGGAAAAGTGACGGCCAATGGCGCTTGATATTCTGATAGTCGACGACGAAGAGGACATTCGCGATCTGGTTGCGGGTGTGCTGGAAGATGAGGGCTTCACGACCCGCACTGCCGCCAACAGCGACAGCGCGATCGAGGCGCTGGACAGCCGGCGCCCCTCGCTGGTGCTGCTCGACGTCTGGCTGCAGGGCTCGAAGCTCGACGGGCTGGAACTGCTGGACGAGATCAAGCGGCGCGACGCGACCGTCCCGGTGCTGATGATTTCCGGCCATGGCAATATCGACACGGCGGTGGCGGCGATCCGCAAAGGTGCGGCCGATTTCATCGAGAAGCCGTTCGAGGCGGATCGGCTGCTCCATCTGGTGGCGCGCGCCACCGAGACCGAGCGGCTGCGGCGCGAGAACCAGACGCTGCGCGCGCGCTTTGGCCAGGATGATGAACTGACCGGCACGTCGGCATCGATCAACGGCGTGCGGGCGACGATCAAGAAGGTTGCAGGCACCGGCAGCCGGGTGCTGATTTCCGGGCCGGCCGGCGTCGGCAAGGAAGTCGCCGCCCGCATGCTGCACAGCTGGAGCGGTCGTGCCGATGCGCCCTTCATCATCGTCGCCGCGGCGCGGATGGACCCCGATCGGGTCGAGGAAGAACTGTTTGGCGTCGAGGATCCCAGCGGGCTGGTGCGTCCGGGCTATCTGGAACAGGCGCATGGCGGCACGCTCTATCTGGATGAGATCGCCGACATGCCGGTCACCACTCAGGGCAAGATATTGCGCGTGCTGACCGACCAGAGCTTCACCCGCGTCGGCGGGCAGCGGCAGGTGAAGGTGGACGTGCGCGTCATTTCCTCGACCGCGCGCAATCTGACGGCGGAGATCGAGGAGCGGCGCTTCCGCGAGGATCTCTTCTATCGGCTCAATGTGGTGCCGTTGCAGATTCCGTCGCTGTCCGAGCGGCGCGATGATATTCCGCCGCTGGTCGAACATTATCTGGCGCGCTTCGCCGCCGATCGCCGGGTCAATCCGCCCGAGATCGCCAGCGATGCCATGGCGGCGCTGCAGGCCAATGAATGGCCGGGCAATGTCCGTCAGTTGCGCAACGTGATCGAACGGACGATGATCCTGGCGCCGGGCGACCGGATCGGGCGGATCGAGCTGGACATGCTGCCGGCCGAACTCACGAGCGGTGGCGGCGGCGATGGCATCGGCCAGTCCGCCATCATGGGCGCGCCGCTGCGCGAGGCGCGTGAAAGTTTCGAACGGGAATATCTGCGCATCCAGATCCGGCGCTTTTCGGGCAATATCTCGCGCACCGCGACCTTCATCGGCATGGAGCGGTCTGCGCTGCATCGCAAACTGAAATTGCTGGGCATTACCGACGGAAAGGACGGCTGACGCTAGGGAAATTCCCGATGGCGATGTCAGGCATGGACGCCCCTTCGCAATTGCGGTAGGATTGCCCCGCCCTCGACAAGCGGGGGCAGGCAAGACACCTCCGCCCAGAGGTGCGAGAGCGGGTAACGTCCCGCCAATAAAGGACTGGCAAAAACCATGGCCGACAAAGTGAACAACCTTCAGGATATTTTCCTCAACAGCCTGCGCAAGTCGAAGACCCCGGTGACCATGTTCCTGGTCAAGGGCGTGAAGCTGCAGGGCATCATCACCTGGTTCGACAATTTTTCCGTGCTGCTGCGCCGCGATGGCCAGTCGCAGCTGGTCTACAAGCATGCCATTTCGACGGTCATGCCGGCCCAGACGATGGACCTGACCGATCTGCGCAAGGCCAGTGACGGCAATGGCAAGCCCCGCCTGCTGCAGGAAATCTTCCTGAGCGCCGTGCGCAAGTCGGGCAGCCCGGTGACCATGTTCCTGGTCAACGGCGTGATGCTCCAGGGCGAGATCGCCGCCTTCGACCTGTTCTGCATGCTGCTCGAACGCGACGGCATGGTGCAGCTGGTCTACAAGCACGCCATTTCAACCGTGCAACCGCTCCATTCGCTCGACCTTTCGGGCGAGAACGAGCAGGACGACTGATCGTCCACGCCGCATCCGGTCTTCCCGCCGATCCGCGCGGGTAGACCGGAGCGCGGCCAGATGCTCTAAGCTGACATGGCCATATTCAATCGCGACTCCGAGGACGAAGTGGCGCGCGGTGCGCGCGCCGTCGTCGTGCATGCCGAAACCCATGGCGGCGATCGCCGCGACAGCGACGCCCGGCTGGACGAAGCCCGTGGCCTCGCCCTAGCGATCGGCATCGATGTGCGCGCCGCCCAGAGCTTCCGCGTCCGTGACCGCAAGCCCGCCACCCTGTTCGGCAGCGGCCAGGTCGACCAGATCGCCACGCTGGTGAACCAGGAAGAGGCTGAACTGGTCATCGTCGACAATGCGCTGACCCCGGTGCAGCAGAGCAATCTGGAAAAGGGAACCGGCGCCAAGGTTATCGACCGCACCGGGCTGATCCTGGAAATTTTCGGCGAGCGCGCCGCCACCAATGAGGGGCGATTGCAGGTCGAACTCGCCCATCTCGACTATCAGGCCGGGCGACTGGTGCGCAGCTGGACCCATCTGGAGCGCCAGCGCGGCGGTTTTGGCTTCCTGGGTGGTCCAGGCGAAACCCAGATCGAGGCCGACAGGCGCATGATCCGCGATCGCATGGCAAAGATCCGGCGCGAACTGGATCAGGTGACCAAGACGCGCGGCCTGCATCGCGCCCGGCGCCAGCGCGCGCCCTGGCCGGTGATTGCCCTTGTCGGCTATACCAATGCCGGAAAGTCGACCCTGTTCAACCGCCTGACCGGCGCCGAGGTGATGGCCGAGGATCTGCTGTTCGCCACGCTCGACCCGACGATGCGGCAGATCGTGCTGCCGGGGCTGGACAAGGCGATCCTGTCCGACACGGTCGGCTTCGTCTCCGACCTGCCGACCCAGTTGATCGCGGCCTTCCGCGCGACGCTGGAGGAGGTGCTGTCGGCCGATATCATCGTCCATGTCCGCGACATCGCCCATCCCGATACCGAAGCGCAGCGCGACGACGTGCTGGACGTGCTGAGCGAACTGGGGGTGGCCGGTGAAGGCGCGCTGGAACGCGGCGATGGCGAGGCTGATCCGCCGCCGATCATCGAGGCGTGGAACAAGCTGGACCTGCTGGACGCGGAGAGCGCCGCGCAGGCGCGCGAGATTGCGGCACGGCATGATGACGTCGTCATCATCTCGGCCCTGACTGGCGAGGGTGTCGAAGGACTACAGCGGGCGATCAGCAGCCGGCTGACGCGCGGTGCGCGGGTTCATAGCCTGCGCCTGCCGATCAGCGATGGTGCGGCCCTTGCCTGGCTGCATGAGCATGGCGAGGTGCTGGCGACGCGGCCGAGCGAGGCGGAGATGCAGGTGGATGTCCGCCTGTCCGACTCCGGTCTCGCCCGCTTCCTCAAGCGCGACCGTTAATCAGGCAGTCGCGCCACGAAATCCTGCACGACGCGGGCGGAGTTGGCCGAGGCGAGTGCCATGAAGACGCTCATCTGGTTCTGCTCGGCGTCGCCGCCGGCCAGATCCGAGAGGCTGCGAAAGGCGAGGAAGGGCACGCGGTTGGCATAGGCGACCTGCGCCACTGCCGCGCTTTCCATGTCCAGCACCTGCGCCTGGAAAGTCGCGAACAGATATTGGCGATAGGCGGCATTGTCCATGAAGGCCGGGCCGCTGATGCCGCGCCCGCCGACATGCAGGCTGGGCTGGTGCGGCAGGCATTTGGCGGCGGCCGCATCGGCGCAGCGGGCCAGGCTTTCCGAGGATGACAGGGCGCGGGCGATGGCGAGTAGGGCGGGATCGGCCGGGAAGGCGCGGTGCCAGCTCTTGGCTTCGGCCTCATTGCCGACCTCAACATCGCGCGGGAAGATCATGCCATAATTGGGCAGGTCGTTGCCCGGCGTGCGGAAGATCGGCGCATAGCCGCCCGGCGCCTCGCGCGCGATCGTGCTTTCCATGAACTGGCCCCAGTCGGCCGCGACCACGACATCGCCAATATGCAGCGAGGGATCGATGCCGCCGGCAATGCCGGAAAAGAGGATACGCTTCACCGCAAAGCGATCGACCAGCCACTGGGTGGTCATGGCGGCATTGACCATGCTGACGCCGCTTTCGACCAGCAGCACCGGCTTGCCGGCCATCTGGCCAAGCGTCACCGGCACGCCGTTCAAGCGGACGGTCCGCGGCTGCTCGATCCGGCCGACAAGTGCGGCATGTTCGGGCGGGAAGGCGGTCATGATTGCCGTGCGGGGCTGCTCGTCCAGCTTCTGGGCGAGGGCAGGGGATGCGGTCAGCAGGCCGACCAGGGCGAGGAGGAATTTCATGCGGCGGCAACCCAGGCAAAGCGGATGACGATCAAGATGGCGAGCAAGAAGAGCAGCCAGTCGGCGCGGCGCATTTGACCGCGCAACAGCTTCAGGATCGCATGGGCGACAATGCCGAAGGCGATGCCGTTGGCGATCGAGAAGGTGAGGGGGATGAGCGCGAGGGTAAGGAAGGCGGGGACGGCCTCGAACGGCTCTTCCCAGCTGACTTCCACCAGCGGCGCCATCATCAGGCTGCCGACCAGGATCAGCGCCGGCGCCGTCGCATAGAGTGGCACCAGGCCGGCATAGGGCGCGGCGAAGATGGTGACCAGGAACAGCAGGCCGGTGACGATGGCGGTGAGGCCGGTGCGGCCGCCGGCTGCGACGCCGGCTGCGCTTTCGACATAGGATGTGACGGTGCTGGTGCCCGCCGTCGCTCCGACCATGGTCGCGGCCGCGTCGGCGATCAGGATGCGGTTGAGATTGGGGACGCTGCCGTCCGGGCGTGCGAGGCCGGCGCGCTTGGTCACCGCCATCAGCGTGCCCAGATTGTCGAACAGGTCGACGAACAGGAAGACGAAGATGATTTCCAGCACGCCGATGCCATGGCTGCCGGCGAAGACCGCACCGAGATCGAGATGGAAGGCGGTGCTGCCCAGTGCGGAAACATCATAGGGCGTCGGCGTGAAATGCAGCGCGCCGACCAGCCAGCCGAGCAGGGTAGTGGCAACGATGCCGATCAGGATCGCGCCCCGCACCTGACGGATCGACAGGCCGGCGATCAGCGTCAGGCCGAACAGGGTGAGCAGCACCGGCGCCGAGCGAAGGTCGCCGAGCGCGACCGAGGTGGCGCTATTGGAGACGACGATGCCGGCATTGCGCAGGCCGATGAAGGCGATGAAGAGGCCGATGCCACCGGCAACCGCCGCCAGCAGGTGGGGCGGGATGGCGGCGAGGATCATCTGGCGGATGCCAGCGAGGGTCAATGCCAGGAAGGCGACGCCGGAGAGGAAGACGCAGCCGAGCGCGACCGGCCAGGGGATGCCGAGACCCAGCACCACAGAATAAGTGAAATAGGCATTGAGGCCCATGCCCGGCGCCAGTGCCAGGGGCACGTTCGCGACCATCCCCATCAGGATGCTGGCGAAGGCGGCGGCGAAACAGGTCGCAGCAGCCACGCCGACCAACGGCATGCCGGCCTCGCCCAGGATCGCCGGATTGACCAGCACGATATAGGCCATGGTGAGGAAAGTGGTGATGCCGGCGATGATTTCCGTGCGCACATTGCTGCCGCGCGCGGCTATCTGGAACCGGCTGTCCAGCCAGGACGACAGGGGAGCGGTCATCGCGCACGGCCGGGCAGGAAAAGGGAAGGGGCCATGGCCGGCCCGGACAGCGAAGTTGACACCAGATACCCCCTATGCGCGATGGTCGCGATTGCGCGCCCTATGCCGCTGCGCACGCGCCGCGTCAAAGGTAACGATGCATCACAAATGTGTCGACCAGCCCCAGCGTCGGATGGGCAAAGGCATCGGGCACGCGGCCGACAATGGCAAAGCCCATCGCCTGCCACAGCGCGACTGCGCGGCTGTTGGAGGAAACCACGAAATTATATTGCATCGCGCTGAAACCCAGATCGCGGGCCAGATCGAAGGAGGCCGCGCACATGCGCCGGGCAACGCCGCGTCCGGTTGCGTGACCTGCGGTGACATAGCCGGCATTGGCAACATGGTTACTACCGCCCGGCTGGTTGGCGCGGACGTAGAAGGTGCCGAGCAGGGTGCCATCCCCCTCGACGACGCGGACGGTGCGGTCCGGGGACAGCCACAGGGCAAGGGCGTCTTCGCGGCTGATCGCGCGATCGACCGCCAGCGTTTCGCCAGCGCGCAGCACTGGCTCCAGGATTGCCCAGATCGCGTCATGATCCGCCGGCGTGACCGGCCTGATTATTCCGCCTGCTTCGCCTGTTGCCATAGCGCTTCCTTCTCGTCGAGCGACAGGCCGACGAACGCGTCGCCGGCGATTGCCTCCATCTGACGGAAACGACGATCGAACTTGGCATTTCCTCCACGTAAAGCCACTTCGGGGTCAATCTTGAGATGGCGTGCGAGGTTCACGACGGCAAAGAGCAGGTCGCCGACCTCTTCTTCCCGATGGGCATGGCTGGTCGCGCTGGCGACCTCGTCCAGTTCCTCATGGATCTTGGCGATCGCGCCCTGGGCATCGGGCCAGTCGAAGCCGGTGCGAGCAGCCCGCTTCTGCAATTTTTCGGCGCGCAGCAGAGCCGGAAGCGCCTGTGCCACGCCGGCCATGGCGCTTGGGTCAGGGATCTTGTCGGCGCGTTCGGCCGCCTTGATGCTTTCCCACTGGGCATGGCCATCCTCGCGCCGGGCGCCTTCGCCAAAGACATGGGGATGACGCCGGATCATCTTGGCGGCGATGCTGTCGATCACGTCCTGCAGGCGGAAATGGCCGGCCTGTTCGGCGATGCGGCTGTGAAACACGACCTGCAGCAGCAGATCGCCCAGTTCATCGCGCAGGTCCGCCATGTCGTTGCGTTCGATCGCATCGGCCACTTCATAGGCTTCCTCGATCGTGTAAGGGGCGATGCTCGCGAAATCCTGTTCGATGTCCCAGGGACAGCCGGTGTCCGGATCGCGCAGCCGCGCCATGACATCGGCGATCGGCATGATATCTGCGGGACTGGCTTTGGACATGGGAACCTTCGCATTGGCTGCTGATGGGCCCGCGGATAGGCGTTTGCCGGATACAAGGCCACCCCCGATGTCGAAAGGGGCGCTGATAGGCGGAGATGGTGCCCATAGGGACGCGCGTCGGAGCCTGTGGGAGGATTATTCCGCTGCGACGGCATCCTCGTCCTTGACCGCATTGTTCGTCCGCACCTGCACGACCCGCCCCCGGTCGAGATGAACGATGATGTCGGCAAGTGCGACGAGCGATGCCGTATGGGCTATGGCCAATATGGTGATATGGCCCCGCAAACCGGCAATCGCGGTTTCGATCTTGGTCTGTGCGTCCATATCGAGGGCACTTGTCGCCTCGTCCAAGATCAGCAGTCTGGGATGACGCAGCAGAGCGCGCGCGAGGGCGATGCGCTGCCTTTCCCCGCCGGACAGACGGCTGCCACGATCGCCGACCACCGTATCGAGCCCCTGGGGCAAGGCGCCGACGAACTGCCGGGCGTTGGCGGCGTCGAGGGCGTTCCACAATTCCTCATCGCTCGCATCCGCCTTGCCGATGCGCAAATTGGTTGCGATGCTGTCATGCAACAGGAAAACGTCCTGGGGCATATAGGCGATCTGGGACCGCCATTGCCGATCATCCTGGGCAAGGTTGACACCGTCGACCAGGATCTGGCCCTCGCTGGGATCGAGCAGCCCCATCAGCATGTCCGCGATGGTGCTCTTGCCTGCACCCGAAGGTCCGATCAGGGCAATGATCTTGCCGGCGGGCAATTCCAGATCGAGGTTCGCGATCGTCGGCGTGTCCGCGCCCTGATGGGTGATGGATACCCGATCGAAGCGGACATGCCGGGTCAGGAGCGGCATTTGAACGCGCTCCGGCCCGGCGGTGCGGTTCTGCTCTGCCGTGAAGATGCGCAGGAGCCTGGCGACATTCTCATAGCCTGGCAGGCAGAGGAGCAGTTGCTGGAGCGTGCTTTGCAGGGCGTTGAAGCGCGGCGCGAGGCGCATGAACAACAGCAGCATCGTCATCAGCTGCGGCAGCGGCAGCGCGATGACGGCATAGGCCACATAGACGAACAGGGCTGCGGCCGCACCGCTTGCCAACTGGAACAGAGCGGTGCTGTTCGATGTCAGCCGGGCGAACTCGACAGTGCCGACGCGCAGCGTTTCCAGCAACCGATCCAAGCGTTGGAGATAATAGGGTTCGCTGTTGAAAGCCTTGGCGATCTTCATGCCGGTGATGAATTCGAACGCGACATATTGCCGTTCCTGCAGGGAATTCGACATGGATTGCGCATGGCGGGCGATCTTCCGGCGCACCGGGTACAGGCCGAACAGGGTCGCTGCGCCAACGGTCATGGCGAACAAGGTCATCTGCCAGGATATCAGTGTGGACAGCAGGCCATAGAGTGTCAGCCAGATGATATTCTGGCCAAATGACATGAGGCTGAAGACCGCGACCTGGATGCGATCGACATCGTTGCTGAGCGCATGGTTGAGATCGGACCCGCGCATGTTCGCGACCAGCGACCAGCGACCATAGCCGATGGCCGTGAACAGGTGCATGCGGATGTCGTCTACCGCCTGCTGCATCGTGCGGGTCATGAGGAGGAGGCGGCGGCGCGACACCAAGGCCTGAAAGACCATGAGGCACAGCATCGCCGTCAGCAACCAGCCAAGCGATATGCTGCCAATCCAGGGCAGTTGAATGCTGCTCTGGGCCGCACCATGATTGGTGCCGATCAGTTTCAGCAACGGGATCATCGCCAGCAAGGAGCAGCTTTCCAGAATGCTGCCGATCAGGATCAGCAACAGGATGACGGACGCCTGTCGGCCATATCCCCCAAGGGAAAAGCGCGCGAAATCGCTGATCTGACGGAACTGGCTCACCTATGGTCCTCGCAGTCGGAGCGGACGAGTTCGACCGTCTCTTCCAGTCGATTGAGGGCATGCGGGACGTGCAGCGTTGCCACCTGGATGCAGCGGGCAAGGGCAGCGCAACCCTGCATGTGACGGGCCTCATCGGCGGGCGAGAGCGCTGCCTTCCCGAAACGGGTTATGTAGGAGTAGCGCAGGATCGCCGACAGGGCCTGGGTTCCGGCAAGCCGGGTGAGGCCGGGCTGATCCCCCACGCGGTCGAGAACATAGAGGCGTTCGGGTTGCAGCAGATCATGGCGGAAATCGCCCATCAAACGATGCTGGCGTTTGGAAAAGCCGGGATAAACCAATGGCAGCGGCTGTGCTTCAGCCAGTTGCATGGCGTCTGCGGCCTCTTCCGCGAGCTTGAGCTGGCCATAGGCTGGCAGGATTTCGAGCGCGCCGTCCGGGTTTGCGCGGATCGCCAGGAGGTCGTCCGTCAGCAGGCGATGGCCCGCCCGGAGGAAGGCTGCGGCGGTGGTGGATTTGCCCGCCAGCTTGTCGCCAACGAAGATGACGCCATGCCCGTCGAGGTCGATCGCGCTGGCGTGGAGCGTGATGTAGCCGCGCATGTGCAACGCCAGCGCCATGATCGGCCCCAGCAGAGGAAAGGGGAGGTAGGTCACCGGCGTATCGGGATAGGGCTGAATCTCGATGAGGTCGGGGCCGTGGAACTGGAAGGCCGCAACGTCGGGCCATGCCAGGAAATGCGTCCCGTCCGTGCGGAACTGCGTGATCACGCCCTCTTCGCGCGACGGCAAGGGCAGGTCGCGGCTATAGATGATGCGAATGTCGGGTACCGATCCCGCCGGGGCGGTCGTCAGTTCCGGCAGTGGAACATCCGATTCGATCGTCAGCCCAAAGGCACGATAAAGGGACGAGGCCTTGCTGGCGGGGGCAATGGCGGGCTGAGGCGTTGGGCCCATCTTCATGTCATCCTCCTGCATGTACGATGTGAAATTTAGCCCTCGGAGCGGCGGGCCGGGATCGTCTTGCAAGCCAGCGGCCCAGGCTTGCGACCCGGTAGGCAGCGAATAAGGGGGCGGCATCATTGGCCATGGACTGATCGAACTGCGTGATGGCCGTGCGGGCCACATCGATGTCGATAAATGGCGCCAGCATGTCAGCCTGCGCATCCAGCATCGTCAGCAAGGATGCCCGGTGACGCGCCATGCCTGTTCCCAACTGGCCGGCAAAATTGAACTTGTCGCGCCGCATTCGGACCTGCTCGGGCAACAGGCCTGCCATGGCGTTCCGCAGGGATGCGCGCGGATAGCCATTGTCGAGCTTGGCGTGGGCCGGGAGCGATACGCAGAACTCGACGAGACGGCGATCATAGAATGGGAAGCACAGGCGCACCCCGGCTGCAGCAGCCGAACGATCGAGCACTTCAAACGCATAGGGTTGTTGTGGCGATGTCAGGGTCGACAGGTGGCGCTGCTGCTCGGTCTGATAGGCCGAGCGGCTGGGCATTGTCGCTGCCCGGCGCAAACCTATGTCTGTACGACGGACGAGGTCCGGTGCGACGAGCGCGGTCGTGAAGTTCGGTGAGGTGCGGGGCGGATGTGCATGGTGGACGATGCGCCGCCAATTCTGCCGGAATCGCCGTATCGTCGCGATATGATCGAAATGGGGAGACGCTGCCTGCCAGGTCGAACAGCGGAGAATATGGGCCAAGCCATGTGCTTCGCGCAACAAGGTGGCCCAGCGCCGTTCCATCGCCAGTTCGTTCAGCCGCCCAAACCCGTGGGAAACGACTTCATCGCCGCCATGTCCGTCCAGAAGGCGGGGAAGCCCCAGTTGCCGGGCCCTGTGATAGAGGCGTCGTGAACTGCCCAGATTGTAGGCGAGGCAGGGGCCGTCCTGTTCATTCAGGATCATGTCCAGTTCCTGCAGCGGATCCTGATGCTCAGTAGGCAGGAAATGGGGGGCAAAACGCCCTGCTTGCAGAATGGATTTTATGTGCGGGCCATCCGTCCAGTTGGGACTTGTGTCGAACGTCATGGACAGACTTGGCACGGGCGGTCCCGCCGCCTCGGCCCGCAAGCGCGACGCCATCATGGCGATGGACGAGGAGTCCAGCCCTCCGCTGAGCAACACGCCGGCTTGTTCGCTGATCCGACACGAGACCGCCTGTTCGAACAAATGGCGGAACTGCTCGGCGGTTTCTTCATCCCTTGGCGGCTGCGATGCCGCCAGATGCCAGTAACGGCTGATGGTGAGTTCGTCGCGCGTGACCTGAATGATGTGCCCTGGCGGCAGGCGCCGGATCTCGCGATAGAGCGTCGTCTGGGCATCGCCGACTATGCCGGCGACAAAATCTGCTGCACCAACTTCGTCGATGGCGGATGAAATCTCCGAACCGAGCAGCGCGCCAATCGTTGTCGCCGCCATGAACAGCCTGGGCGAAGCATGATAGTAGAACGGGCGGACGCCGAAATGATCACGGGCGCCAAATAATGTCTGTGTCGCTTCGTCCCAGAGCACAAAGGCGAAGTCGCCCAGCAACATGGAGGCGCAGTCTGCGCCATAGCGCTCGTACAGCGCGGCGATCAGGCTGGCTTCAGGGAGAACGGGGCGGGGGGGGAGGCCGAGCCGCGCCTCGATTTCCGCGCGATTGTCGAGCCGGACGTCCGCGGCGACAATGAGGCCCGGACGCCGCTTCTCATGGTCCAACGCCTCCATGCCAGCCCCGGCAAGAATCGTCGGGCCGCTATCTATTGCGCAACGGACGCCGCGTGATACCAGGGAGGCGATGCCTCCACCGGGCCAATGCCGTGCCGGCCGGCCATCGCGGTGGAACAGGCCGGCAAAAGCATTCATTGCCGGACCAGTCCGTCCAGGTCCGCCAGGACGTTGAAGCCGGCCAAGTCCTGCCGCCTGCCGCCAATAATGGGCCTTGCACGATGGTCGAGCAGCCAGGCATGAGCCTGGAAGCTGCCATCTTCGGAGCGGCGTACACCGATCCGGATCCAGCTTTCATGTCCCATCCAGGCGAGCAACGTCCGCGTGGCCACGGCCTGGGTCAGGCATGTGGCGCCGGGAACAAGTCGTGAGACGATGCTGACAGCGCGGGCGACCTGGCGCACCCAGAGCGGATTGCGCTGGCCAGTGGATTGCGGCAGCCATTCGCACAGGCGCGCATAGCTGGTGAGGCTGAGGGCAAGGCGGACAGCCAACACCACAGGCAGTGCGACCGGCAGCAGCAGTGCCAGAAGCAGCCCCGCCAAAGTGCGATCAGGACGCCGGCGCATGCTGAACGCTGATCAATGTGAACTGCGACAGGTTGCTTAACAGGCTCTCCAGATCCTTGCGGCACTGTTCCGGTCGGACATCGAAGCGTTGCTCGATATTGTCCTGCAATGCGCCGACACTGGTGGGGGTCGCGATCGTTTCCCAGACATGGACGCCGACGCGATTGAGCGCGAAATAGCGGCTGGAGGTCAGGTCCAGCAAAACCCTCTCATTGTCCAGGTCGCAAAACACGATGTTGGGATCTGCTGCCACGATTGTCGCGGATGGCCAGGCGATCGTCATCTTTCTTCCCCGCTACCAAGGGCTTTGCAAGAGAATGGACGCCCCCTCTGTCCGAGAAGGGCGTCCACCCCGTTAGGAGAACGTGAGCTCGCCGCGCGGCGTACCGTCCGGGAAGGTCGCGTCCAGGCTTTCGCCGTAGGACGTGCCCTGCGTCAGCGATTCGAACGAGCCGAGTTCGACGAGCTCGGGCGATTCATAAGACTCCTTTTCCATACTCAACTCCTCATCATCTGCTGAACCATTCAGCGGATATAAATTGATCGTAAGTAAATGTTTAAGTCAAATTCCAATCTATCCGCGGTAACACCTATAGGTATAAACACATATCGCCATGATTTAATTTTGTAGGGCAATGTTTTGTATAAGCTAACATTCAAGGTGTGACTGATGTGTTGTTAGACCCTTCCAACAAGGCACGGAAAATTGTGGACATCGTGAGATGCCATGTGGCGCTGTCCGTTCCGCAGATGATCGTTAGCGCTCCCTCTCCGGCGATCGACGCGGATGATTGGGCGGACATCATAATGGTTGGGAAATCCTGTAAACTTCTGCTGCACCTTGGTGCCGGGCTCCGCGTCGCTGGGCAGCATATTCCGGACGCCTTCTCGCGCGAGGAGGACAGGTTCAGGAAGTTGACGCTCGCGATGAACGGCGTGAACATCGCTACAATAACCAATATATCTAAAGCTCTGATCCGTGATGAGCTGCGATTTATAGTTTTCAAAGGGCCGCTTGCGCAGAGAAGAATCCATGGCGGATACTTTCATCGTCCCTCATCGGATGTCGATATCCTGATCGATCGCGGTGATCTGCGTCGCTGCACTGCGCTTCTCCAGGAGGCAGGTTATTTCCTGCCCGCGGAATGTGATCGTATCTGGTGGCGTGCCTTTCTGGGAGAGCAGCATTTCTTCTCGCGTTCGCCGAACCAGGCAACGGTCGACGTTCATCACCGGCTCCAGCAGCCGGGTTGTCCGCACCCCATGGACGTGGGCGCGTTTCTGCGTGAGCCGGCGGATCAGGAACTGGGGCAGGTAAAGGTTCCCTGCATATCGCCAATCCACGAGATCCTGCTGGCAAGCCTGAGCTTCGTGAAGTCTTTGACCCAGCATTGCCACGCAGCGGCCTATCTTCTGGACTTCTGTGCCGCAATTGCCGGGCTCGATCATGCGGCCTTGGCGATTTTGCATCAACGGGCAACGGAGCAGAATATCGAGCATAGCCTGCGCATCACCTTGGCCTGTGCCGAAAGCATGTTCGGCTTGGAAGTACCGGAATTTGCGGAGCCACTGCCGATCTCGGACCTATTTGGCGCGGATTTGTCCCTGGCCGTCTTCACGCCCGATGATCCGTCCATTGCCTGGCCGCGCTTGCGGCATTTGCTGTGGCGGCTATGCGATGACCGGCGAGCCGGCCAGAAACTGGGAACATATATGTGGGTCGGTGGCAGCTTCCTGGCGTCCAAGGCAGCGCGCAAGATACCGGGATGGCCGAAGGAAGATCCCACCATTATCCATGTTGCGCCTGTTGCCGCATCGGGCTGATCGCTCCGCGTGAAAAAGCGTCACACCGTTGCGAACAGATAGTCCGCGTCACTGGCCGCCCGGATCAGGGGGGGGGGGGGGCTGGGTCAGCAACCAGTACTCCCCCCGCTTATTGGTGGCATGCCGCGCATTCGGCCCTGCTATGCAGGCCGCGCATGATCAGGATGTCCATGAGAATGTCCTGCTTGAAAGGGTTGGGAGTTATTCGCTGATCCGGAAGCAGCGGAGCA